>CAWCJX010000058.1:0-10828 GCA_963795865.1 uncultured Alphaproteobacteria bacterium
CGATCGTTTTGACGTGATCGAGATCACCGTCGATCATTGCATCGCGGGCGGGTCCGCGCAAAGGTCGGCGATTTTCGGCCTGGTCGAACAGTCCCCTGACCGCCCACGGCATCGGGCTTTCGATCGGCACCGACGTGCCTCTCGACCTCGCCTACCTGGACAAGGTCGCGGCGATCGTGGAGCGCCTCCGAGCGCCTGCCTACCGCGAGCACCTTGCCTTCACCCGTGCCCCCGGCCGGCTTGCGAATTTGCGATTGCGAAGGTCCGCGTCGGCGCCAAAGTCCGAGGAGCTGGAGCCGAAGGGCGAGCATGCGCCACGTGACGCATCCGCCGCCACCCCGATGTCGCCCTGCTTCGTTGCGCCTACGACATCCGGCCGATTTTCGAAGCCGAATTCGGGGCACGCGACGCCGGTCGGGCGCGACACACCGCTAGCGATCGCCATGCCGCCTGATGGCCTGCATCCGAAGGTGTTCGAGGTGCTCGCGGTCGTCTACGATATACTCGCGGCCATCGATGATTCGGACCGACCGATCCACGCTCGGCTCAACGCCGGAAGCGGACAACTCATTTGCGATCTTGCGGCGCATGGGCTCATCGAGGTGCGCGGTTGAGAATCTGCATCATCGGCAAGTTCCCGCCGATACAGGGCGGCGTCAGCATGCGGACCTATTGGAGCGCGCACGGCCTCGCCGCGCTCGGCCATGAGGTTCATGTGGTGACCAACGCCAAGGAGGCGGTTGCGCCGTTCCGGATGCTGATGCGCGCGGAGGACTGGAAGCGATGCATGGCGGCGCACGATACCGGTTCGGTGACCGTGCACTGGACCGACCCGGTCGATCGCTCGCAGTCCCACATTCCCATGGCCAGCCCGTTCGTCTCCAAGCTCGCCGCCACGGCGGCGCGGGCGCATTCCGAGCGGCCGTTCGACGTCATTTATTCGCATTATCTGGAGCCCTATGGGGTGGCCGGATTGCTCGCCGCCCAGATGACCCAGGTGCCGCATGTGGTGCGCATGGCCGGCAGCGATGCGGGACGCCTGTGGCACCATCCCCAATTGGAGCTGCTCTACGATCATGTGCTGCGCTCCGCCGAAGCCGTAGTGGCCGTCGGCGCGGTCGCCGAACGCGCCGTCGAGCGCGGCGTGCCGCCCGATCGCATCGTCCCGGCCGGCGGCTTCGCGGTGCCGGAGGACCTGTTCACGCCCGAGGGGCCCAAGCTGGATATCGCGGCGTTGCGCGCCGAGGCGAAGGCCGATCCGGCGTTCGGCGATCTCATATGGGGCAACTTTGCCGCGGACCTTCCCTATTTCGGGGTTTACGGCAAGCTCGGCGAACGCAAGGGATCGTTCGCGCTTCTCGCCGCGATGCAACGGCTGATCGTCGGCCGGAGTGGATGTCGGGCTGGTCGTGCTCGCCCATGGCGGACCGACCGTGCAAAGGGAATTCGGCGCCCGGGTGGACGAGCTCGGCCTCACCGACCGCGTTCTCCAAATCCCGTTCCTTCCGCATTGGCGGGTGCCCGAGTTCCTGCGCGGCTGCCTCGCGGTCTGCTGCCTGGAGCAGGGCTTTCCGATCGTATTTCACGCGCCGATGATCCCGCGCGAAGTGCTGCTGAGCGGAACCTGCCTGGTCGCCTCGACCGAATTGATCCGGAAGCTTCCGTCGTATGAACGGCTGCCCCATGGCTACGGATGCATCGCAATCGAAAACGTGGACGATAGCGACGCCTTGAGCGAGGCGCTCGCCGCAATCGCCCGCAATCCGCGGGAGGCAAAAGCGATCGGCGCGCGGGGGCGTCGGTTCGCCCTCGAGCTGCAGCGTGACGTGCGGTTCCCGCAGACGCTCGAACGCACGCTCGAAGCCGCCGCCAAGCGGCAGAAAATCCCGCACGCCTCCGGTGGCCCCGGGTCCGGCGCCGCTGCGCGGGTTGCGGAGGGCCGCTTTCCGCTCACCCGACTGGTCGCGGACGCGATCGGCCAACCGTTCGGTGACCCGGACAATGCTTCGGTTCCGGCGGGACGAGGGGTCGACCTCAGCTTTGCAGACCGGGTGCTGAAGGCCGTCGAACAGGGCATCGCCGATGGCCGCACAGCTCTGCGACCGCTGGCAGCAGCGGTCCGGATCGAAATGGCCGTCGCGGCCGCCGAGGATGGCGACCATGCCGATCCGCCAGCGGTGTCAGACCCGCTCTTTCGAATGCGCTCGCGGCAAGGGGCCGTGCCCGAAAATGGTCTCGCCGCACTGGCGCCGGTTCGAGAGCCGCAGCTGCGCATCCTCGAATTCGATTACGACGTGGCGGATTTCCTCGGCGCGCGAACGGCCGCGGACCTGCCCGCCGTGACGAGGCCCGGTCCGAGTTACATCGTCGTGTTTTCGGGTTCGAGCGGCGGACAGCGAGAACCGCTGGTTATCGATGGATTGACGGTTCAAATCCTGAAGCTCAGCGACGGACGGCGTTCCGCAGCGCAGATTGCCGGAGAACTGGGCCGCCAATCCGGCCCCGCGGTCGAGGCAGCCCATCTCGAGTGGATCGAGCAGCTGTTTGTCCGCGGCCTGATCGGTTTGCGCGACTCGCCGGCCGCCACCAGCGCTGCGGACTGATCGTCTGCGACTTCGAATGGCGGAGTGGGCTGTCCGCGAATGTTGGTAACGGCATGACGGGCAAGGCGCGTATCGCGCCCGCCGGTTCGCAGCGAATTCTCACCAGATGCGGGCGCGTTCTTCCGGCTTGAGATAGAGCTTGTCGCCGGGTTTCACGTCGAAGGCGTCGTACCAGGCGTCCACATTGCGCAACGGGCCGTCGACCCGGAAGCGCGGCGGCGAATGGGCGTCGATGGTGGTCTGCTGCTTGAGCGCGTCGAGGCGGTATTTGGCGCGCCACACTTGCGCCCAGCTGAGGAACAGGCGTTGATCGCCGGTGTAGCCATCGAGAACCGGCGCCGGCTCGCCGTGCAGCGAAGCCCGATAGGCGTCGAGCGCCAGGAGGATGCCGCCGAGGTCGGCGATGTTCTCGCCCATGGTCTGGGCGCCCTTCACGTTCACGCCGGGCGCAACCGCATAGGTATCGTATTGGGCGCCGTATTTCGCCGCCTCCGCCTGAAATTTGGCGGCGTCGGCCGGCTGCCACCACTGGGTGAGCGCGCCGTGGCCATCGTACTTGCGGCCTTGATCGTCGAAGCCGTGGGTGAACTCGTGACCGATAACGCCACCAATGCCGCCGTAGTTGACCGCCATGTCGGCATTCGGGTCGAAGAACGGAGGTTGCAGGATTCCTGCCGGGAAGACGATCTCATTGTGGGTGGCGGAATAGTAGGCGTTCACGGTTTGGGGTGTCATTCCCCACTCATCCGGGTCGACCGGCTTGTCGAGCTTTGCGACTGAATATGCCCATCGAAACGCAGTGGAGCGGCGGACATTGCCGACGAGATCGGCCGGATCAATCTGGAGCGCCGAATAGTCGCGCCATTTGTCGGGGTAGCCGATCTTGACCCCGAACAGGTCGAGCTTTTCGAGCGCCTTGACCTTGGTCTCGTGCGTCATCCACGCGAGATTCTCGATGCGGCCGCGTCAGCGCGAGCTTCAACTGGCCGACCAGTTCCTCCATCTTGGCCTTGGATTCCGGCGGGAAGTGGCGGGCGACGTATTCCTTGCCCACCACCTCGCCGAGCGAGCTGTCGATCAGCAGCATGGCGCGCTTCCAGCGCTGCCGCTCTTCCGGCTGACCGGCGAGCTCCGTGGCGCGGAACTCGAACCGCGCCTCGACGAACCGCTCGGACAGGAACGGCGCCGTCTGGTCGACGACGCGGAACGCCTGCCACGCCTGCAGCGTCTCGAGCGGCGCCTCGGCGAAGATTTTCGCGAGCTTCGGGAAGGCGGTGTTCTGGCGAACGACGACGCGACGGGCTTGCGCCCACTTCGGCGGCCGCGAGCCACGCCGACCATGGAAAGCCCGGCGCATAGGCGTCGAGTTCGGCCGGCGTCATCGGGTTGTAGGTCTTGTCGCGGTCGCGGCTTTCGGCCCGGCTCCAGCTCGCTTCCGCGATCCGGGTTTCGAGCGCCGACGATGTCGTCCGCGCGCTGCTGCGCCTCCGCCCAGCCGACCATGTCGAGCATGCGCGCGACATAGTCGCGGTATTTGGCCTTCTTGTCCTTGAAAGCGTCCCTCAAATAATAATCGCGATCCGGAAGGCCTAACCCGGCCTGGGAGGCGTGCAGCGCGTTGCGGGTCGGATCCTTTTCGTCCTCGGACACCGTCACAAGGAACAAGCTGCCGCCGAACCCGCTTCTCGCGCGGCCCATCAGGACCGCGATGTCGGCCTTGGTCCGGGCGTCGCGGATGTCGGCGAGATCGCCCGCGATCGGCGCCACGTCGAGTTGTTCGATCCGCGCCTCGTCCATGAATGCGCTGTAGAGCGCGCCGATCTTGCCGCCGTCGGTGTTGGGCGCGGGCGACCTGGCGGCATCGCTCGATGATTGCGCGAACCTGTTCCAGGGTCTTTTCAGCGAGGGCGTCGAACACGCCGAAGCGGAATTTGTCGGCCGGGATCACGGTGCGAGCATCCCACCTGCCGCTGGCGAAATCGAAGAAGCTGTCGCCTGGATTGGCCTTCAGATCGACACCGGAATCGTCGAAGCCCCAGCGGCCATAAGCCGCGCCGCTGCGCATCGCCGAGGCAGGATTTCCAGCCGACTGATCGACCGACTGGGAAGTCATGAGTGCGGGGGCGCTCGGCGCTGGCTCCGCGGCTTCCGGCCCGCCCGACGCGATCGCAGTGCGCGAAACGGCAAGCACCAAGGCGAGCGCGGCGACCGTGGGCAGGTTGTTCTTGACCGGCATATTCAATGCTCTCCGGAAACGGAAGGACTGCGGGCTGCGGGCCGCGGTCGGAAGACCGGGCCTTCGGCATGTCCTGGCGGCAGCCCCTGGCAAAATACCCGCTTGCTGGCCCGCGTGAAAGAGGCGTCGGAAGCAGCTTATGGCCGCACCCTCTGCAGAGGCAGCACCGCCGCAGTGAACTCCACCTGGTCCCGGCTCAGGTCGCAGGGCTCGGCCGCCCGGGGGGAAGCTGGGCTGCGAATCAATGTCGCAAGTTCCGCCGAGGCCAGGGCGCCCGCGGCTTCGATTGCCGGGTGGAGGTCCGGCTGTGATGGAAAGCGCGGCACTGCGCCAGCGCGGTGATGGTTGGGATTTATCGTTCAGCGAGCCGCTTCAAAGTGACGCTGTCGCATCCTCTTGAGCAAGGCGATCGCCAAGAACGCCGTCAGCGCGTCGAGGCAGGCCACGAGAATGAACACCGTGGTCCAACTCCCGGTCTGTTGCCTTAGAAACGCGGCCGCCGGTCCGCCGAAGATCGAGCCGATGCCTTGAGCGATGTAGAGGAAGCCGTAATTGGTAGCGGCAAATTTCGGTCCAAAGGTGTCCGTGAGCGTCGACGGGAACAGCGAGAAGATCTCGCCCCAGCCGAAAAACACCAGTCCGGTCAACACGACAAACATCGCCGGGTTGTCGATGAAGGCAAAGAGCACCAGGATGGCGACCGCTTCCAGGAAGAAAGCCAGCGCCATCGTCGATTCGCGGCCGATATGATCCGACACCCAACCAAAGAACGGTCGCGTAAGTCCGTTCGTGACGCGCGACAAGGTGAGTGACAACGGCAGCGCCGCCATGCCGAACACCGGGACCTGCGCCACATTGTACTCGTTGGCGAAAGGACCAACATTCGAGACCACCATGAGTCCGCTCGTGGACATCATGGCCATCATGATGAAGAGCAGATAAAAAATCGGACTTTGCAGCATTTCCATGGGCGAGTAGCTGCGCCGGGACTGCATTTCGAGTTGCACGGTGTCGGGATTGAAGCCTGCGGGCCGAAAATCTTCCGGCGGGACGCGCAGGAACAGGGCGGCAACGACACCGATCACGGCCTGAATGATGCCCCAGACGAGCAATGTGCGCTCGTAGCCCGAAGTCTTGATCATGTTGTCGATAGGGAAGCTGGTGAAGAACGCGCCGAAGCCGTAGCCCGCCGCCGCGAGACCGGTCGCCAGGCCGCGCCGATCGGGAAACCAGCGCACCACCAGGCCGATGATGCCGACATAGATGATGCCGGTCCCAAATCCGCCGATGACGCCGTAGGTCAGGTACAGCGCCGTCAAACTTTCGGCATAGGAGGCGAGCACCCAGCTGCCGCCCGACATGATGGCGCCGACCGAGATCAGGAGCTTTGGTCCGAAGCGATCGACGAGGTAGGCTTGAAATGGGGAGAAGAAGGTCTGCAGCACGATCAGCAGCGAGAAGGTCACCTGGATCTCAGCCAGCGTGGTGCCGAGTTTCTGGTTCAGGGGACCGGTAAACAGCGTCCAGACGTACTGGGGGCTCGAGATCGCCATCATGGCGACAAGGCCCAGTGCAAGCTGAATCCAACGATTGCTTTGTGGGCCCGATCGCTCAGTCGCGGCTACAACGGTCATCTGTCCCCCCATAACCATTCGCCGCGGAATGGAATTCCAACCCGGGGTCGCCGCATCCGGCGGGGCCCGAGGTGCCGGCCACACCTGACGGACGGGTCAGAACGCCAAGGTGCGCCATCACCCGTGGTTCGACACCAGCATGAGCAGCACGCGCGGCTTCTTTGATCTTGGCGACGCAGCACGGTTCGCAATCATGTCGAATTCGTTGTTCCCCGGCAAGGCAAACGAAGTACTGACACTCCCCAGCCGACGTTTCCGGTTTGGGGGCCCGGGGCAGCATTCGGACGCATGCTGACCCTGCAGCACGCAACCGCAACCGATAATCGAGCCTCAGAAGCGCAGAAAATCCAGGACCTTTGCGTTGAAGCTGTCTGACGCTTCCAGGTGGGGCACGTGGCCCAGCCCGGGCATGATCATCACACGGCAGTCGCCGGCTTCGGAACAGGCCTGCTGCGCCATCACCGGGTAATTTCCCATCTTGCCGGCCACGTCGGCCGGGGCATAGGCGCGCAGCGGCGTGGTCCTGTCCTGTTCGCCGACGATCAACAGAACCGGCATCCGCAGGAGCCGATATTCGTATCGGACGGGTTGCCTGTAAATCATCTGGTAGGTGAGAGCGACCGTCATGGCATAGCGGTCGAATTCACCGCTGAGGCCGACCCGGGCACGCCATTCGACAAAGGGCTCGTATCGGTCCGGAGGAAGAACCGGGAAGTAGCGCTTGATGAAGGCGCGATATTGCTCGACGCTCGAATGCCGTTCCGCCTCAAACAGCGTTTCGGTCGTTTGCGGGGGAATGAAAAGTCGGTAATCTTCAAGACCGATCGGGTCTTCGAGCACGAGGCGCTTGACGCGCTCGGCGAATGTGCGGGCAAAACGAACCGCCAGCATCCCTCCGGTCGAATGGCCGACCACGTCCACATCGCGGATATTGAGGCTGTCGAGGAGCCGGGCTGTGTTCGCCGCCAGGAAGTCAAAGGAGTATTCGATATCCGGCTTGGATGACTTGTTGAAGCCGATCTGATCCGGCACGACGACGCGGAACCCCGCCGCCGTCAGCGCCCGGATGGTGATGCTCCAGTAGGAGCTGTCGAAGTTCTTACCATGCAGGAGCACGACGGTGCGTCCGTTCGGCGTACCCGTCGGGGCGACATCCATGAATGCCATACGGAGGCGTTGTCCGCCGACCTCGAGGGGCATGAATTGAACGGGATAGGGGTAAGGCCAACCCTCGAGCCCAATCCCGAGCGGCTCTGCGTAGCTGGGGCCGGGAATCCCGGCGGATTGCGCTTGGGCGCCGGTTACCGAGAGGATCTGCACCGTCAGCACGAACGTGGCCGACAGGACACCGATCTTCATCAGACCGAACGGGCGCTCCGCAGCATGATTTGTGGCCGCAGGCTTCATGGGTCACCTCGCTGGTTGCCGGGCGGGGCAAAATCCGAAACGGCGCAAAAAGGCGCCCCAAGCGAGTAAATATCAGCGGACAAATATAGCCAAGCCATTGAATTCGCCGGCGCGGCATGCAGGCGGAGTTCGCAACCAGCGCTGTGGCGCGCGCGGCATCGATCGGGCAAATCGAAGCCCGAGATCACGCCGTCGTAGATCAGGCCGCCGCTGGTGGTCGCGGCCGCGTCGAACTTGACGACGGCGGCGCCCCAGCCCGCATCGCTGAAGCGGATGTCCTGGGTGATCCCCGTATCAAGACGCCCGCCTCTCAACCTATGAGAGGGCGTGGTGGGCCCGGCAGGACTCGAACCTGCAACCAAGCGGTTATGAGCCGCTAGCTCTGACCATTGAGCTACGGGCCCCCGCCGCGTTCTTAGCAACCGGGGAGGCTCCGGGGCAATCACTTGCTCCCTGGCGGGGCCGCTGCCGCCCCCGGCGCGCCTCGGATGGGATTTTCCGGTAGTGGCCGCCCACTACCGATTTTCCCGATCCATTCCCCAAAATCGGCGACTCTGTTACCTTGACGAATCAGCGCCGTGCGTCGAGTCCTCGGCAGTCTTACAACCCCGTGTCGCGCACATGCTGCCCAATTTCACCATCGTCGTCTGCGGCGCCGTTCTCACCGTGATCATGCTCGCGGTGACGGGAAGCGGCCTCATCACGCCGGAGACCCGCACCCGCATCGGTGCGATGCCCGAGGTCGGCCGGCCGATGATGCAGCACCTGATCGCGGAACCGGCCGGACAGGCGCGGATCGCGATGCTGGAGGTGGCGCGCCGGGCCGAGGAAATCGGCCGTCTGCGCGATCTCCCGCCGTCCATTACAGGGCCGGCCCCTGCCGTGGCTGACGACGAGCGGCCTGCGGAACCGGCGGCGGCGGAATCGCCTGGTGAGCCGGCTGCACCCGCAATTGCCGCCCCGGCGCCGGTGGAGACGCCGCTTGCGACGCCCGCGACCGTCGCCGCCGCCCCTGCAGTCCCGACACTTCCTTTCCCGCCTGCGGAAGACGCCGAGGGAACGGTCGCAGACGCGCCGCCTGCCTCCCCGCGGGAGGCTCCGGCCGAAGACGCCACCGAGGCCGTGGTCCCGGAGGGCCGGGCAACCGAACTCCAATCGGTGGCCGCGCTGGCCGACAAGGAGGAGGTGGCGGGTCCAACCATCCGCGGCGGAGCGCCCTTGAGCGTGCGGCTGCCGCGGGCCCATGCGGGGACCAAAGTCACCCCGGCGCGAAAACCGGTCCGGCACGCGATCCGCCGTCCGCACCGGCACCGGGGGCACCGTTTCTATGCGGCCTCCAACAGCTACGCGTACCCGTTCGGACCGTCCGGCACCCGGTTCAGGTAGCCTCACCGAAACCTCGAAAAGGTTCCGCAGCTGTCGGCCATGCGCGACAATCCGCATGGGGCCCAGCGCATGCGCTTCGAACCCGGATCAGGCGCAAGACCCCGAGCCCGGCACGAATGCAAGCCAGCCCTGCGAGCCGGCGGATTGCAAGCGAGGTTGTTTTGGTACCACATGCCGGCCATATAGGGATCAAGTCCCGATCTAAGGGGAAGACAGGTTCGGCCGCCGGGGGCCGACGAGGAGAGTGCCATGGTTCGCCACGCCGGTCATTCCGATGGGATAGACGCCATCATCCGCGCCAACCGGACCTTGCTGCTCGGCCTGTTGTGGGGCGCCCTGTTCACCTGCGTCGCGGTGGCCTCGATCTACGATGTCGGCCGCTGGATCAGCCTGTGGTGACGGCGCGGCCGGCCCCCATCGTCCGGGCTGTAACGTTCCGGCGGCACTTCCCCGTCAGAGGCGGAGCAGGCGCGCGGCATTGCCGCTGAGTATCTTCACCTTGTCCTCGTCGCACAGCGGCACCCCGTCGATCCACTCGGTCGCCGGCCGGTTTTCCACGAACGGCCAGTCGACGGCGAACAGCACGCGGTCGACCCCCATCTCCATCACCGAGCACAGCAGCGCCGGATTGGAGAAATTGCCGCTCGTGGTGATGTAGAAATTGCTGCAGAACACGTCGCGGAAGCTGAGCGGCTTCTGCCCCGGCCGCGCCAGCGCATGGTCGATCCGCCACACCAGGAACGGCAGCGTCTCGCCGAGATGGCCGAGAATGACCTTCAGGCGCGGATGGGCGTCGAACACGCCCGGAGAGCACCATCCGGATCGCCGTCGTCGCGGTCTCGACCGTGTAGCCCCAGGCCGGCCGCACCACCATGGGAAACTCCTTGATGTAGTCGGCGTAGTAGGCCTCCGTCACCCCCGCATGGGGCAGCGACGGGTGCAGGTAGATCGGCACATCCAGCCGCTCGGCGCGCGCGTAGATCGGCCAGAATCGCTTGTCGTCGAGGAATTTCCCGTGGGCCATGCCGTGCAGCATCGCGCCCTTGAAGCCGAGCGCGGTGACGCAGCGTTCGAGCTCGTCGGCCGCGGCGGCGGGATCGTCGGTGGGCAGCGACGCGAAGGCGGCGAGACGGGTCGGATGAGCGCCGACTGCCTGGTGCAGGCGGTCGTTGACGCGCCGCGTCAGCGGCACCGCGATGTCGGCCGGAATTTTCTGCGCCGCCGGCGCGCCATGGGACAGCACCTGGATGTCGATGCCGGCCTCGTCCATTTCCGCAAGGCGCAGCGCGCCGAGATCGAGCAGGCGCCGGTGCGTCTCGCCCGGCCGTCCCGCTTCGACGCCGGTGAAATGGCCCGCCATCTCCGGATCCCAATAGTGCTCCTCGATCGCGATGACCGGGCATTTCGGTTTCTTCAGCATGCGCGTTTCCGCCTCCCCTGATGCCCCTCTCCTATCGGTGGCGTGGCCGGCGCCGTCAAGCGCCCGGGCGGCGATTTGCTATAGTCCGGACAAACCGGCGCGCCCGCGCCGGGCCCATGATCGCAGACGCATGCACGCGCCT
>CAWCJX010000059.1:0-16571 GCA_963795865.1 uncultured Alphaproteobacteria bacterium
CCTCCGTGCGGTCGCGGGAACAGAACGCCGAACTTCGCGCCCGCGAGCACCTCAGCCTCGTGCCAATTGCGGCCACCGCGCCCCCTTTCGGAGGCGCAGAAACGCTTCGGCGAGTGAGCGAACAGCCCCGCGTCGCCGCCTCATATGGCTGCAAGCGGTTGAATTTGCTTGTCAACAGAACGGGGCCGCCCTGCTTTGTGGGTCGTCCCAGCCCCCAAGGGGTAAAAGAAGGGGCTGGGACTGGCGCCGATATTCATTTGGTTTGGGATCATGAAGTGACCAGCGCCGTTCTCATCAGGCATAATCTGTACCAGTGCCGCTCTGCGCTCTCGTCCCTCCGCAGCCGACATTCTCGGCCGACAGGTCAAGCTCCCGGTCGATCGGCCGATTGCACCTCAACCTCTACGTGCCTCGGCTACAAATCGAGCAGGGGGTCGTGGGGCGCTTTCGCGAGCATCGCGGTCAGCCGCTGCCATCTGCGGCGCTGATGACCCCGATGAGCCGGAATTTTGTCGCGAAGCCGGAACGCTTGATGGCGGAGCATGAGATTCCTCTCGAGCAATTTCGCAACGGACGGCGCAAGAACGGCGGAGCATCTGCACAAGTTCGGCAGGGAAGGAAAGACGCCGGTGTTCCGCGCCGGAAAAACGATCTCGAATGCGTCGCTGTGCAACTTTGATTCAGAAACTCCTCCGCTGGCGGGACGCCGATCCAAATTGCAGGCCTTTCCGGTCTTCTCCATCGGGCCGCGGTTTTGTTGCGCGCTTGCTTCAGACCCCGCCTCGCTGGGTAAAGGACTTTCACCTCCAAGCTGCCGACCATGCTCGGCACATAACAAAAAGCCCCGGGGCAACCGCCCGGGGCTTAAGCGTCCGCAACCGCTATGCGATCAGAACTTGTAGGCCATTCCGAACCGAGCCACGCTTATAGTGGTCGGGCTCCACGTAAAGCCCGAGGAAGCGAAACCATTGCCCGCCGCTACCACATTCTGGCCGCTGCCGAAATCGAAATAGAGGTATTCAACTCTGAACAGCAAGCCGAAGCCCGTGAAGGGTGCCCATTCGAGGCCGCCGCCTGCCACCCAACCGCTCGTCATGTGAGTGAACGAGGTGCCGGAAGAATATCCCGCGAAGGGCCCTGAGAAGGTGCCGCAGCAGATGGCGCTGGCACCGTATTGGATATCACCCCACGCGGCGCCGCCAGTCCCGTATACCAGGAGGTTCGGCCAAATGAGATAGCCGAGGCGACCACGGAGCGATAACGCCCACTCCATCTCCGAACTCATGGTGGTGGTGCCGCCGGCCGTCAATGGCCCCACCCAGGGCTGGGTGAAAGAGCCGCCGGCCCTCATCCCGGTCCAGTCGCCTTCGATGCCAGCCACCCAGCTATTTGCAATTTGAACATTATAGCCGGCCAGGAGGCCGCCGGCGAACGCCGAGCCGCCCGTACCGCCAGAAGCGGCGCCCGGCCCGAAAGAAGTGACGTCCGGGCAAACAGAGTAAATTTGCCGGCAACCGTATGAGGGCGGATCCCACGTCGCGTTACTGCTCGAAAACGCGCCGCCGACGTCGCCGCCCAAATAGAACCCGCTCCAGGTAAACACCGGGGCCGGAGGCGGCGCCTTGTACAGGTTAAGGTCGGCTGCCATGGCGGGCATCATCAGCGCGCCCCAGGCCAACCCCGCAACGACCAACTTTCTCATTAAGCTCTCCCACCGCGTAAGAATCCACCGGCCATAACTTTTTATATGCCAATCTCGGAGCGCTGTGGTTGCAGAAGAGCCACACGTCCAAGAAATTTGTGCGCTGCCAACAGAATATGCCGTTCGAAGCCGCGAGGTTCACCGGGTCCGCCTCCGATCTCATCGCTGCGCTCCCGATGGGGCGCCCCTTCCGCTGAAAATACAGCGAAGAAACAGCGAACGCGATCTTCGGTTGCTTTTTATTATCACAACAACTCAACGTGCCAGCCCCTGAATCGAAATGGCTCGGACCATCCTGAAAAAATCACCGCTGTATCGGCGAAGTGCCTGTTGAAGAACGCGGATATGTCAGGGCACGTCCTCTCTGAGCTACTTCCAGTTCCTCATCATGAGAGTGTCGGGATCGGGTGGCGGATCAAGGTCCTGCTCAGGCCTATCAACGGCCGTCAGACCGTTCCGCGGTTGGAACTTTTCCATCCGCACTGCGTTGCTGCAATGCACACTTCCGAGGTGATCCCATGCAAAAGGCGCTCCCCATTCTGCCGGCGGCTGCGGGCTTTTGCCTGAATTGCCCGGTCCCCGGTTCACTCGACTTTCAGATTGAGTTTGCGCACCAGTGCGCCCCAGGTCGTCTCCTCGCCGTCGATGTCGGCGGCATAGTCCTCCGGGGTGCCCGGTAGCGGCACGGCGCCCTCTGCGGCAAGCCGCGCCCGCACGTCATCGGCCGAAAGCGCCGCCACCAGCGCCGCATTCAGGCGATCGATAATGTCGCGCGGTGTGCCGGCCGGCGCCAGCAGCCCATAGTGAATGGCCGCCGAAAAGCCCGGTACGCCGGATTGCGCAATCGTCGGCACATCAGGCAACAGGTCCGACCGCGCCGCACTCGTCACCGCCAGCGCCCTCAAAGTGCCGGCGCGCACTTGCTCGAGCACCGGCAGTATGGACAGGAACATCATCGTCACATGGCCGCCGAGGAGGTCGGTCATGGCGGGGCCATTGCCCTTGTAGGGGATGCGCGTGATCTTGATTCCGGCGGTGTCTGCGAACAATTCGGTGGTGATATGCCCCACCGTGCCGGGCACGAAGGCATAGTCGATCCGGCCCGGTTGGGCCTTGGCGAAAGCAATCAGTTCCGCGACCGAACGGACTGGAAGCGAAGGATGCACCACCAGCACGCTCGGCAGCCCGGCGATGAGGCCGATCGGGGCAAAGTCCTTGCGCGGATCGTATCCCGGATTGGGATAGAGGGTCGGATTGATGGCGAGCGTTCCCGTATAGGCGAGCAGGATGGTGTGACCGTCGGGGCTGGCTCTTGCAACCGCCCGCGTGGCGATGGTTCCCCCAGCACCCCCGCGATTGTCCACCACGACCTGCTGGCCGATCGACTTGCTCATCTTGTCCGCGACCATGCGCCCTAGCGCGTCGTTGCCGCCGCCGGGCGGGAACGGAATGACGAGCGTGACCGGCCGGGTCGGGTATGGCTGGGCGACGGCGCCGGGCGCCAGCGACGGCGCGACCAATGCGCCGCCGACGAGAACGATGAACTCGCGCCGTCTCATCGAGCCCTCCTGGGTTGGCCCGGACCGCTTCACAGCCAACGAACCTTGGCTTCATAAGCATTCTCGAAGGCGGCAATCCGCTCGCCGTGGCCGAGCGTGAACGAAATATCGTCCGTGCCGGCCAAAAGGCACTCCTTCCGGAACGGGTCGATTTTGAAGCTGTCGACCCCACCATCCGGTCCCGTCGCCGTTTGTGCTTCGAGATCGACGGCCACATGACTTCCGGGCGATTGCTCCAATATGGCTCTCAGCGCCGCAACCCGCTCGGCGGGCAGCACCACCGGCAGCAGGCCATTCTGGAAGCTGTTGTTGAAAAATATGTCGCCGAAACTCGGCGCCAGCACGGCCCGGATCCCATAATCGTAAAGCGCCCACACCGCAGTCTCGCGCGACGATCCGCAGCCGAAATTGCGATCCGCGACCACGATGCGGGCATCCCGGTAGGCGTCCCGGTTGAGCACGAACTCGGCGTTCGGCGCGCCGGCGTCATTGAATCGCAAGTCATGGAACAGCAGGTGCCCCCAGCCGTCATGGCGTTTGCGCCACAGGAAACGCGCCGGAATGATCTGGTCGGTGTCGACGTTCGGCACGCCGATCGGTACGGCGACGGCGTCAAGGCGGGCGAAGGGTTCCATCATGGCCTCAGGAGTTGGCGGACATCGGTCAGCTTGCCGGCGACGGCAGCGGCCGCCGCCATGGCGGGGCTCATGAGGTGGGTACGGGCGCCCCTGCCTTGACGACCGACGAAGTTGCGGTTGGACGTCGAGGCGCAGCGCTCCCCGGGCGCCACCAGGTCGCCGTTCATTCCGACGCACATCGAGCATCCAGCTTCCCGCCACTCGAAACCGGCGCGTTTGAAGATCGCGTCGAGGCCCTCCGCTTCGGCCTGCGCCTTCACCAGGCCGGAACCTGGCACAGCCATTGCCGGAACGACGGCGCGGCGTCCATCGAGCACCTTTGCGGCGGCGCGGAGATCTTCGATGCGGCTGTTGGTGCAGGAGCCGATGAAAACACGGTCGATCGCGATGTCTGTCAGCGGCATTCCAGGTCTCAGGTCCATGTAGGCCAGCGCGCGCTCCATGCTGTCGCGCCGCGCCGCGTCGGGCGCGCTTGCCGGATCGGGAACGCGCTCGGTGATCGGCGCCGCCGCCTCGGGGCTCGTCCCCCAGGTCACCATGGGGGCAATCCCTCGCGCATCGAGACGGACCTCGCGATCGAATTGCGCATCGTCATCGGAGCGAAGCGAGCCCCAATAGGCGACTGCCTGATCCCAGTCGGCGCCCTCGGGAGCATAGGGCCGGCCCTGCAGATACGCGAAGGTGGTGTCGTCGGGCGCGACCATGCCGGCGCGGGCGCCGGCTTCGATCGACATGTTGCAGATCGTCAGACGCCCCTCGATGCCGAGCGCTTGGATGGTCGATCCGGCATATTCGATGACGTGGCCCAGCGCCGCCCGCCGTGCCTATCCTGGCGATGATGGCGAGAATCACGTCCTTGGCGTGGACGCCGGGGCCGAGCGTGCCGTCGACGACGATCCGCATGTTCTTTGGCTTGCTTTGCCACAGGGTCTGGGTCGCCAGCACGTGACCGACCTCGGAAGCGCCGACGCCGAACGCGAGCGCGCCGAGCGCCCCATGGGTCGCGGTGTGACTGTCGCCGCAGACCATGATCATGCCGGGCTGGCTGAGCCCCTGCTCCGGCCCAACCACGTGCACAATTCCCTGCCGCCGGTCGCTCAGCCCGAACAATGTCAAGCCTGCTGCCTTGGCGTTTGCTTCCAGATCTTCGACAACTCCCCGGCGGTGCGGCTCATTGATCGAAGCGAGATCATGGGTGAGCGTCGAGACGTAATGGTCCGGCGTTGCAAAGGTGCGGTCGGGCCGCCGTACAGCCAGCCCCTTTTCCTTCAGCATGCGGAAGGCATTACCCGAGCCGTCGTGGACGAGATGGCGATCGATATGTAGCAGCGTGGCACCATCCGGGCGAGCGAGGATGGCATGAGACGACCAGATCTTATCGAACAGCGTCATCGGCACAGCCATCGCTCTACTCCGCGGCCTCATCCGGCGCCGGCTTCGCGACGCCAAAGCGATCGCTGACCGCGTCCCACTCGTCGGCCCCGACCCGCCGGAACGCCTCCCGGACCGTCATGCTGTTCATCGGAACCGGATGACGGTCGGTGCTGCGCAGCTCGGACAGCATGGCGTCGCAGACGCCAATGACGGCCTTGAACAGCAAACCGGGCACGATCGCCAACCGATAGCCCATCCGTTCGGCCTCGCCGAACGCAATCTCCGGTGTCTTCCCGCGCCAAACCACGTTGAGCAGGCACGGCCCTTTGACGAGCCGCGGGACCGCAGCGACCTCCTCCATGGTCTGCGGAGCCTCGACAAATGCCATATCGGCGCCGACCGCCAGCGCCGCATTGGCGCGGCGGACCGCTTCCTCGAAGCCGAGCACCGCGCGGCTGTCGGTACGTGCAATAATGAAGAAGTCCGGATCCCGTTTCGCCGCGACTGCCGCCCGAATCTTCGCGAGATAATCGTCGAGCGAAACGATCGCCTTGTTTTCGAGGTGACCGCATTTTTTCGGAAAGCCCTGGTCTTCGATATGCAGGCCGGCGACGCCGCGCCGCTCGTATTCCCGAACCGTGCGCGTCGCATTGAGTTCGTTGCCGTAACCGGTATCGGCGTCGGCAATGACCGGTACATCGACGGAGGCGGCGATGCGGCCGGCATTGTCGGCCATCTCGGACATGGTTAGGAGCCCGTAGTCAGGATAACCAAGCGTCGCCGCGGTCCCGGCGCCGGTCATGTAGACCGCGCCGAAGCCGGCCTGAGCGATCGATCGCGCCGTTATGCAATCATAAGCGCCGGGTGCGATCGTCAGGCCACCCTGCCGCAACAGGTCTCGGAATTGCTGTCCTCAACTCATGATCTGCTCGTTAGTCCTGTGACCAGGCTTCTTCGCCGAAAGGTGCCCGAAGCAACAATGAGGATCGCCGCACCCGCTGCCAGATGCGGAAATTGACGACGACGAAGCTACATCAGTTGCACCGTCATACGGAAGGACCGCCGTCGCTGCTGACATGTTTGGTCGTCAGGGTGTGCCCCGGTTGCGACCATCGACTGTGCATCGCAGCATTCGAGACAGTGTGGATTTGGATGCGAGCGAGCAATTCTCGTCTCGCGATCGCAGGCTGTCGACATTGATCTTGTTAAATGCCATTGAGGGCGGCGACCGGACCGTGCGGGCTTATCGTGATCCGTGGGCTGGAGCGGACGGGGAACACCGTGCTGAAGGCAGGACAGATATTGTACGACAATGATCCGCGCTATCGCGGTCGGAAGCTTGAAGTCGTTCGCGTAGAAGGTTCCTACGCAACCTGTATGTGCGGGCCACGCCAAGTGAAAGTTCGGCTCGACTACATCTTCAGCGATGGCGAGCCAAGGCGCTCGGGCTATTCGACCGTCGCCGAGGAATAGGCTCTCTATGCGGCCGACCAAAAATAGGTCGACCAACAACGGGTTGAGCATCCGTCGGTGAGACCATGGCCCAGTGTTTCGATCTCGTGATCAAGAATGCCCGCGTGGTGCGTCCCAACAAGACGTCGGTGGATTGCCTCGACATCGCAATCGCGGATGGGAGGATCCGGCGCCTGGCGCCCGACATCGAAACGGCGGAAGCCCGAGAGGTCTTCGACGCCAAGAATTTTCTGGCGTTTCCCGGCTGCGTCGACGCCCACATGCATATCGGCATCTATCAGCCGCTGGCTCAAGACGCCGTTTCGGAGAGCAAAGCTGCGGCCATGGGCGGCGTGACGTCGAGCCTCAACTACATCCGCACCGGTCAATACTATCTCAACAGGGGCGGCCCGTATCGCGACTTCATGCCCGAAGCGCTTAAGCAATCCGATGGACGATTTTGGGTCGACTACGGCTATCACGTTGCACCGATCGAGGCGGCGCATATCGACGAGATGGAGCACCTCGCCCTCGAATACGGCATCACCTCGTTCAAGATATTCATGTTCTACGGCGGGTACGGCCTGCACGGTCGGTCGACCAACCAGAATGACTTCCTGATGATCGGCCCCGAGGAGCGATATGACATCGCTCATTTCGAATTCATCATGCGCGCCGCCCGGCGATTGATGACGGCGCATCCCGAACTCGCCGACCACATCAGCGTCAGCCTCCACTGCGAACTCGCGGACATTCTCACGGCCTACACCAAGATCGTTGAACGCGAGGGCAAGCTGACCGGATTGCATGCCTACAGCGCCGCCCGCCCTCCTCACGCCGAGGGGCTTGCGATCTGGATTGCGTCCTACCTGGCGAATGAAACCAATTGCCTCAACATCAATCTGCTGCATCTGAGCTCGCGTAAGGCGGTGGATGCGGCATGGACGATGCAGCAGGTATTTCCGCACATTGCGTTCCGTCGCGAGGTGACGGTGGGTCACCTTTTGCTCGATACTGATTGCGAATGCGCGGTTCACGCAAAGGTCAACCCGCCGATCCGTCCTCGGGATGACGTCGAAGCGCTATGGCAAGCCGTGTTGGACCGAAAGATCGACTGGATCGTCAGCGACCACGCCTGCTGCTCAAGCGAGCAGAAATGGTCTCAGGCCGACCCGACCAATATATGGCTCGCCAAGTCGGGATTCGGGGGCACCGAATACCTGCTCTCCGGAGTGCTGAGCGAAGGCAGCAAGCGCGGCATGTCCTACAACCACATGGCCGAGCTATTGAGCTGGAAGCCGGCCCAGCGCTTCGGTCTGCTCAGAAAAGGCGACATCGCCCCAGGTTTCGATGCCGACATTGTTCTCGTCGACCCGCACGACAGCTTCGTGGTTCGAGCCGCCGAGTCCGAATCAAAACAAGGATATTCGCCGTTCGAAGGGCAGGAACTGTCGGGTCGGGTGAAGAGCACCTTCTTGCGCGGCGCTCTGGTCTACCATGATGGCAAGATCATAGGACCGGCGCGTGGCCGATACATGCGACGGCCGCTAGCCCGGATTACGCGCGAAGCATGACCTTGCAAGGCCGTGGTGGCATCTTGCCCACTTGCGCAGCCAGGCGACCGTTGTGGTGGCACAACTGGCTGCGATTGCTGAGATTGGTGGAGGGCCGGACGTGACGCACCCGATCGACCTGACTTCCTGTACGCTGACGTGCTTTCGCGAACGTGGAGGTTGTGGCAGTCTCGCGAGAACAACGGAGGACAATCGATGCGACTCTCCACAAGCATTCCGGCGCTTCGTTTTTGCATTCTCGTCCTCACCTTCTCGCTCGCTCTCGCGCCAAACGCGACGGCGGCGACCAAAGCCGTGAAGTTCGGAAAGCTGTGGGACGGACACGGCACAATCGCCAATGCCGTCGTCATCATCGAGAACGACAAAATTCAAAGCGTCGCCGCAAGCGGGACAATTCCAGCGGGAGCGGAGATACGGGCCGAACGCTGGCACCGGCATGTGATCTGGCCAGGGGTCGGCGTTCAGCACCGCCCCATGATGGCATCGCCAGCAGGACACCGCGAGCGACCACGCGCCGTTCTCCCGCGTGTTGCCGACCCGCCCACAGAGAGCCAGCGCACGCCCCGGTATCCAGATTGCCAAAATCCTCATCACCAAACGGAACGGCGCTTCCCTTCGTCGATATGGGGGTGTCTACTTCGTGGGGGGGCAACCGTGCGGACTTAGTGGTGTCCGCTTACGCTGATGGTTTCTTCAGCCGCACGCCTTCCCCTCCGCCATTCTTCTCGATGAACTCGACGCCGGCGTCTTCAAGCGCTCGGCGAACAGCCAAGTCGTTTGCGGCCGTCATCGATGTTCATTGTCTCGGTTAGTTCGGCTCGTCGGATCGTCGCCAGTCCAGGAGCGGCCGTTACGCGCGAGATCCTCCGCGCTCCACGTACGAAGCGCTCGTGCGGCTCTAATTTGGGCACCTGTTAGAGGGCTTCGGACGCAAGTATTGACTTTTTTATCTGTGATGCTATTTTTCATCATGTAGAGCTCATGAGTCATTACCGAACGCTAATTAACGGAGGAAGACATGAAGTCGAAGTTGCTCGCGAAACCCACATGAACGTCGCCGGTCGTTCATCGGCGGCTCCGACGCCCGCATCATCATGGGCCAGGACGAAAAGGCCCTGATCCGCCTGTGGCAGGAGAAGCGCGGCGAGGTCGGGCCGGAGGACCTCTCGACCAACCTCATCGTCCAGCTCGGCCTGGTGACCGAGGACCTCAATCGCCAGTGGTACGAACGCAACACCGGGAACGCCATCAAGGACGTCCAGTGCCGGGTCAAGCACCCGGTCATCCGGTTTATGGCGGCCACCCTCGATGGCGTCGTGGCGGGGACCGGGGCGGTCTACGAGGCCAAGTTCATGCTGCCGTGGTCGTTCTCGGAGGAGTTCGCGGCCGAGAAGTACATGGCCCAGCTCCAGCACAACATGTGGGTGACCAATGCCCGGATGGCGGCGCTCTCGATCATCACCGGCGGGGGCAAATGGGTGGAGATCTCGATCGCCGCCGATCCGCTGTACCAGCACCTGCTCCTCACGGCGGAGAAGAAGTTCTGGCGCTGCGTCTCGTTCGGCGAGCCCCCTCGCCTGTTCGGGGTCGAACCGCCGCGGCCGCGGATCGAGGCGGTGCGGATCGTCGATATGGGGGTGTCGAATTCGTGGGCGGAGTTCGCAGCGCTGTTCCTCTCGACCCGGTCGGCCTTCCTCGAGCATGAACGGGCCAAGACCGAGCTCAAGGGGCTGATGCCGGAGGACGCCAAGGAGGCGTTCGGCCACGGCATTCGGGCCAAGCGCTCCAAGTCCGGTGCGGTCAGCTTCGAAGTGCTGGATGAGGAGGCCGAAGATGCACCGGTCGAGTGAATCGATCGCCGCCCTGGCGGCGGCTCTGGCCAAGGCGCAGATGGTGCTGACCAATCCGGAGAAGTCGTTGACCGGCACCCTGCCCGGCAACCGGCCCGACGAGCCCGGCCGCACCTTCCGCTATGCGTCGCTGTCGAGCGGCCTCGACATCGTACGCAAGGTGTTGGGGCAGCATGAGATCGCGACGCTACAGACGACCGTCATCGACCAGGACATCCAGACGGTGTCGCTCACCACGGTGCTTGCCCACGCCTCGGGCGAGTGGATTGCCTCGGACTGGCCGGTGTGTGCGTTGTCAGAGATGGCAGCGCCGCGCCGGATGGGCGCGGCGCTGACCTATGCCAGGCGCTATGCCCTGTTCACCCTGGTCGGAATTGCGGGCGAGGACGACCTCGATGCGCCGGATTTGGCCGGACAGCCGGCGGAGGGTGCACCAAAGGCCGGCAACGGTTTCGATCAGGGAAAGGTCAACGGAAGCGGTGCGGCCGGGACCGTCGGCGCGGCCGGGACCCTCGGCGCCTTCGCCAAGAACCGCAAGCCGTGGACGCCGCCCAAACAGGCCCTTGCTCCGGAGGCATCGGCCACCCTGCGCGATAGGCTCGTCGGCGAGCTCTCTGGCCTCGCCTCTGCGGACGAAGCCACCACGTGGGCGCAGCGTGCGCTCGGAGCCAAGAACACCCTGAGGGATGTCGATGCCGCCGTCGTGGAGGTGGCGTTCGCGTCGCGGATGGCCGAGCTTGGAGAGGGGGGCGAAGCCTCACTGCCCTCGCCTCCGGAAGCCGGCGAGGGTCCTGCGGAAACGACCGAGCCGCCCGGCCGCGCTGAGCTCATGGCCGCCCTGCGCGCCAGCGTGGAGATCGGCGGCGCCAAGGAAGCGCCCCTCCCTGCGGAGAGGCGCAGGCGCAAGCGGCGGCGTCCTGAGCAGGCGCCGCCGTCTGCACCGCCTCAGCCTTCCGCGCTGCCTCACGCTTCTGCACCGGCGCAGCCCGAGGCACCGCCGGTGAACAACGCCGTCCTCTGGCATGTCGACAAAAGCGCCCTTCCCCTCAGCGAACCGCGCCGCTATCGCGACCGCGCCCATCTGGAGTTCGTGGCGTCGCAACCGTGCCTTCTGTGCGGACGGCAACCTTCGGACGCTCACCATTTGAGGTTCATGCAGCCGCGAGCCATGGGGCGCCGGGTCAGCGACGAATTCGCCGTTCCGCTCTGCCGCACCCACCATCGGGCCGTTCACCGGCACGGCGATGAGGCTGGCGTGGTGGAAGTCCGCCGGCATCGACCCCGCGGTGATTGCCCAACGGCTGTGGCAGCACACCCGGCTCGACGGGGCACCCATTCAAGAGCACCTCGATCCCCTGCTCGGTCCACCGACGGTCCAAGCGGCAAAAGATGCCGGGCCCGAGCCGTCCGCGGGACCTGCACGCCCATGACATCGTGGCGGCAGTTTCAGGCGAACCGACTGAATGCGCTCAAGAGTACCGGGCCGAGGACGGAGGAAGGCAAGCGCATATCGCGCCGCAACGCTCTCCGGCACGGGCTCACCGCCGAGACCGTGATCGACGGTTTGGAAGACAGCGAGGACTATCGGGGCTTCGAGGCCGCGATCATCGCGGACTACGACGCCGAGACCGCGGTCGAACGCGAACTCGTGCTGCGCCTCGCGTCACTGCTGTGGCGGTTGCGTCGGATCATCGCCATCGAGACCGATCTGTTTCAGATCCAGGCCGAAATCCTGCGCGACCGCCGGAATGAGTTGACGACGGTGTACGGTAAACTTCGAGATCAAACGCCGGAGGTCCTCACGCGTGCCGAAACCGACCGGCTCAGCTGCAATGGTCCCTCGTTATCGGCGCGGGAGCTGACCTACTGCTTCCTCAGGCTCGGAAATCTGGACGGTGGCGCGTTCGAGCGGCTCGGACGCTACAATGCCGCTTTATGGAAGCAGACGGCTCAGACGCTATTCCTGCTTGGCTCCAACCGACGCCGGTGAATGAATGCTTTCCCGGCGAGTGTCAGCCGAGATCGGTTACCGGGGCCAGCCGATGTTCAATGGAGCAGAGGCCGCGGCGGCGTTGGATTCGGCGACGAGGATCTCCAGTTCTTCTTCCGACAGGTCCAGGAGATCGCCTTGGGGCAGACCGGGGCGGCCGCGCTGGAATTCTGGCTAGTCTAGTTTCTGTCGCGAAAGGCAAAATAGCGTGGCAGAATGGGCATTTCCAGGGTTTTCGGCGGCAAGTTTTGCTTGCCAGTGGGGGGCGCGATGTCTCTCATTTGAGAGATGATTCGCCGCCACACCGAACAGTCTGCCGATGTCGTCCGCTGCCGGATGGGCAGCGGAGCGGTTGGCCTTCGGCCGGCGGTTCTCGGCTGGCTGAGTTGAGCCGTGGCGCGGCCGGCGGCGCGGCAGATGAGCTTTGCCGATCTCGAACTGCTGCGGCAGGGCGTGCGGCTTGAGCCGTTGCTGCAGGCGATCTGTGATTTTCTCGATAAGCAGCCGGCGCCGGTCGAGCGGGTGCGCCGCGACCTGATGCGCGGCCTGAATGAGCCGGACAAGGGTCGCCGCGGCCTCACCGCGTCGCAGATGTTGCGCGCGCTCGTTCTGATGCGCCTGAAGAACTGGGATTATCGCGAGCTGCGTGAACGCATCGCCGATGGAATAACGCTGCGCCGGTTCACCGATTTCTACTGCGAGGAGGTGCCCAAGCATGACGCCTTCAACCGCAGCTTCAACCGGCTGACGCCGGCGACGCTCAAGGCCATCAACGACCTCGTCGTCGAGGCCGCCGTGAAGCTCGGCTTGGAGGACGGCAGCAAGCTGCGGGTCGACACCACGGTGGTGGAGACCGACATTCATCATCCGACCGATAACACCTTGCTGTGGGACGTGGTGCGGGTCCTCACGCGGCTCCTCGGTCGGCTTGCCAAGGCGCTGGGGCTGCGGCGCATCGCGGGTTTTCGCAATCGCTCGCGCGCCGCGCATCGGCGCATGTACGAGATACAACGGATGACGACGCGGCAGCGTCAGGGCAAAGGATCGCGGCAGACTGCGACCTACCGGGCGCTGATCGCATTGCCGAGGAAGTAGTGGCAGGCGCCAGGAAGGCGCTTGACGACACTGCCGCGATGCGCGCCAAGGACCCGTTGACCGCTCTGAAGATCGAGGCCCTGCGCGATGAGATCGCGCATTATTGCGATCTCGGCACGCGGGTGATCGAGCAGGCGCGCCGCCGCGTGCTCGATGGCGAACAGGTGCCCACGTCCGAGAAGATCTATTCGATCTTCGAGCCCCATACCGATCTGATCAAGCGTGGCAAGGTGCGCACGCCAGTGGAATTCGGTCACAAGGTATTTCTCGCCGAAAGCGCCAAAGGCTTGGTTACCCAGTATAAGGTGCTGAAGGGAAACCCGTCCGACGAAGTTCACGTGGCGCCGTCGCTCAGGCTCCATCGCCGCGCCTTCCGCCGTGCGCCGCACCTTTATGGCGCCGATCGCGGCTTCTTCAGCGAGCAGAACGTGGCCGCCTGCGTGCACGGCGCCGTCGAGACGGTGTGCATTCCGCAGCGTGGCGGCACCAAAACGCCGCAACGCCAAGCCTACGAAAGGTCGGCGGAGTTCAAGCAAGGCCAGCGCTTTCGCGCCGGCATCGAGGGTCGCATCTCGGTGCTGATGCGCGGTCGCGGCATGAAGCGTTGCCGCGCCGAAGGCGCCGAGCGCTTTGCGGTGTTCGTTGGCGCCGCGGTGCTCGCCAACAACCTCATGATCGTCGCCGCCCTGCTGACCAAGCGGTCGGCGCGCCGCCGAAAAGCCACCCGGTAAACAATCCGATCGTCGTCGCACTGGAATAAAACCCGCCGCACCCCATCACGTCGCCGGCCACAACTTGGCCTGGCGGATGCCCATCCATGTCGAAAATCACGCGACCAAGAACCGGAAAATTCAGCGACACAACAGCTGACTTAAGCCCAGTTCATCGGCATAACTGAACAATCCTCGGCCAAATCCACCCATTTCGCGACAGAAACTAGTCTAGTTTCTGTCGCGAAAGGCAAAATAGCGTGGCAGAATGGGCATTTCCAGGGTTTTCGGCGGCAAGTTTTGCTTGCCAATGGGGGGCGCGATGTCTCTCATTTGAGAGATGATTCGCCGCCACACCGAACGGTCTGTCGATGTCGTCCGCTGCCGGATGGGCAGCGGAGGGGTTGGCCTTGGCCTGGCGGTTCTCGGCTGGCTGAGTTGAGCCGTGGCGCGGCCGCCGGCGCGGCAGATGAGCTTTGCCGATCTCGAACTGCTGCGGCAGGGCGTGCGGCTTGAGCCGTTGCTGCAGGCGATCTGTGATTTTCTCGATAAGCAGGCGGCGCCGGTCGAGCGGGTGCGCCGCGACCTGATACGCGGCCTGAATGAGCCGGACAAGGGTCGCCGCGGCCTCACCGCGTCGCAGACGTTGCGCGCGCTCGTTCTGATGCGCCTGAAGAACTGGGATTATCGCGAGCTGCGTGAACGCATCGCCGATGGAATAACGCTGCGCCGGTTCACCGATTTCTACTGCGAGAAGGTGCCCAAGCATGACGCCTTCAACCGCAGCTTCAACCGGCTGACGCCGGCGACGCTCAAGGCCATCAACGACCTCGTCGTCGAGGCCGCCGTGAAGCTCGGCTTGGAGGAGGGCAGCAAGCTGCGGGTCGACACCACGGTGGTGGAAACCGACATTCATCATCCGACCGATAACACCTTGCTGTGGGACGTGGTGCGGGTCCTCACGCGGCTCCTCGGTCGGCTTGCCAAGGCGCTGGGGCTGCGGCGCATCGCGGGTTTTCGCAATCGCTCGCGCGCCGCGCATCGGCGCATGTACGAGATACAACGGATGACGACGCGGCAGCGTCAGGGCAAAGGATCGCGGCAGACTGCGACCTACCGGGCGCTGATCAGCATTGCCGAGGAAGGAGTGGCAGGCGCCAGGAAGGCGCTTGACGACACTGCCGCGATGCGCGCCAAGGACCCGTTGACCGCTCTGAAGATCGAGGCCCTGCGCGATGAGATCGCGCATTATTGCGATCTCGGCACGCGGGTAATCGAGCAGGCGCGCCGCCGCGTGCTCGATGGCGAACAGGTGCCCACGTCCGAGAAGATCTATTCGATCTTCGAGCCCCATACCGATCTGATCAAGCGTGGCAAGGTGCGCACGCCAGTGGAATTCGGTCACAAGGTATTTCTCGCCGAAAGCGCCAAAGGCTTGGTTACCCAGTATAAGGTGCTGAAGGGAAACCCGTCCGACGAAGTTCACGTGGCGCCGTCGCTCAGGCTCCATCGCCGCGCCTTCCGCCGTGCGCCGCACCTTTATGGCGCCGATCGCGGCTTCTTCAGCGAGCAGAACGTGGCCGCCTGCGTGCACGGCGCCGTCGAGACGGTATGCATTCCGCAGCGTGGCGGCACCAAAACGCCGCAACGCCAAGCCTACGAAAGGTCGGCGGAGTTCAAGCAAGGCCAGCGCTTTCGCGCCGGCATCGAGGGTCGCATCTCGGTGCTGATGCGCGGTCGCGGCATGAAGCGTTGCCGCGCCGAAGGCGCCGAGCGCTTTGCGGTGTTCGTTGGCGCCGCGGTGCTCGCCAACAACCTCATGATCGTCGCCGCCCTGCTGACCAAGCGGTCGGCGCGCCGCTGCAAAGCCACCCGGTAACAATCCGATCGTCGTCGCACTGGAATAAAACCCGCCGCATCCATCACGTCGCCGGCCACAACTTGGCCTGGCGGATGCCGATCCATGTCGAAAACCACGCGACCAAAAACCGGAAAATTCAGCAACACAACGCTGACTTAAGCCCAGTTCATCGGTATAACTGAACAATCCTCGGCCCAAATCCACCCATTTCGCGACAGAAACTAGTCTAGCCAGCGACCAATGTACGATTCTTAGTGCGTTCTTGAGGCCGGGTACGGGCTCGCGGGACCTGTCGATTCAGAATGATTTCGCACATCTCCCGGCGTTTTCGACATAAGGGGCGCAAATTTGCGCACCCTGAACGTGAACTCTCCCTGCTTCCTCAGCTTTCACAAGGCAGCGCAGCTTTGCTCAGCCGTTTTATTTTGGACCTCGGCTTTAAGGCCTTTACAACTTATACCTTCACCAGCCCTTTTTCCTTCAACTCGGCCGCGGAAAATGGGCTCTTCTTCTTCTGGTTCCGGTGAGTCCGGCCGTCGTGCGGCGGCGTCGTCTGAAACTCGCAAATCGGGCAGGCTGCCGCTTTGATCGTGCGTTTGCCCTTGCCAAGCCCGGCCTCGGCTTGCTTCCCGGCGACTCGTTGGTCAGCGTGTAGTTGAAACCGAGACCGTTGAGCTCGGCGACGGTGCCTTGGCCTTCTCCAGCGCCTCTTCCTTGGCGTGGTCAAAGATAGAAGCCCTCTCTGCGTCCAGGTCCTTGATGCGTT
>CAWCJX010000060.1:0-29662 GCA_963795865.1 uncultured Alphaproteobacteria bacterium
ATCCGCTGCCTTACCACTTGGCTACGCCCCATTTCGCGGCGCTCCGCCGCAGGCTTGCGTGCGGCGCGGTGATCGCGGCCGCTCGCGGGGCGGACCATACTGGCATGACCCTCCGCGATCAATCTCCAGGCGCGACATCGCGGCATCTCCGTGGGCGGCCCTCCGTTCGGGTTCGCGCTCCCCCGTCGCGTGGCGGAATGTGCGAGATCGCATCCCGGGTATTGCCGCTGGGCGGACGGGATGATGGGGGAGCAGCGACTACTTCGCCGGCACTGCCTTGAACGAGGAATCTGGAATTGCCACGGCGGGTTGCCGAGATCGAAGGCGCGGCGACGATCGACCCGCGCCAGCAGGTGGTCGTGCTTGTGGAGATTGGAAATGTCGCTCACAGCCCAGCCACGCGTTGGTCGAGCCTCGTCACGTGGTTGACGGTTGTTCGACTCGATCTTGCCGCGGCGCCCGGTGAAAGCGATCTGCTGTTCGTCGATCACGGCCTGCCGTGAAACACCAGCACCGCATGATGGTCCGGGGCGCCATGGATCGCCGCCACCGCCCATCGAGGGGCATTGCAGATCGGTGCGGTCGACCTCCGCCACGAATTCGTTCCCGACCGGGACGAGCCGCATGCGCACTTCCCCGTGCCTGCCCATAGGAGCGCTTTCGGCGGTGTCGGCAGGAAAGCCTCGGACGGTTTCCGCAGCGGCCTTCCGTCCGGGCGACGGGTTTCCGCCGCTTGCCCGCACCGCCGCCGGAATCGAAGGTTACACCTCGACGAGGAGCATCTTCAAAGCGGAACATCTTCGCTTCCGTATCCGCAAGCACGTGGTGTATCTTGCCGGCGGAAACGACCAGGATCAGCCTGCAAAAACAACGGGGCCGGCGATGGACCAGCGCAACTTCACGGGCGACTACGACACTCTGCTGGAGCTCGTCAAAACGCGCGTGAGCGTGCGCAATCTCAAGCCCGATCCGATCCCCGACGAATACGTCACCCAGATCCTCGAAGTCGGGCGCTGGGCGATGTCCGGGGCCAACGGCCAGCCGTGGGATTTCGTCGTCGTCAAGGACCCGGAAATCAAGAAGGATCTGTTCCGCGTCTATATCGAGGAGAACAACGACTTCATCTACTGGATGGAGCAGCAGCGCGACTTCAAGCTGCGCCATCCGTCATTCCAGATGACCCACGACGAGGCGCTGCAGAAGCACCGCACCGGCGTCGGCTGGTCGATCGCGCCCGTGCTGATCGTCATTCTGGGCGACGGCCGCCGCCAATGGGCGACCGTCCAGGGCGCCCATACCTTCGGGCGCGATCAGTCGCATCTCACCGACGGACTGGCCAACACCGCCATGATGATGCACCTCGCCGCCGGCGCCCTCGGCCTCGGCAGCCAGCACGTCACCATCCACATCCAGGAGCCGTTCAAGCGCATTCTCGGCGTGCCGGATCTGCTCACCTTCTCGCTGATCATGCCGATCGGATATCCGGCCGTGCCCCCCAAGCAGGGCGTGCGCCGGCCGCTGGAGGACATGGTGCATCACGACAGGTTCGACATGTCGAAATACATGAGCAACGAGCAGATCCTGCACTATCTCCACGGGCTGCGCGAAAAGACCGTGCCGGTCTACAGCCACTCCTATGCCGGCCGGCCGCCGGTGCCGGACGGCGGGAAAGCGTGACGGCGATGAAGCATTTAGTCGTGTTGTCACCACTGCCCGCCTTGTCGGCATTGTTGTCCGCATTTGACCACAGGCTACACCTCTCCCCGCTCGCGGGGAGAGGTCGGCGCGCACTTGCGCGCCGGGTGAGGGGGCCTCTCCGCGAGTCTGGGCGCGCGGATAGGCCCCCTCACCCCGACCCTCTCCCCGCGAGCGGGGAGAGGGAGAAGAAGCGCCGCCGCGTGTGGGACTGGCCGGTCCTTCAGGAAAGGGTCGGCACTGCTGTGCGACTGGAGTTGACCCTCGCCCGTATCGTGCTGCTCGCCGGCCTCTTGATCCGCTGCGCCGCTCCCGCGCTTGCCCTCGACACCGTCCGCCTCGGCAAGGCGGTGCCCAACTCGTTCGCCTTTGCCGCCACCGAGGTCGGCATCGACGCCAAGATATTCGAGCGCGAAGGACTCCAAATCGCGGTATCGAGCTTCCGCGGCGATGCGCAGATGCAGCAGGCGCTGGCGGCCGGCAGCCTCGATATCGGGCTCGGCTCCGGGCCGGGGCTCGGCTTCCGGGTCAAGGGCGCACCGTCGATCGGGGTCGCGGCCATGTACGGGGCACCGGCGAATCTGGCGCTGGTGATTTCGGCGAAGTCGCCGATCAAGAGCGTGGCCGACCTCAAGGGCAAGCGCATCGGCGTCACCACCAACGGCTCGCTCACCGATTGGCTGGTGCGCGAGCTCTCGCGGCAGCAGGGCTGGGGCTCGAACGGCATCGGGATCGCGGCGCTCGGCCAGATCCAGGCGCGGCTCGCCGCCATCGACCGCGGCGAGCTCGACGGCATGGTGGTGGAGGCGGCCAACGGCTACGAGCTCGAGGAGACCGGCCGCGGCCGCAACCTGATCCTGTTCGGCGATATCGCGAAGCATTTCTACACCCACGTGATCTACGCCACCGACGACATGATCGACAAGCGGCCGGAGCTGCTGCGGCGGTTCCTGCGCGGCTGGTTCAAGACCGTCGCCTTCATGCGGGCGAACCGCGAGTTCACGGTGAAATCGACGCAGCGCACGCTGGCGGTGCGCCAGAGCGTGGTGGAGAAAATCTACGACGCCCAGATGGCGGGCTTCTCTGCGGACGGCGCCTGGGATCCCGAAGCCATCGACGTGATCCGGTCTTCGCTCAAGGAGCTGGGCATCCTGCCCACGGTCCCCGACGCCAAGGCGCTCTACAACGACAAGTTCGTCCCGGTGCCGCTGCAATGAATGCCAGCACGCCATGAGCATGGTCGGCATCGACATCGGCGGCACCTTCACCGATCTCGTCGGCTTTACGGATGGCGCCATCGTCACCGCCAAGACCCTGACGGTTCCGGCCGATCCCACCGTCGGGGCCGCCACCGCGCTGCGCGAGGCCGGATGCGATGTCGCCGCGGTCGGCGAACTCCTGCACGGCTCGACCATCGCCATCAACACCGTGCTGGAGCGCAGCGGCGCCGCCACCGCGCTCGTCACCACGGAAGGCTTTCGCGACGTCTACGCGCTCGGACGCGGCAACCGGCCCGACGCGTTCAATCTCGACTTCCACCGGCCGCGGCCGCTGGTGCCGCGCGACCTCACCTTCGAGGTTCGCGAGCGGATGAATGCGGCGGGCGACGTGCTGGTGGCGATCGACGCGGCTGCCGTCGAGGCGCTGGGGCGCCGGCTCACCGCGCTGGGCATCGAGGCGGTGGCGCTCTCGTTCCTGCATTCCTATGCGAACCCCGCCCACGAGATGGTGGCCGGCGAGGTGCTGCGCCGCGTCTGCCCGCACATCTTCGTCACCACCAGCCACGAGATCCTGCGCGAGTTTCGCGAATATGAGCGGACCTCGACCACCGCGCTCAACGCCTTCGTGGGGCCGCGCGTCAGTCGCTATCTCGCGCGCTTCGAGGGCTTCGCCCGCGAGGCGAAGTTCGCCGGCCAGATCGCCATCATGCGCTCGAACGGCGGCACCATGTCGATTTCCGAGGCGCGGCGCCAGCCGGTGGCGATGATGGAATCGGGCCCGGTGGCCGGCATGATCGGCGCCGCCCATCTGGCGCGCCTCCTCGGCATCGAGCAGGCGATCGGCTTCGACATGGGCGGCACCACGGCGAAGACCGCGCTGATCGCCGGCGGCGTGCTCGCCATCGAGGAAGGCTATGTGATCGGCGACGCCTTCACCGGGCAGCCGATGCAGCTTCCCGTCGTCGACATCGTCGAGGTCGGGGCCGGCGGCGGCTCGATCGCCTGGTGCGACGATAATGGCGGCCTGCATGTGGGCCCGGTCAGCGCCGGCGCGGATCCCGGACCGGTCTGCTACGGGCGCGGCGGCGAGCTGCCGACCGTGACCGATGCGGACCTGGTGCTGGGGCGTCTCAATGGCGAACGCTTTCTCGGCGGCGGCATGCGGCTCGACCGCGCCGGCGCGCAAGCGGCAATCAAGGCGAAGCTCGGCGACCGGCTCGGGCTCGATGCGGTGACGGCGGCGCACGGGATCGCGACCATCGCGGACGGCGCCATGTCGCTCGCGGTGCGGGCGGTGTCGGTCAATCGCGGCATCGACCCCCGCGACACCGCCGTGATCGCGTTCGGCGGGGCAGGGCCGCTGCATGCGGTGGCCATCGCGCGCGAGATTTCCATACCGAAGGTGATCATTCCGAAGCTGCCGGGAAACTTCTCCGCGCTCGGCATGCTGATGGCGCAGTGGCGGCAGGACTTCGTGCGTACGCTGATCGGCGAACTCGGCCGCGTGCCGCCGCCTTCCGCCGCACGCGCCTTTGCCGATCTGCGCGGTGCGGGCGAGGCGGCGCTGGCGCGCGACGGGCTGTCCGGGGGAACCTTCGCATTCGCCGCCGACCTGCGTTATCGCGGCCAGGAGCACACCATCGCCATTGCGGTCGCCGGTCCCGACGATCTCTCCGGCGACACCGCCGTGACGCGTAAACGCTTCGACGCGCAGCATGACCGCCGCCACGGCCACGCCGCGCCCGACCAGTCGATCGAGATCGTCAATCTGCGCCTCGTGGTGACGCTGCCGCGCATGGACGATGCCATCGGCCGCTGGCTCAGCACGCCGTGGTCGCCGGAAGATGCGGCACCGGCCGAGCGTCGCATCGTGCGCGATGATCAGGCGCAGCCGGTGGAAGCGGACATCCTGTGGCGCCCCGGGCTCGCGGCAGGCACGCAGGTCGCCGGCCCCGCCGTGATCGAGGAGCGCAACTCGACGACGTTCGTGCCGCCCGGCGATCATGCGGTGATCGACGCCTGGGGCAATATCGTCATCACGCTGGGCGATCGGGTGCCTTGACCGACGCCACATCTTCAGTGCCATTAGGAAATGCGAGCCATTCAATGTCACCCGTCACAAACCTCAGAACTGTCGTCGCCCGGCTCGACGGGGCGATCCAGTATCCGCTGACCGCACTGGCGACGCCCGGCGCCTCGTTGCTGGCGACCGCGAGTACTGGATCGCCCGGTCGAGCCGGGCGATGACAGCTATGAGTGCGGATGAAACTTTGGAAGCCGTGCAGGCGTCCGCGCTGCCTCCCGTCAACCCCATCACGGTCGAGGTCGTGCGCAACGCCGTCAACGCCTATGCCGACGAGATGGCGACGGCGCTGTGCAAGTCCGCCTACAACATGATGATCTACGAGGTGCGCGACTTCTGCTGCGGGCTGATCGACACGCAGGCGCGCATGATCTCGCAGAACAAGGGCGGGCTGCCGATCTTTCTGGCCGATCTCGGGATTGCCGTGCAGGACGGCATCGAGCGGTACGGCCTCGGCGGCTTTGCGCCCGGCGATGTCATCATCATGAACCACGGGCAGGTCTGCGGCCAGCATCTCAACAATGTGGTGATCTACGCGCCGTGCTTTCATGGCGGCGAGGTGGTGGCGTTTGCCGCGAGCCGTGCCCATTGGGTCGACATCGGCGGCAGCCGGGTCGGCTTCGGCTCGGTGGAGACCACGGAAATCTACCAGGAAGGGCTGCAATTCCGCTCGCTCAAGATCTATGAGGCGGGCGAGCGCAACGAGACGCTGTGGCAGATCATCCACGACAATGTGCGCTTTGCCGAAGCGGCGCTGGGCGACCTGCGCGCCCAGATCGCCGCCTGCCAGCTCGGCATCCGCCGCTACGGCGAACTGCTGGCGCGCTATGGGCGCGACGCGGTCGCGGCCGCGATCGCCGTCATCTGGGACAACACCGAGCGCGAGGCGCGCGCCTTCATCGCCCGGGTACCGGACGGCACCTACGAAGCCGAAAGCTTCCTCGACAATGACGGCCGCACCCTCGACGTGAAGCTGCGCATCAAGGTGAAGGTGGTCATCGACGGCTCCCGCATGGTGGTGGACTTCTCCGGCATGCACGACCAAGTGCCGGGGCCGACCAATTCGGGCTATTCGGGCGGCCTCGCGGCGGCGCGCGTCGCCTTCAAGTGCCTCACCCTGCCGCAGGCGCCGGTGAACGAGGGCTGCTTCCGGCCGCTCGAAATCATCCTGCCGGAAGGCAAGCTGCTCAATGCGAGGCCGCCGGCCGCGCTCGGACTGTGGAGCATTCCGCTGCCGACCGTGATCGACACCATCCTCAAGGCACTGGCGCCGGCGCTGCCGGACCGCATCCCGGCGGCGCACAAGGGCGACATGGGCGGCTGCTCGTTCTCGGGCTTTCGCCCCGACGGCAGGCGGTTCCTGCTGATGAACATTTTCGGCGGCGGCTGGGGCGGGCGTCCGCGCGAGGACGGCGAATCGGCCTCGGTATCGATCTGCCAGGGCGATGTCCGCAATGCGCCGGTGGAGCTGCAGGAGATTCAATATCCGTTCCTCGTCGAGCGCTTCGCGTTGCGCCAGGATTCCGGCGGGCCCGGCCGCCATCGCGGCGGGCTCGGCGTCGAATTGACCTATCGGGCGCTCGGCAAGACCCTCACCAATGTGAATTGCGAGCGTACCAAGGACCCGCCCTGGGGACTCAATGGCGGCGGCCCGGGCGCCGTCAACGAAGCGGTACTGGTGCGTCGCGACGGTACCGAGCAAAAGCTCCTCAAGGCGACGAGCGTGCCGATGGAGGCGGGCGACCGCCTGATCTTCCGCACCGCCGGCGGTGGCGGCTGGGGCGATCCGCGCCTGCGCAACCGGCGCGAGGTCGCCGCCGATGTCGCGAACGGCTACGTGTCGGCGCCGGCGGCCCGGCGCGACTACGACTTCGACGACACTCAAAACAGCGCAGCGGAGTAGGGGGGATGGCACGTGGCGCGCGACGCTCTTCTCTCTCGCCCCGCCTGACTGTCGGATTAACGCGTCGCTGTGCGGCAGGTGGATACCTCTCCCCGCGCGCGGGGAGAGGTCGGGACGCTGCGGCTAGCGGAAATTCGTAAAGACGAGCACATGCTTCCAACTGGCTCCCCCCTCGCAACTGTGCGCCGCCGGCGGCTGCTGGCCGCGATGCAGGCGGCCGGCATCGACGAGATCGTGGTGTACGGCAATGCCTGGCAGGGCGACTACCTGCGCTACGTCGCGGATTTCGGCATTCTCGAAGGCCACGGCATCGCAGTGATCGCGGCCGACGGGGCAACCGAGCTGTTCCTCGACAGCGCCACCGACGCCGAGCGCGCCGAGGTGGAAGCGCCGGATGTTACGGTGCGGCTCGCCGGCGATATCGCCCGCGCGGTCGGCGCGCGGCTCGATCGCGTCGCCAATCACCGGCTCGCGGCGGCGCCGCGGAGATTCCTGCCGAGGTGGCTCGCCGACGCCGAGCGCAGCTTCACCATCGAGGACGGCACCGCGCTGCTGGACGCTCTGCTGATGCACAAGCTGCCGGCCGAGATCGACGCGATCCGGCGGGCGGCCGCGATCGCCGACGACGCTTATGGGGAATTCATCAAAGCGGTCGCGCCGGGCCGCCGGCAATACGAGATCGTCGCCGATCTCGAGGCCTATCTGCGGCGGCGCGGATGCCCGGACAATTTCATGATCATCGGCTCCGGCGGCAAGGACGTGTTCGGCATGACGCCGCCGTCGGAGCGCAGGATCGCCCCGGGCGATCTCGTCACCACCGAGCTGACGCCGGCGGTCGAAGGCTATTACGTGCAGATTTGCCGTACGCTGGTCGCGGGGCCGGCGACCCCCGCGCAGGCGCGCGCCTTCGCGATCTATCGCGAGGCGCTGGAGGCGGGCGTCGCGGCGGTAAAGCCGGGCGCGACCGCGGCGGATGTCGCGCGCGCCGAGAACGACGTGTTCCGCGGCTATGGTCTCGGCGACTACGTCACCAGCAAGTTCACGCGGGTGCGCGGCCACGGCATCGGACTGTTCTGCGATTCCAAGCCGCACATTCTCGAGGATGTCGACACCGAACTCGTCCCCGGCATGGCGCTGATCGTCCATCCCAACACCTACCATCCCGAGGTCGGCTATCTCGTGCTCGGCGATGCCGTGGTGGTGACCGATACCGGCGTCGAGGTGCTGTGCCGCACGCCCCGCCGGCTGTTCGAGGTGCCGGCATGAGATGCGGAGCAGGACCATGCGTCGCGGCCTGATCGCGCGTTCCAAGATCGAACTGCCCGACGCCGTGTTCGATGCGCGGCTGGAGCGGCTGCGCGCCGCGATGGCCGGCCTCGATGCGCTCCTCGTCTACACCAACAACACGCGGCCGGCCGGGGTGTCGTGGCTCACCGGCTTCATCCCGTATTGGTCGGAGGCGATGCTGGTGGTGCGGCGCGCCGGGCCGCCGGTGCTCGTGGTCGCGCTGACGTTCCGGGTCAAGCCGTGGATCGAGCGCACCAGCCGCGTCGCCGAGGTCATCCACACCCCCCGCATCGGGATCGAGACCGCGCGCCTCATCGCCGCCGAAACGGCCGACGCGGCTGTCGGTGTCGTCGATTTCGATCATCTCCCGGTCGGCATCGCGGACGACCTGCGCGAGGCCGGTCCGCGCCTCGCCTTGTCCGACGCCAGCGACTTGTTCGCCGCATTGCGCGCCGCCGCCGACCCCGCTGACATCATGTTGACGGCCCGGGCCTCCTCGATCGCCGCCAGCGCTTTGTCCTGCATCGACCCGCGCGAGCCCGGCATCGGCGCCATCGTGGCGGTGGTCGAAGGCGAGGCGCGCCGGCTCGGCGCGGAGGAGGTCTATGTGGCGGTTGCGCCCGACCTCGCCCGCGACCGGCGGCTGGTACGCATCGAAAGCACCGCCCCGGATGGGCGCGTGCCCGGCGCGCGCTTTGCGGTGCGGGCGAGCGTCGCCTACAAGGGCTGCTGGGTGCGCCGGGTGGCGACGATCGACCGCGACGGCGCGGCAGCGCGCACCGAAGACGCGGCGGCGTTATTTGCGCAAGCAGTGGCCCGGCTGCCGAGCGACCGAGACCTAGCGCAATTGGCGTCATTCGTGGTGGAGGGGTGCCGGCTGTCGCAACCGCTCGAAACCCTGATGGGCTCTCGCGTCGCCGAGCCACGCGCGCCGTTGCCCGGCGCCGTGGTCTCGGTACAAGCCTGCATCATAGGCGAGGGCCAGCCGACGCTGCTCGGCGCCCCGGTTCTGCTCGGCGCACCAGGAACGGCCGCGAGCGCTTTCGTCTAGCAACTCGCCGGGCCTTACCTTGCCGACGACCGCACAGCGTTTCCGATGCTATCACGCTGCATCGTGGCTGCCGCGGTCGTCGGACGATCGCTCAGCTCAAGGAGCCGCGCCTGCATTGGCGCCGGCGCGCGCATTGGGATTTCCGAGCTGGGTGCCGTCCGGCAGCGTGACCGCCATGAACTGCCCGCCGGGGGTGCCGTCGCGCAACGGATGGATCACGGCCTGGACCTTCATGCCGGGGGTGAGGGTCTTGGGAACCCAGCCCTGCCGGGCGAGGCCGCTCGGGCCGCCCATCTCGATCGCCCACTGCTCGGCCTTACCCTGGGCATCGGAAACCGTCAGCAGGATCCAGCTGTGCGGATTGGTCCACTGGAATTCCTTCACGGTGCCGTCCAGCGTCACCTTCTTTTCGGCATCGAACATGGCGAAGGAGTGATGCGCCAACGCAGGAATCGCGGACAGTGTGAAGGCGATGCCGGCGAGGCCTAGTGCTTTGAAATTCATGAGACGTCTCCCCGAGGGTTGGTACGATGCCCCAATTTAAGGGGATTCCACCGCCGGTTCCAGTCGTCTGCTCGAAAAATTTGCAACCCCTGCGAGGTCCGCCCGGGCCGCCCCGGCCCTTGCCGACCCCTTGCCGACCCCTCGCCGGCCCCGTGCCGGACCGCTGCATCGGGCGGTCATCCCTGCGTCACGTCACGTCACCGGTGTTCTTGGGCGTTCTTGACGCTGGACCGCGATGGAGCCTTTTTTCCCCGGCGATGGGATGCTATCGTCGCCGCCAAGCGGACAGCCGTTTCGCTTCGAACTGGTCGCAGCGAGTCTGGAAAAAGCGATCCTGGGAGGGACATGATGGAGAATCTTTTGGTTTGGGCGCGTGCCGGCTCGGCGGTGGCGGCTCTGTTAGCGGCAACGGCCCTGTCGGGTGCGGCCTACGGCCAGACGCCGGATATTTCGGGGACCTATTGGGCGACCGAATACCACCCCAAGATCCAGCTGGTCGGCGGCGGCGAACTGCCGCTCACCGCGGCCGGCAAGGCCGCCTATGAGAAGAACATGGCCGGCCTGAAGGACGGCTCGATCACCGACACCGCGCGCAAGTTCTGCGTGCCCGACGGGCTGCCGCGGGTGCTCGCCACGCCCTATCCGTTCGAGATCATCCAGGCGCCGCCCGGGCAGGTCACCATGGTCCACGAGCTCAACCACCAGATCCGGGTGGTCGCCATGGACAAGCCGATGCCCAGCGACAAGGAGCTGATCCCGTTCCCGTTCTACAACGGCCATTCGGTCGGGCATTTCGAGGGCGATACGCTGGTGGTGGACTCGGCCGGCTTCAACGAAAAGACCTTCATCGACGCCACCGGCGCGCCGCACACCGACGAGATGCGCACCACCGAGCGCATCCGCAGGATCAGCCCGACCCAGCTCGAGGACGTCATCACCATTCACGATCCCGAATACTACACACGGGATTGGCAGGCCCGCTTCGTCTACACCCTGCGCAATGACGTGCGCCTCGAAGACTATGTCTGCGGCGAACCCCATCGCGACATCTCCGGCGTCGCCGGCGTCCGCAGGCCCTGACGCAAGAAAACGTCCGCAGGCGGAACATAATCTGACCGCCCGCCGATCGGCGGCAATCCGACTTTGAAGCAGGGGTTTGATGTCCAGGACCACGGTGTCGATCATTGCGCTGATCGTCATGTCGAGCGCCTTTGCTGCGGCCGAGCGGGTCGCGGCAGAGGCGCCGGGGAACCGGGTCGCCATCCCCGACTTCGCTCCGGACGCCGCGACGTCCTGGGCGCTGGATCAAACGGTCGACGACCTGTTGCCGCCGCCTGCGGGCCCCGGTCCGGTCACGTTCGATCCGGCCCATCCCTATATTGCCAATTTCCGCGGCACGCAGCCGACCTACCGGGTCGCGGATCTCGGCAACCCGATCCTGCAGCCCTGGGCCAGGGAGCGGATGCGAAAATCCAATGATGATGTCCTGGCCGGCAAGGTCCCGTTCCGGGCGCGCGAGAGGTGCTGGCCGATCGGCGTGCCCGGCTTCGTGATCTATTCGCTCGTCGAGCCGTTCCATTTCCTGCAGACGCCCGAGAAGGTGACGATCATCAATCCGGCCGGGCCCGAGGTGCGGCAGATCTTCATGAACGTGCCGCATTCCGCGCAGCCACGGCCATCATGGTACGGCGAATCCGTCGGCCATTACGAGGGCGGCGACACTCTGGTCATCGACACCATCGGGATCACCGACAAGACCTTCGTCGACAATTACCGCACGCCGCACACGACAAAGCTGCACGTCGTCGAACGCCTGAAACTGGTCGAGGGCGGCAAGGCGGTGCAGATTTCCATCGCGGTGGACGATCCCGGCGCTTTCACGATGCCGTGGTCGGCGACGCAGCGTTGGCGGCGCGTGACGCGCGGCCCGATCGCCGAGGCGCCGTGCAACGAAAACAATGAAGACCATTTCAAACACGCGCTGATTCCCACGCCGACGGCCGATAGGTCCGATTTCTGAATGATGCCGAGGCCGAACAGGTGATTTCCATCGGTTCGGCGAACCTGGAGACAAAGGTGGAAAATACAATGCCCGGATTCGCAACTACCGCATCGAAATCCTTGCTGGCCTTGTGGGAATGCTGGCGGGATTGGTCTGCGCCGCCGGCGCGCTTTCGCCGGCCCGCGCCGCCGAGCCCGCCGGCGCGAGCGCAGCGGTGCCGAATTTCGCCCCCGACCGCAACACCGGCTGGATCCCGGACCGGCCCACCGGGGATGACTTCCTCCCACCCGCCAGCGGTCCAGGGCCCGTCATGTCCGTCAAGGACCACCCCTATGTTCCCAATGGCCAGGGCCAGCCGACCTATCGGATTGCGGACCTCACCAATCCGATCCTGCGGCCCTGGGCGATCGAGCAGATGAAAAAGGCCAATGACGAGGTGCTCGCGGGAAAGGTCCCCTACATCACCCGGGAGCGGTGCTGGCCGGCGGGCGTTCCGGGCTTCACGGTCTACACGCGGGTCCAGGCCTTGTATTTCATGCAGACCCCGACCAAGGTCACGCTCATCAGCGAGCTCAACCAACAGCCGCGGCACATCTATTTGAACGTGCCGCATTCGAGCAATCCGAAGCCCTCCTGGTACGGCGAATCGGTCGGCCATTATGAGGGCGACGAACTGGTCGTCGATACGATCGGATTGAACGACAAGACTTTCGTCGACAATTATCGCACCCCCCATACCGACAAGATCCATGTCGTCGAGCGCTTCAAGCTGATCGAAGGCGGCAAGACCATGCAGGCGGTGGTGACGGTTGACGACCCCGGTGCCTTCACCATGCCGTGGACGGCGATCCAGCGCTGGCGGCGCGTGTCGAATCGCCCGATCGACGAAATGATCTGTGCCGAGAACAACTACGACTTTTTCAACTACGTCGTGGTGCCGATCCCGCAGGCCGACAAGCCGGATTTCTGAGTCCCCGCGCGCCTTTCAACATCCGCCGCCCCCGTCATGGGGCGGCCATGCGATGCGTTTCGGCCTGCGTAATTTCTGCGAGCAGATCGGCCGGCCAGCGCTGGGCCTTGAAGGCGGCGCGACAGCGCTCCAGAAGGCGCGCGGCGCGGGTTGCGTCCAGCCGAGCGGCAGCGTGACGAAACTTGTCGCAGATGTCGCGTTCGTCGAACGGCCGTTGCGGATCGCCGGGCACGTGGACGACGGTGTGCTCTCGCATGCCTTGCAGGGTGTGCAGGGCGATGCGGGCCGGCCAGGCTTTCGGGTAATGCGTCAGCAATGCCGCATCGGCCACGACGCAAACCTTGCGCATGAAGTCCTGGACTTCCGGCGTCAGCGCCAGGGGAGAATGCCCGACGTCCATCAGCGCCGCAGGATCGCAGGCGGCGAGGGCGAGATTATATTGCACGCTGGTCAGGTGGGATGCGCGGTCGCCGGGCCTTACGGCGTGATCGATCATCTTGAGGGTGGGCGGCGGCACATGGACGGTGATCGAGGCGATCGATCCCGGCGCGACGCCGTCGATCATCGCCTCGCGCAGCGCCTGGGTCGCCGCCATGGTCTGGCGCGCCGCGCACCACGGCTTGAACGATGTTTGATCGAGCGCGAACTCCTCCCCCAGATTCCCGGTGAAGGCAGCGATATCCGCGGTGATGCCGTAGGCGCCTTGCAGGAAGCCGCCGTCGAGCAGGCCCAGATCCGCGGTGAATCCTTGCCTCGCGGCCTGTGCGGCGGCGAGACCGCTGCGCGCCGCATTGCCGATCGCGAACCAGCGCGCCGTCGTCGCGGCGTTGTGATGCCCGACCCCCGCTGATGCGAGAGCGAGCGCCAGCGCCAGCGCATTCGCGGTCTGCCCTGCATCGAGTTCGTAGAGCCGTGCAGCGACTGCGGCAACGCCGAAGGGCGCTGCGAAATAGGTCGGCCATATGCCGCGATAGAGGATGCTGGGCCCGCCGATCGCGGCGCCGAGCCGGACCATGGCTTCGGTGCCGGCGACGATAGCCTCGGCCACTGCGTCGGTGTCGGTTTCGGCGCGCGAGGCCGCGATGACCAGCGCCGCAGGAATGATGATGCCTCCCGGCGTCGTCGTCGACGCGAGATGGATGCTGTCGACCTCGCTCGCGCGCGTCACTGCGCAGGCCGTGGCGAGATCGGGCGCCGGACCGCGAAACGCGATGAGGGCCTGGCCTTCGACGGTGTGGGCGCCGGCGATCCAGGCGCCGACCGCATCGATCGCATGCAGCCTCGCGGCTGCCCGCGTCGTCGCCGGAACGCGGCCGCGCGTGTCTTCCGCGATGAACGCGGCCATGGTTTCAAGTGCGGTCATGATGCGCGCCGGCACCTCGTTGCCATCGGTGGCAGCGGCAATCTGCCGTAAGCGATCGCGCTGCACCGCCTTCAGTGTGCGATAATCCTGCTCTAAGCGATTTTCCTGGACGAGGGTGGGTTTCGTGTATCTCAATACCCGAAAATCGGCGGGGAAGGGGTCCCGCAGCGTTTGCGGTAGCAGGGTTCGATGACGCAGGAGCGGGCGACGATGAACACCAAGGCAGCAAACATCGTAAGCGCGTTCAGCGCAGTCGCCACCATCATGGGCGTACGTCATCGTGGGCATCTCGGCGGTCCGGCCGGCGGCGGCACAACTCCAAATCGCCGCCGAAGCGCGGGTGACGCTCCTCGCGCGGGCGTACAATGGCACCGGCCAGCAATTGTTCGGACAATTCGCGGCGGCGCCCGGCAATATCGTGTTCTCGCCCTACTCGATCGGCACGGCCATGTCGATGGCGCTGTCGGGCGCACGCGGCGACACCGCCTCCGAAATGATGCGGGTGCTGTCGATGCGCATGGCGGCGGATGCCGTCGACACGGCAAATGCCGAGGTGCTGTCGATCCTCAACGGCTACGACCATAGTGCCGCGCCGCCGCTCTGCCCGCCGGGAGCCACGGTCGCCGGGCGCAATTGCGAGATGCGGCCGGGCGGCGACATGAAGAACCAGTGTCGATACGGCTTGCTGCTCCAGGGCGAGCGTTGCATCGGCGCCGGCACGACGCCGCCTTCGGCGAGGCTGCTCGCCGCCAATGCGCTGATGCTGGTCAGGCCGGGCGTGATGTCCGAGGATTACATCGCCACGCTGAAGACCAGATACGCCGCCGAAGTTTTCGCCGGCGCGAGCCTCGACGACGTCAATGGCTGGGTGGCCCGCAAGACCGACGGCCGGATCCCCGTGATACTCGACCGCCTCGATCCCGATTCCTCGGCCGTGCTGCTCGACGCCGTCTATTTCAAGGCGCGCTGGGCCTCGGTGTTCGATAGCAAGCTTACCAGGAACGAGGCCTTCCATCTCACGCGGTCGCAACAGGCCGAGGTTCCACTTATGAACCAGACTGGGCGATTTTCGCTCGTCTCGCGCGGCGGCTATCGCGCCGTGCGGCTGAACTACCAGATCCCCGAGCTCGGCCTCGTGGTCGTGCTGCCGGACGATATCGAGGGTGCCGACGCGGTCGCAAAGCGTCTCGGCGCGAACGAGCTTGCGGAGCTGTTCACGGCCTTGCGGGACGGCAAGGCGCAAAAGCCGGTCGCGCTGGCGCTGCCGCGCTTCAAGTCGGAATTCAAGGCCGATCTGGTGGGCCCGTTCCGGCAGGCAGGGATGCAAAAGGCGTTCGACCAGAAGGCCGCGGACTTCTCGGGCATGACAGGCCGGCCGGTCGCCCAGGAACGCCTCTACATCGGTCGAATCGCGCATCGCGCCGTGATCGAGGTCGCCGAGGAGAACACCGAGGCGGCTGCCGCCACCGCGGTCGTCGTCCGGCCCACGGCGATTCCCGCTCTGCCGGCGACGCCCGAGCCGTTCCGGGTCGACCGTCCGTTCCTGTTCTACCTGGTCGACGACGCCACCGGCGCCATCCTGTTCGAGGGACGCATCGCCGATCCGCGGTAGCGCGTGCGCCGGAACCGCTCTTGTCGTGGCCCGCAGGGAGGCCGTCGTGAATTTCTACGACCGCTGGATTTTGCCGCCGATCCTCGATCTCGCCATGCGGCAACCCCAGCTCGGCAAGTATCGCAGCGAGGTGGTCGGTGCCGCGAGCGGACGGGTGCTCGAAGTCGGGGTCGGTTCTGGATTGAACATTCCGCTGTATGGCGGGCGGGTCGAGAATGTCTGCGGGATCGACCCCTCGCCGCGTCTGCTCGAAATGGCGCGCCGGCGCGCGATCGCCGCCGCCCGGCGCGTCGACCTCCTCCAGGGTTCCGCGGCCGCGATCCCGATCGCAGACGGCAGCGTCGAAACGGTGGTGATGACCTGGACCCTGTGTTCGATTGCGGACCCTCTGGCCGCGCTGCGCGAGATGAGACGGGTCCTCCTGCCGGGTGGCAGGCTGGTGTTCGTCGAGCATGGGCTTGCGCCGGAACCCGGTGTCGGGCGCTGGCAACGCCGCTTGACCCCCTTATGGCGCCATCTTGCGGGCGGTTGTCACCTCGACCGCAAGGTCGACGAGCTCATTCGCTCGGCCGGCTTGGATCTGGTGAAGCTGCGAACCGAATATGCTCAGGGGCCGCGTCCAATGACCTACATGTATGTGGGATGCGCGCAGGTGCCGGGATGACACATGGCGCCCTTCGATTGGCCCGCGCGCATCGGGGTCGAGCGGACATGCCCGGTGCGGCGACCGATTGCTTCACTCGGCATCGCCCACCCCCGCATAGGAGAATCAATGTACAAACACTCGCTCATCCCTAACCTTCTAAGAATCCCGCCGATTCAAATCGTACGGGCACCGCTTTAGTCGGTAGCCTGCTGCATCGCCATCTTTGTCCAGTCGTGAATGAAAATTTCCTCCCAATACTGGGCGGCATCTTCGTTGTAAATGATGAGTGTGGCATCACGGTTACGAAGGACGCCATCGCCGGACCAGTTCTGGCTGCCGACCGCGACGACTTGCGAGTCGACGATTATTCCCTTGTTGTGGACATTTGCCTGGATGCGCACGTGGGAAAGGTCAATTCCCGCGCCTTGAAGAAGTTCGAGCTTGTCGCTGGTTTCGTATTGGCTCATGATCAGGCGGACGTCTAGACCGTCGTTGATTTTTTTGGCCACTGCCGCCACAAGCGCGGCAAACTTGGAATTCTCGGGCTTATCGGAGTAATTGATGTATTGGGTCTGCATGTAAAACGATTTCTCGGCCGAATTGATCAACGCAAGGATTAGGTCCACATAATTATCTGGTGTCAGGATAGGTTGGATCTTCGTTTTGGCTTTGATCGTCTTCGGCGGGAAATACTGCTGAGGAACTCGAGCCGCAAGAGTGATCTCCGGCTCAGCCAATTCTGCGAGCGCCGACATCATCGCTGACATTTCGGTCGGCGCGCTTTGATTTTCCAAGGCGACTTTCAAGTCGTTGAGCAGATATTTCTCATAGAGCTCAGCCAAGCCCTTGTGGTCCACGATCACGTGCCAGTCGCGGTCACTCTTTCTGGCGATCGGAGCGGCCGCGACCGGGTCTTTCAGAGGGTCGATATCCGGTTGGTTGGACGTGTTCCAGTTGCCGCTAGAGAGCCAAAATGACGTGCTGTCGCGGACAGCGACCTTGATATGGTAGGCGGAGGGGAAGATCCAGGTAGCCACCTTCGGATCCGATCGTTCCAGCGCCCAGGCGAAGCTGAGCCGACTACCAAGAGTCGATTCCAGATCTTCCACGGTCTGATCATCGGTCTGTTCTCGTGTCGTCTTGGTCGGAGGATGATCCAAGACCAAGCTCAGGGTCCTCCGATTCTTTTTCAAGATGGATTGAACCGATTCCGCGATGTGCGTGGAAGTAAAGTCGTACATGCCAACCGTGAGCGAGTTGGTAGTGCCTTCGAGAAACTCCTTGAGAGTAGGCCAGCCGGCATCGGGACTGGCGTGGCAGATGATCGTCATCTCGTCGGTAATCGCCTTGAGTGGCGCGCCATCGGGTGGGACATATCGCAACTGCTGCTTGCTTGGCCTACGCATAGCCTCGACGGTAGCTGCGAGGGGTGCGAGGCTCTGGCCGGAAAGGTCGCGCTCGTAGGGAAAAGTCGGTCGCTCGAGTTCCGGACTGACGGAAGCAGCGACGCTCGCATACAGTGTCGGATTGGTCGCGCGTAGTCGTTGGAGCGGGCTGGCCTGACGGACATCGACGGAAAATCCATCGATAGTCTCCGGAAGCCGATCCTGCGGCGGCAGGTCGTCGAGTTTGCGGTCCACCGTCACGACTATGGCGGGCTTCTTGGTCGGCCAGCCGCCAGCGACTTGATATCCCGGCCTTACGGACAGTACACCGGGCTTTTTCAATTCATCGAGATGCTTCAGAATAACTTGGTCAAGGGCGCGTGCAAATTCCATGATAGTTCCTCCATGAGCATTTGTTGGCGGAATTCGAATGCTTTCCAAGCGAATTGGTAAGATGTCGGCGAGGCATGGATAAATTGCGAGTGTCGAAAGTGAATGAATGTCTTGCGGCCATCAGTAGGCTCATATCTGCTGACATGCCGCCATCGCATCGACCAACCCCGCGCCGGCAGCGCCAGTATCGCCCGAACTCGCCGGTTCGCCCACGCCGTCGTCGCTGCTGGCGGGGTTGGCGGAGCCTTTAATCACGGTGTGCGCCGAGCGCCGTAGGATGGATTTGACGTCCGATGGCGTCAGGTGCGGACTCTTTTCCAGCAACAAAGCACAAACGCCCGCAAGCTGCGGTGCCGCCGCCGATGTCCCACTGAAAACACCCCACCCGTCGTCAACCGCGGTGCCGTCGCCGGGAAGGCCATCGTCGGGCTGCGATGTTTCGTGATCGATTTCGCTGCCCGGCGGGACCGGCAGCATGATGTAGCTCGCGTGAGGAAGCATTCCTACCAGCCCGCAGAGGTCTGGGACGGAACGTCCTGGGTAGATCTTGCTTTGAAACGCACTTGCGTAATTCGACGCCTGCATGTCGCCATTCTCGTCGACGAAAACGCCCCCGGCAGAAATGACGTTCGGCATCATGCCCGGGAACGAGAAGTGTCCGTTGCCGGCAGAGAAGACGACGATGATGCCCTTGGCGACTGCTGCTTGGATTTCGGCTTCCAGGGCGGCCATGCTGTTCGGCAGCTCGCTCTCCTGTGTATTATCCCCCGCGCGTAGATCATATCCCAGGCTCAGCGAGATGATCTGCGGATCGTGAAGAAGCGCCTGCTGGAAACCCTCCAGCATACTGGCGCCATTCCGCGGATCAACATCGTTATCGAGCTTGATGCCGATGAAAGTGATGCCCGGCGCGACGGCAAGGAGGTTGGCCGATTCGCCTGTACCGTGGCCGTTTGGGTCGGTTGAGTCGTTGATGGCGTGGGGGGCGAGATCAACGGTGGAGTTGTAGCCCCTGCTGACGAAATACGGATGGCTATGAGCGAAGCCGGTGTCGACCATGGCGACGCGGACACCTTTTCCAGTGGTCCCAGCCTTGTGGACCTGTGGAACGTTCAACAAGCCCGGCATCCCGTCGGCTACGTCGAGGTGAAAGTAGCCAACGCGGGGAGGATTCGGCGACGGGCCCGCACCGGTGGTCCCTAGCGCCACGCCGGCGGTCCGGGCTCCCTTCCGTGTGGTAGCTGCCGTCCTGAGCCGTCTGGTGGCACGGGACACTGGCTTCCGCGAGGCCATGTAGATGTGCGGCCATTGAATATAGGCGTCGTCAATGACGTCCACGAGCTCCGACGGCATCGACCACGTAGCGCCCTGAGGAGGGTAATAGAAAGACTGGAATGCGTAATCAAGTTTGGGATCGAGTCGGATTTCTTCCAGTTGCGTACCGAACGTCTGCTCAAACAAAGCGCGGGTGCCCCGCATGGAAACGCTCAGATTCCCACGACGTGTCGGCCGGAATCCTAGTTTAGCGAGACGGTACATCGCCTGATCGACGACCAGGGAATCCGGCACGAACTGCGCGACGCTAGATAGTGACATTGGTGGAAAGAATTTGGTCGGCCCGTTTTCGCCGCCCCTTCGTTTGAACGTCACAGCAATGCGAAGTTCATCAGACGGCAAAGCAAACTGTTTATCGCGCGGCGACTGCATCGCGCGTTTGTACGAATACATCGGCTAAATCCTTTCAATCCGGCCCGCAGAGGTCAACTTTGCAAGTAAGTATGTGGGGGGGCGGCAGAAATGCTTTCCACATACTGCAAGAGCGGTGTGGGCACTGTCAACTCCGGCGAAACGTGCCCCCAGACTCACCGAAATCCCTTTCACCGGGTGGCCGTGGCGCCAATTCGCTCGCTGGCACTCCAAAAAGGTCTTCAAATCGCTCGGCACCCACTTCCGCCGAGATCGTCGCCAGCCCCGCCGCTGTCGGCGTGAGCCCCACAGACGTCAGAATCCTCCGGACTTCATCAATACCCTGGGAAGTCCGCCATTCTCGCCGGAGAAGAACCTGGAGTTTGACCAATGAACTTGACGTCGAGACCTCCAAATCCGCTGCGCGTTGGCTACCTTCTCGTCGACGCAACCAGCAGCATGCTAAAGTGCGCTGAAGTCGTGCGCTCCACCGAAACTCTTCGCGTGAGCCAGAAATCCTCTCGCCAGAAGCAAAGGATGAACGCCTGATCAGCGCCGGCTCGGCAGCATGGTTGAATCCTTTGAAATCCTGGTGCTGCATCAGTTTCACTCCGGGTATCGCTCGATATCTTTACTGCAATGCGTACCATACGGCCATGTTCATGAGAGCGATGCTTGTCACGTTTCGCTTTGTTTCTAATTTAGTACGTATCACGACGGAAGGATCGCACTCGAAATGCGTCAGCGCCATGATCTTCCCTGAATCAGAATTCTCAAGCGAGGACGCTGTTGGTGTCTCCCTTCAGCAGGTTCTGCGGAATTTGCACAAAGCTCCAGCGTCGGCCGGCAGAGGCAGGCGGTTCGAAAATCCACACGAGATCGAACCGATCGTCGGGCCATTTCGAGGGAATTGATGGCTGCGGCGGATTGGTTCCGACGAGATGGCTTGCGATCTCGTAAATCTTCTCGTGCTGCCATGAAATCAGCACAACGCAGATCTGCGACAAAACGTCGCCGACGAGGGCAGCCTCGTCGCCTTTGCCGAATGAAAGGTTGGGCGATATTTTCAGCTTCGAAGCGAGCGGTGCTATGGTTTGCAGCGGCCGTTTGCTCTTGCTTGCATCGTCATCCGCCGCGGAGAGACTCGGATCGCGCGGTTTGGACGCGTAGATGAGCGATGGCGTGGCGAGTGCAGCCGACTGTCCACCGATAGGCGCAAACAAAGCCTGAAGCGCGCCGGCTCGCAACCAGCCTCGCACGGTCAGCGAATCCCAATCCTGTTCGCCGTCGGCGTTGATGCCGTAGGGCGGCGCGTGTTTATTCGTAGGCTTCTCGCCGTGACGTATCACCATCACTTTCGAAGGCATGCCCATTCTCAATACTCCCACGCGAATGGACGATCTAATCTCGCTATTTTTGTGCTCGAGCCATTGCGGTGCTCGTGGAAGCAATGCTCGCATAATTAGCAAAGATTGCAAACACCAAATTCTCTACCATAAGGACATGCCACTTGGCCGCTCCGGGCGGCGTACCGAGGGACAACGAAGCCCAGGGAGAACGGAATGCTCGAAACCATGACGCCGCCGATTCCGGCGTCGACCGGGGTGCTGATCGTCGGGGCAGGGCCGGTCGGGCTGGCGCTGGCCGGCGACCTCGGCGGCCGCGGCGTCACCTGTTTGCTGATCGAGCAGTCCGACGGCACCATCGTCCAGCCCAGGATGGACATGGTGGGCGTGCGCACCATGGAATTCTGCCGGCGCTGGGGCCTCGCCGACGCGGTGCGCGATGCGCCCTATCCGCGCGACCTGCGGCAGGACTGCGTCTGGGGCACCAGCATCACCGGCTATGAATTCGGCCGCGAGCGGTTCGCGTCGCGCGGCGACGAGCAGCCGGCGCCGGGCTCACCGCAGAAGCGCGAGCGCGTTCCCCAGGACATGTTCGACCCGATCCTTTTCGCCTTCGCCCGCCGCCAGCCGTCGGTGACGATCCGCCATCTGTGCCGGCTGGTCGGGTTCGAGGAGCAGGCGGACCAGGTGCTGGTGACGGTCGAGGATGCCGTGAGCGGTGGCCGGCAGGTGGTCGAGGCCGCCTATCTCGCCGGCTGCGACGGCGGCGCGAGCATGGTGCGCAGCCGGCTCGGCATCACGATGTCCGGCCAGCCGACGCTGACCTACACCACCAACATCATCTTCCGCAGCCCGGCGCTGAAGACGCTGCACGACAAGGGGCAGTTCTACCGCTTCATCGCCTTCGACGAGCGCGGCATGTGGGGCACCATCGTCGCCATCGACGGCCGCGACCGCTACCGCGTCTCCATCGTCGGCAGCGACCAGCCGCGCCGCTATTCCGACAGCGAGATCGGCGACGCCGTCAGGAAGATCGTCGGCATCGATTTCGCTTTCGAGATCGTCTCGGTCCTGCCTTGGATACGCCGCCTGCTGGTGGCCGACAGCTACGGCACCGCGCGCGTCTTCATCGCCGGCGATGCGGCGCACATGTTCTCCCCCACCGGGGGCTTCGGCATGAACACCGGCATCCAGGACGCCGTCGACCTCGCGTGGAAGCTCGACGCCGTGCTCGCGGGCTGGGGCGGCCGCCACCTCATGGAATCCTACGAGATCGAGCGCCGCCCGGTCGGCATCCGCAACGTCACCGAGGCCGGCGGCAATCTCGGCCGCATGGTGATGCCGAAGGCCGATCCGCTGGTGTTCCAGGCCGGCCCCGCGGGCGAAGCCGCCCGCGCGGAGTTCGGCCGCCGCTACACCAATGCGATGCGGCGCGAATGGTTTTCCACCGGCATCCATCTCGGCTACCGCTACGAGCATTCGCCCATCGTGGTGCCCGACGGCACGCCGGAACCACCCGACGATCCCGCGATCTATGTCGCGACCGCGCGGCCGGGCCACCGCGCGCCCCATGTCTGGCTCGCCGCCGACGGCCGCTCGACCCTCGACCTGTTCGGCCGCGGCTTCGTGCTGATGCGGCTCGGCGACGCCGCGCCCGATCCGGCCGCCTTCGTCGCGGCGGCGGCCGCGCGCAAGATGCCGGTCACGGTGTTCGAGTTCGAGCCAGCCCGATCTCGTCCATGCCTACGAGAAGCCGCTGGTGCTGGTGCGGCCGGACGGCCATGTCGCCTGGCGGGGCGATGTCTTTCCGGGGGACCTCGGCGGCCTCGTCGACACCGTGCGCGGCGACACGACGCCCGGCGACGTGCCGCGGCCGGAGGTGGGATTCGGCCAGCGCGGGGTGGTTTTGGCGCCAGCGGGCAGGGCGTGACCGCGAAGGGGTGCGGACCTTGCGGACTTAAGATCAGGTGGTGGTGACGTCGTTCCGGTTCGAGTTCGGCCAGGAGCACCAGCCGGACTTGTCTGGGCAAGCGTCGATTTTCATGTTTAGGCGTCGAAACACCGGGAGAAGTCGGTAGACGCGCCCGATTTTTTGTCAGGTGATATCTGCGATTGATATTCCTAATGCACGCCTGGAAGCATATTCTGATCATATGACCAAACTACTCGAACGAGCCCTTGAAGCGGTGCGCCGCTTGCCGCCAGATAGCCAGGATGAGATCGCTCGAGCGATGTTGAGCCTCGCGGGCGACGAAAGCGAGCCCGAGCCTATCGACCCGGCGCACCTTTCCGATGTGCTGGAAAGTTTGGCCCAGGCAAAGCGCCACCAGTTCGCAACGGATGCCGAGGTTGAAGCCGCGTTTCGCCGCTTCGATCGATGAAGCTTCGATTCACGCTGCGCGCAGTCGAGAATATCGCGGCCATCGCTCAGTACATTCGTGAGCGAAATCCTGCGGCTTCGCAGCGCGTGCGTGCGGCGATCTATGAGAGCCTCCAAGACCTCATTCTCTTTCCGCATGTGGGCCGCATCCAGCAAACCGAGGGGCGTACGCAAGTTTGTCACGCGCAAATACGCCTATCTCGTCTACTACACGGTCGACGAAGCTGCCGATGAGATCATCATTCTCAATGTGAAGCACCCGGCACAAAGGCGCGAACATGAGGATGCGTAGATAGGAATAGCTCGACCGAACGGCAGGGAAACGGGCATGCAACTCATCCGCTTTGATAAGGCCGCGGATGCCGTTCCAGCCGGAGGAGCTTGCCAATGCTCACAGTGGGCAGTAAAGCCCACGAATCGAGCGCGTGTTAATGCTTTGCAGCGCGTTCTGCGTTGTGGACGATTCACAACGACAATAGCTTACGATAGCATGCATCTGACTCAAAATCACAGAATTTGCGCCACCCCTATCCCTTCGCCCGCGCCTCATCCATCAGCTTCAGCAGCTTCGGCGGCGACATCGGCAGCGACTGCGGCCGGATGCCGATGGCGGCGCCGATCGCGTTGGCGATCGCCGCCATGGTCGGCACCACCGGCACCTCGCCGACGCCGCGCAAGCCATAGGGGTGACGCGGATTTGGGACCTCGACGATCTCGGTGTCGATCATCGGCACGTCGGAGGCGACCGGCATGCGATAGTCGAGGAAGCTCGCATTCTGCATCCGGCCGTCTTCGCCGTAGTAATATTCCTCGTTGAGCGCCCAGCCGATGCCCTGCACGGCGCCGCCCTGGTATTGGCCCTCGACCTGGAGCGGATGGATCGCCTTGCCGGCGTCTTCGACCACGGTGTAGCGCTTGATGTCGACCCGGCCGGTTTCCTTGTCGACCTCGACGTCGACGATGTGCAGCGCCGAAGCCGGGGCCGGCGCCGGTGACGTTCATCTCGGAATGGCCGGCGATGGCGCCGTGGGTCGGCGTCGTCTTGGCCGCGATCTCCGCGATCGACATCGGCTCGAAGGTGCCGACATTGGAACTCGCCGGCCGGCAATAGCCGTCCTCGAACGTCACGCCTTCCTCCGGCACGCCCCAGATCTGCGCGGCGCGCTTGCACAATTCGGTGATCGCCTTGCGGGCGGAATTGACGATCACCATGCCGGTGGCGAAGGTCGTGCGGCTGCCGGCGGTGACGCGGTTGAAGCCGAGCGAATGGGTGTCGGCCATGACGGCGCGCACCTTGTCGACGGGAATGCCCAGCTCCTCGGCCGCCATCATGCTGATGGAGATGCGCGAGCCCGCGACGTCCGACGTGCCGAGGATGAGCGTGATCGAGCCGTCGGTGCGCCACGTTCAGGGTGCCGGTGGTCTCGCCGCCGCGGTTGAACCAGAAGCCGGCGGCGACGCCGCGGCCCTGGCCCTGCGGGCACCGGCGAATTGTAGTGCGCGCACGTCTTGGCCGCCTGCAGCGTCTCGACGAAGCCGATCGGCCCGAAGGTTTCGCCGTAGATCGTCTTGTAGCCTTCGGCGGCCGCGTTCTTGAGGCGCAGGTCGATCGGGTCCATGCCGATCTTGCGGGCCAGCTCGTCGACCACGCCTTCGACGCCGAACACCACCTGCGGCACGCAGGGCGCGCGGAACGAGTTCACCTTCGGCCGGTTCGACACCACCTCGTAGGACACCGTCTTGACGTTCTCGAGATTGTAGCGGGTGAACATCGCCTGCGGCGCATTGAAGAACATCGAGCCGGTGAAGGCGCCGGTCTGGAAGATCAGCTCGGCCTCGGCGGCGGTGATGGTGCCGTCCTTCTTGACGCCCATCTTGACGCGCGACCGGGTGCCGGACACCGGACCGGTGGCGCGGAACACCTCGTTGCGCGTGAGCGTGATCTTCACCGGGCGCTTGGCCTTGCGCGCCAGCAGGATCGCCACCGGCTCGGCGTAGAACCCGGTCTTGCCGCCGAAGCCGCCGCCCATCTCCGACTGGGTGACGCGGATCTTCGCCTGGTCGATCTTGAGGATCTCGGTGAGGCGGTCGCGATAGACCCATGGCGCCTGGGTGCAGCACCACAGCTCGATCTGGCCGTCCTCGGTCGCGGTCGCGACGCAGCTCTGCGGCTCGATATAGCCCTGGTGCATCGGCTTGGTGTCGAATTCGCGCTCGACGATGACGTCGGCCGCGGCGAAGCCCTTCGCGACGTCGCCCATGGACAGGTCGAGCCGCTCGATCACGTTGGAGGGCTGGTCGGCGCCCTTGATCCCCTTGGTGCGCACATGCTGATGCAGGATCGGCGCGCCGGGCTTCATGGCTTCGACCGGGTCGATCACGTGGGGCAGCACCTCGTAGTCGACCTTGATCAGCTTGAGCGCCTGCCTGGCGATCGCTTCGCTGGTCGCGCAGACGGCGGCGACGGGATGGCCGTCATAGAGCGCCTTCTCGCGGGCCATCGCGTTGCGCGTCATGTCGCCGCCGGGCGTGCCCGCCTTGATCTCGGGAAAGTCGTCGCGCGTCACCACCGCCTTGACGCCGGCAAGCCGCTCGGCCGCCGACGTGTCGATCGATTTGATGATCGCATGGGCGTGCGGGCTGCGCAGAATTTTGCCGACCAGCATGCCCGGCAGGAACAGGTCGGCGCCGAACTTGGCGCGCCCGGTCACCTTGTCGAGGCCGTCGTGCTTGACCGGCGAGGTGCCGACGATCTTGAGCTTCTTGTCGCGATTGAAGCCGCTGTTCTCCAGGATGGTCGCGGTCATGATCGGGCTCCCCTCATTTCCTTGGCTGCCGCCTGCACCGAGCGGATGATCTTGTCGTAGCCGGTGCACCGGCACAGATTGCCGGCGAGCCAGTAGCGGATCTCGGTCTCGGTCGGATCGGGATTGCGCTCGAGCAGCGCCTTGGCGGCGATCAGGATGCCGGGCGTGCAGATGCCGCATTGCAGGCCGTTGAGCTCGAGGAAATTGCGCTGCAGCGGATGCAGCTCATCGCCTTTCGCCATGCCCTCGATGGTCTCGATCCCGGCGCCTTCGGTTTCGACCGCGAGCACGAGGCACGAGCACACCATGATGCCGTCGACCATCACGGTGCAGGCGCCGCAATCGCCGGTGCCGCAGCCTTCCTTGGTGCCGCTGAGCATCAATTCGTCGCGCAGGATGTCGAGCAATGTCTGCTGCGCCTCGCACAGGAACTCGCATTCGTCGCCGTTGACCGTCGTCGTGACGTGATACTTCTTGCTCATCGGCACTTCCTCGCCCGCTCGAGCGCCTGCTGGGCGGTTCGCCTCGCCAGCACGCCCGCCACCTTGACCCGGTATTCCTTGGTGCCGCGCTTGTCGTCGATCGGCCGGCAGGCCGCGCTGGCGGCCTTGGCCAGGCGATCGAGCGCGGCGTCGTCGAGGCGCGTGCCGATCAGGCGCATCGGCCGCGTCCTTCACCAGGAGCACGGTCGGCGCCACCGCGCCGAGCGCCACCCGCGCCGCGGTGCAGGTTCCGCCGGCATCCAGGGTGAGGTTGACGGCGACCCCGACCACCGCGATGTCCATCTCGGTGCGCGGCGTGAACCGCTGATAGGCGTCGCTCGCATGCGCCGGCCGCGCCGGCAGGAAGAACGAGACCACGATCTCGCCCTTGGCCAGCGAGGTCTTGCCCGGGCCGAGCGGAAGTTGCTCGACCGGCAGGTCGCGCACGCCGTTCGGGCCGATGATTCTCGCAATCGCGCCGGCGGCGACCAGCGCCGGCACGCTGTCGGCCGCCGGCGAGGCGTTGCACACATTGCCGCCGATGCTGGCGCGGCCCTTGATCTGGATCGAGCCGATCAGCTTGACGCCGTCGACCACGCCCGGCCACGCCTTGGAGAAGGCGGCATGTTCGACGATTTCCATGGCGGGGACCGCGGCGCCGATGCGAAACCCGCCGTTCTCGCCAGCGATCTGGCGGGTTTCCCTGATTTTCTTGATGTCGACCAGGAGCGCCGGCTCGATCAGGTCGGTCTCCATCTGCACGATCACATCGGTGCCGCCCGCCAGGATACGGGACGTGCCCGTCGCCCCGGCAAGCAGGGCCACGGCGGCCTGCAGCGTATCCGGAGCCTCGTACCGCACACCCTCCATCGCACTCCCCGCTCTGTATTTTTTTGACTTGGACCGCGATCAAATCCGATTTGGCCAATCGAAACAATAGAACTGATGGTGGTCAGTGGTGGTCAGGATCGCGGGCCGGATTTCCGTCGTCATTGCAACCGTGGCGATGTGGGTGGCACATCAGGCGGCCGCAGCCCGCCGACAAGCGTTGCAATTTGGCAGCTCTCGCGTTTGTATCGTGAGCCAGGCTCGGTCATCACGCGCAAGGAGTTCAGCCATGAATCTGAGTTGCAAATCGGCCATCGTAGCTGGTGGGCGTGATGTTCAACGGCGGAATGCTGTCCGCCCAGACGCTGCAGACCCATCGCATCCCCGCGGCGCTGGCGATGGAAGCGGTCGGCGAAGCGGTTTCCGCTTGCGCAAAGCGCGGCTATCGGGAAACCGCCGTCCTGGTGGATGCGGACGGCGCCACCGTCGCGGTACTGCGCGGCGACGGGGCCGGCATCCACACGCTCGATAGCGCCCACGACAAGGCCTACACCAGCGTATCCTTCAAGAACGACACGATCCCGCTGGCGGAATTGGCGAAAAACGAGATCGCCGGACTGGCGAAGCTGCCCCATGTGCTGTTTTTCGGCGGCGGCGTCGTCATCAAGCTCGGGGACGAAGTCATCGGCGCGATTGGCGCCAGCGGCGCCCCGGGCGCAATGCTGGACGACAATTGCGCCCGCGCCGGGCTGGAGAAGATCCGGGACCGGCTGAAATAGGCGAGCCCCAGGGTCGCGCAGGGCGTCTTTCGCGGGTTCTCACCCCGGCTCCATGCCGTGGCGGCGCAGCACCGGCGCGGCCTGCGGCGCGGTCAGGAATTTCAGCAGCTCCCGGGCGGCGTCGGCGGCCGGGGCGGCGGCGTGGACCCCTGCGGAAAACACGGTGACCATTTGAACCTCGGCCGGCAGCGGGCCGAGATATTGAATGCCCTCGACCGACATCAATTCGCTCATCTGGGTGAAGCCGATCTCACCTTCGCCGCGTGCGATCGCCGCGCCGACCCCGAGGCCGGGACCGATCTGCGTGATCTTCGGCTCGAGTTGCCCGGCGATTCCCATCTTCTGGAATAGGGTAGGGAGGTAGATGCTGCTCGGCCCGGATGAAAGGATGATCGACTTGGCGGCGAGCAGGGTGTTCTTGAGCGCCTCGGCGGTCGAGATGTCGGGCTTCGGCGCGCCGGCGCGCACCGCGACGCCGACGCCCGATCTGGCGAGATCGATGCGGCCCACGAGCTTGCCCTGCGCGACGAAGTCATCGATGCGGGCGGTCGGAATGATGACGATATCGGCCACCTCGCCGCCGCCGACCCGCTTGACGATGTCGACGGTGCCGCCCCAGTCGACCGTGACCTTGTGCGCCGCTTCCTTCTCGAAGATCGGAATGAGTTCGCGATAGGGTTCCCGGACGGCGTTCGAGGCGATGACCTTGATCTCGGCCGCGCCGGCGGCAGGCGCCAGAAAGGCGGCGAAGGCGGCGGCGATGCCGTAGAGAACGGTCTTCATGGCGGCCTCTCGGTCGTGAATCTCTGCCGAGAAGCATAGCGCCTGGATGGCGCCGCCCCAACGTCTCTCGAACTGCGGATCGATGCGGCCAGAACTCGAACCGCGGCCTGCCGGCTTCCCCGTCGACCGAACGGCGCTCAGGCGATCCTCGCGGGGTGCATCACCGCACTCGAGTAGCGGCGATCTCTGCGCTCATTGAAACGGCCGCCGTTTCGCGACCTTAACGGGTATTTATCGCAGGTTACGACCGGCCCGGGCCGGTCGCCGAAACGTTGGTCAGGCCACCAGGAGCGTGAGCAGGCCCGCGAGCGCGGAGCCGCCGAGGAGCATCAGCCAGTCGCCCGCATCGAATCCCAGAACCCGGCCTTCCGCAGTCATACGCGCGATCATGTGTGCCTCTTGGTTTGATCTGACTTCCATGGACTCATGCGTAGCAGGTGTGGGCCCGAATGGCTGT
>CAWCJX010000061.1:0-30483 GCA_963795865.1 uncultured Alphaproteobacteria bacterium
ATCGGGGGCGAGCTGCTCAATGATCCACAGATCAAAGGCCGGTCGAAGACCTTCGCCGTGACTCAGTACGAAATCGACGACCCCGATGAGCAGCGTGCCTGGCAGCGGGTCCTTCGCGACATCGAGAAGCAGCTCCTTCCCCATCTGCCGACCGGCAGGGACGGGATGCTGTACCGCGATCTGGCAGGGGAACTGTGGTTTCGCACGCAAGGCTACTTTCAAGATCTCAAACAGTTGATCTGCGAAGCGACGCTCGCGGCTACCCAAGACGGCACCCACGCGGTTCGGCGCCAGCACCTCGATGCTGTCACCCTCAGCGATCGTGCTGAAGCCACGGACACGCGATGATCGATCAGCGGCCGGACAACGAGGATGGCAAGAAGGGCGACGGCATCGTCGGCGCGCACCGACGCGACGGCATCGACCGCAAAGGACGCTGCGCCCTCATCTACGCGAGGTGAGGCTCGTCACTCCAGGGGGTCATCGAGGAAAAGTGACCGGAGGCCGGCCTGAGCGTCAGGCGTGAGCCGGGCGCAGAACTCACGGTAGCGGGCCTTGGCACGCGCGGTCACCGAGTTTTGCCATGCAGGGCTTGCGCCGAGCCATCCCTGGGCCGGCATGCACCACATCCAGGTGATCGCATACGGCAGTGACGCGGGCCGGCGATCGGGCGTCGATGCAGTGCGCCAGCGATCGAACCAGTCGGCGGGCTGGGAGGCGAGAGCCGCGACGCGAGTTTCACGCTGACGAAAGTTGCGGTCCGGCGGCAATACACGCAGGGTTCGGTGCACCGCATCGGCGAATACCTCGGGCGTCGCGCGCATTCGGCCACTCGCAGCGCGTGCGGTCCGACGGCCGATCGCAGGATCTAGCCCGAGGCGGGCGGCGGCGATCGACCAATTTTGCGCGTGGGTGACCGATCGCGCCAGACACAGCGATACGTAGAGCCGGGCTGTCCACGGGTAGCTGCCAAGCTTGCCGTCGAAGAACTCTGCGAACAGCTCGAGATCGAGAAGCTGAGGGATTGCAGCGATCGGCGGCGGTTGTCGGACGCCTGTCTCGGTGAGCCGACGACCGACGTGGTAGCGGCCTGAGACGGCTGCAGAAATCAACGCGTGGGTCGTTGCAGTGCGGATGGTGCGATTGATCAGCCAAGCGCTTGGTCCGTTAGCCACCGCCGAGATCGGCGCCAGCCAGGAGCAAGGCGTGCTCCCGCCTCAGCAAGCGCCGGCTGACCCAGGATGGCGTTGGCTTCGGCGAGAACGTATCCACGCACCGCGGCGCTTCTGGGCGGGCTGATGCCCCAACGGGGGTTGCGCAGTTCGGCCGTGCGCGAGGCGGACTCAGTCTGCAAGAGTGCAGCCCATGTCTGGGCCACGGAATCCCCTGCAGCGGTGAGAAGGTTGAGCAGCATCGTCGCGATGTGTCGCAATTCAGAAGAAAGATGCGGGGATCGACAACCCGGCCCAGCATGTCAATACGCTGACCTTCCAGCGCCAGCGCGATCGTGTTTGCCGCGGCAACAGCACCACGCGCCGCGGGGAGTGTTCGATGCGCGGTTATCGTCCGGTCGCAGTACCGCCTGACTCCGGTCGGGTTGCCGCACAATTGGTCTCGACTGATGACCGGTCGCATGGGGGAGTGCCGCCGCATGCGGAAACGCTGTTGGCACGTCTCGCATTCGGTGAGCAACTCGACCCCATGAACCCTGCAGACCGTGATGAGCGGTAGCCGCCACTCCAACCGCCATATGCCGTCACCCGCCAGGCACAGAGGGCAGGCTTGGGAGCCATGCGGGGGAAACCAGCCTTGCGCTACGAGGTTGCGGTAGGTGTGTCTGCGGCTGGGATCAAGCCCCTCCAGGTGCAGCGGCAGACCGTCGCCGTACCGCATCAGCGTGGCTGCGCTGAGCGAGGGGCGGTCGGCCCCGCCAAGATCGGCGATCGCTTTGATGGCGGCGCGCTGGGGCTTGATCATCAAAAATGCCAGCGCCGTTGTGTCTGCGCCAAGCGCCTCGCGCATGAGCGTGTGCAAGGTTGCGGTGGAGAGCCCGTTCGCCTCGGCGAGCCGCTCGAGGTAGCCGTCCAGCGCTTCAGCGGGGTGTAGCCCAGGGCGACTCGGTAACAGCTCAAACATGACACCGCTCAGTCAGCCGCGTTCGACAGCGGACCCTGCTGCCCAATATGGCTGAACGCAGCAAAGTCGGCACCATGCACCAACCACCACAGCAATGTACTACTAGTAGGGCAGACATTGGGCCGGGTTCGCCGATAACTGAAGCGATGCCCACTCGCCCGAATCAGAACAATCCGGAACGTGTGGCGCGCTGGGAGCAATCCCGACGACGCGTCGGGGCCAACATCCGCAGCCTGCGTACTAAACAGGGCATCACGCAGGAAACCCTCGCGCTGATCTCCGGTGTGACACGCAACGTGCTCATCGACGTGGAATTCGGTCGCCGCGGGCTGCTCTACGAGCGACTCTTTGACATCGCCGACGCTTTGCAGGTATCCATCTGCGACTTGATGGCTCCGCAAGCGCACTCGTCACACCGGGATCGCCAAACTCGCCCGGATTGATCTCCATGGCAACGGCGGTCGAGATATCGGGAGCGCGGCTGGGTCCGCGAACGCTCCCGCTGGGTATCACGCCGGGCGCCCGGGGAGGCGCTCGAGTCGTGGTTGGCGACACTGGCACAGCGCCTCGATCTTCAGTGGGGCAAGTTTCTCAGCGTGATTCTGCCCCCGACCCTCGTGTCAGGGCCGCCCTCGGGGGGTCGGGCTGGACCTCACCGCACACCTCACGGAAGCGGAACTGCGGTCCATCTCCGCGGCGACGGGTGTCGAAACCGCCGCCATCGAGGCGTTGACGTGGCGCCGATTCGACGGCCTGGTAGGAACCGTCGATGTCGCGCAACGGCAGATGAAGATGAGCTGGCCCTTCCGCCGGTTCCGATTCTGCCCCGAGTGCCTGGCGAACTCGCACGGCCGTTGGCAGCTGGAATGGCGACTTGCGGGTGTTTGCCTGCCAGAAGCATTTCCGCTTGCTCGCAGATAGCTGCCCGTCGTGCGGACAAACTCAACGCACCATCGACGGCTGGCTCAGGGGCGACCTCGTCCCTGCTCCCGAACTATGTCGCGCAACCGCACCGAACGGAAGTCGTTGCGGACACCTCCTATCGACCACATCAACCATTGCCCTGGCGGAAGGACATCCTTCCTCAAAGCGCAAGCGGCGCTATCCGACATCCTCTACGACGCGACGGTAACCGCGGGCCTATACGGAACGATGCCGGCGTCGACGAAACAATTCCTTACGGATCTGCGGCTGTTGGCGATGCGGTTCGCTGAGGCAACCGATCCGCGTAAGCGCACGGTCATCACGTCGCCGCATCCGGGCAGCGACCTCATCGGCGCGTGGGACAGCATGGAGGTACGGCGGTGGCGCGCCGCGCCGAATACGCGTCGCACGGTGCCGGCACCGATAGCCGCGGTGGGAATCAGTTCCGCCCTTGAGGTCCTGCAGTGCCGCAGCGTGGACGAGGCCGGCCGCCCGGATGCAACCATTGCTGGCCACGCGCCGCCACGCCGGCAAAGCGGTGCACAGACGGCGCGCTGACAACGCGCAACCGCAATCCCATCATCGACGCCGTGACGGTGCGGGCACTGCGGGACTCGATGGGTCCGTTGAGCAGTTGCGGTACCGGGCGTGGGAGCCCGTACCGCGATGGCCGCGCACTATGAATGCCTCCGCCCTACGCAATATCCCCACCTGCCTGTGGAGCGACTGGTCGATTCGGCTGCTGCCTCCCGACGGAGGATCCGGGCGGCGCGGCACCACACGAGCGGGCCTGGCCATGCTGCTGCTCGCGGTGGGCAACCGCGTTTCCGAACGCGACATGGCCAGGAGCCTCGCGCTGGACAGAGCGATGAGCGGCGAAGCAGGCCGAAAACCCGTGCGTTAGTGTCAGATTGCTCTTGCGTGACCACGGGTGGTGGCCTAACGTCGCGACAGCGCTGGCACCGGGCTCGCCGACTATCTTGCTGATCAACCAAGCCCGGTCGACTATGCGCGGCGACGGCGCCTCGACTACCGAAACCTCTGCCGGACAACGACTGGCGGGAGATCTTCGCCGAGACCGACTTCGGAGGCCTTGACTGTACCTATACGGGATACCGAGTCCAAAACTGGATGTTCGAACGGATCAGCATGCTGCCCGCGGACATGTCCCCATGCGCAACACCCAATGCTGAACCGGTGGGCCACTTCCAAGAACCCATCGAATTACTCGCGCCCCCAATTGCTGATCGGCTCGACGCCATCGCATCACGATTTCTCCAGCAGCACAGCATCGTTGACGAACCCGTCACGTGGTCGCCGCCGCTGTCACTGGTCGCCGACCTTGACCTGCCCGGACCAGACGTCGAGGCATTGGATATCGAACAACTCCATCACGCAATCCTCACAGGACCGCGATCGACCAGTGGCGCCGCCAAGGCCATGGGTGTGCGACCGGCGGTCGTTCACCACCTCCTGGAACGGTCGCCGCTGCCCCAACCCGTATGTCGTGGACAACAGCGCCCGAAAATGCCAACACGACTTGACAAGGCACGCCTTCGACTCCCAGCCGCCGAACTCGCCCGACTGCACGAACACGAGAAGTGGTCGCTGCACGCCATCGGAAAGCATTTCGGCATCGATTCAGATGTTGTCAAACAACTGGCCGTCGAGCACGGCATCGTCCTCACTCTTGTCTCCGTGCTACCAAAGCCCGTAGACGCGGAGTGGCTGCACCGCGAGTACATCGTCAAACAACGCACCATGGAAGACATCGCGCTCGAAGTCGGCATCAGCCCGTGGACACTGCGCGCGAAAGCCAGCGAACTCGGAATACGCAAGCGTCGCCCAACACCCTTCATTCCGGAGAACTGGATATACCAAGAGCATGTCGTCAACAAGCGCAGCCTGACTGACATCGCGCGCGACGCCGGCGTCGACCGCAAGGTCCTGTCCAGGCGAGCGCAAGACTCGGAATCCCGTACGCCAGAACCCATCATGGTCCGCGACGTTAGCCATCACCCGGGCACGATTCTACGAGGAATACGTAATCAACCAACGCAGCCTGACGGACATGGAGCGGGACTTCGAGGCTCCCGCGGGACGTTGAGCAAACTCGCCAGCGGATGGGGAATACCGGTGCGCCGCAGCCGTCCGCGGTGAGCAACGCTGGCCACCCAGAACGGGCGAATGAGGAGTCAGCGATCAGACGCCGAACGTCAGAGTGAGAAAAGACGACACGTGTTCAACAGGCGGTCACAGACGCGGCGTCAACGCAGATCCCGATGCGCCAATGCTGGGTCGCGACCACGCAGAATCAGTCGACGCTGTCACCGTCAGGCCTTGGAATCTCTGCACCGCAGTCGATGCCAGCCGCAGTTACATGGAGACACAGGGATTCCGCTCCGGCTGCAAAATGTAAATCTCGCCGACCACGCCGACGCAGCACCCTCATGGTATGCACTACTAGTAGTACACTTGGTCCGTGGTTCAGGAGCATCTGCCTGCAGATACGGGCGAACATGTAACCGGTGTCGCCCTCGACCTTCTCGACGAATTGCGATTGACCCTGATGGAGTGCGTGCTGGTGCTCAAGATGTTGCCCGGCGAAGCCGACCTCAATTTCGTCGACATCGAACAACAGATTCTGCTGAACTCATCACTACGCCAAACAAGCGCATTACGCCGCCAGCCTCGTCAACCAAGGCGCGACTTTGAATGCGCGCTGGGGCAAAAACTGTCGCGACCCAAAGCAGTATTCGCCCGGCACAATGCTGCCGTACAGTTGGGCGCACTACAGCTTCGGCCGTTGCCGATGATCAGTGATGAATTCGAGGATCGCCTGTGGAGGCTCCCGGCAGTCAACAGTGCTGTGGCCGAACCAGATTCAATGGCGACCTGCCTCGACGAGTTGCTCATCCGTCAACCCCATCACCATGGTCAGCAAGCCATCGGTGCAACAACAGCGACATCTATGTCACAGGAGTCTCTGGGCCGGACCGTCGCCGAGGGGTGGAAACAACGCCACGCGCATCGGCAGCGTCGCATCGACGCGCTGGACAAAACAGCGTCAGTGGAGGGCCCCGGAAAGCGCCACTTGTCCCTCGCCCGGCCAGCAAGCTCGTCAACAAAAGATGGATAATTATCGATCAAACAAGCGAAAACTGTTGTGATACAACGATGTCTCGGTTCCTTAAGCGCGTTAGCCTGGCGCGCAACGAGATTGAGAACTTCGCTGTCTATCCCTTCTCGCTGCCACTGGTTCGAGCGATGGACACTGTCGAATTGAATCCACGGGTGACGTTCTTCGTCGGTGCGAACGGGTCCGGCAAGTCGACAAAGATGTTGGAAGCGATGGCGGTGGCGTTAGGTTTCAATGCCGAAGGTGGAAGCCGCAACTTCAACTTCACTACGCGGCCGTCGCACTCGAATCTGCATGACTATCTGAGGCTCGCGCGGGGAACGTGTAAGCCCCGCACTGGATATTTTTTGCGTGCAAGAAGAGCTTCTTCAACGTCGCAACCGAGATCGACAAGCTTGGCGGCGAGATCCTCGACGCAGCCTATGGTGGCCGCTCACTACACGAGCAATCGCACGGCGAGTCATTTTTGACACTGATGGTCGAACGGTTCACAAACAACGGCCTCTACCTGCTCGACGAGCCCGAGGCCGCGCTATCGCCGATGAGTCAGCTCGCCGCTCTGGTGCGCATTCACGACCTCGTCAGGGAGAGTTCGCAGTTCGTGATAGCGACCCATTCGCCAATCCTGATGGCCTACCCTGGCGCAACGATCTACGCCTGCTCACCGAGCGGTATAACCCCGATCGCCTATCAGGACACCGAGCACTACCGAATCACACGGGACTTCCTCCAGGCGCCTGAACAGTTCTTACGCGAACTACTTGACGGCCGGATCACCGAGCAGAGCGACCCGGCCACATAGCGGATCCCGATGTGGCAGGCGCCGAGCTGGCCTGGCGGGTGTGTCGTGTTGATCCTCGGCTGGCGGCCGGCACGTGGCGGCACGGGCCAGAAACTTACGCGGCAATGTTGACGGTAGCCCTACTAGTAGTGCTACCGTCCGTTATGGGTCCGGGAGTGGCTCAGCTAATCAGATAGCATTCGGGCCTTTGTCGCGCATAGCTGACTTCACAGCCCGCTTGCCCTCCCGGACCCGCCAGGAGCGAGCATTGGAAGCTGTCGACCTCGAGGACCTAAAACGTCGCTGCGCAGCCCACGACCAGTGGATGGCGGTAAATCCGCACGCAATCGCCTTCAGTGAAACATGGGCCGCTGGCAATTACGACGAACTGGCCCGCAATGCCGCCGATGCGCCGCGATGAGACTCGCATGCCACCTTGCACCGTTGTGAGCCAAGAAACCGGAGCTGTATGTGACCGACTTCTCCGACGACCAGGCCGCCGTCGGCTACCGGGAGCGCATCGAGCGCGCCCGCCATGAGGCGCGCCGGCGCTACCGCGACCACCTGGGCGCGGTGTTCGCCCGGCACGATGTCGGCGATCCCGACGAGTTGGCTGATGTCACGCTGGATGCTCTCACCGTGTGGCGATACGTCGACAGCGGCGAGCAGTGTCGGTGTTCGTGTCATCCACGGCTGCCCGAAAGCGACCTGCACGACTACGGATTCGACTGCGTCTGCGCCCGCGCCCCTGAGGAACGCGGCCGCCCCTTCCGGCAGTGGCTCGACGACATCAAAGCGTTCTGGCAGTCCCCGGAAGGCCAACATATCAAAGCCGCCGAGCAGGCCGACGACGCCGAGCTTCAAAGCTGGCTCGCGGGCCAGCAGGGGGTCAGCGTGCACAGTCATGGCGGCATCTGTCCTGAACAGTGGACCGGGGAAGTCGACGGCCACAGCTTCTACTTCCGCGAGCGCCACGCCGAATGGCGCATCGAGCTCGATCTACGGCCCAGCGGGCGCTTCATCCGGACAGTCGCCGGCACCGACAACTACGGCGCCACCCGCTACGAGGAGCGCGAATTGGACCAAGGTGACGTCATCGCTTACGGCACAACCGATATCGAGGGCTACGGCGCCACGCCCCTGGGGCGGGCACAGTTCATCATCGACACCATCCGCATCCATCTGGCACGCCAGACATGCACGTACCACAGCGGCGACCTGTCATCGATAGAAGCGATACTCGGCACATCGGCCCACTGGTGCCCGGCCTGCGGAACCCGCCTGCCCGCACCGTAACCACCTGCCGGCCACGGGTCCGTTACGCTAATCGCCTTTCGGCGACGACCCAACACCCGCGGGGGTGGGGGAGGTTTGTGGCTCGGCGTGCCTCCAGAGCCCGCAGCCGAATCATAGTGCCCGGGTGGCTAATAGAGCTTTCCAGTGACAGCTAGTTCGCCGAGGTCCGCTACCGGCCACGCTGTGGTTGTAAGACTCTGGTCGACGCGATAGAGGCGGCCACGAACGGGTCTGATGGAAGCCGTGGAGCACGCCAATCAAATCGCCTCGGAGATCAAAGCGGAAGTGGCGAAACCTGAACCGGATCCAAGTAGGCTAAAGCAACTGTCGCTCTCAGCCGTCACGGCTGGCGGCGGTGTGCTGGGGCAGGCCGCCGCGACCCACTTGATACACCTGGCAAGCCACGCTCTGCAAACGTTTCGATTAGCGGGCTTCTGTGGGTGTGCGGGTGAGACAAGAAATGAGACTGCCCGACCTGCGGCAACGCACCGATTGATGGACGCTCTGCTGCCCGTCTTGATTGGTGACTTCCAGCGCCGACGAATACATCAAGGACATGCTCACGGCGCTCCGCGCGTGAAAAATCACCTCTCCCCGCGTGCGGGGAGAAGGTCGGCGAAGCGAGGGTGAGGGGGCCTCTCCGCGATTCTGAGCTTAGTAAGATGCCTGCATCGTCTCAGTTATGTTCTTCGCTTCTCAGCCCGGCGGCGAGGCCCCCTCACCCCACCCTCTCCCCGCACGCGGGGAGAGGAAGTCGCGCGCTGAGACAACTGGAGTCCCAATGAAATTTACCGGAGAGCTGACCGTCAGGGCGCCGCGCGCCGAGGTCTATAAGGCGGTGCGCGATGCGCGCTTTTTCGCCTCCTGTGTCGACGGCGTGCACGATCTGCAGGAGACCGCGCCTGACACTTACGCGGCGGTGTTCGAGACCAAGGTCGCCTACATGAAATTCAGCTTCAAGGTGACGGTGCGAGGTCGTGCGCGCCGAGGAGCCGCGCGAGATCGAAGCCAAGGTCGAAGGCACGCCGCTTGGCATCGTCGGCCGCCTGACCGCGACGTCGCTGACGACGCTGACCGAAGCCGGCGACGACACCAAGATCGCCTACGAAGTCGAGGCCGCGCTTCACCGGCAAGCTCGGCAGCCTCGGCCAGCCGGTGCTGCGCTCGAAGGCGAAGGAAATGGAACGGCAATTCGCCGCAAAGCTCGCCGCCGCGTTTGCGACGCAGACGACGCTGGCCTAAGCTTTCCAGCTGTCACGTGAACCGGGCTTGCGCATGCGAACTCCCTCTCCCCAGAGGGGAGAGGGTTGGGGTGAGGGGGTTCGGACGTCTGAGAAAAGCCGAGGCTTCCGAGCCCCCTCACCCTCGCTCGCTTCGCTCACTCGACCTCTCCCCTCTGGGGAGAGGTGAAAGAGGGCGCCAGCGACAAGCGCGGCCATGACGAAGTAGTGTGACCAGCATGACGATAGACCCCATCGCCATCGACACCGACGTGCTGGTCATCGGCTCCGGCGCCGCGGGCATGTATGCGGCGATCGAGGCGGCGCGCAACGGCGCAAAGGTGCTGCTCGCCGATCGCAGCCTGATCGGCCGCGGCGGCGCCACCGTGATGGCGCAGATGACGGTGGCGTGCGCGCTCGGCGAGGAAACGCCGGACGACTTGGCAACATCATTACGACGACACCATCGCCGCCGGCCGCGGGCTGTGCGACGAGGCGCTGGCGCAGCTGCTCTGCGAGGACGCGCCGGACTGCATCCGCGAGCTGGATCATTGGGGCGTCGGCTGGGCGCGCAAGGACGGCCACATCACCGCGACCATGGCGCCGGGCCACGACCGGCCGCGCTGCGTCTATGTGGATTTCATCAACACCGGGCCGGCGGTGTCGAAGACCTTGCGCACGGCGATGGCGCGCAATCCGTCGATCCGCAAAGCCGGCGATTTGTGCATCGTCGATCTCGTCACCAGCGACGGCGAAGTCACCGGCGCCGTCGCCTATCATCTCGGCACCGGCGCGCCGGTGGTGATCGCCGCCAAGGCCACGGTGCTGGCGACCGGCGGCCTGACGCGGCTTTATCGGCGCAACAGCGCCTCGGCCAATATGGGCGGCGACGGCTACGCGCTGGCGCTGCGCGCCGGCGCCACGCTGATCGACATGGAATTCGTGCAGTTCTTTCCGATCGGGCACTTGGCGCCGCGCCTCGTCGGCATGGACCCGATCATGTGGGATCCGTTCCGCTACAAGCTCGGCGGCCGCCTCCTCAACGGCCAAATGGAAGAGTTCACCTCGCGCTACGGCTCCGACGAAGACGGCAAATACGTGCTGACCCGCGATCTCGCCACCTACGCGATCATCAAGGAGGTCGAGGCCGGACGCGGCTCGCCGCACGGCGGCGCGTATCTTTCTTTCGAGCATTGCTCCGCGGCGGCGCTGCGCGCGGCGTTCGGCCCGGTGATCGATCGGTTGGCCGAAAACCACATCGATCTCACCCGCATGCCGGTCGAGGTGGCGCCGATCGCGCATTATCACATGGGCGGCGTGAAGGCCGACGCGAGCATGGCGACCGACGTGCCCGGACTCTACGTCGCCGGCGAAGTCGTCGGCGGCGCCAATGGCGCCAATCGATTGTCCGGCAACGCCATCACCGAGGCATTGGTATTCGGCCGCCGCGCCGGGCGCAGCGCCGCCGACGCGGCAAAGCGCATGGCGCAACCCAAGCTCAAACCGCAAGACACCGCCGCAACGCTCGATCTGATCCGCGCCGACACGAAAGCGCAGCCACAAAACAATACCGCCGCGATGGTCGCGCATCTGCAAGCCACCATGGCCGATCTTGTCGGTCCATTCCGCACCGGCGCGAAGCTCAGCACGGCGCTCGATGAGATCGTCGGGGCTCACAGCAAACCTCGGCGAGCATCCGTCCGGCCATGCCGCCGCCTTCGATCTGCGAACGGCTCGAATGGTTCGACCTGCGCAACATGCTCAGCGTCGCCCACGCCGTCACCGCGACAGCGCTGGCGCGCACCGAAAGCCGCGGCGCGCATCAGCGCGAGGATTTCCAGACCATGCTGCCGCAATGGCAGGTGCATCAGCGCGTGCGGCTTCTCGGCGGCGCAGCTCAAATTTCCGGCGCGCCGGCCGCCGCCAAGGCGGTCGCGTCATGAGCCAAGATGCAGAGCAGGTCGCGACGCTGAAAATCTGGCGCGGCAGCGCGCGCGACGCCGGACAATGGCAAAGCTACGAAGTCCCCTTCGAGCCCGGCCAATCGGTGCTCGACGGCCTGCGCTGGCTGCGCATTCATCAGGACCCGTCGTTGGCGGTGCGCTTCTCCTGCATCAACGCCAATGCCTGCAAGGAGTGCATGATCCAGCTCGACGGCGACACGGTCTATGCCTGCACCGCCCGGCTCGAGCCGCGCGCGATGACGCTCACCCCGCTGCCGAACAAGAAGCTCATTCGCGACCTGGTCACCGAGATCGCGCCGCCGAGCGAGCGGTTTGGTAAATAAGGCGAGGCTGAACGCGCGGGGCCGCTACCGGCGCCGGTAAGTCCTGTGGCGAAATTAAGATTTCGTCCCGGCGGATTTTACAAAAATTGCCGCAATCGTTGCGTAGCTCTGCGGCCTACGGCGCGCGATCTTCGATCGGGGGAGAAGCGCACCCTCTTCGCTCGGCTCTGGGCGTGTCGGAGAAGCGATCTGCAGTGTGGACGGGGGAATGAGTTTCGCGTTGCGTTATACGTCGGGGGACGTTCAGGTACTTGGCTTACGGAGCGACCGCCCACAACGGCTGATGGGCAGCGCGGCCATGGCCTGTGTGGCGTTCGCGTGCTCCTGGACGCTGGCCGTCAATCTCGCCGGCCCGCGCGCCGGCGCGATCGACGTCTCCGGAACCATTTTCGACGCCATCGAGCATCCCGCCCCGCGCGGCGACAAGCTCGTGGTCACGGCACCAAGTCCGCTGCGCGGGTCGCGGCTGGTTTCGAAAAGCGACGCGCCGTTGTTCGATGCCCGCTTTGCCATGGGCTCTGCCGCGCAATCGTTCGCCGCGAGCGCGCCGACGCAGCCGCGCGGCTGGTCCGTCGCAGCAGCGGCGCCGGCGCAGGACGCCGCGGTCGCGCAAAACGCCGTGCCACTGCCGCATCCCGCGCCGCTTAGCCGAACCGCCGCGTTGCGCGATGGCGCGCACCGTGTCGTGGCCAACGCGGTCGCCGACACCCGCTCGATCTGGGACAAGCTTTTCGGCAAGCCGGCATCGGCGCTGACGCTCGCCTATGCGAGCGCCGAGACCGGCAGCCTGGGCAGCGGGCACGTCGCCTCGGGCCTCTACGACCGCTCCACCGCGGTCTACGACATCACCGCCCACAAGGTTTACCTGCCCGACGGCACCGCGCTCGAGGCGCATTCCGGCCTCGGCGCCTTGCTCGACGATCCGCGCCACGCCGACGTCAAGATGCGCGGCGTCACGCCGCCCGCGGTCTATGATCTGCAACCGCGCGAAGCCTTGTTCCACGGCGTCGAGGCGTTGCGGCTGATCCCCGAGGACGAGAGCCAGGCGCTCGGCCGCGACGGCCTGCTCGCGCACAGCTACATGCTCGGCCCCAACGGCGATTCCAACGGCTGCGTGTCGTTCAAGGATTACGAGGCGTTCCTGCAGGCCTACAAGAACCACGAGATCACGCGGCTTGCCGTGGTGGAGCGCTTGGATTGAGTTGATTTATTTTTTTCGCTTCCCGGCAATTCCACTCCCCCGCGTGCGGGGGAGAGGCGAGCGAAGCGAAGCCTGAGGGGGTAAGTCTCACGCGACCTGGGCAAGCCTTGATGCCGCAGGCCCCCTCCCTACCCTCCCCCGCAAGCGGGGGAGGAAGAAAGTCAATCACTTCGCCGGCGCCGCGTCAGCCGTCTTGGAATAGCGCGCGTAGAGATCGGCGACCCGCTGTTCCCACATGCTCACGAACCCGGCCGAGGTCAGGTTGTCCACCGATTTCCAGATCTTTTTGATTTCCGGCAGCGTGTTTTGCCAGATGGCGCGCTTGCACCATTTCTCGCCCTTCTGCTGGCCTTCCTCGGTGGCGCACATGGATTGCCAGGCGATCCGCTCCGGATGGCTGACGTGCTCCTCGGCGCCCTGGATGCCTTGCTGATGGATCAAATACAGATCGCTCAAGGTCGGATGCTTGTGGGTGCGCAATTCGAACAGCTCGGCCTCGACGATGATCTTGTAGGCGGCCGCGATGGCGTTGTCGCGCGCGCTTAAGATGTCGCCGTCGCCGTAGCGGTTGAACTCATATTTGCTCAGCTGATAGAGCCCGACATAGGAGCCGGTGCGCTGCTTGGGATCGAAATCGGATTCGATCTTGGCGACCGCTTTCATGTAGCCGAAATCCAGGCCGAAGGCGTCGGCGGCGTGCTTGATCTCCTCGATCGGCGTGCCGACCGGAATGTCCTGGAGCGAATTGAGCACGGTGTCCGCCGGTTTCTCCGGCGGCGGCGTTTCGGAATAGGCGTAATAGGCCAGATAGGCGAAAGTTGCCCTTCGGCGGCTCGGCGGGGGCCAGATCCGTTTGCGACACGTCCGCTTGCGAGATCGGGACCAGGCCAAGCGAGGCGACCACGATCGGATTGGCCGGACCGATCGGCGTCGGATCGAAATAGGCGTCGGGCCTCGGATCGTCGAAAGCGAGAACCTTGGAACTCAAGGACTTGGGACTTAAAGAATCGGCGCTTGAGGCGACCGCGCTGACGGGAATGACTCGTGCGGAAATGACCTGATCCGGATCGGCGGAAGCAACCACTGTCTTGCGCGCGGCGCTGTCACCCGAGCTTCTGGTACCCAAGGAAGCAACCGGCAGGGGATCGGCGGCAGCGAAAGAAAGCGCGGCAAAATCCCGCTCCAGATTGGCGTGCGCGTCATCCAGCACGGCAAGCGCCAGCGTCCCGGCGCCGGCGAGCGAAGGCTCGCGCACCGTGACGCGCTGCGCCACCGAATACAGTGCAGCAACGGCGCCCAGAATGCAGGCGCACTGCAGGATTCTCATTGTGCGAGTTGTCCCCCGACGGTCGACACAGGTCCCAAAGTCCCAACACGTTAATTAGCGACCAAGAATAAGTCGTAAATCGGGCACCGGGCGGACCTGTGTACCGGGCAAAAACCCCGTTTTGCTCGCGAAAACGGCGCGAATGCCTAGGAACGCCGCGCCGGCGCTGCCATAATCGCGGCCAGGCGCCACGCTCAGCGCAAAAACCTCTCCCCCGCTTGCGGGGGAGAAGCCGAGCGAAGCGATGGCAGAGGGGGGAAGTCTTAGCGACCTGGGCAAGCTTCGATGCCGCAGGCCCCCTCCCTACCCTCCCCCGCAAGCGGGGGAGGATTTGATGCGTGTGCTGTCAGGGAGTTGACGTGAAATGAAAAATCTGGTTTTAGCGTCTTGCTTCCTTGCTGCGAGCCTCGCCGGTGTCGGACCACCGCCGCGGCTGCCTGGCCGGATCGCCCGGTCAAAGTCATCGTCGGCTTCGCGCCCGGCGGCCCGACCGATCTGGTGGCGCGGCTGATTTCGCAAGAGCTCACCGCCCAGACCGGCCAGAATTTTTTCGTCGAGAACATATCCGGCGCCGGCGGCAATGTCGGCACGGTGAAAGCGGCGCAGTCGCCGCCCGACGGCTATACGATCCTGGTGACCGGCGGCAACATCACCAACAATCTGTTCCTGTTCGCGCATCCCGGCTTCGACACGATGAAGGATTTCGACGCGGTCACGCTCGCCGCGCAGACGCCGGTGGTGCTGGCGGTCAATCCCTCGGTGCCGGCCAAGACCGTCAAGGAGCTGGTGGAATGGATCAAGGCCAATCCCGGCAAGGAGAGCTACGCCTCGCCGGGCACCGGCACGCCGCCGCAGCTCACCGGCGCGCTGTTCGTGCATGCCTTGAACCTCGATCTCGTCCATGTGCCGTTCGGCGGCGGCGGGCCGGCGGTCGAAGCCACCGTCGGCAACCACACCCCGATCTCGTTCGGCGCCATGGCGCCTGCCGTGCCGCTGATCAAGAACGGCGATCTGCGCGCGCTGGCGGTGACCGGCAAGGAGCGCTCGCCGGCCCTGCCCGACGTCCCGACCATGGCGGAATCCGGCTTCCCCGAAGTCGAGGGCGCCACCTGGACCGCCGTCGCGGTGCCGGCCGGCACGCCGAAGGAGATCGTCGCGCAGTTGCACGACATGATCGTCAAAAGCCTCGGCGCAGCCCGACGTCAAAGACAAACTCGCCGCCATGGCCTATGCGCCGATCGGCAATTCGCCGGAGGAATGCGCGGCGTTCTTCAAGGCCGAGATGGCGAAGTGGGGCAAGGTCATTCAGGACGCGGGGCTGAAGGCGGAATAACTTTCCTCCCCCGTTCACGGGGGAGACGCCGAGCGAAGCGAAGCGGGTGGGGGTAAGTGCTCGGCGCGCGTTGGCGTTATTTCTTCTTCTTCAGCAGCGCATCTCTCTGCTTCTCCAGCGTTTCCAGCTCTTCATTCTGCTGCACCAGACGATCCGCGTTGCGCTCTTCATCCTCGGCGCCCGAAAATGCCGCGGCCTGCTCGATCAGTTGCCGGATATTGTCGCGAACAATGGCGATGCGATCCTCGATTTCGGGGAGCGAAAGCGTACTACCGTTGCTCATCATGATTTTCCTTGGTCGATGACTATCTCGGGCGCGGCACGACTGCGCGAGAGTATAGCAGATCGGCTGCAAGTGAACATGCCGGCTAGCGCCGCCCACCGTCATGGCCGGACTTGTTCCGGCCATCCACGTCTTTGGTTCGGCGCGCACCATAAAGACGTGGATGCCCGCGACGAGCGCGGGGATGACGACCCAAGCGACCGTAGCCCGGATGGAGCGCAGCGAAATCCGGGGCGGCATCGACGCCTCGTGGCAATCCCGGATTATGCTCCGCTCCATCCAGGCTACGCTTGCTCCTTTGCAGCGTCTTGCAAGATCGCGATCATGCGATCGATCACCACTTCAACCCTCGAGCCGGGTGGAAAGTCGATTTTTTTCTCGGGGTCCGGCGCCCAATATCCGTCGGGATGGTCTCGATAGCCGATGATTTGGAAATTGCCGTCCATCTCTCCGATGCTCCAAATCGACGCGTCGCGGGCGAAGGCCGACCACGTCTTCACGCCGGCGTATTTCAGCAGAACAGGCGGCGGCCACTTATCCTTGGGTGGCGGCGGGACGATAGCGTTTTTCCTGGCGATTGCGTCCAAGAATGCGCGGCGCAGACCGTCGGTATCTGCCACTGACGTAACCGCAACTGGTTCGACATCCACATATGCGCCCGTCTGCAGCTTGACCACCGTCGGCACATAGACGACGCCGTTTCTCAGGTAAGAGTGAAATAGCATGACACTAGCCTACAATGGCGTGATGATGATTTTCACCGGATAGCTGTTCGCAATCAGCGCTCTCGCTCGCACCGCCTCGATGGCGGCGACTTGTACTTCTGTCATCGCGCCCTTCGGAACTACCAAATTTAGCACCCGATCACTGATGTCCGACAATTTAACTGTTGTCGTTAGTAGACTACCACCCTCGTAGTCTCCCAAGTTCATCGACGTATTCATTGAGCCGGTAGGTCAGGCGTGCAGCATCTTGGTAAGTGGCGGCATTGAGGTCGATGGACTTGATGCTGGTCGCGATACCGTCGGTGAAGTTGTCGATAGTTCGAAACAACACGGGTAGCGATCCGTCACGGAGCAGTTGATCGAAATATTGTCCTCGCCTGGCCCAGCCATAGGTCCATGCCTCCGAGGCCTGCTCCGCCGCTGTGGCCTCGCCAGCGGCGACCGGCGGCACGCCGCCTGCCAGAAGTGCCGCGCCGGTCGCCAAATCTCGGATTTGTGCGTACGCGCCAGGATCGGCGCGGGTAAAAACATCGAGTTGATGATCGAGAATTTGCTGTCGGTCTTCCTTCGTGATGCCGGGCCTGAGCAGAACCGTCAGAGCACTGTTGAGCGCGGCAGCGCTGCCCTGGTCGCCGACGTCGTAGAAATAGCGTTTGATCTCCGCTCTTATCGCCTGCTCATCTTCCGGCTTGGCGTTGGCGATCCATTCGATGAAGTCGGCGAGCTCGTCGATGCGCTGTGGTCCGGGCCGCAACCTGACCCAATCGTCACCCGCGTTTGGCGAGGCATCCGAGCGATGCGTCGGATCGTCGTTTTGCGCCGTTCGTGTTGAAAATGATTCGCTGCCGGCGCCGTCCGTTGGCGCAAACCAGCCGGGATTTGGCGGCGTACCGGCGCGCGGATGCAGCGCCGGATTCCAATCGACCGACTTGATGAGGACATCCGCCGCTTCCATGGCGTCGCGCGCGGCCTGATCGGGCAGATCGGGAATGCGCAAATGCACCGCGGCGATCCGCGCCAGGGCTTGATCGTTCGCGTTCAGGGCAGCGGCGACAGTCGCGAGCCCGGGCATGAGCCGGTCGACGATCGACATTCGATCCGATAGGCGCAGCTCGAACAGACTGTTCGAGCTCACTTTGTTCGCGCACCACAAAGCGCCCGTCGCGCCGCTCGATCAGCAGCGTGCGGCCGAGCATCAAGCCTTGCTCGGTGCAGGCGAGGCCGAGATTGTCGTCACCGCTGTTTTCACTGAGACGCCAGACCTTGTGAATCATTTTCGTCCCATTATTAGAGATTTATAGGCTAATGATCCTATAATTGTCAACGCTAGAAGTGACCGTCTCTTGACAATCGTCTCTACTTAGGTTACGCAGTAAAAATCCCGCTCACCAAGGGACGCCTACCGGAGGCAAGCCGTGAGGTGGAGCGGGTGCGGTGCCCGCGGGCGGATTTGCAGTCCGCTCCCGGGCGGCTTGGGTATCAGCCCCCCGGCATTATGACCGGGGTGGGAGGTGCTCCCTGGACTGGGACAGGCGAAGGCGGGTAACGCCCGTGCAGACCGCGTCCCAGGAAGCCTGGCCTGAAGCCGAGCCTTTGGGATGGAATAATTCCCTTAGGTGAGAGCCGCGGTGGAACGCCGACAGGCGTGCGCGCTCCGAATGAGCGCGCGCCGCATCGCAAGTGCGGCGGTTGGTGACCTGCGTCTGTCGGCGTTCTGCCTCCCCTTCTTTTTTGAGGGAAGAAAAAAGCAAGTGGCGAGTGGTGGATAGCGAAGAGGATTTCTCCAATTCGCAACTCGCCTGGACGTAACTCCGACGCGGATCGCGTTGTGAGAACGATCGCTTTCCGCCCCCGCGAAGCGGGGAGGGGCACGGACCGCAGCGAGCGCGGGGTGGGGGGCGCGGCGACTGCGGGAGTTGCAGCGCGCTTGCGCGCGCTTTCCCGCCCCCGCGACAGCTTCGCGGCGCCCCTCCCCTCCGCGGGCGGTGAAGACTCCTGCACGCGGGGCCGGGATTTGACAAGGCCTGCCGGCAGCGAAGAACGGCGCAACATGAGCCGGGAAAAACCATGACGGTAGAACGCAAACCCGTTGTCTTCGGCGATCTGCGCGGCTGGTTGCAGGCGCTCGATGGCGCCGGCGAGTTGCAGACGATCGACGCCGAGGTCGATTGGAATATCGAGCTTGGCACCGTGGCGCGGCTGGCCCAAGGGCCCGGCACCGGGCCGGCGCTGCTGTTCAACAAGATCCGCGACTATGGCGAGAACGCCCGCTGCCGGCAGGTGTTTGCCGGCGCGCTGTCGAGCTATCGGCGCATCGCCATGATGTTCGGGCTGCCGCCCGACACTCATCCGCGCGAACTGGTCAAGCTCGGCCGCACCGTGCTGACCGGCGCGATCCCGCCGAAAATCGTCAACACCGGGCCGGTCAAGGAGAACATCGTCAAAGGCGACGATGTGGATCTGAATGATTTCCCGGCGCCGCAATGGAACCGCGCCGACGGCGGCCGCTACATTCTCACTTACGGCGGCGTCGTCACCAAGGACCCGAACACCAATGTGATGAATGTCGGCGTCTATCGCGGCATGGTGGCGGGCAAGAACATGATCCCGATGCTGACCTGGCGGGCGCAGCATATCGGCCATCACGCCACCGCCTGGCAGCAACTCGGCCACACCGAAATGCCGATCGCGGTCGCCATCGGCTGGGAGCCGTCGCTCGATTTCGTCGGCGGCGCGCCGGTGCCGAAAAACCTGTGCGAATACGACGTGATCGGCGCCATCCGCGGCGCGCCGGTGGAGCTCGTCAAATGCGAGACCGTCGATCTTTACGTGCCGGCCAGCGCCGAGATCGTCATCGAAGGTTTCATGAGCTTCGATCCGGCGACCTTTCTGCCGGAAGGGCCTTATGCGGAGTTCACCGGCTACATCGCCGGCGACCGCTCGCCGAAATCCGCGATCCGCGTCACCTGCATCACCCACCGCAAAAATCCGATCCTGCGCGGCACCATCGAAGGCACCATGCCGGGCAGCTATTCGGAGAACAGCGTCACCTCGTCGGTGATGCGCGCGGCGACGGCGTGGAACGTGCTGGATCGCGCCGGCGTGCCGGGCATCACCGACGTGTGGTGCCCGCCGGTGCAGGCCGGCGTCAATGTCGCTGGTGCAGGTCAAGCAGAGCTATCGCGGCGTCGCCAAGCAGGTGGCCAACGCGCTGTGGGGCTCGTCGGCGGCGCATGTGCGCTACAAGCACGTCACCGTGGTCGACGACGACATCGACATCCACGATTACGCCGCGGTCGATTGGGCGATCGCGTTCCGCGTCAATGCCGGCGAGGACGACATCGTCATCATGCCCTCGACCTTCGGCGCCGGCCTCGATCCGTCGGTGCGCAAGCGCGACCGCAACGTGGCGCAATTCGGCACCGGCAAATGGCACCGCGTGCTGATCGACGCCACCATCAATCTCGATTACGACCCGGACCCCGATCTCGGCGGCGCCCGCTTCCCGCCGACGGTGCGGCCGGAGCAGAAGGATATCGATGCGGTGATGAAGCGGTGGGGGGAACTGGGGTTGGAGAAGAAAAAGGGGAAGTGAGGCTCAGGAGATGAAGTCGCTGCAATTGGCGGTCACTGCTGCGAACTCCCTCTCCCCGGATGGGAGAGGGTTGGGGTGAGGGGGTTCGGAAGTCCAAGAAAGACTCCAGCGTCCGAACCCCCTCACCCTCGTTCGCTGCGCTCACTCGACCTCTCCCCTCTGGGGAGAGGTGAAAGGGAGCACCGCCGCTCGAAGATCACGGCACCGGCAACAGCGGCTTCTGGCCTTCCGGCAATTGCATGTCGAACGCCGTGAGCAGCGCCGCCGTCGCGGCGTAGTTGCCCATCAGCATGACCAGCTCGACGAGCTTTGTCGGCTCGAACAGTTTCTTGACCCGCGCAAACGCTTCCGACGTGACTTTGTGATCGCCAAAAGTCTGCCGGCCGAGCTCGATGATCGCGGCGTAAGTCTCGTCGAGACCTTGCGTGCTCTTGCGGTGCTTGATGACGTCGACGACGTCGGCCGGCACGCCTTCCTTCAGCGCTTCAGGCTCGTGCGCGGCCCATTCGAACTGGCTGTCCATCTCGCGGGCGACGGCGAGGATCGCGACCTCGCGAATGTTCGCAGGAAAAACGTCGTAGCGCAGGTGATTGCTGAACTGGTTGCGCGACTCGACGGTCTTGGTGCTGTACAGCGTGATGCCGCCCGGTCCGCGCAAGCCGACCAGCGATTTGCCCGGCGCCGCGGCGCGGTCGTAGGCGCGCTTGCCGACGTCGTCCAAATCTTCGCGCTTCGGCAGCGGCAGGCGGAATCCGGAATTTGGATCGATATCGGACGGCATTGTACTCCCCGTGTTGGATGCTTGATTGGATGCGTTCTGTGCGCGGGCTTGATGGGCGAAAGCTATCAGTACGATTACGCCCGCAAGAAGCGCAAGGATACGGTGCAGACGCATGACGACCCCGCTAAGGCTGATCTTGGCACAGAGCTTATCCCTTGCTGTCATGCCCGCGAAGGCGGGCACCCAGTAATCGCAGGAGGCGCGGCTTAGGCATTGCATCGGTTGCGGAGCGGCGGTGTTTACTGGATCATCCGCCTACGCGGATGATGACAGACTGGGGAGGACAAATGTTCTTCGAAGGCTTTACCCGCACCGAGATCAAAACCTCTGGCGCGCGCATCGTCACCGTGCATGGCGGCAGCGGGCCGCCGCTCCTGCTCATGCACGGCAATCCGTTCAGCCATCTGTCCTGGCAGAAATTCGCGCCGCGGCTGGCGCAAGACTTTACCGTGGTCGCCACCGATCTGCGCGGCTACGGCGATTCCGAAAAACCGCCCGGCGGCGACAACCACGAAAACTATTCGTTCCGCGCCATGGCGCAGGACCAGATCGAGGTGATGGCGGCGCTCGGCCACGACAAATTCTTCGCCGCCGGCCACGACCGCGGCGCCCGCGTGCTGCACCGCATGTGCCTCGATCATCCCGACAAGGTTTTGCGCGCCGCCATCCTCGACATCGTTCCGCAGCATCACGTGTTCAATCATCCGAACAAGGCCTGGGCGACCTTTTCGTGGCACTGGTTCTTCATGATCCAGCCAGAACCTTTCCCCGAGCACCTGATGAGCGCGGACCCGGATTTCTTCATCGAGAAGAAGCTGTCGAAGACCAAACAAGGCTTAAGCTTCTTCGATCCGGCGGCGATCGCCGAGTACAAGCGCCATTTCCGCGATCCGGCGACGGTGCACGCCATGTGCGAGGATTATCGCGCCTGCGCCGGCATCGATTTCGACATGGATACGAAAGATTTCGAGGCCGGCCGCAAGATCGCCTGCCCGGTGCTGCTGCTGTGGGGCGCGACCGGCGGCGTCGGCCGCAATTCCAAGCCGAGCCCGAGCGAAATCTGGCAGCGCTACGCCGCCGACATCCGCGGCGCCAAGGCGCTGCCGTGCGGACATTATCTCTCGGAGGAAGCGCCGGAAGAAACCTACAATGAGCTGCGGCAGTTCTTCCGCGCCTGAGCGCAAGACTGCTAAGCTAAGAAGACTGTTGCTAAGAAGACTGCCAAACCGGGATCAGAGTAGGAAACGCATTAGGGGGCCATCCGATGTCGAGTACCGCACGTCCGTTGCCACGTCGAAGCACCATCCCTGGTACACCGTGCTCTACATCCAGGTGCTGATCGCCATCGCGCTCGGCATCTTGATCGGACATTACTTTCCGAAGACCGGCGTGGCGATGAAGCCGCTGGGCGACGCCTTCATCGCGCTGATCAAGATGATGATCGCGCCGGTGATCTTCTGCACCGTGGTGCACGGCATCGGCTCGATGCGCGATCTCGCCAAGGTCGGCCGGGTCGGCGTCAAGACGCTGCTTTATTTCGAGGTCGTCTCCACCATCGCGCTCGCCATCGGGCTCCTTGTCGGCAACGTGATCCGTCCGGGAGCCGGCTTCAACATCGATCCGTCGACGCTCGATCCGAAGGCGGTTGCGAATTACGTCACCGCGGCCAAGCAGGAAGGCATCGTCGGCCATCTCTTGGCGATCATCCCGGACAGCTTCTTCGGCGCGCTGGCCCGCGGCGATATTCTGCAAGTGCTGCTGGTGTCGATTCTCTCCGGCTTCGTGATCGCGCGATTCGGCGCGGTCGGCGAGAAGATCAACGACGTGATCGACGCCGCCGCCAAAGATGTTCTTCGGCATCATCCGCATCATCGTGCGCGCGGCGCCGATCGGCGCCTTCGGCGCCATGGCGTTCACCATCGGCGCTTATGGGTTCGGCTCGCTGGTCAATCTCTTGCAACTGGTCGCGACGTTCTACCTGACCAGCATATTGTTCGTGCTGTTCGTGCTCGGCACCATCGCCCATTTCGCCGGCTTCTCGATCATCCGCTTCATCGGCTACATCAAGGACGAATTGCTGATCGTGCTCGGCACCAGTTCGTCCGAGACCGTGCTGCCGCACATGATCCAGAAAATGGAGCGGCTCGGCGCCTCGAAATCGGTGGTCGGCCTGGTGATCCCGACCGGCTACAGCTTCAATCTCGACGGCACCAACATCTACATGACCTTGGCGACGCTGTTCCTGGCGCAGGCGACCAACACGCCGCTGACCTTCGGCCAGGAGATGAGCATTCTGGTGATCGCCATGCTGACGTCGAAGGGCGCGTCCGGCGTCACCGGCGCCGGCTTCGTCACGCTCGCCGCCACGCTCGCCATCGTGCCGGATATCCCGATCCAGTCGATCGCCATCATCCTCGGCATCGACAAGTTCATGAGCGAATGCCGCGCGCTGACCAATCTGGTCGGCAACGGCGTCGCCACCGTGGTGATCAGCCGCTGGGAAGGCGAGCTCGACGTCGACAAGCTGCACGAGACCATGGCGCACCCGATCGCGGTCGGCGAGGAGATGGAAGCGCTGCCGATTTAGAAAATGCGGCTAGGGCACCAGAAGCAACTTGCCCAATACTTCGCCGCCCTCGAGCATCTCGTGCGCGCGCGCCGCCTCGGTGAGCGGCAACCGCGCGTGAATGCGCGGATGCAGTTTTCCGGCCGCCAGCATGTCGATCAGCGCGCGCATGCCGGCGCGGCGCTCCTCGACCAGATGATCCCAGGTGTGGATGGAGAATTGCCGGATCGCCGGCGAGTTCTTGCTCGCCCGCATCGTCGTCTGCAGATCGAGCACCGCCTTGCCGCCGAGCCCGCCGTAGACCACCAACGTGCCGCACGGCGCCAAGCAGCGCGAGATTGCCGGGAATGCTCGCCCCGCCGACCGGATCGATGATGGCATCGACGCCGCGGCCGCCCGTGATCGCGCTCACGCGCTCGGCGACATTTTCGGTCTTGCGGTCGATGACGTGATCAGCGCCAAGTTCGCGGGCAAAGCGCGCCTTCTCCGCGCTCGAGACCACGCCGATCACGTCGAGCTGCGCAACCTTGGCCAAGTCGATCAGCGCGTTGCCCATGCCGCCGGCAGCGGCGTAGATCAGCACGGTCTGGCCTTGGCGCAGCGCCAGCGCGTCGTTGAAGATGTGATAGGCGACCTGATAATTGGCCAGCGCCGCCGCGGCGTCGAAGTCGACGCCGTCCGGCAAGACAAATGTCGCCTCGGCGGGCGTCGCGACATAGTCGGCATAATGGCCGCCGCGATGCGGCCGCTCGCGCGCGGTGGTGTACACGTGCTGGCCGACGTGGCGCGACGTGACGCCGGCGCCGACTTTCTCGATGATGCCGGCAAGCTCGGTGCCCGGCGTCACCGGCAGCGGCGGCATCCAGCTATAGGTGCCGGCGCGGATCAGACAATCGGGCATGCCGACGCCGATGGCGTGCGCCCGGATCAGCACCTCACCCGGCTTCGGCTCGGGCACCGGCACGTCGAGCAATTGCATCACGCCGGGCGGACCCGGCTTCTGGACCTGGATGAGTTTCATGAGTTTCCTTCGGGCGTCCGACCGCTACGACGCCATCGGCGCCGGCGCGGCCAAGAAGTTCTTCATTGCGTACCACAGCAGATCGCGGTTCTTGCTGAAGCCAGCGCTGTGCGCGGTCTGCGGCAGGATGACGAACTGGCGGTCGCCGTTCGGCAGCTGACGGAAGAAGTCGAGCAGGTCGTCGTTGGTCGAATTGCCGTCCCATTCGCCGCGCGTCATCAGCACCGGACACATGACCTTGCCCGGATCGACCAGAGGCAGGTTCGCCGCCATGTCGAGATAGGTGCCGCTCGGAATGGTGTCGCCGAATTTCATCTCGGCGGCGATGATCGCTTCCGCCACGGCGGGATCGTAGATTCCCGGATGCCCGTCGCGGGTGAAGATCGAGCGGATCATGGCGGCGTCGCGCTTGCGCCGCGGATTGGCGCGCAGTTCGGCGATGTGCTTTTGCCGCCGCTCGATTTCCGCCGCGCCGTTGCCCTTGTAGGTGAAGGCGGAGAGCACCAGCCGATCGACGCGATCCGGCTGCGCCTGCGCGTAAGCCGCGGCGCGAATGCCGCCGGACGACGTGCCGTAGAAATGAATTCTTTGCTGGCCGGTCTCCGCCGTCACCACAGTCATCGCCGCCTTCAGATCCTCGACGCCGCTGGCGATGTCCGAATTGTTGCCGGAGCTGTCGGAATTGCCGTAGCCGTCGTGGTCCATGGTCCAGACGTCGTAGCCGTAGCGGGCGAACACGTTCATCATCGAATATTCGCCCTTGCCCGGCACGGTCAGATCGTAGCTGCTGCGCGCCGCATTCGACGAGCCGTGCACCAGGAACAGCACCGGATGAATGCCGGTCATAACGGCGAGCCGCTTGCGATACATCGCCAGCTTGACGCTGCCCTTGTGCGCCCAGTACGCGTCGCTCCCGATCTCGTCCGGCTGCGCTTGCGCCGCGGCCGATTGCGCATGCGCCGACGTGATCCCCGAGGCCAGTCCGGCACCGATGCCCAAGCCCGCGCTCTTGATGACCGTGCGGCGTGCGACCGGATGATCCGTCATGACGATCTCCTTATGAAATGTGCGACTGGCGACGGTGTTAATAGATCAGGTGCCGCCGGCGCATTGCTTGTGGCGACAATAGCAGGCTGCGTCGGAACATGGCAGGGTGTGGCCAATCGGCGCGCCGCTCGCCACCCTCGCGCCGACACACGACATCTGCTAGTGGGGCTGGCTTAAGAAAAACGGTCGATTGATGCGCGAACAACCGGTCCGGAAATGCTGAAGACCCTGCGCGACACCGCGCACTTTTTCGACCGGCGCATCGGCTGGAGCCGCCTGGGCATTGCGCTCAGCCTCACCATCATCATCGTCGCCGTCGTCGTGCTGTACCGCATCCTGCGCGACATCGATCCCGACTCGCTGATCGATGCGATCGAGGCGACCGACTGGCGCACCCTGATCATCGCCGGCGCCTTCGTCGTCGCCGGCTATCTGACGCTGACCTTCTACGACCTGTTCGCGCTGCGCACGATCGGGCGCAGCGGAATCCCGTACCGGGTCGCGGCGCTGGCCGGCTTCACCAGCTACGCGATCGGCCACAATGTCGGCGCCAGCGTGTTCTCCGGCGGCGCCGTGCGCTATCGCATCTATTCGGCCTGGGGCCTGAGCGTCATCGAGGTCACAAAAATCTGCTTCATCGCCGGGCTGACCTTCTGGCTCGGCAATGCCACCGTGCTCGGGCTCGGCGTGCTGAGCGCGCCGCAAGCCCTCCGCGCCATCGATCAATTGCCGTTGTGGTGCAATCGCCTGTTCGCGCTCGTGGTGCTCGCCATGCTCGGCGCCTATGTGGCCTGGGTCTGGGTCAAGCCGCGCGTCATCGGCCGCGACGGCTGGCAGGTGACGCTGCCGGGCGGGCCGCTGACGCTCATTCAGATCGCCATCGGCATCGTCGATCTCGGCTGCTGCGCGGCGGCGATGTACATGCTGGTGCCCGACGAGCCCAATCTCGGCTTCGTCACGGTGGCGGTGATCTTCGTCGCCGCCACATTGCTCGGCTTCGCCAGCCACGCGCCCGGCGGCCTCGGCGTGTTCGACGCCGCCATGATGGTGGCGCTCTGGCAGTTCGACAAGGAAGACTTATTGGCCGGCCTGCTGCTGTTCCGGCTGCTCTATTACATTATTCCGTTCGTGATCTCGCTCGTGATTTTGGGAATACGCGAGCTGCTGCTCGGCCGCGCCGCGCGCCGCGCCGGCGCCAAAGAGACGGCCCCATGAGCTTTGCCGAAAATCGGGCGACGCCGGTCAGGAGGCGATCGCGCGGCGTTCGGTTCATCGTCGCGATCGCGGCGATCGTCTTCGCCGTCCTGGCGATGACCCATGTTCTTGACGTCGTCTATGCGCTGGTCGAGTTTCGCCATCGTCGCGGCCGCGGCATTGTTGGCGCTGCGCGCCGGCGACGAGGACGATCGCCTGGCGCAGCCGGTCGCCGTCGCCGCGCGCACCGACGATCCGCTCCGCGCCGTGGTCGCCGGCCTGCCCGATCCGGTCATCGCGCTCGACCGCGACGGCCGGGTGCTGGCGCTCAACGAGCACGCCCGCGCGCTGGCGCCGGCGCTGCGGCACGGCGAGCCGGTCTCGCTGGCGCTGCGCATGCCCGAGCTGATCGAGGCCATCGGCCGCGCCTCCGCGCGCGGCGAAGAGCAGCGCGTCGCCTATGCCGAGCGCGGTCCGCTCGACCGCTGGTTCGAGGCGATCGTGATGCCGGTCAAGCGCGAGCCCGGCTTGGACCGGCCCGATCTGGTGCTGCTGACATTCCACGATCTCACGCCGCTGCGGCGCGTCGAGGAGATGCGCGCCGACTTCGTCGCCAATGCCAGCCACGAATTGCGCACGCCGCTCGCGGCGCTGTCCGGTTTCATCGAGACCCTGCAAGGCTCGGCGCGCGACGACACCAAGGCGCGCGAGCGCTTCCTCGCCATCATGCGGGAGCAGGCGCTCCGCATGGCGCGGCTGATCGACGACCTGTTGTCGCTGTCGCGCATCGAGCTCAACGCGCACCGCCGCCCCGACAAGCCGGTCGATCTGGTGCCGATCGTCCGCCATGTGGTCGACGGTCTCGAGACGCTGGCGCGCGACCGCGGTGTCGGCGTCAATGTCGAGGCGGGCAATGCGCTCTTGATCCTCGGCGACCGCGACGAGCTCGTCCGCCTGTTCGAAAACCTGGTCGAGAACGCGCTCAAATACGGCGCGCCCGGCAAACGCGTCGACATCAGGCTCGCGCCCGGCATATCTGTCGACGGCGAGCCGGAAGCACAGGTCAGCGTGCGCGATTACGGGCCCGGCATCGCGCCGGAACATCTGCCGCGGCTGACCGAACGGTTCTATCGCGTCGATGTCACCGAGAGCCGCGCCCAAGGCGGAACCGGGCTCGGCCTGGCGCTGGTCAAGCACATCCTCAATCGCCATCGCGGCCGGCTGACCATCGACAGCGCGCCCGGCTTGGGCGCCACCTTCACCGTGCACCTGCCCACCGCCGGAACCGCGACTGCGGCATAAAGCCGTGTCTTTCCCGTGGCTTGCACTGTCATTTCATTGTCATCTGACGGACATACAACAGTGACGTGCCAAACCTAACCATTCCGGCGCTGCGGGTCAGCCGCACTGGAAAACCCAATCGCAACCCGCCGCGCCAGACGTTGAACAGAAAAATCGCCCAAGCAGGGTCGTGCAGCCGTTGCGGGTCGACGACCCACCACGCCGAAATTCCTCTAACAGGAGAGACCTCGTGAAACATCTCACAACGATCGCCGTCGCCGGCTTGCTGGCCGCGACGGCGCTTCCCGCGTTCGCCGCCGACATCACCGGCGCGGGTTCCACCTTCGTCTATCCGGTCCTCGCCAAGTGGGCCGACGTCTACAAGAAGGATACCAATGTCGGGCTGAACTATCAGTCGATCGGCTCGGGCGGCGGCATCAAGCAGATCACCGCCAAGACCGTCACCTTCGGCGCCACCGACATGCCATTGAAGTCGGAAGATGTCGCCAAGAACAACTTCGTCCAGTTCCCGGTCATCAACGGCGCCGTTGTGCCGTTGCTCAACCTGCCAGGCATCAAGCCGGGCGAGCTGACGCTCGACGGCCCGACCATCGCCAAGATTTTCCTCGGCGAAATCACCAAGTGGAACGATCCGGCGATTACCAAGCTCAATCCCGGCGTCAAGCTGCCCGATACCGCGATTGCCGTCGTGCATCGCTCGGACGGTTCCGGCACCACCTTTATCTGGACCAACTATCTCTCCAAGGTCAGCCCCGAGTGGAAAGACAAGGTCGGTGAGAACACCGCGGTCGAATGGCCGGTCGGCATCGGCGCCAAGGGCTCGGAAGGCGTTTCCAACAACACCGCCAACACCGTGGGCGCGCTCGGCTATGTCGAATATGCCTATGCCAAGCAGAACAATTTGACCTACGCCAAGATGGTCAATCATGCCGGCAAGGTCGTCGCTCCGACGGCGGAATCGTTCCTGGCCGCCGCTGCCAGCGCCGATTGGGCCAACGCCCAGGATTTCCGCGTCATCATCACCGACGCGCCGGGCGAAAAGTCCTGGCCGGTCGCCGGCTCGACCTTCATCCTGATGCAGACGGTCCCGACCGATGTCGCGTCGTCGTCCGAAGCCCTGAAATTCTTCGATTGGGGTTATAAGAACGGCAAGCAAATGGCAGCCGACCTCGATTACGTGCCGATGCCCGATAGCGTCGTGGCGTTGATCGAGAAGAGCTGGAAAGACAAGATCAAAAGTTCCGACGGCAAGCCGGTTTACTGAGATCGACACCTGCGGAAAAGGCGCCAAGCAAGGCGCCTTTTCCTTTTCCACTTAAAGCGAATAGCGGCTTGTATCGTGACCGCAACGCCGCTTGAGTGGCTCTCCTGACGGCCCCGGCACCAGGAGAGCTCATGCAACCTGCAAAGAGGCAGCCAGTGGTCGATATGACGTTGACTGGCCAAAGTTTTGTCCCTGCGGCAGCCGTCGCTCGCACCAAGGCGCTCGGCCGGCTGCGGCTTGGCGACACTGTATTCCGCCACCTGACCCGCGCCGCGGCTATCGGCGTGCTGATCTTGCTCAGCGGGGTGATCATTTCGTTGATCGAGGGCTCACTGCCGGCGATTCGGACCTTCGGCTTCGGCTTCTTGTTCAGCTCGCGGTGGAACCCGGTCACAGATAATTTCGGCGCGCTGCCGGCGATCTACGGCACGATCCTCACCTCGCTGATCGCAATGCTGATCGCCGTTCCGGTCGGCTTGATGATCGCCTTCTTTCTCACCGAGCTGTGCCCGCAATGGCTGCGCCGGCCGATCGGCATCGCCATAGAGCTGCTCGCCGGCATCCCCAGCATCATCTACGGCATCTGGGGCCTGTTCATTTTCGCGCCATTCCTGCAGGCCACGCTGCAGCCGTTCCTGATCAATACGCTCGGCAATGTGCCGGGCATCGGGGCGCTGTTCGCCGGGCCGCCTTATGGTATCGGCATGCTGACCTCAGGCCTGATCCTCGCCATCATGGTCCTGCCGTTCGTGACCTCGATCACGCGCGATGTGTTCGAGGCGGTTCCGCCCGTGCTCAAGGAGGCGGCCTACGGCGTCGGCTGCACCAGGTGGGAGGTGGTGCGCAACGTCGTGCTGCCCTATGCCCGGGTCGGCGTCATCGGCGGCGTCATGCTCAGCCTCGGCCGCGCACTGGGCGAGACCATGGCGGTGACCTTCGTCATCGGCAATGCGCACCGCATATCGGCTTCTATACTGGCGCCCGGCACCACCATCTCCGCTACGATCGCCAATGAATTCACCGAAGCGGTCGGCGACCTGTACACGTCGGCGCTGATTGAG
>CAWCJX010000062.1:0-19486 GCA_963795865.1 uncultured Alphaproteobacteria bacterium
TGACCGCACGGCGCATCGTCGTCATCGGGGGCGGCCCGGCCGGCGTGTTCGCCGCCATCGAGGCCAGGCGCCGCGATGCGGGCGCCGAGGTGACGCTGATCTCCGACGAGCCGTCCGAACCTTATGAGCGGCCGCCGCTGTCCAAGGCGGTGCTGCTCGGCAAGGCGCGCGCCGCCGACGCCCCGATCGCCGGCCCCAGGGGCATGGCCGGCCACGGCGTGACGCTCGTGCTCCACACGAGGTGCGTCGCCATCGACCGCGCCGCCCGCGAGGTCCTCACCGCGTCGGGCCGGCGCTTCCCCTACGACGCCCTCGTCATCGCCACCGGCTCGGCGGTGCGCCAGATCCCGGCGCTGCCGCTCGGGGCGCCGCGGGTCCATTACCTGCGCACCGAGGCCCATGCCGCCGCGCTCGCCGCGGAGCTCAGGGCGGCGCGGCGCCTCGCGGTGGTCGGCGGCGGCCTGATCGGCCTCGAAGTGGCGGCCTCCGCATGCGAACTCGGCATCGAGGTCACGGTGATCGAGGTGGCGCCGCGCATCCTCGCACGCGTGTGCGACGAGGAAACCTCGGCGGTGATCGCCGCCGAGCACCGCCGGCACGGCGTCGACATCCGCCTCAATGCCGCCGTCACCGGCGCCCGGACGGCGAGCGACGGTCGCCTCGCGCTCGAGACCGGCGGCGGGGACAGCGTTCACGCCGATGTCGTCGTGGTCGGCGCCGGCGCGATCCCGGACGATCGCCTCGCCGCCGCGGCGGGGCTTGCCACCGACAACGGTATCGTCGTCGACGAGCAGTGCCGCAGCTCCGACCCCGCGATCTTCGCGGCCGGGGACGTGGTGCGGTTTCCCGGCGCCCATGGAATGGTGCGCCAGGAGGATTGGCGCCATGCCCAGGACCAGGGCAGCGTCGCCGGCCGCAATGCCGCCGGCGCCGCCGAGGCCTATCGCAGCACGCCGTCGTTCTGGTCGGAGCAGTTCGGCCTCTACATCCAGGGGGTCGGCTGGCCGTCGCCCCAGCCCGACCAGCGGGTGCGTAGGCGCGGCGCGAACCTGCTGACGTTCGAAATGTCCGGACGGCATATCGGCTATGCAATCGGCATCAATGCCCAGCGCGACATGGCCGTGGTGCGGCGGCTGATCGAGCGGCGCATCGCCGTCGATCCGGCGGTGCTGGCCAACTCGACAATAGCGCTTGCTGATCTGCTAAAAGCCAAGCCATGATCTCTCCTAACACGCGAACCCACGAGGAAGACGCCCATGCATGACGTTCCCGGCAGCCATTGGCACGAGCCCACCGCCGGCAAGCGTGCCGGATTCGGCAAGTTCGGGCGTCCCAAGACACCCTATGACCTGTTCATGGAATCCGAGGGAATTCCGGTGTTCCGCGACATCGGCGTCAGCAAGGTGCAGAACCTGCCGCTGGCGCCGTGGAAGCGCCTGGGCGGCCGCGGCACCTACATCCAGCTCTACGGTACCGAGGGCAAATGGGGCTGCTACGTGGTCGAGGTTCCCGGCGCCGGCGCGCTCAATCCGGAAAAGCACCTCTACGAGGAAATCTACTTCGTGGTCGAAGGGCGCGGCACCACCGAGGTGTGGCTCGATGCCGATTCCAAGCGCCATGTATTCGAGTGGCAGAAGGGCTCGCTGTTCTCGATTCCGGTCAATGCCATGCACCGCATCGTCAATGCGGGATCGAGCCCGGCGCTGCTGCTCGGCGGCACCACCGCGCCGAACCTGATGAACCTCATCAACAATGTGGGCGCGATCTTCGACTGCCCCTACCAGTTCCGCGACCGCTTCAGCGGCGCCGACGATTTCTACAAGTACAGGGACGACATCGAGCCGGACCCGGTGCGCGGGCTCGCCATGCGCCGCACCAATTTCATGCCCGACATCGTCGATTGCGACCTGCCGCTCGACAACCGCCGCTCGCCGGGCTTCCGGCGCGTCGAGCCGTTCATGACCGGCAATACGTTCTATCTGTGGGTCGGCCAGCACGAGAACGGCCGCTACTCCAAGGCGCACGCCCACACCTCCGCCGCCGTGCTGGTCTGCATCAAGGGCAAGGGCTACACCTACACGTGGCCGGAGCATGCCGGCGTCAATCCGTGGAAGGACGGCAAGGCCCACCTCGTCAAGCGGGTCGACTACGAGCCGGTGGGCCTCGTATCCGCTGCGCCCGGCGGGGCGCGCTGGAACCATCAGCACTTCGGCTGCTCCAAGGAGCCGCTGCGGCTCACCGCCTGGTTCGGCCCCTACAATCCCGGCCGCGAGCCCGGACCGCCGGGCGAGACCCATATCGACTACACCGCCATGGACATCACCGAAGGCGGCAGCGCCATCCCCTACTGGATGGAGGACCCCTACATCGCCAAGGAATACACCGAGATCCTCACGCGCGAAGGCGTCCCCAACCGGATGGATCCGCAGTTCTACGACAAGAGCTACAAGGGCGAATTGCCCAAGGGGGTCTAGGGTATGTAGGGGTGGGGTGCAGGGCCGTCTTCCAGCGCGTTGCTCAGGGGCTCCTCGGTTAAGGTCGGGAGGACCTCTTTTACAGACCTCATCTGAGGGCGCCGGGGTGCGTCTCGAAGGATCGCCGCGGGTGCGGGGCGGGGTCGAGTAAGGGGCCTTCTCCACAAGTGCTGAGCCGCTCAGAACTCGCCGAAGCGCCCGCTCAAGAGCCCGAGAACGACTTGGCGAGCACAATGCCGACCTCATAGTGGGTACACGGCAACGCGACGCCCGGTCACTTTGGTCTTCATCCAACACTTCGAGACTATTACCGATGCAATCGCGGCCGACGCCAAGCGGGGGAGGTGACGCGGAGAGGCCGTGCGCAGGGGACCGAAATGTTTGCCGGCGAGAGCGCCGGAATTAAATTCCTTCAGGTGCTGTGCTAGATGCCATCCTTCGAGACGCCGTGCTGCGCACGGCTCCTCAGGATAAGGTTCTTGGGTGGTTTCCTCTTACAGACCTCATCCAGACGAGCGCGCTCTTGCGCGCGTCTCGAAGAATGGCAACGAACACGGACGCGCAAGCGGAGCGGATTGGGCAACTTGAATGAACATCGAGACCGATGAAGCCGGCGGCCGGATTTTCTTTTCCACCACCGGACGCAGCCTGGAGGGAGAAGACGAGATCTGCGTGTTGAGCGTCGGGGTCGATATCGGCTCCTCGACCTCCCATCTCGTGTTCTCGCGCATCGTGCTGGAACGGCTCGACAGCCGCTATGTCGTCACCCAGCGCGAGACCTTCTACCAGTCCGATATCCTTCTTACGCCCTATTCCTCGGAGGAAGCGATCGACGCCGATGCGCTGGGCGCGTTCTTCGAGAAGCAATACCAGAACGCCATGATCGATCCCGACGAGATCGACGCCGGCGCGCTGATCCTCACCGGCGTCGCGGTCCGCCGCAGCAATGCCCGCAAGATCGGCGAATTGTTCGCGCGCCAGGCCGGCAAGCTCGTCGCGGTCAGCGCCGGGGACAACCTCGAAACGGTGATGGCCGCTTACGGCTCCGGCGCGGTCGCCCGCTCGATCCGCGACCGTGCCCCGGTGATGAACGTGGATGTCGGCGGCGGCACCTCCAAGATCGCGGTGTGCAATGACGGCCAGGTGATCGCGATCACCGCGGTCGACGTCGGCGCCCGCCTCGTCTGCACCGATGCCGCCGGAAAGATCACGCGGCTCGAGGAGGCCGGCCGAAGGTTCGGCACCGACCTCGGGCTCGAGCTCGAAATCGGTGCCACGCTCGCACCCGACGCGGCCCGGCGGCTCGCCGCCCGCATGGCCGACAGCCTGTTCGATGCCATGAAGGGCGGCGCGCCCAAGCTCGGCGCCACCGGCCTGCTGCGCCTCGATCCCCTTGCCTGGCGCGGCGCCGTCGACCAGGTGACGTTCTCCGGCGGCGTCTCGGAATACGTCTATGGCTGGGAGACCGAGAGCTTCGGCGATCTCGGCAACCTGCTCGCCGCCGAAATCCGCGCCCGCGTGGAGGCCTGGGGCGTGCGGCTGGAACCGCCCGCCCAGGGCATCCGCGCCACCGTGATCGGCGCCTCGCAATACACCACGCAGGTGAGCGGCAGCACCATCTTCGTCTCTCCCCACAGCGCGCTGCCGCTGCGCAACGTCCCGGTCATCGCGCCGGGCCTGCTGCTGGAGGGCGAGACCGTCGATGCCGATGCCGTCGCCGCCTCGATCCGCACCGTGCTGCGGCATCTCGATCTCGGCGATGCCGATACGCCGGTCGCGATTTTCGTTCCGTGGCAAGGCTCGGCGACGTTCCACCGGCTCGATGCCTTCTGCCGCGGCGTCGCCGCGGGCTTGAGCGACGTGCTGGCGCGCGGCCATCCCATCGTATTGGCGGGCGACGGCGACGTCGGCGGCCTCATCGGGATTCATTTCCGCGAGGAGATGAAGCTGAAGAACCCGGTGGTCTCCATCGACGGACTCGAACTCAAGCAGTTCGACTACATCGACATCGGCGAATTGCTGGAGAGCTCCGGCGCGGTGCCGGTGGTGATCAAGTCGCTGATCTTCCCGGCCAGCGCCGCGCTCGGCCAGGAATGGATGGCGGCCGGGCGAGGCGGGACGTAGTCGCGCACGGCTGGTGTTGGCGCGGTCGGGAAACTGCGCTGGTGCGGCAGCGCCGGTGGCCGGACGAGGCCCGCACGGCACACGGCGCCCCTCTTTCCTGGTGCAGGATTCCGGTGCCGAAACATCCCCATGAGATTGGGGGCGGAGACAGCCGCCACCTCGAAATCGCGCACCGGCGGGCTTTCTGCGCCGTTTGTTTGTGTCGATCGGCGCGAAAGTTTTCCGAGAGGTCGAATTTTTCGGAATCTAACGAGGTATGATTTCTATATGAGGAGCAATATTTTCCGTGCATGCCTGCAGTTTTCGAATATCGCTTCCGTTCTTCGCCACGCGCGGCGGCGGATTATGCAGGACCTCTTCCACTGCTGTCGGCGTCAAGGGACGAAAAGTCCGCCATTCGAATGACTGGCGGTCTGTCGTGCCATTCAGGATCAGATGGTAGGCATCTATGCCGCTTCGAACCTCCTTGGATGCGCGAAAACTTTGTTGATCGGATGTATATTTCTCGACTGTTACCCTGGGGTATTCTGGATTGTGGCGTACAATTTGTTCTATCCCGTTGAAGCGCTCCATGACTGCATCCGCGCAATCAAAATCTCCCTTTTCCGGCGGGCATTCTTCAAACATTTTTCCTATATATTCTTTGACTTTATCGGCCGTTGGCGGCAGCTCGTCGTTTGATCGGCCGTTTTGAGTTATTATAATTTCTTTCACGGCCGAACGGCCGATGGACCTGATTCTCGTCAGAACTGTCATGGCGTTGTCGCGTGAACTCCATTCCGCAGAAAGAGATAGGACAAATTTTTTGTTCAAGCTCAATTCATAATCGATCTCTGCGGGCTCGAATTCGTCCTTGAAAAGGCTGTCGGCGCACTCGATAAACTGTTCGATGGCCAATTGAGCGGTTGTCTTTGTTGCTTGATCGGCTGCGGCCGTTCCCGAATACAGGGCAAAAGCAACGAGCGCCGTTACCTGGGTGAGCGTTTTTTTCATGAGCCATAGCCTACCACGCGGATCAGCCCCCGGCTAATGCCCTGATGACCGGCCGGTTGCGGCAAGGCGAGGCTGTGTGCAGCAATCGTGTCTATTCCCCGTTTGATCGCCCCCCTTGCGGCCTTTCATTGATGCCGGGCCCTCCTCGCAGTTGCGGAGCCGGCAGATGGATAGTCGGCAGTTGCGCAACCGAAGGATAGGCTGGCCGCGCAGCACGCGACCAGCCGGCGCCTTCAAACGCGCCGCCGAGACGGGAGATTATGCCTCCACCAGCCTCTCCTTCCATTCGGCCGCCGCCTGCCCTGTTGAGCCGGCACGGAAGTTCGCGACCTCCAGTCGGCGATAGACGGCCCGACAATATCTCATCGGCTCGCACTCGACCGCACCCACTCGACAACTGCACCCACTCGACTGGACGTCGCAGGACGACCTGAATACACTCGCGGCCAACCATAACCCGAGGGAGGAGTTCATGAACAAACTGATCATTCCGGCAGTGCTGGTGGCGACCAGCATGGTCGCGGGGACGGCGTGGTCGCAGGCGCCGGCACCGGCGCTGCAGAACAAGCGCTATTTCACGATGCCGCTGGAGAAGGACCCGACGCGCGAGGTCGGGCTGCAATCCGTTACCATGCCGCCGGGCGCCGGCAACCAGTTCCACCGCCATCCCGGCGAGCAATGGACCGCGGTCCAGGAGGGCGAAGTCACCTTCACCGTCAAGGGCCAGCCGCCGCACGTGCTCAAGGCCGGCGAGAGCAATTATGTTCCGCGCGGCACCGTGCACCGCCAGCAGAATCTCAGCGACAAGCCGGCGCGCTACATCGAGATGAGGATTTTCGACAAGGACAAGCCGGCCGCCGAGCAGGTGGCGGAATAGGGCGCAAGCCTGCGGCGTCCGCGGTCGTTTCGGGTTGGCGCAGCAGCGCCGGTCCGGGCACTGCGGCAGCTGGTTCGAGCGAACCGGCGCAACCGGAAACCGTCGCTTCAGCAGCGGCGGCTTTTTGCTTCTCGACCGCCGAAGATGCCCGCTTCCGTGGGCCTGACACCGTAAAGCGGGAACCGACCGCCAGGACCGCGAACGCCAAGCGTGGTCAGTCCGGGCCTCGCAACGGCGCCTCCATGCCATATCTCTCCTCCATGCGCCCCGAGGACCTTCTGAGCCCCACGCCGGCCGGACTGTGTTGCCGGCCCGGCGGCTTTCATATCGATCCCATGCGCCCGGTCGAGCGGGCGCTGATCACCCATGGCCATTCCGACCACGCCCGGGCGGGCCACGGCGCCGTGCTGGCGACGGCGGAGACGCTCGACCTGATGCGGCTGCGCTACGGCGCCGATTTCGCCGGCACGGTGCAGGCGGTCGCGCTATGGCGAGCGGCTGCGGCTCGGCGGCGTGGAGGTGAGCTTCCACCCCGCCGGCCATGTGCTGGGCTCCGCCCAGATCAGCGATCGAAAGCGAAGGCTGCCGCATCGTCGCGTCGGGCGACTACAAGGACGTCGCCGACCCGACCTGCGCGCCCTTCGAGCTGGTGCCGTGCGACGTCTTCATCACCGAGGCGACGTTCGGGCTGCCGGTGTTCCGCCATGGCGACCCCGACGCGGAAATCGCCAAGCTCCTGGCCTCGGTCGCGCTGTTTCCCGAGCGCGCGCCATCTGGTCGGCGCCTATTCGCTCGGCAAGGCGCAGCGCGTCATCGCGCTGATCCGCGCGGCCGGCTACGACGAGCCGATCTATCTGCACGGCGCGATGGAGACGATCACCGCGCTACTACGCGAGCCGCGTCGACGCTCGGCGAGTTGCGGCGCGGTGCGCGATGCCGGCAAGGCCGATCTCGCCGGCGCCATCGCGCTGTGCCCGCCGTCGGCGCTGCAGGACCGCTGGACGCGCCGCTTTCCCGATCCGGTCACGGCGTTCGCGTCGGGCTGGATGCGGGTGCGGGCGCGCGCCCGCCAGCGCGGCGTCGAGCTGCCGCTGGTGATCTCCGACCACTGCGACTGGGACGGCCTCACCGCCACCATCGCCGCCACCGGCGCCGCCGACATCTGGGTGACCCACGGCGCCGAGGATGCGCTGGTGCATTGGTGCCGGACGCGCGGCCTCGCGCGCCCGGCCGCTGCACATGATCGGCTATGGCGAGGAAGACGAGGCCGGGAGCGACGGCGGCGGCCGACGCGGGCCGGCCGAGCCGCTCATGAACCGGTTCGCCGCCCTGCTCGACCGTCTCGCCTACGAGCCCGGACGCAACGCCAAGCTGCGGCTGCTCGCGGACTATTTCCGCACCACTCCCGATCCCGAGCGCGGCTATGCGCTGGCCGCCATCACCGGGAGCGCTGTCGTTCCGCCACGCCAAGCCCGGCCTGATCCGCACGCTGATCGCCGAGCGCACCGACCCCGTGCTGTTCGCGCTGTCCTACGACTATGTCGGCGACCTCTCCGAGACGGTCGGCGCTGATGTGGCCGGCGCCGGCGAAAGGCGGCGGACGCGGCGGCGGAGGCGGGCGCTGCCGCGGTCCCATCGCTGTCCGACGTCGTCACCACGCTCGCCGCACTCGGCAAGGCCGAGCTGCCGGCGCCGGCTCGCATCCTGGCTCGACGCGGCTCGACGAGACCGGGCGGTGGGCGCTGCTCAAGCTCGTCACCGGCGCGCTGCGCATCGGCGTGTCGGCACGGCTCGCCAAGACCGCAGTCGCCGCGATCGGCGACAAGGACGCCGACGAGGTCGAGCTGGTGTGGCCGTCGCTGACGCCGCCCTATGCCGACCTGTTCGCCTGGGTCGAAGGCCGCGCGGCGCGGCCGGCGAGCGGCGATCCCGCGCCGTTCCGCCCGCCGATGCTGTCCAACGCCATCGAGGATGCCGATTTCGCCGCGCTCGATCCCGCGGACTTTTCGCGCCGAATGGAAATGGGACGGCATCCGCGTCCAGGCGGCCGCCGGACGGCGCCCCGACGGCCGCCGCATCGCGCGGCTGTATCTCGCGCACCGGCGAGGACATCTCCGCAGGCTTTCCCGATCTCGCCGCCGCGCTCGATTTCGACGGCGCGCTCGACGGCGAGCTGCTGATCATGCGCGACGGCCGCGTGCAGTCCTTCAACGTGCTGCAGCAGCGGCTCAACCGCAAGACCGTGACGCCCGAAGCTGCTGGCGGAGTTTCCCGCCCATCTGCGCGCCTACGATCTCCTGGTCGAAGGCGGCGCCGATCTGCGCGGCGAGCCCTTCGACAGCGCGCCGCGCCCGCCTCGAGGCGTTCGTCGCGCGGCTCGGCTCGCCGCGCATCGACCTGTCGCCGCTGGTGCCGTTCGCGACCTGGGACGCGCTGGCCGCGGCGCGCGCCGATCCGGCCCAGGCGGGCGCCGGCGGCGATGCGCGAGGCGGTCGAAGGCGTCATGATCAAGCGGCGCGACGCGCCCTATCTGCCGGGCCGGCCGAAGGGCCTGTGGTGGAAGTGGAAGCGCGATCCGTTCGTGGTCGATGCCGTGCTGATGTATGCGCAGCGCGGCCACGGCAAGCGCTCGTCGTTCTATTCCGACTATACGTTCGGCGTGTGGACCGCCGGCGCGGCCGGCGACGAACTGGTGCCGGTCGGCAAGGCCTATTTCGGCTTCACCGATGCCGAGCTTGCGGAGATCGACCGCTTCGTGCGGCGCAACACCGTCGACCGGTTCGGCCCGGTGCGCGAGGTCGCCCATGGCCGCGACGAGGGGCTGGTGTTCGAGGTCGCGTTCGAGGGCCTGCAGCAATCGACCCGGCACAAATCCGGCATCGCCATGCGGTTCCCGCGCATCAACCGGCTGCGCTGGGACAAGCCGCCGCGCGATGCCGACCGGCTGGAGACGCTCCAGGCCCTGCTCGAACGCGGCGCGGCGAACCGAGTCCGCGGCCCTCATTTCGCCCGCCGGCCATGTGGTAAAATGAGCGCGCGGAATCAGCTGGAGGGATTTCATGGCGAATGATCTGGTCAACCGGTTCTTCGGCGGGCCGCCTTTGTCGGTGCTGGCGCGCCTGGTGCTGTTGTCGATCCTGGTCGGCGTCGTGCTCTCCGCGGTCGGCCTCGACCCCATGAACATCATGCGCAGCATCGAAAAGCTGATCCGCGAGGTCTGGGACATGGGCTTCGACGCGGTGCGCTGGCTGTGGCGCTATTTCCTGCTCGGCGCCGTGCTGGTGGTGCCGATCTGGCTGCTGGTCCGCCTGGCGCGGGGGACCGCGGGACGCGCGTGAACCGCGCTCATGTCCCGGCGTTACCGGGCAAACGAGTAACCACGGGACCGCGATGTGGGCACAGCATGGGTTCCGCGCATGGCCCAGGGGTTACTGGATGCCCCGCTTTCGCGGGGTACGACACTGAAACTGAATGAACCCGCGGGGATGCTGACACCAGGCACCCCAATAAATTTTCCGCGAAGACGCGCCCGCCACCTAGACGGGGCCGGCGGCAGGTTATAATTCCTATATGGCGCCTAGCGGGAGGCCAGGAATGCTGACGCATGCTCAGATTTGGTCGGCGATCGACGGGCTGGCCAAGCGATACGAACTGTCGCCCTCCGGCCTTGCCAAGCGCGCGGGGCTGGACCCGACCACTTTCAACAAGTCGAAGCGCATCACCCCCGACGGGCGGGCGCGCTGGCCGTCGACGGAATCGGTGGCGAAATCGCTGGCGGCCACCGGGGCGTCGCTCGAACAGTTCGTCGCCCTGATCTCCGAAACCACCCTTTCGCCCGCCGAGGCGGTGCCGCTGCTCGGCTTCGCCGAGGCCGGCACCGGCGGCTATTTCGATGATGGCGGTTTTCCCGCCGGCAAAGGCTGGGACGAGATCGCGTTTCCCGCGGTCGACGACGATCACGCCTATGCGCTGGAGATTTCCGGCGAGTCGATGCACCCGGCCTACCGCGACGGCACCGTCATCATCGTGTCGCCGGCCGTACCGCATCCGCCGCGGCGACCGCGTCGTCGTCAAGACCAAGGACGGCGAGGTGATGGCGAAGGAGTTCAAGCGCAAGACCACCAAGTCGTGGGAATTTAAGTCGCTCAATCCCGAGCATCCCGACCGCATGCTCGCCTCGGAAGAGGTGCTGTGGGTCGCGCGCATCGTGTGGGCGAGCCAGTAGCCGTTGGGCCGTCATTCCGGGGCGGTGCGAAAGCACCGAACCCCAAATCCATATTTGCGCGCAAAAGAGCCTGGATTCCGGGTTCGCGCCAGAGCGCGCCCCGGAATGACGGCGAAGGTTTCGGGATCATGCATCATCAACTTATGCCGACCGCGCCAGCGCGCCGTCGATCATTTCGACGGTGTTGGCGAGGCCGTAGACCGCGACGAACGAACCGAAGCGCGGGCCTTTTTCCTGGCCGAGCAGCACCTGGTAGAGCATGTTGAACCATTCGAGCGACACGCCCGGCTTGCCGTCCTTGGTCTTGATCTTGCCGGTCGTGTCGAGGAAGGGCGGGCGGCGCCCGACCTCGTAGACGACCTCCTGGATTTTCTCCGCCGGACTGTCGGGCGGCAGCTGCGACAGCGCATCGCGCAGGTCGGTCAGGGCCGCGCGCTCGGTCTCGCCGGCGGCGCGGAAGGTCTTGGCCGGCAGCACGAAATCGCGGAAGTAATGGATGGCGTAGCCGACCATGCGGTCGAGCATGGGATGGCTCTGCCGGCGTCACCCCCGGCCAGTAGCGGCCGATGAAGCCCCACAGCGTCTCGGCATTCTCCGCATTGGACGCCGAGACGAGATTGAGCAGCAGGGTGAAGGAGACCGGCACCTCGGGCTCGGGCGGCGCGCCGGCATGGATGTGCCACACCGGATTGGCGAGACGCTGCTTGGCGTCCTGGCGCTGATAGCCTTCGAGGAACTGCTCGTACTCGTCGACATGGCGCGGGATCACGTCGAAGTACAGCCGCTTGGCCGCCTTCGGCTCGCGATACATGAAGAGCGACAGGCTCTCCGGGCTCGCATAGCGCAGCCATTCGTCGATGGTGAGGCCGTTGCCCTTGGACTTGGAGATCTTCTGGCCCTTCTCGTCGAGGAACAGCTCGTAGTTGAAGCCCTCCGGCGGCGTGCCGCCGAGCGCGCGGCAGATTTCGCCGGACAGCTTCACGGAATCGATGAGATCCTTGCCGGCCATCTCGTAGTCGATGCCGAGCGCGACCCAGCGCATCGCCCAGTCGGGCTTCCATTGCAGCTTGCAGCGGCCGCCGGTGACCTCCGTCGTGATGCGCTCGCCGCTGTCGGGGTCGTCATAGGAGACGGTGCCGGCGGCGACGTCATGGGCGACGATCGGGACCTGCAGCACCACGCCGGTGCGCGGCGAGATCGGCAGGAACGGCGAATAGGATTGCGCCCGCTCCGCCCGCAGCGACGGCAGCATGATCGCCATCACCTCGTCGTAGCGGGCGAGCACGGTGCGCAGCGCGGCATCGAAGCGGCCCGGAGGTGTAGCATTCGGTCGCCGACAGGAACTCGTAGTCGAAGCCGAAGGCGTCGAGGAAGGCGCGCAGCCGCGCATTGTTGTGGGCGCCGAAGCTCGGATGGGTGCCGAACGGATCGGGCACCTGGGTGAGCGGCTTGCCGAGATGCTGCGCCCACCAGCTCCTTGTTCGGGAATGTTGTCGGGCACCTTGCGCAGCCCGTCCATGTCGTCGGAAAACGCGATCAGCCGCGTCTTGATCCTGTCCTCGGTCAGGACGCGGAAGGCATGGCGCACCATGGTGGTGCGGGCGACCTCGCCGAAGGTGCCGATATGCGGCAGGCCCGAGGGGCCGTAGCCGGTCTCGAAGATCACCTCGTCCTTGCGATCTGGGGCGCGCGCGAGGCGGGCGACGATCTTGCGCGCCTCCTCGAACGGCCAGGCATTGCACTGCTCGGCGAGGGCCCGCAGATCGGCAACGGGGGTCATGACATCGGACATCGCATACTCCGGGCGCGGCCGCCCACGCTACCGCAGGACGGCGAAAGGTTGCACAGGATTCGGACGAGTTGATGCTCGAAATCAACGACTTCAGGGCGATACCCGCCGTCCGATCGAGCGCGGGACGACGTCGCCGGGGCGTCAAAACGGGCTGATCGGGAAAATAGCGCAGCCACAGATCGGTGAAGCGCCCGGTCTCCCAGATGCGGAACAACGCCCAGTTGATGCGCGAGCCGCAGCGTGTCGTTGCCGCGTTTGACCGCGATGCCGATGCCTTCGCCGAAATAGCGGCTTTCGACGAACGGGCCGCCGACGAAGACGCAGCAGCCGGCCGAGCTCGCGCCGTTGAGCCAGAACGACAGGCCGTAGCCGTCGCCGAACAGCAGATCGACTTCGCCCGCGCTGCAGCGCCTGCGCGCGCCCCTTCGGTGTCGCGGAACAGGCGCAGCTCGGCCTCGGTGAAGAGCGCGCGCAGATATTGCTCGTGGGCGGAGCGCAGCGACCACGGCGATCTTCTTGCCCTCCAGCTTCTCCGGGGCCACTTCGAGGATCGCACTGTCGCGGCGGGCGACGAAGCGCGCCGAGGGGCGGTAATAGGGGTCGCTGAAATCGGCGCGCTTGCGGGTCTGTTCCGATGACCGCGATCGGAGGCGATGGCGGCGTCGCCGCGATTGTCCTTGAGGCCGTCGAACAAGGTATCGAAGCGGCGCATCTGCACCGTGCAGTTGACCTTGAGCTCCTCGCAGATCATGCGGGCGAGATCGACGTTGAAGCCGGCGGGATTACCGTCCTGGCCGGCAAAATTGAACGGCGGATAGTCGACCTCGGTCATGAAGCGGATGGCGGTCATGCGCGCGGTGTCGGGCCGCTCCGGACGGCGCCGCGGGTCCCAGAAGCCCGGCACCACGGCCGGCGTCGCCGGTCGGATCATCGCGGTCTGCGCCGCGGACGGAGCGCTCGCGCAAATTGCCGCGGCGAGTCCGAAGAGTACCGCCAGCCCCATTGCGAGGCAAAGCCTCGCAGCGCACGCGCGAACCGATACGGAGGCGAATGAAAGCTGCATCACGGTTCTCGATTCGAGGCCCAGTTCCCAATTCCTGATATCGGCACAATTCCCATGGCTGGCCCGCCGCCACCACCGCCGGTTATAGCCGAAATTGCCCCGCCCGCCAGCAAAAGGGAAGCGTTCGCTTCGGCCGGCGGCGCGTCGCCGCCCCGGTTCACCGGCCGCTCCGGCTCCTGGCCGGCTGCACGGGATCAGAGATATTTGCGCAGGTCGGCAGCGGCGACGTCGGCGGTGCGCTTCATGCTGAAGGGGCTGACGAACTTCCCGTCCTTGCCCATGAGATAGACGATCGCGGTATGGTCCATGGTGTAGTCGCCGCCTTCGAGCGGCACTTTCTTGTAGTAGACGCGATAGGCCTTGGCGACCGCCGCGAGCGCCGCGGCATCGCCGGTGAGGCCGCGAATGTGCGGGTCGAAGCTCGCGAGATAATCCTTGATGCTCTCCGGCGTGTCGCGCTCGGGATCGACGGTGATGAACAGCACCGCGGTGCGATCGGCATCGCTGCCGAGCTTGCGCATGATCTCGGAGATTTCGAACAGGGTGGTCGGGCACACGTCCGGGCAATGGGTGAAGCCGAAGAAGACCAGGAACGTCTTGCCCTTGAGGTTCTGGTCGGTGAACGGCGCCCCGTTCTGGTCCACGAGATGAAACGGCCCGCCGATCGCCGCGGTCGGGATGCCGACCGGCCCGGACCCGGGCGCGGTGAAATACAGGATGGCGCCGAGGCACACGCCCAGCCCGGCCAAAAACGCCGTGAAGACGACAAGCAGCCGGGGCAGGCGTCCGCTCATGGGTGTCCCCTGGTTCGCATGGGCGGCGCGATCGCCGCAAGATGGGCTCGGAGCTTCGGCCCCTCAAATAGGCCCGATCGTGCCGCGCCACAAGCGCCGCCGCCGGTCGGGCGCCGGTCGGCCGGGTCCGGCTGCCGCGGCTGCCCGGTGCCGCGTGCACTTCTCCACAGAGCCGGCAGCCGCCGAGCGCGCGACGACCATCGCACGAGGCACATTGGTGAGAAATCGCAGATGTTTCGCGGGCGCGGCCACGGCCCATCACCGGCCCGGCTTGCCCTTGTTTCGCCCGCGTGATGCCTTCCCACGGCCGAGCGCCGATCCCCGTCCTGGCTATTGATCACGCCCGTGGCGCCGGAACAGCCCTCCGCCGCCGCGCGACCAGCCACGAACCCAAGCGCGGCTGGCGGTCTCGGGCGGAGTTGTAACTTGCGGGATCGCCTGCCGCCTTCGCCAAATTCGCTTCGAGGTCATGGATGTGTTTCTTGATCATCACAGTGATGAAGCCGATCAGGCCGCCCTCACCGCAGCCTGACAACCCGAAGGTTCCATTTCTCAAGCTCCACCACTTGCCGCCGTCGCCGAAGCGCTCCAGGGCCTCGACGACGGCCTCTTCGACCCGCGGTGCACCGGGCAGCGGAGCTCAAATCACGACAGGAAAGCTCGAAGGTATTCGAGCAGCTGCGTGCCACCAAAGCTGCCGAGCGGTAAGAGTATCGCTCGCACCACGGGCTGCTGTGAAAACGGGCTGAAAGCGCCGTCCCGCAGTTCTTCGACCCGACGCAACATCGTCTCCAATTGGCTCGCCAGCCGGCCCTCGTCCTTCGAATCCCGGGCCTTGACGATCTCATCGCTAAGCCGCTGGCGCGCCTTGGCTCGTGAGGCCTCCGCTGACCAATTGAGCGCCACCGCGCAGGAGATCACAATGAGCACGCTCAGCCCTATTACGATCAGAATCGGGACGCTGCCGGCGTAATTGGCGAACAGCCGGCTTCGCGACACGACCAGCAACGCGATGATCGCGAACGGATAATAGATCAGGGTGGTTATGCATTTGGTGCGCTCGGACACGAAGGTGAGGGCAATCCAGTCGTCGAGAACGGGTTTCAAAGAGGGTCGTCGAAGCGCAAGTCGCTTGCGGAATTCCTGCACCGTCTCGGGCGGCCAAATGTTCTTCTCCGTGCGAAAAGCTTTTACGATGCTCCAGCAGAGCAACGTCGCGTCCGCGACAAAAAAGATCAGGAACAACATCGCAATAAATAGGATGACCACTATCCAAAGGTAAGCCTGCGGGCTCACATCCCCACGTGTTGGAGGAGACGAATCGCCGAACACTGCGGTAGAATCGACGCAAATACGAACATGCCCGCAACCCCGCCAGCGATACGAAAAAACCGTGCGGTCGAGCGCCCTTGATAGATGTATCTCCGCCAAAAGCGAAAAGCGCTCTGTTGCGAGGGCTTAGCTTTGCCATCGACCGCGCCGTCATCGAGCGAGAAACGATACCAAAAGAGGCTCGCGAACCCCATCCACGGGGGGTTGTTGCGGACCAGCTCAGCTTGCTCGGCTTTCGCGACATCCCGTGCCTTGGCCAGTTGCAAGTCCTTGTAGATATCTTTCATGTTCGCATCGAGCTTCCGCCAACCGTGAATGATCAGCCAAATGCAAAGAGCAATGGCCACCAGGCGAAAGAAGATCGTCGGCCAGACGCTGATGCCTTCCAGCAGCGTTATGGGCTCGCCACCCTCCGTCAGCCGAGTGGCCAGTGGCGGCCATAGCTGCTCGATAGCTGCCGCCACTGCAGCGACGACGATGCAAAGTCCGATGACCGCCATGGCGAGCGCGAAACTCATGACCACGCGATTGTTTGCGCCCCTCGATGATGGCGTCGAAGTAGCCCCAAATTCGACGCCTGAGAGCGGGAAAACTCAGTCCAAGGCACACCACAAGGAGGGACAAAAGAGCCGCCAACGACCTGCTCACTGGTGGGACCATCTCCGAGGCAGCTGGCTGTATCTCGGCGCACTTGAGCAGATTTACGCTGCATTCCTTATCATCGGTTTGCTTCGGGTCGGATGCCGGCGGTTTGTCTGAGGCCTGGCTTGGAAATTGAAACGCGCGCGAAGCCCCGATTTCGAAGAGCAGCGGCTGCGACAACCAAGTCGGATGCGGACCACCATCATTTCGAATCGCGAAGCGGGTCGCGAGGAAGCCGGCGGTTTGATAGCTGCTTCGAAATGGCGGGATTTCCCCCTGAATTTCGGGCCTGAGCTGTAATCCGAAGCTTGATGCGACCAGAAGATTGCGCGTGGGAGTTTGCACGATCGGATGCAGCAATAAGGCATCAAGATCGGTGGTAAAGAGACAAGGCTTCAGGGAACAGCGGCCGCAGCGCCTGAAGCACGAGCAATTATCGTACAGATCGGAGCCGAGACTCTCAATCGCCTCGATGCCTTTGGGGTCTTCTTTTTGCCGCGAACTCCGCATCCACCTGTTGCATGCTGTCGCCGAGACGCCGCAAGTAATCGAACTGCCCCTGTCCTTCGGCGCGGTCCCGTGTGTTTTTGCATCGGCCGGGATGTGGTGCCGCTTTTGGTCTCCTTGTCCTGCCGGTCGCCTTCGTCGCCGGGGTCGTTCCTCGGAGTTCGAGCCGCCGGCGTTCGGCATCTGCCCATCGAGGCCACGCAAATATTTGAAGGGATGCAGCCATAGTCTGTTACGAAATGGATCAATATCGGCGTTACATCGCAGTTGCTCTCCCAGACATCGCGCCATGGCATTCCGGCAACGCCCGCCCGTAGACCGAATCCACTCGGAGACCAGCGCGAGTGACTCGGACGCTGTTGATCGACTTTATCGACGTGCCGAAGCCTAGTTCGTCCCTGAGCGTACGCGCGAGCGCCTGGTCGTGGCGATCATTCGGTAGAGCTTGACGTGCTTTTCTTTTTCGAAGAAAAATCCTCGAGGCAAGTGCCCGACGCGAGGCAGGACCGACCGATGCGGCGACATATTCAGGGATCAGCGTCGCGTCGGCGGTGGGTGCTGTAGACATAGAATTGGGGCGTGCCGTACCTGGACAAGAGCCGCCGAACGAGTCCTTACTCATCGATCGACCATGGCCTTGACGTGGTCGAGAGTTAAGCCCAAATCTTTGCTTTCGCGGTGGCGGCACTGCCGGCGGTGCCAACGGTAGGCACCGCCGCTGCTGGCTGTGCATTCCTGACGCCGACCGCCGAAGAGGAGCGAATCGATGACTGCCGCCGCAGCCCCACGGCCGGTGCCGCCATGATTATGTGCCCGACTTGATCGTCGGGCGGTCGTGGGGGGTTGTACAAACAGATCCGAAACGCCCGGCCCCACTCTGACATGCAGCAGCGTGCCAGACACGGGAGAACTGGCGGTAGCTACTTCACGCGAACTCAGTTCCGCCTTCTGCCTCCCGGGTCCAGTGCGCGAGGTTGCTGCGGGTGGTCAGGGTGGCCGGGTGCTCGGGGCCCAGTACCCGCTCGTAGATGGGCAGTAGCGCGGCGTACTGGTCGCGGGCCCCGGCGGCATCCCCCGCCTCCCCGGTCCAGCGGGCGAGGTTGTTGCGGGTGTTCAGGGTGTACGGGTGCTCGGCGCCCAGCACCCGCTCCTGGATGGGCAGCAGCGCGGCGTACTGGTCGCGGGCCCCGGCGGCATCCCCCGCCTCCCCGGTCCAGCCGGCGAGGTTGTCGCGGGTGGTCAGGGTGTCCGGGTGCTCGGCGCCCAGCACCCGCTCGCGGATAGGCCGCACCACGGCGTGCTGGTCGCGGGCCCCGGCCGCATCCCCCGCCTCCCCGGTCCAGCGGGCGAGGTTGTCGCGGGTGGTCAGGGTGTCCGGGTGCTCGGCGCCCAGCACCCGCTCGGAGATGGGCAGCAGCGCGGTGTACTGGTCGCGGGCCCCGGCCGGCATCCCCCGCCTTCCCGGTCTAGTGGGCGAGGTTGTTGCGGGTGGCCAGGGTGTCCGGGTGCTCGGCGCCCAGCACCCGCTCGGAGATGGGCAGCAGCGCGGCGTACTGGTCGCGCGCCCCGGCCGCATCCCCCGCCATCCCGGTCCAGTCGGCGAGGTTGCCGCGGGTGGCAGGGTGTCCGGGTGCTCGCCGCCTAGCACCCGCTCGCGGATATGCAGCAGCGCGGTGTACTGGTCGCGGGCCCCGGCCGCATCCCCCGCCTCCCGGTCCAGCTGGCGAGGTTGCCGCGGGCGAGCAAGGTGCCCGGGTCTTCGGGGCCGAGGTTCTGGGCCCGTTCCTGCAGCAGTCCCCGCCATAGCTCGCGGGCGGCCGCATAGCTGCCGCTCTGCCCCAGGTAGGACGCGATGCGCGTCATCCCGCCGCTGTCGGGGGCCAGGGCCGTCTGGGCATGCGGCAACAGCACCGCGAACACCGGCCAGGTGCCCGGCTGCCGCGGGTCGTCGGGGAGGGCGGCCTCGACCAGGGCAGCGGTCGCCTGCCGCCAGGCCGCACGCAGTTCATCGGGCATCTGGTCGGCGGTGACCGCATGCACCAGCCGGTGCACCGACACCGCCTGGTCTCCCGCCGGGCGCACCAGCGAATACCGGCGCAACGCCGCCACCGCATCCTTGGCCGCCAGCTCATCCTCCAGCAACGGCACTAGCACCCGCGCCACCTCCGGGTTCAGATCCTCGGCCAGCCCCGGCTGGGGCCGCAACGGTCGGCCCAACGGGACCGCCTCCGGGGCGCAGAACCCCAGCAGCCGCAGCAACCCCGCCGCCCCGGGCGCCGACTCTCCCGCTGGGTGAACGCCAGCGCCCAGGTGGTGGCCACCGTCCCTGGATACCCCGCCGCCTCACCCCGGTCCAGCAGGTCCGCCCGCCGGGTGCGGTACCGGCAGGATGCCCGCAGTTGTGCCCAGTGGCCTGGATATAGGCGGCTGCCTGTTCCAGCGCCAACGGCAGCCCACCCCCAGCTCCTCCGCAAGCCCGAGCGCTGTCGTGCTCGTCGCCGTCGCCGGTCCGCTCGGCCAAAAACCCTGCCGCCAAGCCGGTGTCCAGGACCGGCACCTCCACCAGCTGCCGCAGCGGCCACAAAGCGTTGCGGCTGGTGATCAGCACCCGCCCCGCCCCGGCCGGGGGCACCAGCCCTGCCACCGATGCCCAGTCCGGGGCG
>CAWCJX010000063.1:0-43835 GCA_963795865.1 uncultured Alphaproteobacteria bacterium
TCCGCGCCGCCGACGCGTCCTGATCTGCTCTCCCGAATACAACTGGTCCATCCCCGGCGTGCTCAAGAACGCCGTCGACTGGGTCTCGCGCATCAAGGACCAGCCGTTCGCCGTCAAGCCGGTCGCGGTGCAGTCGGCCGCCACCGGCCTGCTCGGCGGCTCGCGCGTGCAGTATCACCTGCGCCAGTCGCTCACCTCGGTCGACTCGGTGGTTCGGGCCGGCCCGAGGTCATCGTCACCTTCGCGGCGCAGAAGTTCGACGACAGCTCGAGTTCAAGGATCAGCCCGCGATCGACATGGTCAAGCCGCAGCTCGTCGGCTTCGAGAAGCTGATTCGTAAGGTGACGGGGAAGTAGCGGTCATTCGTGCGGGGCGGTGCGAAGCTGCGACCCTAAGAAATCGTCCGTGAATTATCGCTTCAATTTGCGTGATCGAACGGCTTTTCTGCTCCCTCTCCCGCTTGCGGGGGAGGGTGGGGAGGGGGCTCTCCTGGCATCGGCACATAGGCCCGACGTGCCGGCCGGTGCATTGCGCACCGCAACGGGTGCCGCGGACTTGAGCGAGAAAATGGGGTCGGCTCGAGGGAAATTCGCCGGGTCTCGCGACGCGAGATCAGTCAGGCTCGCCGAGACGCTTTCGCCTTCGCACGTCTCAGCTTCTTGGACCATCCAACAGGATCGCGCAAGTATGGCGGCGGGTCGTGCAATCCGTCGGTGCTGCGCTCGCTCTTACTTTGCGCCGGCCTGACGCGCTTCGGCCGACGCGGTGAGGCAGCCTGGTGCGGTCAGGAGGACACGGGGGGGCGCGCGCCGCATTCCGGGCAGGCGGACGGCAGCTCGCATTCCGCCATCGCTCGCTGCTGTGTAAACGGCCCGCACTTCTTGCACATATATTCGTACGTCGGCATTGACCACCTGCCTCCCGGCCTAAACGCATCCCGCGGCGGACCGGTCCGTCGCGATTGTGGGAGACTATACCAGTCGACAGCCGGGCTGTGAACATCAATTGGTCGTCAATGCAACGAAGGGCCTCCAACCGGCGAGATTGTTATAAGCCTGCAATAAATCTAACTCGTGCCCTCCCGTAAATCGGATAATCATACCGCCACGACTTGCCCCTCTTACACGCCGACCTTATTGGGCCACCGAGCGTGAGAAACCGCTAAAATCAAGGGTTTCTTGCATTGTGGACTCGAACTTGAAAGATGTGTCCATGCCGTAGCCCTGACCCTCCGCAAGCGGGAGAGGGGACGAAAACCGAAATCGATTGTTGGCGGACCAATTCCCAAATCCAGGCGGCGGTGCCGAACGACGACGCCATCTGGATTCCGGTTTTGCCGCGGAGCGGCGTCCCGATGTGCCTGATGACTACTCTCTCGTCTTCGATCGGATTGCGCAGCACGCCGATGCCCTCGATCTCGATCTCGCAGACGTCGCCCGGCTTCATCCACACCGGCTCCGGCTTGCGCGCGTGGCCGACGCCGGACGGCGTGCCGGTGAGGAGAATGTCGCCCGGCTCCAGCGTCATGCCCTTGGTGAGATAGACCAGCGTCTCCGCCAGCGGGAACATCATGTTGGTCGGTGTTGTCCGACTGCATGGTCTTGCCGTTGAGCCGGCTCTTGATCTTGAGGCCCTTGCCGCCGGGCGGCAGCTCGTCGGCGGAGACCATCCACGGCCCGAAGCTGCCGGTGCGGTCGAAATTCTTGCCCATGCCCCATTGCGTGGTGTGGCGCTGGAATTCGCGCACCGAGCCTTCGTTGGCGCAGGAATAGCCGGCGATGCAGGACGATCGCGTTGTCCAGGGTCAGATGCTTGGCGCGCTTGCCGATGATCACGACCATCTCGGCTTCGTAGTCGAGCTGGATCGATTCTTTCGGCCGGATCAGCGGCTGCAGATGCGGCATCATCGAGTTGAGCACGCGGAAGAAGATGCGACGGGAATTTCGGGATGTTGTCGCTTCTGCGGGCCTTCCTTGACGTGGTCGAGATAGTTGAGGCCGAGGCAGATGATCTTGCCGGGCCGCGCGACCGGGAAGCCGAATTTCAATCCGGCGAGCGGGCGGCGGGCGGAGGCCGGCGCCGCGCCGGCGAGATCGGCGAGCGGCTTTCAGATCGCCGTTGCTGCGGCGCAGACCTCGCCGAGATCGCTGGGCAGCGCGGCATCCACCGCCTGCAGATCGATGACGGCATCGCCCTCGACCACGCCGAGCCGCAAGCCATTATTCGCTTCAAAACCGACAATCTTCATGAGCCATGTCCCTGCCTTGCATGACGCGAGGCTGCGCAGCGCAGGGCGCAATTCGGAAAGGTCCGCGATCAGCCGCGCTTGACGCGGCGCGCGTCTCGGCCGAGTGAAGGCCTGGATCGAGAAATATTTGCGCTCGTCGGTCCAGCACGGCCGCCGGCTGCCAGCCGGCGCCGCGCGCCAGCGCGCCCAGCGACTCGACGCTGTATTTGTAGCTGTTCTCGGTGTGGATGGTTTCGCCGGCGCGGAATTCGACTGTTTCGCCGGCCACCTTCACCTTCTGCCGCTTCAGGCTGGCGAGATGCATTTCGATGCGGTGACGCTCGCGGTTGTAGAAGGCGTGGTGCTCGAAGGTGTCGAGCTTGAAGGTGCCGCGCAGTTCGCGATTGATGCGCACCAGCAGATTGAGATTGAACTTGGCGGTGACGCCGGCGGCGTCGTTATAGGCGGCGTTGAGCACCTCGACCGGCTTGATCAGATCGGCGCCGACGATCAGCGTCGCGCCCGCGCCCAGAATGCGGCCGGCGTTGCGCAGGAACGCCGCCGCCTCGTGCGGCTCGAAATTGCCGATGGTGGAGCCCGGGAAAAATCCGACCCGCGGCTTGCCCCGGCCGGCGGCAGCTCGAACGTCTTGGTGATATCGGCGGTCACCGGCAGCACCTGCAGCCCGGGCAAATCCGGGCGCAGCCGCAGCGCCTCTGTTCGATCATCTCGCCGCAAATATCGACCGGAACATAGGCCGCCACCGGCCGCACCGCGCGCAGCAGAATGCGCGCCTTCTTGCTCGAGCCGCTGCCGAATTCGACCAGCGCGGCATCGGCCGGAACGAGCGTGGCGATTTCGGCGGCATTGGCCTCGAGGATCGCGATCTCGGTGCGGGTCGGGTAATATTCGGCGAGCCGGTGATGCGCTCGAACAGTCGCGAGCCGCGCTGGTCGTAGAAATATTTCGGCGGCAGCCGCTTCGGCTTCGCCAGAAGGCCCGCCATGACGTCATCGGCAAACGTCCTGGCAGGGTCGCCGGTTGGAACGCAGGCGCGGCTTGACTGCGACATTCATGATGCATGTCTCCGAGGGGGTGCCGAACCCTGCGCTCAGGCCGAAATTCGGCGAGCCGCAGCCCGCTGAACTGCCAGCGTGCCGCACGGCGGAAAAAAGTTGCGATAACTGACCCGCTCGTGCCCGGGCGGCGTCGCCAGCGAGGAGCCGCGCAACACCATCTGGCTGACCATGAACTTGCCGTTGTATTCGCCGAGCGCCCCTTCCGCCGCCCGGTAGCCCGGATAGGGAGATAGGCGCTGCGCGTCCATTGCCAAGCGACGCCGAAGGCATCGGCGAGTTCCCCGGCGCGCGCCGCCACCTCCCATTCCGCCTCGCTCGGCAGGTGCTTGCCGGCAAAGCGGGCGAAGGCATCGGCCTCGTAGTAGCTGACATGGCAGACCGGCAGGGCTGCCTCGACCGGCTGCAAGCCGGCGAGCGTGAAGCGTACCAGGCGCCGTCGTTCTCGCGCCAATAGCCGGGCGCCTGCCAGCCTTCGGCGCAGACCGTGGCCCAGCCGTCCGACAGCCAGAGTCGGGCCTCGCATAGCCGCCGTCGTCGATGAACGCGAGCCATTCGGCGTTGCTCACCAGGCCGCGGGCGCACGTCCGGCCATCAGCGTGCGATGCGCGGCGTCTCGTTGTCGAAGCAGAACCCCTGGCCCTGATGGCCGATGGCGTGAATGCCGTCGGGCAATGCGCACAACCCGCTCCGGTCGCCGGGCGGCGGCCACCGGAACGCGGGTCGTAGGCCGGCTCGGTCGGATTTTGCGCGAAGGCGTGCAGGATATCGGTGAGCAGCAGTTCCTGGTGCTGCTGCTCGTGATGCAGCCCGATCTCCAGAATCGCGAAGACGCGATCGGCGCATCGCCGCCGGACGTGTGGATGAGACTGTGCACGGCCGCATCGACATGGGCGCGATAGCGCGCCACCTCCTCGCCGTTCGGCCGCGTGATCAGGCCGCGCTGCGGCCGGGCGTGGCGCGGACCGGCGGCGACGTAATAGGAATTGAACAGAAACGGAAAGCGTTCGTCGAAGCGGCGATAATCGGCCGCATGCGACACCAGCAGGAATTGCTCGAAGAACCAGGTGACGTGGGCGCGATGCCATTTGGTCGGGCTGGCATCGGCCATCGACTGGACGATCTGATCCTCGGCCGAAAGGCGGGCGGCGCGCCGCTCGGTTTCCGCGCGCACGCTGCCATAGGCGCGCATCCAGGCGCCGGCCTGCTCGCCGCCGCGGCGATCGGGCCACAAACCGACCTGGCCGGCATGGACATCCCAGGTGGTCGAGGCTATCGGCTGCGTGCGCGGCATGACAATCCGTTGGCATTGGCGACGGGCGAGTGCGCCGCCCGGCGCATGCATGGGGTTGAAAACACCAGATCGCGGCCCAGGCTCCGCATGGTGGCGCAGGCGGGGCGACACCAAGCGATAATACCGTGTTCGACGCCTCGATCCAATCCAATCCGATCGTCCGACCGGCGGGCGCCTTGGCCGCTTCGGACGGGCACGAATTCCGCAAGAAAACCATCGCATTGGCGCCGCCGAGACGACACCCATGAGACGACACCGATATGCCTCGGCTTGCCCGACCATAGGACTGCCCGCCTTGCCCAAAGGGCTCGAATCGCTTTCGCCCCGAGGCGGTGGTCACATAGGCACGGCTCGCTGCTTATTCCAGGCCCGGCCGCCGCTCGGGCTCGGTCGCGCCATCGCCGTGGAGATCATCTCCAGAGCCCGCTGATTGTCACGAAACGCCTCGCAAGCGATGCCATCAACGAAAGTGCGGTCATGATAGATGTTGTCGCGGATATGGAGCAGCCGCTTCTACAGATCGGACGACTTGGAAAGTGCAGGCCCTTCAAGACCCTGCGCCGATCCGAAAATCCAGCCGGCCGTTCGCGCTCAGCCCTGGGTGAAATCCCCAGCGGGACCGGCTATTCCGGTAAGCTCCGGCACCGGGCAAAGCCCGCCCGAACCGGCCGGTCACCGAATGCCAAGCCAGGACTTCGCCATGCCCCACCTCACCACCGACGACGGCGTGAAGCTCTCCTACCACGAGGTCGGCAGCGGGATTCCCATCGTGTTCGTGCATGAATTCGCCGGCAACGCCCACTCCTGGGAGGGGCAGCTTCGCCATTTCGGCCGGCGCTACCGCGCCATCGCCTACAATGCCCGCGGCTATCCGCCCTCCGACGTGCCGGCCGAGGTCGGGCGCTATTCGCAGGCACGCGCCCGCGACGACATCCGCGCCGTGCTCGACGCCTTGAACATCGACAAGGCGCATATCGTCGGTCTGTCCATGGGCGGCTTCGCGACCACCCATTTCGGCTTCACCTATCCCGATCGCGCCCGCTCCCTCGTCATCGCCGGCTGCGGCTATGGCGCGAGCCCGGGCACGCGGGCGCAATTCACCGCCGAAGCGGAGGCGAGCGCCGCGCGGTTCGAGCAGCAGAGCATGGCCGAGGCGGCCGAAGCCTATGCGCTGGGGCCGTCGCGGGTGCAGCACCAGAACAAGGACCCGCGCGGCTGGCGCGAATTCACCGACCAGCTTGCGCAGCATTCGGCAACCGGCTCGGCGATGACGCTGCGCGGCGTGCAGAGCCGCCGGCCCTCGCTCTACGACCTCGTCGAGGAGATGAAGAAGATCACCGCGCCGACCTTGATCATGACCGGCGACGAGGACTGGCCCTGCCTGGAACCGGCGATCCTCATGAAGAAGACGATCCCGACCGCGGCGCTGGTGGTGCTGCCCAACAGCGGCCATGCGATCAACCTGGAGGAACCCGACGCCTTCAACCGCCATGTCGACGAGTTCTTCCAGGCGGTCGAACTCGGCAAATGGCCGAAGCGCGATCCCCGCGCTACGGCGTCGTCGATCCTCGGGCGTTAGGCCGTCTCCTCAACCACCCGGATTGCCGAGGCAGTTGTGACAGGCGTGGCGTAGAGTTGGTCACTACCGATAATCTTCCAGCCCTTCAGGCTCCTCCGTGAGTTCGGCTCGCATCGTGAGATCGCCCGCCACCTCGATGATGTCTTGGTAGCCGACGTAGTTGAATCCGGACACGAACAGCTTGTACCTGCCCTTGGCGACCTTGATCTTGGCCATCCCCCTCTCGTCGGTGAGAGCGCGGTAGGGGTGCAGCAGGACGTGGGCGCCCTTTATGGGCGCCTGCTTTTCGCTATCGAAGGCCTCTACCGTCACTTCATGATCGGGAGGGCTGACGACCTTGATTGCGAAGGCGACGGAGCCGGCCGCATGAGGCACGCCCGCGTCCGACCCGGCGGTCTCGACCTGCCACCGATGGTCTCCGGTTGCGATGGGGGCTTGCGCTTCCACCTCGGCAAAATAAAGCGCGCTGGTGCCCGGCCAGATATCGTCGCCCAGGCTCGCGGCTCCGACTTGGGCGCCCTGGTGGTCCGAAGATGCTCAGCGGCCTGCCGGTCAGTCTGCAGCCGGCCGAGCATTTGATGCCGACCTTGAAGCCGAAACGTTCGCCCGCCGGTATCGCCGACGGCAAGCCCCAGACGTTGACGCTCGCCGCGTGAGCCTTTGTTGCGAAGGAGAACGCGATCGAGGCCGCCTCATGCGAAATCCCATCCTTGTCGTGCGCGGCGAGGACGGCCCGCCAGACGTGCTCGCCCACTTCGAGCGGCGCCCGCAATGCGAATGCCGCCGTCGGCTCGCCGTCGCGTTGCGCGAGTTCGGCACGCGCGAGTTCGGTGTCGTCCCGGTCTCGGATCGAGACACTCTGTCCCGTGAGGTCGCATCCATCCGGGCAGGAAGCCCGGACCGTGACGGTCAACTCGGCCCCGGCATCCGCCTCACCCGGGGAGACGCTCGACCGCGCATGAATGCCGACCGTGCGTTCCGACTGCTTTTGCCGCCATGGTGTCGATGTGATCCCAGAAACCCAGAAAGACCGCGTCGGAACATTCCGTCCGTCCGCGCGCAGCGTTGCCGCATCCGGCGTCGAATCTCAGGCCGCCGGCTCCTGGGCCGCGTTCGTCCCGGCGATGTAACCATGAACCGAGGCCCTGCCGATGCCGTGCTGCCAGCCGCCGCCGCTCGCCTCGCCCCCGGCATAGAGGCCGGGGATGACCGCGCCCTGGGTGTCCAGGACCTGGGCCTTGCCGTTGATCCGCAGACCACCATAGGAATCGAGCACGCGGATCCCCGCCGAAGCCGCGTAGAAGGGCGGGGCGTCTATCCGGTGCAGGACCGGCTTCTCGAAGTCTTCGTCCACGCCCTTGTCCGCGAGCGCATTGTACCGCGCCACCGTCTCCTCCAGGTGCTTCAGCGGCATCTTCTGGTGCGGATGCCCCATGACCTTCTTGGCGAGTTCCGCCAGGGTATCGGCCTTGTGAAAATACCCGTCCGGCGGGTCGGCGATGTAGGGGTAGCGAATCGGCCAGCCGCCCCGCTGTACCGCAGCGGAATCGAAGATCGCCCACACCGGACCGGAGGCGTAATCGGGGGGCTGCGAACCCTCGTTCATCGCCAAGGCCGCATCCGAGGCGGCCGACCTGCGGTATTGCGCCTTGACCTGCGCCGTGCTGGCGTTGCGCCAATCCAACGGCACGAACGGGGTGCGGGTGCCGTCGCTTCCCGGCGGATATTTGGCGTCGCTGGAAATGTCCGCGATGGCCCTCTCATTGTAGAATCGCCGTCCGACCTGGTTCACCGCGATCGCGTGCTCCCAGCCGGCGCCGCCGATGCTGATGCCCTTGGCGCGCGCGAACAGGAACGCGGGATGTCCGGGAAAGATGCTGCCCACCGCATCGCGGGTGCCCAGCACGCTGCTGATCGTCGGCGAGGCGAGCGAATGCTGGTAGTTCTGCATCATGCCCGCGAGGTTCGCGCCGATCTTCATGCCGGCGACGACCCCGCTGCCATCCATGTTGAGAGGCCCGATCAGGGAGCTCGGCCCATACTCGATCGACGGCTCCACCATCCGCGGATCGAACATGGTGCGCAGCGGCACGCTGCCATGCATGCCGCCGGTGGCGACGATGACGGCCTTCCGCGCCCGGATGTAGATCGTGTCGGCGCGCTCGTCGATGTTGCCGTTCTGCCAGTAAGCTTTCCAGGCGGGCGCCGGTTTCGGGGTGCATCCTCGGCGTGTAGCTCGCCTTGGCGCCGAGAACCCGGCCCGAGAACGGCTGCTCGCGGACAAGCTCATCCAGGTGGCGGTTGAGCATGAACTGAACGCCCTTCTCGCGGGCGCTGAACTCCAGCGACCGCGCAATGGCGAACCCGCCGAACACCCACCCCGGTGCGCCGATCGCGGCTGCCGGGCTGCCGGGAGTGGTCCGCATCGGATTGAAGGGCGAATGCCGCTCCGCTGCCGGATCTCCCCGGTCCTGCGGCGACAGCGTTCCCGCCTTGATGTCGGTCTTGTCCGCGAGCTTCATGATGGAGCGGGCCGCCCTGCCGCGGGACATCCCGCCGCCCTGATGGGTGCCGTCGATCCGCGCGAAACGAACGTAATTGTCCATCATGAACTGCCTGACCTTGGGAGCGTTGTCGGCCCAGGCGCGATGCAGCTCGCGGTCGTTGTAGCGATACCTCGCGACGCCCGTGGCGTCGACGACCGACCAGTCGGTCATGTCCCGGAACAGGCGGTCGGGGTCGTCTTCCAGGTCTTCCGGCTTGAGCCGAGGCGCCGTCAGCCCCATGCCTTGCGGATCGGCCGCCGCGCGGTCTCTCTCCTGTATCGCGTCGCCGCCGCCGAGCGACGTCCAGCCGCCGCTGTGCACCAGCTTGCCGCCGACATCGAAGTTCTGGTCGATGACGAGCACCGACGCCCCGAGGTCGCGGGCCCGGACGGCGGCATGCAGCCCGACACAGCCGGAGCCGAGGACGATCACATCGGCTTCATAGTTCCATCGAATGCCCTGGGCGTTCGCCTCGCCCGGCCCCGACAGAACCGCCGCACCGACCCCGGCGGCGGCCCCGCCGGTGAAGAAGTCTCGCCGGCTGAGAGATTTTTGTTGCCGAAGCTTCGGTTCTTTCCGCCCGGTGTCGCGCTTCTTGGCCATGTCTGTTCCTCCCCGGAGTCCACCGCCGGCACCCGCGCCGGTCGGCGACCTGAACCCTGCCTCCGCAACGAACTCGAACCAATTCTGCTTATTCAAAAGATCATTCGGAGGTCTTGGCAATGGTGAACCTATCATCGCGGTTCATTGCGCGGCAATGCAAGCCCTTCCACCTCCACTGGCGGACGGTGTATCGTGCCGGCCGGTTGCTCGTTGAGACCGGGTGTGCCGGCAGTCACGTTCACCGAGTTGCACGGCAATCGCGCCGACGGCTTCGCCGACCTGACTGCCTATCCTTTTTCAGCAGCTGACGACAATGATCGCCGATGATGCCGCTGCCGCCCGCGCCATCGGCGCATCTCGAGGAGGATATCCATAAGTCACCGAAGCTCGATCTGTGCGCTCGCCTTGGCAGGCGCGCTGCTCGCAACGCCATCCGCCGCCCAGGTGGTCGATTTCGGCAAGTATCCCAACTTCAAGGGGCAGTGGGTTCGCACCGGCAACCCGAACAATTGGATCCAACTCGCGGGCCCGCCTCCGCTCACGCCCGAATATCAGAAGGTATTCGAAGAGACCCAGGCCGATCTCGCGGCCGGCGGACCCGGCAATTGGCCGTCGACCTTCTGCATCCCGGCGGGCATGCCGGCGATGATGAGCTTCTACGATCCGATGGAGATGATCGTCATGCCGGAGATCACCTACATCCTGATCAGCCACAACGATGACTCCTATCGACGGATTTACACCGACGGCCGCGATTGGCCGACCGATGTCCCGCTCACCTTCGCGGGCTACTCGATCGGCAAGTGGATCGACCAGGACGGCGACGGCAAGTACGACGTGCTCGAGATCGAGACGCGTTTCCTCAAGGGCCCGCGCGGTTACGATACCTCGGGCCTGCCGTTTCACAGCGACAACAAGACCGTCATCAAGGAACGGATCTATCTCGACAAGGCCGACCGCGACACCCTCTATGACGAGATCACCGTGATCGACCATGCGATGACGCGGCCATACTCCAAGATCCAGAAGGCGACCCGCAATCCCGATCCCCGTCCGCTCTGGCTCTCCGACGTCTGCTCGGAGAACAACACCCATGTCCGCATCGGCACGGAAAACTATTTCCTCAGCGCCGACGGTAAATTGATGCCGTCCAAGAAGAACCAGGCGCCGCCGGATTTGAGCTATTTCAAGCAGGCACGGTAGCGTGCGGCCTCGACGCTCGAATTCCACTATCGTGATCGCCCAGCTCGAACGGGCGATCGGGCAGCCCTGGTGCTTGATCCGGGCACAGCATCCCATCGACAGTTCGCAGTGTACTGGATGCCGGCTTTCGCGGGCGTGACATCGCGCGGTGGGGGCGGACCCGCCTCCCAATCGATCCCGCGAACCGGCGATGCTGCCACCTCGGCGCGCCGGCGGCAGCGACGCATGGCATGCTTCTTGCGGCGGGAGGAGCCACCGATTACGCTCCGCCCTGGACCGGAGGCGTCCGATGCCCTCGCCGACCAAGCTCTGGATCGATGACCTCAGCATGAGGTTCCAAACGCCGTGCCGGCGCTTTCCATGCGCTCGACCATGTCAGCGTGGCGGTGCCGCAGGGCTCGTTCGTCAGCCTGATCGGCCCGTCCGGCTGCGGCAAGAGCACCATCTTCAACATCGTCGCCGGGCTGCAGGAGCCGAGCCAGGGCCGGGTCGTGATCGACGGCATCGACGCCACCGGCACCATCGGCCGGGTCGGCTACATGCTGCAGAAGGACCTGCTGCTGCCGTGGCGGACGCTGACCGACAACATCATCCTCGGCATGGAGATCCAGGGCGTGCCGCTGCGCGAGGCGCGCGCGCGGGCGCTGCCGCTGCTGCGCGCTACGGCCTCGCCGGCTTCGAGCACGCCTATCCGCAATACGCTGTCGGGCGGCATGCGCCAGCGCGCCGCGCTGCTGCGCACCCTGTTGTTCGACACCGACGTGATCCTGCTCGACGAGCCGTTCGGCGCGCTCGATGCGCAGACCAAGCTGCGCATGCAGGAGTGGCTGCTGGCGCTGTGGAGCGACTTCGGCAAGACCGTGGTGTTCGTCACCCACGATGTCGAGGAGGCGATCTTCCTGTCCGACGAGGTTCACGTGATGGGAACACGGCCGGGCCGCATCATCGCCACCATCCCGGTCGCGCTGGCCGCGGCCGCGCCTGCGCGCCTGCACCACCACGCCGGATTTCATCGCGGTCAAGGAACGCTGCCTCGACCTGCTGCACCAGCCAGCCTTCCTTACTCGTTGACGCGGCCTGAACGGCGGACGCCATGGCGATCGAGCAGACCACGCCCGTCAAGGAGTTGCCGTGGAGCGTGGCCGCGCCCGCTTCTGCCGAAAGCGCAGCGCCGCCGGTGCGCGCGAGGCCGGCGCGCAGGCTGCCGGTGCAGAAGGACTGGCCGGCCTGGATCATCGTCGGCGTGCAGCTCGGCATTCTCGTCGGCGCCATCGCCTCCTGGGAAGCCGCCGCCTCCGGCGGCCTCGTCGACGCGTTCTTCTGGTCGCAGCCGAGCGCGATCTTGAAAACCTTGCAGATATTCTTCACCACCGGCGACGCCTGGACCGACATCGGCTTCACCTTCCGCTCCACCATCATCGGCTTCCTCATCGGCACCGTCGCCGGCTCGGCGCTCGGGCTCTCGTTCTGGTGGTCGCGCAATTATGCGGCGATCGTGCAGCCCTACATCATCTGCTTCGAGTCGCTGCCCAAGCTCGCGCTGGCGCCGCTCATCGTGCTGGTGTTCGGCATCGGGCTCGCCTCCAAGGTGGCGATCGCGACCGCGCTCACCCTGGTGGTGTCGACGCTCACCGCCTATGCCGGCGTCAAGGCCGTCGATCCCGACGGCGAGAAGCTGTTCTACTCGCTCGGCGCCACCCGCCTGCAGGTGTTCCGCAAGCTCGTGATTCCGTCCTGCCTGCCGTGGATCATCTCGGTGCTGCGGGTCAACATCGGCCTCGCGCTCACCGGCGCCGTGGTCGGCGAGTTCATCGCCTCCCAGCACGGCCTCGGCCGCGCCATCCTCTATGCCGGCCAGACCTACGACATCGCCCTGGTATGGGTCGCCGTCCTGGTGCTCTCGACGCTGGCGGTCATCATGTATGTCACAGTGTCGTGGATCGAGCGGGTCGCTGCGCAAGGGCGTGAAGAGCTGATGTCGTGACACCGGCGGCAACGCCGGAAAGGAGATCGCCATGGACCGACGCAAATTCCTAGGCACCGCGGCGGCCGGCGAGCGCAGCTGTCGCCGGCCGCATCGCGCCGGCCCGCGCGGCGCGCGAGCTCCTGGTCGCGGAGCCGGTGCACGGCACCGGCTACCTGCCGCTCTATATCGCGATGGCCAAGGGCTATTTCGACGACGTGACGGTGAAGATCGTCACCATCGAGTCCGGCAGCGGCCACACCAATGCGGTGCTGTCCGGCCAGGCCTTCGCCTTCATCGGCGGCCCCGAGCACAACGCCTACGCCAAGGCCAAGGGCGCCGAGCTGCGCGCGGTGGTCAATTGCGTCGACCGCGGCAACGTCTATTTCTGCGCCGGCAAAGGGCAGGAGCCGACCGGCACCGATTGGCCGGGCTACTTCAAGGGCAAGACCATCGCCGTCGGCCCGTTCGGCGGCACCCCCAACTCGATCACGCGCTATCTGCTGGGAAAATGGAAGCTCGACGCCAAGAAGGACGTGACGCTGATCGAAACCGCGAATTCCGCGACCATCGCCGTGGTGCGCGGCCGGCAGGCCCAGATCGGCGAAGCCACCGAGCCTTTCGTCACCCAGGGCGTGCGCAACAACGTCTGGGGCGAGCCGTTCTTCAACGTGCCGAAGGAGCTCGGCCCCTACGCCTACTCCACCATCAATGTCCGGCTCGACACCATCCGCAAGGAGCCCGGGCTGGTGCGCAGCTTCGTGCGCGGCATCGTCAAGGGCCTGAAGTTGCTCTATGCCGATCCCGGCGAAGCCGGCGACATCGCCAAGGCGCAATTCCCGACCATGCCGCCCGCCGACCTGCGCTCGACCCTCGAGCGCTCCTTCAAGGACGAGATGTGGAGCCGCGACGGCATGGTGAGCCGGCCCGCCTGGGCGACCGCGAGCGCCGTGGTGCGCGAAGCCGGCCTGCTCAAGAGCGACATCGGATACGACGAGATCATCGACATGAGCTTCGTCGAAGGCGGATGAGGACGGAAGACCGACGACGGAGGACGAAGCTGTCTCATCCGGCGTCCGTCTTCTGTCGGACACAAAGGAGGAACACCCACATGCCCGAGCCGATCTGGAACAAGTTTCTCACCGAGCGCGACAAGGCGGTGTTCGCCACGTCGGGCTATGGCGCGCGCCAGGGCTTCGGCAAGCGGCCGGCGCTGCTCGTCATCGACGTCAATTACGCGTTCTGCGGCGACAAGCCGGAGCCGATCCTGGAATCCATCAAGAAGTGGCGCAATTCCTGCGGCGAGGACGCCTGGGTGGCGCTGAAATACATCCGCACGCTGATCGACAAGGCCCGCGACAAGGGACTGCCGGTGATCTACACCACCGGCGTGCGCCGCGGCGACCTCTGGGATTCCGGCAGCTGGGCCTGGAAGAACAACCGCTCCGCCGAAGACGTCGCCAACAAGACGGTGATCTCCAATTTCGACGGCAACGAGATCATGGCCGAGATCGCGCCGGGCCCGCGCGACATCGTGGTCTACAAGCAGAAGCCGTCCGGCTTCTTCGGCACCAACATGGCGAGCTATCTCACGCTGCTCGGCTGCCGACAGCGTCATCGTCACCGGCACCACCACGTCGGGCTGCGTGCGCGCCACCGTGCTCGACGCCTTCAGCCTCAACTACCGCATCACGCATCGCCGAGGAAGGCTGCTTCGACCGCTCGCAGGCGAGCCACGCCATCAATCTCTGCGACATGAACGCCAAATACGCCGACGTGATCAAGACCGCGGAGGTGCTCGCCTTCTTCGATACGCTCCCGGGCGGCCTGTTCGATCTGCCCAAGGGCGTCGCCGACGCGCAGACCGCATCCGATGCGCAAGGCGGCGAATTTCTAGCGAGGTTTTCGAGCCGGGCGGTCGCCAATCGTCGGGCATTTCCGCTGTCGTCGCGCGTTCCGGCGACCTCGTTTTCGCGGCCTCGTTCCAGGCGGCGCCGAATGGATTGCGCTCACCCGCGTTGCCCGAATCGGCCAAAATCGGGCTGAGGGTGAACCATTCGCTGCCCCGCCGCGACAAAATTGGAGGCGCATTTCAACCGGCAGATCACTATCATGGGATAGTGAGATGCAGCGGTTCGCGGCGGCATCGCTGTCGTGGAAAATCCTTCATAACCGAGGAGCACATCATGTCCACCACCGGCTGGATCGTCATCGCCGTCATTGTCGGCGTCGCCCTGTGGGTCATGGGCGTCTACAACAGCCTGGTGGCGCTCGGGCAGCGGGTGAGCCAGGCGTTTGCCGACATCGACGTTCAGTTGCGCCAGCGCCATGACCTCATCCCGAACCTGGTCGAAACCGTGAAGGGCTATGCCACCCACGAGCGCGGCACCCTGGAAGCGGTGGTACAGGCGCGCACCGCCGCCGTGGGCGCCCAGAGCCAGGACGCCAAGGTCGCTGCCGAGACCCAGCTTTCGGGCGCGCTCGGCAAGCTGTTCGCGCTCGCCGAGGCCTATCCGGACCTCAAGGCCAACACCAATTTCCAGCAATTGCAGTCCGAGCTCAGCGACATCGAGAACAAGCTCGCGGCGGCACGGCGGTTCTTCAACAATGCCGTGAGCGAGTACAATGCGCGCATCCAGCAATTCCCGGCGGCGCTGTTCGCGGCTTCGCTCGGCTTTTCGCCGCGCACGTTCTTCGACCTCGGCGACGACCGCAAGGCCGTCGAGCAGGCCCCGCAGGTGAAGTTCTAATCGGGACACAGCTCCCTCCCCCTTTCGGGACGAGGGAGAAACCGGGGCAAGCGTGAACCATGGCGGCCTACGGGCTCTACAGCCACATCCAGTCCAACAAGCGCCGCTCGATCGCGCTGCTGGTCGGCCTGTTCCTGCTCGTCTACCTCCTCGTCTATGCCGGCGCGCTCACCGCCGAAGCGCTCTCCTACGATGCCTCGCTGAACTACCTGCTGCGCAAGGCGTGGCTCGATCTCATCGCCGCCGCGCCCTATGCGACCGTCGGCACCATCGCCTGGATCATCATCGCCTATTACTTCAACCAGTCGATGATCGACGCCGTCACCGGCGCCCATGACGTCACCCGGGCCGAGCAGCCGCGCCTCTACAATCTCCTGGAAAATCTGTGCATCTCCCGGGGCATCCCGATGCCCCGGTTCAAGGTGATGGAGAGCGACGCGCTCAACGCCTTCGCCTCCGGCATGAACGAGAAGCAGTATGCCATCACGGTGACGACCGGGCTGCTCGAGCGCCTCGACGATGCCGAGATGGAAGCGGTGCTCGGCCACGAGCTGACCCACATCCGCAACGGCGACGTGCGGATGATGGTGGTCGCCATGATCATGGCCGGGGCGATCTCGTTCTTCGCCGAATTGTTCTTCCGCATGTGGTTTTATTCGCGGCAGCGGCTTCCGCCGGCGCTCCGGCAGCGGCGAGGACCGCGGCAAGGGCGGCGGCGGGCTCGCCATCGTCATTGCGGTCGCGCTGATCGCGGTCGCCTGGATCCTGTCGCTGCTGATCCGGTTCGCGCTGTCGCGCTCGCGCGAATTCCTCGCCGATGCGGGCTCGGTCGAACTCACCAAGAACCCCGATGCGATGATCTCGGCATTGCGCAAGATCGAAGGCCGGGGCGAGCTTCAAGGCGCGACCTCGGCGGTGATGGAGATGTGCATCGACAACCCGCGCGAGGGATTTTCCGACCTGTTCAGCACCCATCCGTCGGTGGAGAGCCGCGTCAAGAAGCTGGTCGAGGTCGCCGGCGGCCACGATCCCGGCCCGCTGGCGCTGCCCGCGCCGAGCGAACCGGCGCAGGCGGACGCGTTGCCCGATCCGGCGCAAGCGGGGCCGTGGGGAAGCGCTGCCGATCAACCGGCAACGCACGACGGTCCGTGGGGACCGGCGCCGTCGCAAGCGCCGCCGCCTGCACCGGCTCGCCCATTCCTGCCGGACCGACCGCCGATCGATCCCGGCGGGCCCTGGGGCAAACCGGGCGGGTGAACGGCAACGAGGCGACCTTCGCAAAGCTTGCCGACACGCTCCGCCCGAACTCCCCCCGAGCGGGAGAGGGACCAAAAGCAGGCCTTGCGGGCCGCGCTATAATCGCTGTAACAGTTCGGCGCAAATCGCACCGGCTTCCCCCATCGGCCCGCCCTTGCGGGCGAGCAGACACGTGACCGCCGCCCCGTTCACCATCGCCGAACGCTTCCGCACGCTGGCGCCGCGCTACGATGTCGTGCTGTGCGACATCTGGGGCGTGGTGCATGACGGCGTCACCGCGTTCGAGGACGCCTGCGACGCGCTCGCCCGGTTTCGCCGCGACGGCGGCACCGTGATCCTCATCACCAATGCGCCGCGGCCGTCGGAATGGGTGGCGCGCCAGCTCGACGGGCTCCGCGTCCGCGCCGACGCCTATGACGGCGTCGCCTCGTCGGGCGACGTCACCCGCGCCGAGGTGGCGAAGCGCAAGGGCGCCGTGTTCCACATCGGGCCGGAGCGCGATCTCTCCATCTTTCACGGCCTCAATGTTCGGTTCACCGCGGTCGAGGCCGCCGACTACGTGGTGTGCTCCGGCCTGTTCGATGACGAGACCGAGACCCCGGACGACTATCGCGCGGTGATCGAGACGATGCGCCGCCGCGAGCTGTTCATGCTGTGCGCCAATCCCGATCTCGTCGTCAAGCGCGGCGAGACGTTGCTCTATTGCGCCGGATCGATCGCCGATCTCTACCGCGGCAGCGGCGGCGACGTGCTCTATGCCGGCAAGCCGCACCGGGCGATCTACGCCGCCGCGCTCGCCGCGGCGGCGGAAGCGCGCGGCGGTCCGGCGCTGCCGTCGCGCACCCTCGCCATCGGCGATTCGCTGCGCACCGACATCACCGGCGCCGCCGCGCTGGGGATCGACGGGATGTTCGTCATCGGCGGCATCCATGCCGAAGAGGCGGGCGGGCAAGGGCGCTCCGCCGGCGCGCTCGCCGCCATGTTCGCGGCCGCCGGCATCACGCCGGACATGGTGATGGAACGCCTGGTGTGGTGAGGGTGTTCTCCTCCCCCGCAAGCGGGAGAGGGAGTTGACAGCCGTGCCACGCGGAGAGCGAGTTGCACCGCGGGTGGCGAGTTGTTAAGTGCCTTCGCGCTCGCCACCAGCACGGTCACCGATGTCATCCCAGACCACCCGGCCGCCTTTTGTCGTCGTCGAGGACGCGCTCGACCTGCCGGCGCATCCGGGCGCGCTCGCGGGCGCGGTGGTCGCCATCGGCAATTTCGAGGGCGTGCATCGCGGCCACCGGGCGGTGATCGCCGCCGCGGTGGCGCGGGCGCGCGGGCTCGGCCGGCCGGCGGCGGCGCTCACCTTCGAGCCGCATCCGCGCGCCTACTTCAATCCGGACCAGCCGCTGTTCCGCCTGACCGACGCGACGGCCAAGCTGCGGCTGCTGGCGGCCACCGCGCTCGACGGCGCCATCCTGATGAAGTTCGACGCAGCGCTCGCCGCGCTCGACCCCGCCGCTTTCGTCGCCCGGGTGCTGGTCGAGCGCTACGCGATCGCCGGCGCGGTGATCGGCTTCGACTTCCATTTCGGCAAGGCGCGGGCCGGCTCGCCCGCCTTTCTCGAGGAGGAGGGCGGCGCGGCTCGGCTTTCACGTCGACGTGGTGCCGGCTGACCGACGACGGCCGGCGCGTCTCCTCCGGAGCGATCCGCGAGGCGCTGGCGGCGGGCGCATGTGGCGGAGGCGGCCGACCTGCTCGGCTATCCCTGGTTCGTGACCGGCGAGGTCGTCCATGGCGACAAGCGCGGACGCGAGCTCGGCTATCCCGACCGCCAATCTGCGGCTCGATCCCGGCTGCGGCCTGCGCCACGGCATCTATGCGGTGCGGGTCGAGGTCGACGGCAAGCGCCATGACGGGGTGGCGAATTTCGGCCGCCGGCCCGATGTTCGACACCGGGATCGTGCTGCTCGAGGTGTTCCTGTTCGACTTTTCCGGCGATCTCTACGGCCGCACCCTCGACGTCGCCTTTATCGCCTGGATCAGGCCGGAGATGAAGTTCGACACCGTCGACGACCTGATCCGCCGCATGGACGAGGATTGCAGCCTCGCCCGCATGGCGCTGCGGCGCGCCGGCGACATGTTTCCGCCGCTGGGCGCGCTTTCGGCCTGACGCTTTCGGCCAGATGCTTCGAACTCGATGCTTTCAGACCGATGCTTTCGGCGCGCGAGGTCTTTCCGTCGCAGGGTCGATATGTTAGGAGCGTTGCCATGATGGCGCGCGATTCAATCGCTTCACGCTCGGGTCGGCCTTGCGGCGAATTATCGGCCCGGCTTCCGCCTGACCCTTGGGTCGGCGGAAGACCGGGATTGCCGAGCCCGTTTCCGCCATTCTCATTCCAGGTCGAGCCGCCATGTCCGATACCGCCCGCGACTACAGCGAGACGCTGTTTCTGCCCAAGACCGATTTTCCCATGCGCGCCGGGCTGCCGCAGAAGGAGCCCGAGATCCTCGCGCGCTGGGAGAAGCATCGGCCTCTATCGCCGCCTGCGCGAGGCGGCCGCAGGGCCGGCCGAAATTCGTGCTCCATGACGGGCCGCCCTACGCCAACGGCAACATCCATATCGGCCACGCGCTCAACAAGATCCTCAAGGACGTGGTGACGCGCTCCCAGCAGATGCTGGGCTTCGATTCCAACTACGTGCCGGGCTGGGACTGCCACGGCCTGCCGATCGAATGGAAGATCGAGGAGGAGAACTACCGCGCCAAGGGCAAGAGCGAAGCCCGACCTGTCCGATCCCGCCGCCATGATCGCGTTCCGCCGCGAGTGCCGCGCCTATGCGCGAGCACTGGCTCGACGTGCAGCGCGAGGAGTTCAAGCGGCTCGGCGTCGTCGGCGACTGGGAGCATCCCTACACCACCATGAACTTCGCCGCCGAGGCGCAGATCGCCCGCGAGCTGATGAAGTTCGCGCGACAACGGCACTGCTCTATCGCGGCTCCAAGCCGGTGATGTGGTCGGTGGTGGAGAAGACCGCGCTCGCCGAGGCCGAGGTCGAATACGAGGACTATCACCAGCGACACGATGTGGGTGAAGTTTCCGGTCATGGCGTGCGACCTGAGTCGAGACATCCGGACGACGCGACCAGCGAGCTCTGCGACGGCTGCCGTCCGTCGTTATCTGGACGACGACGCCGTGGACGATCCCCGGCAACCGCGCGATCAGCTTCTCGCCAAAGATCGCCTACGGCCTCTACGAGGTCACCGATGCGCCCGACGGACAATTGGGCGAAGGTCGGCGACACTGCTCATCCTTGCCGACAAGCTCGCCGACGAGGTCTTGAAGGCAGCGCGCGTCGACGGCTTACGAGAAGCGTCGCCGACGTGCCGGCCGCCGACCTCGCCGGCCTCGTCTGCGCTCATCCGCTGCAAGGTTCGACGCGGCTACGACTTCCCCGTGCCGCTGCTCGCCGGCGACCACGTCACCGACGACACCGGCACCGGCTTCGTCCACACCGCGCCCGGCCACGGCCGCGAGGACTTCGACATCTGGATGGCGAACGCCGCGAGCTCGAGGCGCGCGGCATCGACACCGCGCATCCCCTACACCGTCGACGCCGACGGCTTCTTCACCGAAGCGACGCGCCCGGGCTTCGACCGGCAAGCGCGTCATCACCGACAAGGGCGACAAGGGCGACGCCAACGAGGCGGTGATCAAGGCGCTGATCGACGCCGGCATGCTGATCGCGCGCGGCCGGCTCAAGCACCAGTATCCGCATTCCTGGCGCTCCAAGAAGCCGGTGATCTTCCGCAACACGCCGCAATGGTTCATCGCCATGGATAAGCCGATCGACGGATGCCGGCGGACGCGCACAGCCGGGCGATACGCTGCGCCACCGCGCGCTCGCCGCGATCAAGGTCACCCGCTGGGTGCCGCCGCAGGGCGAGAACCGCATCACCGGCATGATCGAGAGCCAGGCCCGACTGGGTGATCTCGCGCCAGCGCGCCTGGGGCGTGCCGATCACGGTGTTCGTGCGCGAGAAGACGGCGACGGTTCCGTCGAAATCCTCAAGGACGAGCGCGTCGATTCGCCGCATCGTCGAGGCCTTCGCGAAGGAGGGCGCCGACGCCTGGTACGCGGCGGGCGCGCGCGAGCGCTTCCTCGGCGAACGCGCCGATCCGAGGACTGGCAGCAAGGTCGACGACATTCTCGACGTCTGGTTCGATTCCGGCTCGACCCATGCCTTCGTGCTGGAAGACCCGCAGAACTTTCCGGCCCTCGCCGGCATCCGCCGCAAGAAGGACGGCGGCCCCGACACCGTGATGTATCTCGAAGGCTCCGACCAGCATCGCGGCTGGTTCCATTCCTCGCTGCTCGAAAGCTGCGGCACCCGCGGCGTCGCGCCGTTCGACGTCGTGCTCACCCACGGCTTCGTGCTCGACGAGAACGGCCGCAAGATGTCGAAGTCGCTCGGCAATACGGTGGCGCCGCAGGACGTGATCAAGACAGTCCGGCGCCGACATCCTGCGCCTGTGGGTGTGCGCCTCCGACTATGCCGACGACCTGCGCATCGGGCCGGAGATCCTCAAGACCACCGTCGAGACCTATCGCAAGCTGCGCAACACCATCCGCTGGATGCTCGGCAACCTCGCGCATTTCCACCGAGGCGGACACGCGTCGCCCTATGAGGACATGCCGGAGCTCGAGCGGCTACTGCTGCATCGCCTCGCCGAGCTCGACGCCGCCGTGCGCAGGAGCTACGCGGAGTTCGACTACAAGCGCATCTTCGCGGCGCTCAACCAGTTCATGACCGTCGATCTGTCGGCGTTCTATTTCGACATCCGCAAGGACGCGCTCTACTGCGATCCGATCTCCTCGACGCACGCGCAAGGCCTGCCTCACGGTGCTCGACCACGTGTTCCGCGCCACCGTGACCTGGCTCGCGCCGATGCTCTGCTTCACCGCGGAGGAGGCCTGGCTCGTCGCGGTATCCGCGGCGCCGGCTCGGTCCATCTCGAGCCGTTCCCGGCGATCCCGCAGACCTGGCGCGACGAGGCGCTGGCGAAGGTGTGGAGCGAGATCCGGCGGGTGCGCCGCGTCGTGACCGGCGCGCTCGAGATCGAGCGCGCCGAACAAGCGCATCGGCTCGAGCCTGGAGGCGGCGCCGGTCGTGCACATCGCCGACGCCGACGCTGCTGCGGCTCATCGCCGCCGAACTCGCCGGCGACCATGGCGAGGCCGGGCTGGCCGAGGTCGCCATCACCTCGGGGCTCACGGTCGTGCCGGGGGAGGGGCCGGCCGATGCCTTCCGCCTCGATGACGTGCCGGGCGTGGCGGTCGAATTCCGGCCCGGCCGAGGGCACCAAATGCGCGCGGTCGTGGAAAATCCTGCCGCGCGTCGGGACCGATCCGGACTACCCGGACGTGACGCCGCGCGACGCCCAGGCGCTGCGCGAATGGGACGCGGCGCACGCGCGGCCGGCACGGCCGAGGTCACGGCCAAGGTCGAGGCGAGTGCGATGGCGCGGCGCTCCCCGGCGCGGCGCGACCTTTGGCCTCGGCGTCATGGTGGCGCTCGCCACCGCCGCCATCGATCAGGCGGTGAAGCTCTGGCTGCTCGACGGCTTCGATCTGCCCGGCCGCGGGCGGGTCGCGCTCGCGCCGTTTCTCGACCTCGTGCTGGCCTGGAATACCGGCATCAGCTACGGCCTGTTCCAGCAGACCGGGCCGCTCGGGCAATGGGCCCTGTTCGCGCTCAAAGTGGTTGCGGTGGTGCTGCTTGCGATGTGGCTCGCACGCACCGCATTCGCGGCTGTCGGCCGTCGCGCTCGGCCTGATTATCGGCGGCGCCGATCGGCAATGCGGTCGATCGCCTCGTTCACGGCGCGGTAATGGATTTCGTGCTGTTTCATCTCACCGCCGCCACCTGGAGCTTCCAGTGGTACGTCTTCAACCTCGCCGATGCAGCGATCGTTGCCGGAGTTGTCGGCTTGCTGTATGAATCCCTGTTCGCAGGGGATGCCGCAAAAGCGCCCTGATAGGCCTCTAGGTGGGGGAGCGGCGGGGTAAAAAAACGTGCATCCACTGTTACTTGAGCCGCCCGCTGGGCGGCGCGCTTTGTGGGGAAAAGCCATGCCTCGATGATGTTTGGCACCGTAAGCTGACCAGCGTCGTTGTGGGGACGATGCTGGGCGTGCTGCTTGTCCTGGCCGGCAGCGCCGGCACCGCCTTTGCCGCCGATGACGACAATGAAGGTTGGTACGACCAGAGGATTATCCGCAGCTTCCTGCGGGGACTGGGCCTTCAGAACGGCCGCGAGGGCACCATCGAATACAAGGAGCGGCCGCCTTTGGTGGTGCCGCCGAACCGCAATCTGCCGCCGCCGGACACCACCGGCTCCGTTGCCCAACGCGACCCGGCGTGGCCGTCGGATCCCGATTTGGCAAGGCGCAAGGCGGCCAAGAAGGCCAACGCCGAGCGCAAGTATGTCGATCCGGACAACCTGGGGCAATTCGCTCAAGCCGAGCGAGCTGCAGGCCGGCAGGACCGCTGCGGCGCCCAAAGAAACCGCTGTCAAGCCCGGCGAGACGGTGGACACATCGACGCAGTTGCGGCCCGACGAACTGGGCTATAACGGCGACCTATGGTCCGAGTTCAAGAATTTGGGTTCTACCTTCTCGAGGGAAAAGCCGGCCGAAGGGGCGAGGTTCCTTCGCGAGCCGTCCCGTGCGTCGTTGACCGATCCTCCGACCGGCTACCGCACGCCGTCGCCGGATCAGCCTTACGGCCTCAATTACCGCGGCCAAAAGGGGAAGGCGGAGACCATGGAAGAGCGTCAGACTCCGAAAAAGGATGAATGATGCGGTTTGGTTCGCCGCGCCGTCGCGGCGGTAGCCCGACAGGGGGCTCCGCCAACCGGTAGTTGAACCGTTCTGTTTCGGCAACCTTCGCGGTCTTCAGGTTGCCTCACCGGTGCTCCGACCGGCGCACAACACCTGCCGGAGCAAGCCTTACGACCTCGATTCCTCAACGAAAGGTCGAAGGCGCAAACCTTGGAAGAACGCCAGACAGTAGGAGTGGATTGAAAATGACGAGTTTCGGTTGGCCGCGCCTTCGCGGCTGCGGCCCGACATGGGTTCACCGGCAAGACTTACTTCCAAGGCTTGCTTCCAACCAGCGAACCGTCCCTTTTCGCAGTTTCAGCCATCGCAGTCTCCAAGCTGCCGCCCGGCGTCTCCGGGCGGCGGCTTTTTGCATTTTTTGCGCGGTTGCCGCTGCGACTGTGATGGCGGCTTGCGGGCCGGCCAGGGCTGAAGGTCCGCAGATCTCCCATTTCAGCCTGGACAATGGGCTCGAGGTCGTGGTGATCCCCGATCACCGCACGCCCGTCGTGACCCATATGGTCTGGTACAAGGTCGGCTCCGCGGACGAGCAGGCCGGCAAATCCGGCCTCGCCCATTTCCTCGAGCATCTGATGTTCAAGGGCACCGACAAGAACCCGCAGGGCCGGTTCTCGGAGACGCTCGCCACCATTGGCGGCCAGGAGAACGCATTCACCACCGCCGACTACACCGGTTACTTCCAGCGCATCGCGCGCGAATACCTGCCGACGGTGATGGAGTTCGAAGCCGATCGCATGACCGGCCTGGTGCTGACCGAAGCCAATGTGCCGCCCGAGCGCGACGTGGTGCTGGAAGAGTACAACATGCGGGTCGCCAACAGTCCGGAGGCCCGGCTCGGCGAGCAGGTCGCCGCGGCGCTCTATCTCAATCACCCCTACGGACGGCCGGTGATCGGCTGGCGCCCGGAGCTCGAGAAGCTCAACCGCGAGGATGCGCTCGCGTTTTACCGTCGCTTCTACACGCCCAATAACGCCGTGCTGGTGATCGCCGGCGACGTGACCGTCGACGAAGTCAGGCGGCTGGCGGAAAAGACCTATGGCAAGGTGGCCGCCCGCGCCGAGATCGGCCCGCGCATGCGGCCTCAGGAGCCGGCACCGGTGGCGGTGCGCCAGGTCACCCTGGCCGACCCGCGGGTGGCCCAGCCCAGTCTTCAGCGCAGCTATCTGGTGCCCTCCAGCACGACGGGAAAGGCCGGCGAACCCGAAGCCCTGGAAGTGCTCGCGCATGTGCTCGGCAACGGCGAGACGAGCCGGCTCTACCGTTCCCTCGTGGTCGAGCAGCATCTCGCAACCAATGCAGGTGGCTGGTACCAGGGCACCGCCGCTCGACGAGGCGCGCTTCGGCGTCTACGCCAGTCCGCTGCCGGGGGTCACGTTCGCCACCCTGGAGGCGGCGCTCGACGCCGTGATCGCCGAAATCGCCGAGCATGGGATTGCCGCCGACGAGCTCGATCGGGCGAAGACCCGGCTGGTGGCCGATGCGGTCTACGCCCAGGACAATCAGGCCACCATGGCGCGATGGTACGGCGCCGCGCTCACCACCGGGGCGACGATGGAGCAGGTGACCTCGTGGCCCAAGCGCGTCCACGCGGTGACCGCCGATGCGGTACGCGACGCTGCCCACGCCTGGCTTGACAAGCGGCGCTCGGTGACCGGTTATCTCGTCAAGGAACTTCCTTCCACGGAGAAGCACTCGTGATCGCAGGCCCTCGCAGTGGATTTCAGCCGCGCCATCTAGGTTTCCTCTCCGCCGTCGTGTCCGTTGCGGCGGTGCTGATGACGCCGCCTGCCGCCGACGCGACCACGATCGAACGGATCGTGAGCCCCGGAGGCATCGAGGCATGGCTGGTGCAGGAGCCGACCGTGCCGCTGATCGCGCTCGATTTCGCGTTCCGCGGCGGCGCCGACCAGGATCCGGTGGACAAGCCGGGCGTGGCCAGCATGGCGACGGAGCTGCTCGACGAGGGGGCGGGGGAGTATCGATTCCAAGAGCTTCCACGAGCGGGTCGAAGCCAAAGCGATCCAGCTCGGCTTCAATGCGAGCCGCGACCATACCGCGGGTTCGCTGCGCACGCTGTCCGCCAATCAGGATGAAGCGGTCGAGTTGCTGCGGCTGGCGCTCAACGCGGCCAGGTTCGATACGAGCGACGTCGAGCGCATCCGCGAGCAGATCACTGTCGGGGCTGCGGCGGGAGACCACCAGCCCCAACGAGATGGCGAGCAAGCGGTGGTGGTCGACGGCGTTTCCCGACCACCCCTATGGCCGGCCGGTGCGCGGCAGCATCCAATCGGTTCCGACCATCAATGTGGGCGATCTCAAGAATTACATGCGGCGGGTGTTCGCCCGCGACACGCTCAAGATCGCCATCGTCGGCGACATCGACGCCGCTGCCGCCGGCAAGCTCATCGACAAGGCGTTCGGCGACCTTCCGGCCAAGAGCAGCCTGGTCGCGGTCCCGGTGGTGACGCCGCAGGGGCTCGGTCAGAAGATCGCGATCGACCTCGACGTGCCGCAGTCCGTCCTGATGCTGGGCGGGGTCGGCATTCCGCGCAACGACCCGGATTTCATGGCCGCTTTCGTGGTCAATCATGTGCTCGGCGGCGGTTCGTTTTCCTCGCGGCTGTATCGGGAGGTGCGCGAGGTCCGCGGGCTCGCTTATTCGGTGTTCAGTACCCTGATCCCGCTCGATCATGCGTCGCTGTTCATGACCGGCACGGCGACCCGGGCGGATCGCGCCGTGCAGACGCTCGAAGTGCTCGAGTCCGAGATCCAGCGCCTCGCGGAGAGCGGACCGACCGAAGACGAACTCACCAAGGCGAAGTCCTTCCTGACCGGGTCCTATGGATTGCGCTTCGACACTTCCGACAAGATCGCCGCGCAGCTGGTGCAGATCCAGCTCGACGATCTCGGCATCGACTACATCGACAAGCGCAACAGCCTGGTGGAGGCGGTGACCATGGCCGACGTGAAGCGCGTCGCCAAGCGGTTGCTCGACGGCGGCATGTTGATCACGGTGGTCGGCCGGCCACCGGTGACGGCGGCCAAGGGCGGCGGTTGACGAACGCTGGCGGGGCGAACGCCCCTCCATGGCCCTGTTGCAGTCCATCGACGATGCCCGTGCGGAGCGCATCGGCCGCGACGGTGTCGCAGCGGACGCCTATGGCGATGCCCTGGCGCGCAGCGCCGATGCGCTGGCTTGGCTGCGGGCGCGCCATGGGGACGGCTCGCTGCCGCTGCTCCGGCTGCCCGAAAAAGCCGATGACATCCCTGCAATAAAAAGCGCCGCGACCCGGCTGTCGGCGGGGGCCACGGACATCGTCTTTCTCGGCACCGGCGGCTCGAGCCTCGGCGGCCAGACGGTGGCGCAACTCGCCGGCTGCGGGGTGCCCGGGCTAGGGGCTTGGCGCGACGGCCCGCGCCTGCACTTCATGGACAATCTCGATCCGGACACCTATGCGAGCCTGTTGGCGCGCCTGCCGCTCGCCGCGACGCGCTTCGTCGCGATATCGAAGTCCGGCGGGACCGGCGAGACGCTGATGCAGGCGATCGCGGCGTTGGCTTCGGTCCGCGCGGCCGGCCTCGCATCCAGCGCGTCCGAACTGTTCTTCGGCATTACCGAGCCAGCGGTGGCCGGCCGGCGCAACGGCCTGCGCGACCTCCTCGGCGGTCACGGCGTCGCGATGCTCGACCACGATCCCGGTGTCGGCGGCCGCTTCTCGGTGTTGACCAATGTCGGCCTGCTGCCGGCCGCGGTGGCCGGCCTCGACATCGCCTCCCTGCGCCGCGGCGCCGCGGCGGCGCTGGCGCCGGTATTGGCCGGCAAGGCTCCCGGCGAGGTTCCCGCCGCCGTCGGCGCGGCGCTCAACGTCGCGCTCGCCGCTACCAAGGCCAAGCCGATCGCCGTGCTGATGGCCTATGCGGATCGGCTGGAGCGCTTCACCCGCTGGTACGTGCAGCTGTGGGCGGAAAGTCTCGGCAAGCAGGGCTGCGGTACGACACCCATCGCAGCGCTCGGCCCGGTCGACCAGCACAGCCAGCTTCAGCTCTTCATCGCCGGCCCGCGCGACAAGCTGTTCACCGTGATCACCGTCGACGCCGCCGGACGCGGCTCGCGGCTCGATGCCGGCCTCGCGGCCGCGGCCGGCGAGCCGGGTTTTGCCGGCAAGACCATCGGCGACCTGGTCGCCGCCCAGGGACGCGCCACCGCCGAGACGCTGGCCAAGAACGGCTGCCCGGTCCGCACCATCAAGCTCGATCGCCTCGACGAGGCCGGCCTCGGAGAGTTGCTGATGCATTTCATGCTGGAGACGATCATCGCCGCGCGCCTGCTCGGCGTCGACCCGTTCGACCAGCCGGCGGTCGAGGAGGGCAAGGTGCTGGCCAAGCGGTATCTCACCGGGGCCGCCTGAACCAATCCGGTGCGAAATCGTTCAATGATGGCGCTTCGGCGGATTTGGCGTAATTTGGCTTTTCGTAAAGCCGGCGATTTACCGAGTCCTTCCAGGAGGCCGCAACCATGGTGACCGTTGCCCATATCCAGCCGCTGGTAGCGTTGCTCGCCGGCGTCTTGATCCTTCTGATACCGCGGCTGCTCAATTACATCGTCGCAATCTACCTGATCGTGGTCGGGATTACCGGGCTCGGCCTGATCCATTGATGGCTGCCGTCCGGAGCCGGGTTGCGGCGGGGGTAGCGGCATGCTTTGTGCCGGCAGAAAAACGTCCGAGCCCGTCATGGTGAAATCGATCAAATCCCCGCGTTCCCGGCGGCGGGCCAAGGCCTCCGCTGCCAAGGCGGCGCCGGCCCGCGCCAAGTCGGGCAAGCCGAAGCAGAAGCCGGCCGCCATGTCGGCGCCGAAGCGCAAGCCCGGGGGCCAGCGCGCCAAATCCAAGCCGCCCGTGCCGGGAAGATCCAAGAGGCCCGCGCCCGCCAAATGGGTCTACGCGTTCGGCGACGGCAAGGCGGAGGGCAAGGCGGGCCTGCGCGATCTGCTCGGCGGCAAGGGCGCCAATCTCGCCGAGATGGCCAATCTCGGCCTGCCGGTGCCGCCCGGCTTCACCATCACCACCGAGGTCTGCACCTACTTCTATCGCCACGGCAAAACCTATCCCGACGGAGCTCAAGGGCCAGGTCGAGGCGGCGCTCGCACGAGGTCGGCAAGATCACCGGCCGGCGGTTCGGCGACCGCGACAACCCGCTGCTGGTCTCGGTGCGCTCCGGCGCGCGCGCCTCGATGCCGGGCATGATGGACACGGTGCTCAATCTCGGCCTCAACGACGTCGACCGTCGAGGCGCTGGCGGCGAGCTCCGGCGACCGCCGCTTCGCCTATGACTCCTATCGCCGCTTCATCACCATGTATTCGAACGTGGTGCTCGGCCTCGACCATCATCTGTTCGAGGAGATCCTCGACGAGCACAAGGACCAGCACGGCTACATGCTCGACACCGAGCTCGATGCCGACGACTGGGCCGCGCTCGTCGAGCGCTACAAGGCGCGCGTCGAGGAAGAGCACGGCGCGCCGTTCCCCCAGGATCCGCACGACCAGCTGTGGGGCGCCATCGGCGCCGTGTTCGGCTCCTGGATGAACCAGCGCGCCATCACCTATCGCCGCCTCCACGCCATCCCGGAAAGCTGGGGCACCGCGGTCAACGTCCAGGCGATGGTGTTCGGCAACATGGGCGAGACCTCCGCGACCGGCGTCGCCTTCACCCGCAACCCCTCGACCGGCGAGAAGCGGCTCTACGGCGAGTTCCTCATCAATGCCCAGGGCGAGGACGTCGTCGCCGGCATCCGCACGCCGCAGGAGATCACCGAGGCCGCGCGCCAGGAGTCCGGCTCCGACAAGCCGTCGCTCGAGCGCGCCATGCCGGCGGCCTATCGCCGAGCTCACCCGCATCTACGGCCTGCTCGAGAAGCACTACCGCGACATGCAGGACCTCGAATTCACGGTCGAGCAGGGCAAGCTGTGGATGCTGCAGACCCGCTCCGGCAAGCGCACCGCCAGGGCGGCGCTGCGCATCGCGGTCGAGCTCGCCAACGAGGGCCTGATCACGCGGGAAGAGGCGGTGACGCGGGTCGATCCCGGCGCGCTCGACCAGCTGCTGCATCCGACCATCGATCCCGGCGCCGCGCGCAAGGTGATCGCCACCGGGCTGCCGGCCTCGCCGGGCGCCGCCTCGGGCGAGATCGTGTTCTCGTCCGACGAGGCCGAGCACGCTGAAGTCGCAGGGGCGCAAGGTCATCCTGGTGCGGGTCGAGACCAGCCCCGAGGACATCCACGGCATGCACGCCGCCGAGGGCATTCTCACCACCCGCGGCGGCATGACCTCCCATGCGGCGGTGGTGGCGCGCGGCATGGGCAAGCCCTGCGTCTCCGGCGCCGGCGCGATCCGCGTCGACTATGCCGCCAACGCGTTGACGTGCCGGCGGCGTCACGCTGCGCAAGGGCGACGTCATCACCATCGACGGCTCGACCGGCCAGGTGCTGGCCGGCAAGGTGGCGATGCAGCGAGCCGGCGCTGTCGGGCGAGTTCGCGACCCTGATGGGCTGGGCCGACCAGGTCGCGCAGGCTCAAGGTGCGCGCCAATGCCGACACGCCGAACGATGCCCGCGTCGCCGTCCGGTTCGGCGCCGAAGGCATCGGCCTGTGCCGCACCGAGCACATGTTCTTCGAGGAGGACCGCATCCGCGCGGTGCGCGAGATGATCCTGGCCGACGACGAGAACAGCCGCCGCGCCGCGCTCGCCAAGCTGCTGCCGATGCAGCGCGACGATTTCGTCGAGCTGTTCGACGATCATGGGCGGGCTGCCGGTGACGATCCGGCTGCTCGATCCGCCGCTGCACGAGTTCCTGCCGCACACCGAGGCGGAGATCGCCGAGGTCGCCGCGGCGATGAATGCCGATCCGCGCAAGCTCGCCGACCGCGCCCGCGAGCTCGCACGAGTTCAATCCGATGCTCGGCTTCCGCGGCTGCCGCCTCGCCATCGCCTATCCGGAGATCGCCGAGATGCAGGCGCGCGCCATCTTCGAGGCGGCGGTCGAAGCGGGCCAGCGCACCGGCAAGCCGGTGGTGCCGGAGGTGATGGTGCCGCTGATCGCGACGCGAGACGGAGTTCGACCTCGTCAAGGCGCGCATCGACGACATCGCCAAGGCGGTCGGCGAAGGAGACGCGGCACCGAGATCGACTATCAGGTCGGCACCATGATCGAGCTGCCGCGCGCCGCGCTCATGGCCGGCGAGATCGCGCGAGACCGCGGAGTTCTTCTCCTACGGCACCAACGACCTCACCCAGACCACGTTCGGCATCAGCCGCGACGATGCCGCGAGCTTCCTCGGCATCTATACCGCCAAGGGCATCCTGCGCGGTCGATCCGTTCGTCTCGATCGATCGCGACGGCGTCGGCGAGCTGGTGCGGATCGCGACCGAGCGCGGCCGCAAGGTGCGTCCGAACCTCAAGCTCGGCATCTGCGGCGAGCACGGCGGCGACCCCGCCTCGGTCGCGTTCTGCCACGAGATCGGTCTCGACTACGTCTCCTGCTCGCCGTTCCGCGTGCCGATCGCGCGCCTGGCCGCCGCCCAGGCCGCGCTCGGCAAGAGCGCGGCGAGCACGGCGTAGCGCGCGATGGTCGGCGCAGACGCCCCGCGCCGCCGGGCGGTCGCGGTCCGTCCTCGCCGGTCAGAACAGGGGGGCGGGGCAGCCCTGCCGCCGCGGGAGGCCGCACCCAGGTGCCAAGCGCGCGCCGGGCATGCTAAATGAGGTCGAAGCCGCGCTTCAGCGGCGGCGACCCAGGGCCGTGCCACTGCAAGAAGGCCCCGCGCCCGGGCGGAGGGAACAGGTGCTCAATTGACAGATCCGACCGATCCGATCTCCCCGGCTCCGTCCGACCAGGCCTGGTCGCCGGAGGCGGCGTTGCGCGCGTTGTCCTGGTGGCTGGGCGCGATGGCGCTGGGCGGGATGATGTTCGGGATGTATGGCGCGCAGCACCCGTTCGCCGGCGATGTCCTCGCCCATCCATTGACGATTTTTGTTGGCCTTGCCGTGGCCGGGCTGCTCATCCTGCGTTTTGCGGCGAGCCGTCCCCTGGTTTCCGACCGCTTTCTCGTCGCCGGGGTCGTGATCGGGATTGCCTGCTATTTCCTCGGTGCCTGGTTCGGCGCGGCACTGCAGGTGGTCCGCTGAGGGCGGCCTCCTGCTTTCCGGGTGCTTCGAAAGGCCGTTGCCATCAGTGCTACGCCGCAGCGGGCTCTCGGAATTTGCCTGCCGGCATCCGACCGGGCGCATGATCGGGGACGGCCTCCGGGCGAGACCATTGCTCGACACCGACGAAACCGGAGTGCTGCCTGCTTTAGCCTGAACCCCCGAACCGCTGCGCCGTAGCCCCGCAGGCATCGGCCGTTTCGGATATCATCGGCGCGTCGCCGCGACGTTCCGACGATGAAGCTCCGGAGCAGGGGATGCGATCTTGGAAGGCTTGATCACCGTCCTCGTGCTGGCTGCGGTGGTCGTTCCCATCGCCAGCATTGTCGGCGCAGTGCTCGGCATCGGTCTGCACCGGCGCGTACGCCTGATCGAAAAGCGCCTCGGCGAACGCGAGGGGGCCGGGCGTGAGGCGGTCGCCGCACGAATCGACCGCCTCGAAGCGCGCGTCCTCGCATTGGAAGCGCCGCGCGACGGCGACACGCCCGCCGCCGCCCCGGCGTCGCCTCCTCTGCCGCCACCGCCGCCCATCGCCTCGCAGCCGTCGGACCTCGCGGTCGAACCGCCCGGCGAATTCGCGCCGCCGCCACCTCCTCTTCCTCCGCCACCACCGCCTCCGGTCCCGGCCGGACATGCGACGCCGGTGCCGGAGCGGCCGAGCCTCGAGGAGCGGTTCGGCACGCGCTGGGTGGTGTGGGTCGGCGGACTGGCACTGGCGCTCGGCGGCCTGTTCATGGTGCGCTACTCGATCGAGCAGGGGTGGATCGGGCCGGGCGTGCGCATCGGGCTCGGTGCGCTGCTTGCCGCCGCATTGATCGGCACCGGCGAATGGCTGCGGCGGAGCGAAGGTCGGTCGGACATCGCCGGGATTTCCGCCGCCAACATTCCGAGCATACTCACCGCGGCCGGCACCACCGTCGCCTATGCGACCGTATGGGCGGCCTATGCGCTGTACGGCTTTCTCGATCCGCCGGCCGCCTTTACCCTGCTCGGCGTGGTCGCGCTGGTGACGCTGGGCGCCGCGCTGCTGCACGGGCCGGCGCTGGCCGCGCTCGGCCTCGTCGGCGCCGAGATCACGCCGCTGCTCGTTGCTGCGGACAAGCCGGATTACTGGGCGCTTTACATCTACCTCGCGATCGTGACGGCAGCAGCCTTCGCGATGGCAAACCTGCGGCGGTGGCGCTGGCTCGCGATCACGGCCCTGGCATTCGGCCTGTTCTGGGCGTTTCCCGGAATCGACGCCGCCGGTGCCCTGGCGCCGCATCTTCTCCACGTGGTGACCGGGTTCGCGCTGGTCGCGCTGCTGATCGTCGCCGGCCTGTTCTACGGGCCCGCCGCCGCGCCGGGCCGGATCGACCCGGTGTCCTCTGGTGCGATCATCGTCTATCTGGCGGCAGCATGCGCCGTCGTGGTGGCCCAGGACCACGATTCCGCCGCGACCATCGCGTTTGCCGCGCTGACGGCCGCGACCGTCGCGATCGCCTGGCGCAGCGCCGCCGCCGCCGGCGCGGTGCCGGTCGCCGCTGCGCTGGCGGCGCTGGTCATCATCGCCTGGGCGGTCGATCCGGTAACGTCGCATCTGGTTGCTTCCGGCCCCGGCAACGGCCTGGCACCGGAGCCGTCGCCGGCCAGCATTGCCTGGCATTTCGTGCTCGCCATGTCGTTTGCGATCCTGTTCGGGGCTTCGGGATTCCTCGCCCAAGGCCGGCATGAAAGCGCGACCGTTGCTGTCATCTGGGCAGCGACGGGCGTGCTGGCCCCGTTTGCGATGCTGATCGCGCTCTATTATCGCATCGCCGGGCTCGAACGCTCCATCCCCTTTGCCGGCCTCGCTTTGCTGCTCGCCGCATGGCTCGCGGTGGCGGCCGAGCAATTGACCCGGCGTCCGCCCCGGCCCGGGCGTGGCATCGGCGGCGGCGCTGCACGCCGCGGGATCGGCGGCGGCGCTGGCGCTCGCCCTCACGCTCGCGCTGGAAAGGGGCTGGCTGACGGTGGGTCTCGCCCTGATGGCGCCGGGCGTCGCCTGGGTCGCCGGGAAGCGGCCGCTGCCGCTGCTGCGCTGGATCGCGGCTTGCGCCGCCGTGCTGGTGCTGGCGCGCATCGTGTGGGAGCCGCGGATCGTCGGCGCCGATATCGGCACCACCCCGCTATTCAATTGGCTGCTCTATGGCTACGGCGTCCCCGCCGTCGTCGTTCTGGGCCGCCGGCCACCTGTTGCGCCGACGCGGCGACGACGTGCCTGCGCGCCTGGTCGAGGCGGCCGCGATCCTGTTCACGGTTCTGCTGGTCTTCTTCGAAATTCGCCACGCCATGAACGGCGGCGACGTCTATGCGAGGCACAGCGGCCTCGCCGAAATCGCGCTGCAGGTCTCGGCCGGTCTTGCCATCGCCATCGGGCTCGAATGGCTGCGGGTTCGTACCGGCAATATCGTCTACGATGTCGGGGCGCTGATCGTCGCCGGGATTACGCTCATCGCGATCGTCATCGGCCTGGGTTTCGTCGAGAACCCGCTCGCGACCGGTGAACCCGTCGGCGGGCCGTTCCTCAACCTGATTCTGCTGGGCTATGGGCTGCCCGCGGTGCTGGCGATCACGCTCGCCTTGGTTGCGCGCCGGACCCGCCCGATGTCCTACCGGGCGGTTTCAGCGGCAATCTCGGTGGCGCTGGCGCTCGCCTATCTCACGCTGCAGGTGGTGCGGTTCTATCACGGGCCGGTCCTGACCGCCGGTTCGGTGACCGATCCCGAGCAATACACGTTCTCTGCCGTATGGCTCGGCTTCGGCGTGCTGTTGCTGCTCATCGGCCTGCTGCTCGATTCCAAACCGGCGCGGCTGGCGTCGGGCGCCGTGGTCACGCTCACCATCGCCAAGGTGTTCCTGGTCGACATGGCCGGCCTCGCCGGGATCTGGCGCGCGCTCTCCTTCATCGGCCTCGGGCTGGTGCTGGTCGGGATCGGCTATCTCTACCAGCGCCTGCTGTTCCCGCCGCGGCCGCCGGGGCAAGCCGAAGGCGCGCGCGATCACGGTCCGTGATGGCGGCTCGGCGGTGCGGGACCGGATTTAGGCCTATTGGCCGATCGAGCTGCGCATGGTCGCGGAGTCCACCACCCGCGGCGGCGGGTCCGAAGGCGATGCCGCGAGGTCGACCCGCGGGTTGCTGCGCCGGACGAAATCGCAATAGGCGAAACCGAGGCCGGAGATCGCGCCGCGGAAGCTGCGCGAGTCGATCTGATTGACGGAGAAGCAGGGCCGGAACGGCATGCCCCGGACCGAAGCGCAGATCGAATTGGGCTGAACCTTGACCGTGCCGGACGGCAGCGACATCGCGTGAACCGGGCCGGAGCCGCGGATCTGGATGGTGCCGTGAACGGAGCCGTCGGCATAGATGCGGCCGAGCCCCGTGGTGCCTTCGAAACACGTATAGCTGAACAGCTTGCCGGCGACGAAGCGTTTTGCCTCCTCGGGCCTCAGCTCACCGGCCTGGGCCGGGATTGCGCCAACGATGCCAGCAAGCACAAGCAGACTACGCGTCAACATGTCGACCCCCACCCCCAAAATGCGTCGATCTATGGCGAGCAGCCTACCATGGAGATCGAAGCGAATTATGCCCGGATTTCGTCGATAAATCCTGAATAAATTTACCCTATTTTGACCACGAGTCGACCGCGTACGCCACCCCCGACGATTTTTTTTCCAGCCTCGATAACGTCGCCCAGCCCAATGTCCACTGTCATTTGGGCTAATTTTTGCAGGTCGATGTCGTTTTCGAGTTGGTTCCAGGCCTCTTTTCGAAGCGCCATGGGTGCGAAAACGGACTCTATTCCCATGAGCCACACGCCGCGCAGGATGAAGGGCGCAACCGTGGTCGGCAGGTCGATCCCGCCGGCGAGCCCGCAGGCGGCGACCGCGCCGCCGTAACGAATCATCGACAGCAGGTTGGCAAGCGTGGTCGATCCCACGGTGTCGATTCCGGCCGCCCAGCGCTCCTTGGCGAGCGGGCGCGCCGGCCCGGTCAACTCGGAGCGGGCGATCACCTCGGCGGCGCCCAGCCCCTTGAGGTAGCCGGCCTCCTCCGGCCGCCCGGTGGAGGCGGTGACCTGGTAGCCGAGCTTGGCGAGCAGCGCGACCGCGGTCGAGCCGACCCCGCCGGCGGCGCCGGTGACGATCACCGGGCCGCGGCCCGGCCCAATTCCGGCGCGCTCGAGCGCCATCACGGCCAGCATTGCGGTATAGCCGGCGGTGCCGATCGCCATCGCATCGTGGGTGGAGAAGCGCTGCGGCAGGGCGATCAGCCAGTCGCCCTTGACCCGCGCCTTCTCCGCATAGAGGCCGAGATGGGTCTCGCCGCAGCCCCAGCCGTTCAAGATGACCTTGTCGCCGGGCTTCCAGGAGGGATGCGAGGAGGATTCCACCGTCCCGGCCGCATCGACGCCGGCGATCATCGGAAACCGCCGCACCACGGGCGATGTGTTGGTGACCGCGAGGCCGTCCTTGTAGTTCACCGTCGACCACTCCGGCCGCATCACGACATTGCCGTCCATCAGATCGTTGTCGTCGAAATCGGTCAGCGCGACGGTTTGGCCGTTCGCGGCCCGGTTGATCACGATCGCCTTGAATGTCGCCACGAAGGCTCTCCTTTCGAAGCGGCGTCCCGCCGCGGCAAGCGTTTTAGGCGTGGCCGTGCCGTGCGGACAAGCGCAGACATCAGTTCCAGGACGCTGGCGGACCGGTCAGGCGCGCCAGTGCGGGGCCGCCGGACATCGCGCGGCGATAGCGGCGGACCTCGCGATGGTCGCGGATGAGACGCACGGGATCGGTTCCGATCAGGCCGGCGGCACGCAACGCGCGCAGGTCGCGGCACAACGCGCCCCACAGGCCGAGCCGCAGGTCGGCGACCAGCACCTTGGTGGCGAGATAGCTGCCGACCTTGCGGAACCGGCCGGCATATTCCGGGCGCTCGCGCACATAGGCGGCGAGGCCTTGCCCGGCCCTGGCCCAGTCGTTGGAAAGATTGTCGTCGCCGGAGAATTTCTCCCACAGCAATCCCGGCAGCAGCTCGCCGCCGCCCAGCCGCGCCAGCCGGATCAGGAATTCGCGGTCTTCGGTGAGCCGCAGGCTCTCGCAGAAGCCGCCGGCCGCGAGCGCCTGTTTCGCGCCGCACCGTGATGCTGGTCGCCTCGACCGGCACGAGATCGCAGATCAGCGCCCATTCGAAGGCGGGAGCGGCGAGTTTCACCGCCGGGATCAAGGCGTCGCGGGCGCCGCCGCGATCATGCTTGACCGCCGAGCTCAAGGTGGCGACGAGGCCGCGATCCGCGGCGAATGCAGCGAGCGGGGCGGCGAGGCGGCCGGGCCGGTAGGCGTCGTCGGAATCGAGAAATGCCACGAATTCGCCGCGCGCCGCCGCGAGGCCGCGGTTGCGCGCCGCGCTGGGGCCGCGGTTGCGGTCGCTGGCCAGGACCCGGATGCGGGGATCGGCGAGCGTCGCCAGGTAGGCGAGGGTGTCGTCGCGCGAGGCATCGTCGACGATGATGAGCTCGAAACGCGCGCCCTGCTGCGCCAGCACGCTCGCGATCGCCCGCGGCAGGCTGGGCCGGCGATCATAGGTGGCGAGCACGACGGAGATATCGGGTGCGCCGTTCGCAGCGGGCTCGGGCATGATCCGGCTCTGTCAAAATTGTTCCGTTGCTACTCGGACCCCAATCACTCTGCAAGCAGATCGGGGATTACGGCCTTGTCGATATCGCGCGTGACGGCGGCCCGCAGCGCCACGCGCAGCGCCGCCCGAAAGCCGGGATCGACTTCCGCATGGGCGAGGGCGGCGGCCCCCACGATGATTTTACGTCGCGCGTCCCGCTTGCGCTCTTCGGCTTCCTTGCGCCAGTGTTCGAATTGGTGTGCCAACACGACGAGCGCGAGAAAAGCGATCCACAATCCCGCGAGAATGCCCGGCCCGTTTTGTGGCTCGCCCCATCGGCTGACGAAGGCGGCCGTTGCCATGAGCAGCACCACCACTCCGACATAGATGGGGGAGCGAAAGCGGCTGGGGATGAAATCCCGCAGGCTGACCAAGGCCACTACCATGCCGAGCGCGAAAAGCGCCAGCAAGAGCGTCAGCAGCGGAACAATGAGCACGCCGGTCATGCGAGGCAGCTTAGGCTTGGCTTGTGTCGTAGGCTACGGCCCTTTCCGGCGGGCGAAGCTATCCACGCGGTCGTTGGGACCGCCAAGGCGGATTTCTCGCCGGAACACGCAAACCGCGTCAGGCCGCGCCTAGCGCCTCCGGTCAGCCCCTCGCGGGATACTTTCCACACGGTCTGCAAGAATTATGAATTCGAGGAACGTTTGACGCTGCGCGGATGGATCGTTTCGCCGCGACGAAGCATGGCCAAGAGTTCCGTGATCTTCGCCGCACGCTTCTCGGCGGTCTTTGCTTGGTGAACCCGATAGATAATGGCGTAGCGATTCGCCGAGTCCAAAGCGTCAAACACCTTACGAACCCGTGGATCATCATCCAGCGCTGCCTCCAAATCAGCGTGGGGAGCGGCCGTGCTCTGCGATGGGTAGGCGGCTTCCCATCGCCCGTCCGCTTTTGCCGCGTCAACCTGCGCCAGCCCTTGTTGTGTCATCTGGCCGGACACGATCAGCCGCTCAGCGCGTTCACAGTTTATTTTCGACCAAGCGCCCTTTGGTTTCCTTGGCGTGAAACGCGTCTTGAAGTAAAACTCATCTACACGTCCCAACTGCCCATCAATCCAACCATGCGCGAGGGCAAGGTCTATGGCGTCCGACTTGCTAATTGTTGCCTCTGCCGCCCCTTTCTTGGCGAATTTTAACCAAGCACCCTGAGAGTTGCGGGGCTGGGCTGCCAACCAACGCTTGAATGCCGATGGGCTTGAGAAACTCAGAAGCGGAAGTTTGTCAGAGAGCATAGCATCATGATAGCACGTCGCCCTGCAATTCAACCAGATTGGGTAGTGGAAGATAGGCGTCCTTGAAACTGAAGCTGCCTTCCACGCCCAAGGCGTTTCCGTGCGTGTGCGAATCTCAAAATTATCGCACCTCCGACGTGCTGGTTGGCATGTTGTTCGCGCAGATGACCGTCTTACAAATTGATAAACTCCGACCACACGGCCTCGATCTCACGCTCGGCGACAAACCCCAACCTAAGCCGTAAGCTGTAATTAAGCGGCCAAGCAGCGGCGCAGACCGATCACTGATGCGATCTTGTTGCCGTTTCGAAGCGTGCGAGCATTTGTCAGTCAGATTTGGCCTCCGAGAAAAAGGCAAAGCTCCACCATTGAACCGCCGAGGATTGTTCTTCTCCGCCCTGAATATGTGATAATGTCCTTTGCCCATGGGGTTGTGTGATCCCGCCGTCGGCGCGGCGATCAACGCGGCGTCATCGTCATTTTTCTGCGCTGGCGGTACGCGCCCACGGCCGTCAGAACTTGATCGAAAAGACGTGGCGGTAAAAACCCGTAGTGGAATTCATCGCGGCCAGGCACCTTGCGCAGATCGTAGCCCGGCCACACGAATTGATTGCCCTCGTTGACGACAACCCATGACCGTTCGAGATCGAGGCCAAGTTGTTGCTTGACCGCTTGCGGGATTTCGACGGCGACGGCCGCATCCTCGGGCGGGCGGTGCGTGACCGGCAACGCCACCACCATCGTGTCGCCGCCTGGTTGCCGTTCGACTGCGACCAGGATCACGCAGGGCCGATCCTTGCGCCCTTCCTCGACGCCGGAGTTGCGCTCGTAGTGCCACAAATAGGAGTACGAAATAACGAGGCCCGGCTCGGGCTCAGGAAGCGGCATGCGCCCCCGTCACTTGGGGTCGAGCAATTTATTGAGATGATCGTGGCGCGGGTCCATGCGCGCGGATGCGATCGCCTCGAACTCTTGATCGGACAGTTCGGCCGTGTCGAAGCTGCGGCGCATGCCTTTCAGCCGGCGCAACTCCTCGTACTCGTGCGGCGACACGAAATATCCGGCGAGCGTGCCGTTACTGGAGACAGGCACCGCTTCGCGCTGGGCCTGCATTTTGTAGCGGCCGAAGTTGCGGGCGAACTCGGCGGCCGGGACGGTGTCAGCCATATCCATGAATCCCCTCTTTCACAGCTTTAGAGTATACGCTATTTACGCAAAGAATGCAATTCGCGCGCTTTACGCAATTGTTGCCATCGGCCCAATTTTCCAACCCATCTCACGCACGATAACGTGCTTTGCCATGCATGAGATGTGGTGACGATGCCGATGCCGGATGGTTGCAAAAACCTGATAACACGCTATATGTATAGCCGCATAAGCGCTTATCAGGAGGTTGTCATGCCGGACGATACCACCCGCTGGACCGTCTCGGTGTCCAAGGACACCGACATCGCGGTGCGCAGCTTTCTTGCCCGGCGCGGCATGAAGAAGGGCGACCTGTCGAAATTCATCGAGGAAGCCGTCAAATGGCGCGTGCTCGACCAGACGATGGCCGAGGCGCGCGGCAAGTTCGCCGATATGCCTCCCGAACAGCTGGAGGCCATGATCGAGGAAGCCGTGACCGCCACGCGCCGAGCGAACCCGAAGGCCGGGTGACGCGTGCGGCTGGTCATCGACACCAATATTCTCATCAGTGCCTTGCTCACAGGTTCATCGCTGCCGGCCCATCTCATCGCGCTTTGGCGCGAAGGCCGGTTCGACCTCCTGACTTCGCCTGACCAACTCGACGAGCTGATGCGCGTGACCCACTATCCACAGGCGGTTGCCATGATGGACCAGCTTCCCGCCATCATCCCGCGGACCGCGCTCGCGACTGCCCCCGACCTCCGCCTGATCCTGATCGGCCAAGCATCGCCCCCATGTACGACATGCTCCATCCCGACGCCTTCCTCTCGCCGCTCGTCATCGAGGAGGCCGTCGCCCGTGCGCTGGCGGAGGACCTCGGCCGCGCCGGCGACGTCACCTCCACCGCGACGGTCCCGGCCGGCACTGTCGGCCGTGCGGTCGTCGCGGCCCGCCAGGCCGGCGTGATCTGCGGCCTGCCGCTGGTCGCGGCCGCCCTGCGCAAGCTCGACCCCGCCATGGACCTCTCCCCGCACGCGCGCGACGGCGACGCCGTCGCCGCCGGGACGACGCTTCTCACCGTTTGCGGCGATGCCCGCGCGCTGCTCGGCGCCGAGCGCGTCGCGCTCAACTTCCTCGGCCATCTCTCCGGCGTCGCCACCGCGACCGCGGCTTTCGTGCGGCTGCTCGCCGGCAGCCGGGCGCGGGTGTGCTGCACCCGCAAGACGACGCCGGGCCTGCGCGCGCTGCAGAAATACGCGGTGCGCTGCGGCGGCGGCTTCAATCACCGGTTCGGGCTCGACGACGCGATCCTGATCAAGGACAACCACATCGCGGTGGCCGGCGGCATCGGCGCCGTGCTCGAGCGGGCGCGGGCGGTGGCCGGGCATCTCGTCAGGATCGAGATCGAGGTCGACACCCTCGACCAGCTGCAGGAGGTGCTCGATACCGGCCTGGCCGACGTCGTGCTGCTCGACAACATGGACGTCGCGACGCTGAGGTCGGCGGTCGCCCTGGTGGCGGGCCGCGTCGTCACCGAGGCCTCCGGCGGCATCACCCATGCGAGCGCCGCCGCGATCGCGGCGACCGGCGTCGACTATCTCTCGTCAGGAGCGATCACTCATTCCGCCCCCAATCTCGATGTCGGCCTCGACATCACGATGTGACGACGGCCGGCCCGACCGCGAAACGGCCAGCACCGAGGGAGGCTGTTTGTTCAGGGGCCGGCGCGCCGGCTATCGCTTCAATTTGCGCGATCGAACGGCTTTTTTGCTCCCTCTTTCGAAAGCGAGCTATCGTATTCACACATCGTGACACGGATGGATTACCTCTCCCCGCGCGCGGGGAGAGGTGCTCCCGTACCGCTGTGGCGATGTGTGAATACGATAGACCCGCAAGCGGGAGAGGGGACGAGAACTGAATTGGTTGTTGGCGGATGAGTTCTAAAGATTCTTTTCCGCGGCGGCGGTCGCCTCGGCGCTGCCCCAGATCGGCTGGTCGGCGCCGTTGCCCCAATTGCGCGGGCGATAGAATGTGTGAACGCCGATCTTGTCGAGCCGTTGCATCTCGCGCACCCAGTGCGGGTGCACCCAGTAGGCGTGGTAGTGGGTCGCCTTGCCGACATCGGTCAGCCAGTACTTGCCGTCCAGCGTTTCGCGCGCGATCTGCTGGGCGCGGTCCCACGCCGCCGGCTCGTTGATGCGGTCGGGAATGCCGTCGCAGGCGAAGCTGAACTGGCAGGCCATGTGGCGGTTGGCGTTCTGGTAGACGACCCCGCAGACGCTGTTGGGGTAATAGCCCGAGAAGACCCGGTTCATGACCACCTGCGCGACCGCGATCTGGCCGCGCACGGGCTCGCCCCGGGCTTCGAAATAGATCGCGTCGGCGAGGCATTTCTCGTGCTTGGCGCGCTCTGCGCCTTGGAGGCCGAGCCGTTCGGCGGGGCTCACGAGGGCATGCGCGTCGTCGTTCACCTGGCCTTTTCGCGCGATCGTCTCGTTGGGCGCGGATTGCGCTCCCACGGCCCCCAGCGCGCGCGACCGCTCCATGTCCTGCTCGCGCGTCGAGCCCGAGCACATGACCACGGGAATTCCGCAGAGCTCGGCATCCTCTCTCATCGCCTCGAGCATCTCGAAACCGTTCATCACGGGCATGTTGATGTCGAGCAGAACGAGATCGATGGATTTGTTCCCGACGAGCCGATCGCGAATGGCGGCGAGGGCCGCCTTGCCGTCATTGGCGATGAGAAGGTTGCAGCTCATGCCGAGCCGCCCGGTGAGGAACTTCCGCGTGAACAGAATATCGTCGTCGCGGTCGTCGACCAGAAGCACGTTGGCGACTGTTCTGCCTTCCGACGCCTCGGATATCTCGGCGATCGGCTGCTCTCCCGCTTCCCCCTTGTCCTCCGCGCCGGCGCCGGGCTTGTGATCGGTCGGCACGCCGGGCAGCGTGAAGAAGAAGCTGGCGCCCGCGCCGATCTCCGATTTACACCTGATCTTTCCGCCATGGCTCTCGATGATCTTCTGACAGATCGTGAGACCAAGCCCGCACCGGGAATTGTCACGATTGAGACGGCGAAACGGCTCGAAGATCCGGCGCTGATACTCGGGCTCTATGCCCGGCCCGTCATCCCGCACGACGACCTTCACGGTCCCGCTCTCGCAGGTGGCGCCGACGCTGATATGCACCGGCGCGGGGCTGTGTCCAACCGCGTTCGACATCAGATTTTGCAGCACTTGAATGACCTGGAGGTGACTGCCGGTGATCTCCGGCAGGGACCCGGCGCTCACCGTCGTGCCGCGATCGCGAAACAGCACCGAGAGGTTGGCCTCGGCGGCGGCCACGGCCTCGCCCAATCCGAAAACCTCGTGCCGGGGCGCGCCGAGACCGTCGAGTTGCGTGTACGCGGACACCGCCTCGATGAGCAGGGCCATGCGCTCGCCGGCGTCCCGGATGTGACGCATGTATTCGTCGCGCTGGTCGCCGCCGATCTCGCCGCTGCAGATCATCTGCGCGAAGGAGCGGACGGTCCGGACCGGCTCCTTCAAATCGTGGGCGAGGGCATCGGTAAAGACCTCGAGCGCGGCATGCTGCTCGCCGACGCGCCTTTGCATCGCGCTGGCCTTGATCGCCATGCGGATGACCCGTCCCAGCGTCTCCGGTGTGATCGTCGCCTTGGTGATATAGTCCTGCGCTCCCTCCTTCATGGCTTGGACGGCGACGGCCTCGTTGCCTTGGCCGGTCAGCAGGATGACCGCCAGATGAGGATACCTGGGCCGGATGAGCTTCAGCACCTCGATCCCGTTTCTCCCCGGCAGCGAGTAATCCAATAGGACGCAGCGGGCGGCCGGTTTTTGCGATCGTCTCGAGGCCGCCCTCGCCGCTCGCTTCCTCGACGAGGCTCAGGCGCTCGCCGAACGCTTTCGCCAGAACACGCCGGTAAAGCATCCGATCATCGGCGCTGTCGTCGATCACGAGGATGCTGACCTTGTCATCCATGCTCATCATCCCGGCAACAACGCGACGCCGAACCAGTATTCCTTGATCCGGCCGACCGCGGCGATGAGCCCGTCGAAATCCACCGGCTTCTGGATGTAGGTGCTGGCGCCCAGCTCGTAGCACTCCGTTACGTCCCGCTCGTCGCTTGAAGTGGTGAGAATGATGATGGGTATCTTCTTCAGCGCCGGATCCTGC
>CAWCJX010000064.1:0-63432 GCA_963795865.1 uncultured Alphaproteobacteria bacterium
AGTCAAGGCTCGGGCGTCGGCCGAGCGGGCTCCGTTGAAAGCTTTTCCTGAAACCTCCCCCGCTGCGCGGCTGCGAGCGCCCCGGTGCATCGCAGCCATTCGACACAATGTGGCTTGCGCGGTGGCCATCCAAGCGTGAAAATGCTGCAATCCAAATCCTGGCGCGGCCTGCGGCCTTGCCCGTCTTGTTCCTGAGCCGGCAGGGTGTGCGAATTCTACGAACTCGCACACCGCTCCGTTGTCGGGACTTAGTCGAGCGGTTCCACTTTCACGATCCTGTGATCGTGGTTGCTGCCGACCCAGAAGGTCACCGGCGTCGTCGAATTGTCGACGAACACCGTGCGCATGTTGGTATCGGACGGCATCAGATATTGCACCGCATGGCCGGTCTTGGGGTCGAGCCGCACGACGCGGTCGGTGCTCATCGTGGAGGCCCAGATTTCACCGTTCTTGTCGAAATTGACCCGGTACGGGAAGGTGTATTCCGGCAGGCTGTATTCGGTGAATTTTTCCGTCTTGGTGTCGAACAGCGCGGCCTTGCTGGTCCGATATTCGGTCACCAGGACGCGGTCCTGATCGTCGATTTCCAGGCGGCGGGCACGGGCGTGCGCGGTGGGCATGGCGTACCACGTCACTTCCGTCGTCTTCGCATCGATCTTGCCGAGATGGCCTTCGGTGTATTCGGCCATCCAAAGGTTGTTCTTGGAGTCCGCCATGACCTGATAAATGCCGGCATTCTTGACGTCCGGCAGCTGGTCGGTCGGGTGGAATTTCTCCCATTTGTTGGTCGCCAGATCGAGCCGGAAGATGTCCTGCGTGCCGACGCTCTTGGTCCACACCTTGCCGTCGACCTCGTAGTGCAGTCCGGTGAAATTCAGCTGCACGCGGTCATCGTTATATTCCGGAGACAGCGGATAATAGGAAATCTCGCCGGTCTTCGGGTCCAAGGCAGCCGAGCGCGCCCTGGTACATCGTGTCGAACCAGATCTTGCCGGCATGGTCGAACTCGATGCTGAGGAGTCCGGTGGGCGCCTTGTCCTTGAACTTCCTGATCGGGTATTCGGTGAGCTTGAGCGTCTTCGGATCGAATTTGCCGATGAACATCTCGCCGAAGTCCGAATACCAGACGTTGCCTTCCTTATCGACCAGGATGTCATGCGGCTCGGTCGTCGGCCGCACCATGTCGTACTCGGTGACGATGGCGCGGGTGTCCCGGCCGTTCGGGCGCGGCAGCGTCTTCAGCTCGTATTGCCAATGGTCGACCGAGCTCAGATTGATGGTCGCGAGATAGTCGGCCATCTTGCGGTATTGCTCCGGAGTGCCGGCGCGGGCCGTATCCAGCATGCGCTGCGGCTTGATCGGCTGGCTCACGGCGCCATAGCCCATCATGCGGGTGATCACCTGCGTCCACTCGTCGGAATTGTGCGTCGAGCGCATGATGCGTTCCATCGTGTGACAGCTGGTGCAATTGAGCAGCATCGCCTTTTGCTCTTCGGTGCCGGGGATGCTCATCATCCACTCGGCGTTGGTGAGCTGGCTGGCGAGATTTTTGGTCTTCTTGAGCTTGATGTCGGCCGTGGTGGTCTTCTCGGACTCCACGGTCGCCTTGGTCGGGGCAGCCGATGTCGTAGCCGACCGCGCGGATGCTGATCGTATATTCGCCCGGGTCCAGGCGGTTCTCCGGGAAGGTGTAGCGGCCTTGCGCGTCGGTGGTCACGCTGACCTGGACGATCGAGCCGGGCTTGCTTGGCGGTGACGACGACACCTTCCATCTTGCCTTCGGCGTCGGAGCTTACGGTGCCGGTCAGGGCCGCTTCGCCTTGCGCCCAAACCGTTTGAGTTGTCGGAAGGAGGAGCATCACCGCTGCACTGGCGGTGAAGCTCAACATCAGTTTACTTCGCATCGTGTTCTCCCCTGTGAAAAATTGTTTCGACCGTGCGCAAGCCCTCAGAATCGAGTCGGATTGTGACACCGCTTGGGGTGGTGGAACAAGCCAAATCCACGGAGTTTTGGCGGCAGTCGCTGGCAGACTCAGAAATTGAGAGGCGTCGAATTTTCCCGATGCCTCCCTGGCAACACCAAGTCTATCCCACATCCGGTGCCTCAAAAAGGGGCCGGCCGGGACGGCCCGACGGCGAAGCTATAGGCAGCCGCCACGGGACGGTTCCTGGGGAGCACCTGTCGCCGCCGGTTGCTTTTCACGAAATTACCCCCCGTCCCCTCGGTTGGAAGCCCTACCCCCCGCACCGAGCGATCCCCATCCTGCCCTTCCCCAAGTGATTTCTTCTCGATCCAAGCAGAATGGAATGGCCTGACCAACGGACACCTCTCGCAGACCATGTCCGCACCCGGCGAATGGAGACATCCGGGCGCTGGAAAGCGGGGCGGGAATTGACCCAACTCGGCCGCTGGGCGAAAAAACACGATGCGGTGCAGCAAGGGCTGCTCCGGTTGCTTCCGGCTGGAGCATTTTGCCGGGTGGGATTTACACCCACTGGAAAGCGCCGCCTTCTCACGACGCACACCCCAAGCGGTCTTCGCCCCTGGAAGTACCTGCTAGAACCGCGCCGTGGTCGTGCCGGTGTCGTTGCCGATGGTGAGCGTCACCGTCGCCGGGTTTTTCGTCTTGAGAGGTTGGCGTTGGCAGTCGCATCGAAGGTGTACGCCTTGCTGCCGGTCTGGGTGATCGACGCGTTGATGGTCAAGCCATTGATCACCCCGAAGAACGAGTAGCTTCCCGACCCGGTCATCGTGAAGGAACCGGGCGGGATGGTTACCGTGAAGGTGCCGATCTTGAGCGTGACCGGCTCGGAAGCGGGGATGATGCCGTTACTGTGCTTCCCAGGGTGAAATTCGACGCCAGCGTGAACTTGGGCTGGAACGAGGAGACCGTCAGTTTGGCGGTGAAGGCACTGAATACGACGGGGGCAGGCTGGATGAACACGCCAAACGCGAGGGGAACGCTGCCGACGGCGATCGGAGAGCCGATCACGGTGTTGGTCGCCGTGGCGATCACCGATACGGTGTTGCTGACTTCGTTGGCGACATAGACCTTGCTGCCGTCGGGGTGACCGCCACGCCGAAGGGCTCGTTGCCGACGGTGATCGGAGAGCCGACCACCGTGTTGGTCGCCGTGGCGATCACCGAGACGGTGCTGTCGCCGTATTGGCGACATAGACCTTGCTGCCGTCGGGGGTGACCGCCACGCCAACGGGGTCGTCGCCGACGGGGATCGGAGAGCCGACCACCGTGTTGGTCGCCGTGGCGATCACCGAGACGGTGTTGCCGACGGCATTGGCGACATAGACCTTGCTGCCGTCGGGCGTGACCGCCACGCCGACGGGACCGTTGCCGACGGTGATCGGAGAGCCGACCACCGTGTTGGTCGCCGTGGCGATCACCGAGACGGTGCCGTCGCTACTGATTCGCGACATAGACCTTGCTGCCGTCGGGGTGACCGCCACGCCTCGGGGAGTGCTGCCGACGGGGATCGGTGAGCCGACCACCGTGTTGGTCGCCGTGGCGATCACCGAGACGGTGTTGCCGTGATCGTTGGCGACATAGACCTTGCTGCCGTCCGGGCGTGACCGCCACGCCGAAGGGCGAGCTGCCGACGGGGATCGGCGAGCCGACCACCGTGTTGGTCGCCGTGGCGATCACCGAGACGGTGCTGTCGACGTAATTGGCGACATAGACCTTGCTGCCGTCCGGGGTGACCGCTACGCCAAAGGGGAGTTGCCGACGGGGATCGTGAGCCGACCACCGTGTTGGTCGCCGTGGCGATCACCGACACGGTGTTGTCATTCGCGTTCGTGATGTAGGCATTTTGGGCGCGCGCCAACGCCGGGACGAGCAGGCAAGCCAGGGATAGTGCAAAGGCCAGCTTGTTCATGCCGCATCGCTTTCTGTGAGCGTTCTCGCCTTGGCGGAGCGATAGCAGCCGTGGTTGCGCCAATCTCATCGGACGGCGCCCTTCTAGTAGAAGCGATAGTTCAGGCCGACCCTGGCGATGCTGCCGTTGTCGCGGAAATGAGCGGAGAACAACGTCGGCGCGGAGCCGGTGCAGCCGCCGATCACCGAACTGCAGGCAGCCGTGAGGGTGTGGTTGCCGAGGTCGTAATAGAGGTACTCGCCCTTGACCGACCATCGGCCGAAGCCGACCTCGAGGCCACCGCCGGCCGTCCAACCAAACTGGGTAGCGGAGTCGGTTGCCGCCATCGCCACCGCGACCTCCTCCGGCGACGTTGTTCAGGGCGTAGGCGTAGCTCGTGTTGGCGTAGGCGAGACCGCCGGTGCCGTAGAGGAGAACACTGCCCCACGTCGCAGCCGAGCCGCGCGCGGGTCGTTCCGATCCAGTTGGTGTCCTGGGACACCGAGGACACCGCCGGGAAGAACGGCGGCACGTTGGTGGCGATGGTCTCGCTGCCGTTCAGCTTGGTGCCGGACATGTCGGTCTCGATGCCGAACACCCAGTTCGCCGCTTGGTAGTTGCAACCGGCCTGACCACCGGCGAGCCAGCTGCTGCCCCCGTAGCTGAACGCGGTCGGGAATGCTCCCGCCGCCGCCGCAGCAGCGACTCCAGACCCTCCATCGGCAACGCCGATGCTGACGTTGTCGGTCTGCCTCCAGATGCCGCCGACGCTGCCGCCGAGATAGCAGCCGGTCCAGGTGAAAATCGGCACAGGCGGTGGTGGCGGAGCCTTGAGCGGCATATCGGCCGCCATTGCGGAAAACACCGACACAGCCAGCGCGCAGCCAGCAAGGAGAAATTTCTTCATGGGGGCCCCGCACCTACACGCAGGAACGCTAAACGAGCGCCAGACGAAAGTCTGTTGCACAGTGAGCAACGCCAGGAACTTATCGGCGGCTTGTGCGGAAATGCGGAAGGGAAAAGTCGTTCTTGAACACTCTTTTTATTGCAGCGCGTTAGGCCGCAATTGGCCCGTTGCTGAGATGCCGGCCGCCCGCCTTGTCGGCCGGTTCCTGGGGAACACCTGTCGCCGCCGGCGACGAAGCTAAACGACGCAAATGACCCAAACCTGCCGCCGGGCGCGGCGGAATTCTCTGGTGCATGGAGGGGTGGCCTCTCCACAACGCTACTCGATTGGTCTTAGTGCGTGACTATAGTGCCGCAAACTCGTTCAAGGCACCGAGAACTAGCGGCATGAACTCTTTGCCGCCGCCGTGTCCAGCGTCGTCAAGGATTCGCAGCCGACTGGTCGTCCATCGCTGGGAGAGTTGCCAAGCGGTCACCAATGGTCCGCTGACATCGTAGCGTCCGTGGATCAGCACGCCGGGGATACCGTTCAGTTTAGCAGCGTCGCGGATGAGTTGGTCCTCCTCGAGGAAGGCCGCATGCCGCCAATAGTGTGTAACCAGCCGGGCGAAACGCAGGCGGAACTCTGGGTCCTGGTAACGCGGGTTTGGCGTGTGCCCCGGCGTCAATGAGACATGGGCCTCCTCCCAAGTACACCACTCGCGTGCAGCGTTATCGCGAACGGTGGGGTCGGGGTCAGCGAGCATGGTGGCGTAGGCATCGACCAGCCGCAGGTACCGCAGGTGGTCTGGGACGGCGTTGGCGAAACGGTCCCACTCCTGTGGAAAGATGCGTCCGACATCCTCGGTGATCCACTGCACCTCGCGGCGGGAGGTGGTGGTTACGAAGCCCAGCACCAGGGCGTTCACTCGGTGGGAGTAAGCCTGGGCATATGCCAGGCCGAGGGTGGTGCCCCAGGACAGACCCAAAATGGTCCAGCGATCCACGCCGTGCATCTCACGTAATGCCTCGATGTCGGCGATCAGGTGGGCAGTGGTGTTGCTGTTGAGGTCGGCGTCGGGTTCATTCGCTAGCGGTCGGCTGCGCCCTGACCCGCGTTGATCCAGCAGCACGGCACGGTAGAGGTGAGGATCAAAGAACCGCCGCTGACCTGCCGAGCAGCCTGAACCGGGACCACCGTGCAGGTACAGCGCGGGCTTGCCAGCGGGATTCCCGCAGCACTCCCAGTAGACCTGATGCCCATCGCCCCCATCGAGCATACCGCTCTCGTATGGTTCAATGTGGGGGAACGGCCCCGACATTTGCGCACTCCTTGGTTCAGTAGTCAGCGGTGAGTTGCCCTGACCCTGCATTGCCTCATACTGGCATCCAGTCAGCGAACCTCCGCAACGATGATGGGCTGATAAAATCCGGTCTTGCTTGACGGCAGAACGCAAACCCTTTGGAGCCCCGCTTTATTGGCCAGCCGCAAAAGCTCGTCGGTCGTCACGGCGCGGTACTGGCCCACAAAGTGATGTGTGACCCAGCCTTGAGGTATTTCATTGTCGATGTGCAGGTGAACGACGTATCGGCGCTCGTCGAGCCAATCCCAAACCTGGAAGACGATGCGTCGGCTTCCCCTATCGCCATAGAAGATGGCCGGCATAGAAGTCGGTCTCCCTTTCAAATGGCGATCATAATCGCGAATGCTGATGATCGCCTTGCCTCCGGGCAAGAGACGCGTTCGGATCGCGCTGAAGGTCGCGACAATATCGTCATCGCTATCGAGATGTGGCAGCGCGTTGTCGAGCGCGATGACGGCGCCGTACTTGCCAACCTCAGCAGACTCCAATGTTCGCATGTCGTCCACGCCGAAGATGCACGTCAGACCGCGCGCGACTGCCTCGCGGTTTGCGCGAGCGACTTCGCCAGCAGAGATATCTGACCCTGTCACCGCATATCCGAGTGCGGCTAATGCCAATGATTGGGTGCCGATGCCGCAAGCGATGTCCAGGATTGGCCCCGCTTTGTCGGGCGGCGGCAGCAGCTTGGCGATAGCTGCTCCTTGTCGGCGCATGGACGCATCCCAGTTCTCAAAGATGAGGTGGTAGTAATCCGCCATGCGGTCGTAAAATTCTTCGTTCATTGAGGCAAAGATTGTCGATCGAACCTTTGGTGTCAATTGCTCGCGTGCCGCCAGAAGTGAGACAGACGATGGCGGGTATCGGCCCACTGCTGCCGAGGGCTTGTGCCACGCCATGTCTCCGGTCGGCGAAGGCCGACACATCCGCATCCGTTGGTCAACCCACCGAAACTTGCTTGGTCAGGCGGCCAGCATGTGCACGCCCCATCATTACGGTATGAAAACACCTCCAATTCTACTTTGCATGGGGTTGTTTTCGCAAAATAACGTGTTGCCCTCCACCCCTCGGTTGGAAACCCCCACCCCATGCCCCTTCGGCACGCCTTCGATCTCGCCGAGGATGGTCGGGTCGTCGATGGTGGCCGGCATGCTCCAGGGCTCGCCGTCGCCGATCTTCTTGATGGTGCCGCGAAGGATCTCGCCCGATCGCGTCTTCGGCAGCCCGTGATCGCGATCTTGTGGTAGCGGAGAAGTCGCCGAGATAGCTTCGCCCCTGCGCTCGTCCGACGGATCATCGATCCGCCGGCGCGCTTGGACTTAATCGACGTCGGTTTGGCGGGCTTGACATGACCGCATGGCGGGAGCGCGCGCGCAGGCTGAGGGAGGACGTCATCGCGGTCGCATTGGCGATCCGCGATCCGCGGGTGCCGTGGCATGCCCGCGCGCTCGGGGCCTTGATCGTCGCCTATGCGCTGTCGCCGATCGACCTGATCCCGGATTTCGTGCCGGTGATCGGCTATCTCGACGACCTCGTGCTGGTGCCGCTGGGGCTTACCCTGATGCTGCGCCTCATCCCGGCGGACGTCCTCGCCGAGCATCGCGCGGCCGCTGCCGGCGTCGCGGCGCGTCCTGTGAGCTACGCGGGGGCGGCGGCGGTGATCCTGGTCTGGGTGCTGTCGCTCGGCCTGGCGGCGTGGTGGATGCATCGCATGTTCGTCGGCTGAGCCGATCAACTCGCGGCGCCGAAAAGTTGCGGGCTGCGCAAGATCATGTGGCAAGATGCGAGATACCAATGATTGGAGCGCGGTGCGCCTTCGTGATGGCGCTCGGCCGGGATTTGCCATGACCAGCATTTACGAAACCGACCTCGACCGCAATGCAGCGAACTTCCAGCCGCTGACGCCGCTGAGTTTCCTCGAGCGCACCGCCGCGGTGTTTCCCGACCACACGGCGATCGTGCATGGCGGGCGGAGCTGGACCTATGCGGCGTTCTATGCCCGCACCCGCCGCCTCGCCTCGGCGCTCGCCAGGAACGGCATCGGACGCGGCGATACCGTTTCAGTGATGCTGGCGAACACCCCGGCGATGATCGACGCCCATTACGGGGTCGCCATGGCCGGCGCCGTCCTCAACACGCTCAACACCAGGCTCGATGCGGCGATCCTCGCCTTCACCCTCGACCATGCGGAGACCAAGGTCCTGATCACCGACCGCGAATACGCCGCGGTGATCAAGGAGGCCTTGGCGCTCGCGAAGGGAAAGCCGCTGGTCGTCGATTACGACGACCCCGAATATGCCGGTCCCGGCGAGCGCCTCGGCAACATCGAATACGAGGCGTTTCTCCAGCAGGGCGATCCGGAATTCACCTGGAAGATGCCGGCCGACGAGTGGGATGCGATCTGCCTCAACTACACCTCCGGCACCACCGGCGATCCCAAGGGCGTCGTCTACCATCACCGCGGCGCCTATCTGCTCGCCGTCGGCAACGTGCTCACCTGCGGCATGGGCAGGCATCCGGTCTATCTGTGGACGCTGCCGATGTTCCACTGCAACGGCTGGTGCTTTCCGTGGACTGTCTCGCTGGTGGCGGGCACCCAGGTCTGCCTGCGCCAGGTGCGGGCGGCGCCGATCTATGATGCGATCGAGCGCCACCGGGTCACCCATCTGTGCGGCGCGCCGATCGTGATGTCGACGCTGCTCAACGCGCCCGACGCCGAGAAGAAGCCGATCTCCCACACGGTCGAGTTCGTCACCGCCGCGGCGCCGCCGCCGGAAGCGGTGCTGGAGGCGATGCGGGCGGCCGGATTCAACGTGACCCATGTCTACGGCCTCACCGAGACCTACGGGCCGGCGTCGATCAACGAATGGCATGCCGAATGGAACGGCCTCCCCGCGGCCGAGCAGGCGGCCAGGAAGGCGCGTCAGGGCGTGCGCTATCCGGTGCTCCAAAGCCTCGACGTCCTCGATCCCGACACCATGCGGCCGGTGCCCGCCGACGGCCACACGCTCGGCGAGGTGATGTTCCGCGGCAATGTGGTGATGCGCGGCTATCTCAAGAACAAGTCCGCCACCGAGACGGCGTTCGCCGGCGGCTGGTTCCATTCCGGCGATATCGGCGTCAAATATCCCGACGGCTACCTCCAGCTCAAGGACCGCTCCAAGGACATCATCATTTCCGGGGGCGAGAACATCTCGTCCATCGAGGTGGAGGACGCGCTCTACAAGCACCCGGCGGTGCAGGCCGCCGCCGTCGTCGCCAAGCCCGACGAGAAATGGGGCGAGACGCCCTGCGCCTTCGTCGAATTGAAGCCGGGCGCGACCGCGAGCGCCGCCGAGCTGCTCGCCTGGTGCCGCGAGCACCTCGCCTCCTACAAATGCCCGCGCCACCTGGTGTTCAGCGAATTGCCGAAGACCTCGACGGGGAAGATCCAGAAGTTCAAGCTGCGCGAGATGGCGAAGGAGGCGTGAGGCGGGCCATGGCCCCGACCTCGCGCCGCGGCACCCATGATGCTATCTTGCTGCCATGAGCATTCTTGCGATCAAGCGCATGACCGTGCCCGAATTTCTCGCCTGGGTGGAGACCCAGGAGAGCGGGCGCTACGAGCTGATCGGCGGCCAGCCGGTCGCGATGGCGCCGGAGCGTGCGGAGCATGTGCAGGCCAAGCGGCGCGCCGCCGATCGCGCTCGCAGGCCGCCATCCAGCGGGCAGGAGTTGTTTGCGAGGCTTTCGTCGAAGGGCTCGCCGTCGTGATCGATGAGGCGACCGCCTATGAGCCCGACGCGCTCGTCAATTGCGGAGAGCCGGTCGCACCCGACTCGATGACCGCGCCCAATCCCGTCATTGTCGTCGAGGTCCTGTCGCCCTCGACCCGCGGCATCGACACCACCGTCAAGCTCGCCGACTATTTTCGCGTGCCGTCCCTCAAGCATTACCTCATCGTCGATCTCGGACGACGGCATGTCGTGCATTACCGCAAGCAGCCGGACGGACCGGTCACCGTGACCGTGATGACCGAGGGCGAGATCGCCTTCGATCCGCCGGGGATAACGGCCCCCGTGGCGAGCTTTCTCGGTTGACCGGGCGTCCGCGCGTCGAGATTACAACCCGAACACCCATACCGCGTTGGCGTTGCCCTGCAGGCGCAGCTCCGGGGTGCGGGCGACGCGGCCGCGGCTGTTTCGCGGCAGCGGGCCGCCGCGGCCGTCGCAGCACAGGCCCGAGGCGATGGCGATGTATTGCTTGCCGTTCACCGCATAGGCGATCGGCGGCGCGTTGAAGCCGGAGCCGACATTGATGCGCCACAGCTCCTCCAGGGTCTGGTCGTCATAGGCGAGGATGGTGCCGTCGATCATCGCCGTGACCACGATGCCGCCCGCGGTCGCCAGCACCCCGGCCGAATTCGGATAGGGCATGTCGACGCGTCGCTTCACCTCGCCGGAACCGGCGTCGATGGCGAGCAATCCGCCGGTGATGGCGCCGGCCTCGCCGCCGGCGCCGCCGGTGATCCGGCCTCGCACATGGGCGCTGGTGTCGGTCGTGACCCGGCCGCAGCCCTCGTGGGTCGGCAGGTAGAGCAGGCCGGTCCTGCGGCTGTAGGATGACGGCCAGAAATTGGTGCCGCCCGCGGCATAGGGGCAGATCTGGCGCGTCCCCTTGTCGGCGACCGCCGCGGCGGGCGCGGCATAGAGCTGGATATCCCGGGCCGGATCGTAATCCAGCGGCTTGCCGGTCTTGGGGTCGATGCCCCTGGTCCAGGTCACCTGCCGCACCGTCTGGACCGCCTTGAGGAACTGCCCGCTGATGCGGTCGAAGGCGTATTCGAACCCGTTGCGGGCGGGATGAACGAGGATCTTGCGGTCCTCGCCGTCGACCTTGGTGTCGATGATGATATGGCTGCCGGTTTCGTCGTAATCGCGGTTATCGTTGGGCGTGTACTGGTGGTACCACCTGATCTTGCCGCTCGCCGCGTCGAGCGCGAGCGCGCTGTTGGTGTAGAGATTGTCGCCGGGGCGATAGCTGGAATCGTAGGCCGGAACCGGATTGCCCGATCCCCAATAGGTCAGGTTGGCGGCGGGATCGTAGGTGCCGGTGCCGTAGAAGGCGCCGCCGCCGGTCTGCCAGGCGTTGTTCTTGTCCTTCCAGGTCTCGCTGCCGGGCTCTCCGGGCGCCGGCACCGAATAGGTCTTCCACAACACGTTGCCGGTCTTGGGGTCGAGGGAGGCGAGCCAGCTGCGCACGCCGTGGTCGCCGCCCGAGCTCGCGACCAGGATCGTGTCCTTCAAGGCGAGCGGCGCCGCGGTCAGTTCCGTGAACCCGACTTCGTCCTGATCGAGCAGGTTCCTGTCCCACACGACCTTGCCGGTTTCCTTGTCGGTGGCGACGACCCGGCCGGCATAGCCGGTGACCGAGAACACGAGATTGTTCCACAGCGCGACGCCGCGATTGCGGTCCGGCCTCTCCTGCTTCGGGTCCATCCGCCACATGATCGGACCCGATGTGCCCGACCGCACATCGATCTTGGAGACGATGCCCGAACTGTCGACCACATACATGAAGCCGTCCTCGACCAGCGGGGTGGCTTCGAGGCTGTCGTCCTTGGAGCTGCCGCCGAGCGCCACGGCGAACAGCAGCTTCATGTTCTTGATGTTGGACCGGTCGATGGCGTCGAGCGCGGAGAAACGTTGCCCGCTGAAGTCATGATGGTTCATGAGCCAGTTCTGCGGCTCGGGATTGGCGAGCCGCTCATAGGTCACGTCCGCGGCGCGCGCGGCGCAAGCGCCTGCCAGCAGCCCGCAGGCGAGGCCCGCAATCGCGCTTGCGCGCCGGATCGGCATTCGGTTCGCAGGCCCGCCAGCCAACGGCGCGTGTGCCATCGTTTCCTCCTCGGTTTGATTGCCGGAACCCATCAGGACCGGTCCGTTAGTTATCGCTTCAATTCGCGTGAACGAACAGCTTTTCTACTCCCTCTCCCGCTTGCGGGGGAGGGTTGGGGAGGGGCTCCCGCAACGAGTTGTGCCGTGGAAGTGCCCCTCCTGACCCTCCGCAAGCGGGAGAGGGGACGAAACTGTTGGCGGACGAGTTCTAGCATGCTCCGCAGCATCATGTTTGCGGTGTTCGCGGTGCGCCACGACACGATCTTGCCCGTGCGCGCGTCTGGACAAGCGCCGCGGTGAGGCGAGGCCCCCTTGATTTTCGCTGCCGAGTCCCGTCGTCGATTACGGGTTCGCGGTTCCGGCCCTGCGGGCGCCGCCCGGATTGGCATTGCGTTGTGCGGCGAGGTCCGGCAGCAGCGGCGGTTGCGGCCCGATCACGGCTTCGAGCGCGTCGCGGGCGCACATTTCCTCGCCATAGGTCGCATTGCGCTCGGCCGGCGGGATGCCGCCGACGCCGATGGCGCCGATCAATTGTCCGTTGACGATGATGGGAAGGCCGCCCTCCTGGGTGGTCAGGCCGTATCCCGCCATGTTCTGGTTGGTGAACGGATCCTGGACGTTGCGATTGGTCAGCACATGGGAGGGCGCGCGGGTCCGCAATGCGGTGCGCGCCTTCTGCTCGGTCGCATTGACCTGGATCCAGCCTTCGCCGTCCATGCGGTGCTCGTGCACGACCAGGCCGTAGGGATCGACGACGACCACCACGACCGCGCTGTTGTTCTTCCGGGCGATGGCTTCGCAGGCTTTCGCCAACTTTTCCGCCGTGTCGGCATTGATGGAGATGTGGTCGTGGACCCTGTCCGCCGCCTTCCCGGAGATGACGAATTGCTGCGGCACCTGTCCGTCTCCGTCATAGGTCGAAGCCGCACGCGCGGCCGTGACCGCAAGCGCCGCCGCCGCCGACAGCAACACCACGTGCAAATTGCGAGCGATCATATGTTCCTCCCATGTCCTGCGCTTGGAATGTCGCGCATCTGCCCATCTTTACCCCGGCGCTCGACCTTCGGCCAATTCTAACAATGGAGCAGCATGCGAGCAGGCCGTCGGCTCATGCCGATGGTGCTGATGCGGACGCGTGCCTCTTCATGAACAGGAGCGCCGTCCCGGTCGATCATTGCATGCGGGACGGAAACGCCCGAGCAACCCGCGGGGCACAGCGGTCACCGCGCCTCATCAGGTCGAGGTCGCAAGGCTCCCCGCGTCGGTGGGAGCCGATTGCCGCTATCCGCTGCGACGCGCGTCGCCCCTCAATCCACCCTGAGCCCGAGCTTCCTGATCAGAGCCGACCATTTCGGCTCCTCCCTGGCAATATCGGCGGCGTATTCCTGCGGGCTCGAAGCCAGCGGGTCGCCGCCGTCGGCGGCGATGCGGGCCTTGACCTCGCGCGCTCTCCACCGTCGCGCGCAGTTCCTTGTTGAGGCGGGCGATGACCTGCGGCGGCGTCCCGGCCGGCGCCATCAGGCCGTAATGCAGCACGGCCTCGAAGCCGGGCAGCCCGGACTCGGCAATGGTCGGCACCTCGGGGAGGAGGCCCAGTCGCGCCGGCCCGGCCGTCGCGATCGCCCGCAGCGTGCCCGCCTGCAAATTGCCCATGGCCGGCGCCAGCACGTTGAAGGCGATCGGCACGTGCCCGCCCAGGAGATCGTTGGTGAGGGGGCCGGTGCCCTTGTAGGTCACGATGGTGAAATCGATCCCGGCGGCCGCCTTGAACAGTTCCGCCGAGAGGTAGCCCCCGGTGCCCGGCGGCGGGGTGCCGACATCGAGCTTGCCGGGCTCGCGCTTGGCCAGCGCGATCAGGTCGCCGACGGTTCGCACCGGGAATGTGGTGTTGGTCATCAGCACGATCGGCGTGGTGGCGATCAGCCCGATCGGCGTAAAATCCCTTTTGGTGTCATAGCCGGGATTGGCATAGAGCGTCGGATTGATGGAGGTGATGCCGGTGTGCGACATCACGATGGTGTAGCCGTCGGGCGCCGCCTTGGCGGCAACGCGCATGCCGATGACGCCGGCGACGCCGCCGCGATTGTCGATGATCACCTGCTGTCGCAGGCCGGCGGACATTTTCTCGGCGACGATGCGCGCCACCGCATCGACACCGCCGCCGGCGGGAAACGGAACGATCAAGGTCACGGCGCGGGACGGATAGGGCGCCTGCGCCGCCGCGCTCCCCGCCCAGAACATGGCCGCGGCGGCGGCGACCAGCGCTGACAGTTTCGATCTGCTCATCATATCCGCCGCTCGTTCGTCCTGCATGGGGTGCACCGGATACAAAACCGCCGGCCTCGATGTCGAGGGCCGGCGGCTTTGAGGCGAACTCGGATGGACAAAATCAGTGGACGCTTTCGAGTTCCTGCAACCGGACCATCTGGTCCTTCAACTGCAATTTGCGACGCTTGAGTTCCGCCAGTGTGAAATCGTCGGTGGAGGGATGCTGGAGGGCTTCGGCGAGTTGGTCTTCGAGCATCCGATGCCGCTGTTCGAGTTCTGCAAGATGCGCAGGTGTTGCCATAGTTCCTCCTGGTCAGATTTCGAGCCTGACCTGCAAAGTTTGACACGAGGTAAAGGCGGAGTTGACAGCGATTGATTGTGCGCCGCAAAATCTCGCTTGATTCTACCTGCAAGTCCTTCCAGACCAAGCAAAATCGCCGGGAAGCCCTTTGTGTCGCACGGCCGGCTGCCGGCTCCCCTTGCGGACGACAGGCATGGCGCCCGCAATCGTGGTATTTTGGTCCTAGCAGTGCGACCAGGGACCTGCAGGTGGCGTGGAAGCGGCCGGCGCGGGGCAAGGCGGATTCGGCAGCAGCGATGACTCGAGAAGAAGAAAGCGAGCTGCGGGCGCAACTTGCGCGGCTGCGGCAGGAGCACCGCGATCTCGACGCCGCGATCGAGGCGCTGCAGGTCGCGCCCGGCGCGGACATTCTCCAGATCCAGCGGCTCAAGAAGCGCAAGCTGGTGCTGCGCGACCGCATCGGCTTCATCGAGGACCAGTTGACTCCCGATATCATCGCGTGACGATTGACCCGCCGGGTGCGCTGCGGAGCTCTGGACCGCGCCTCCAGATATTCCGCTCCCATCGGCCGCTCCCGGCTTGCGGGTGCGGGGCCGCTATCTATAATCCGCGCCTTCGTTTTCCGGCCGCTGGGCCGTTTCCGGGAGCAATTCGTGGCCGCCAAGCCCGTCGCCATCATCATGGGCAGCCAGTCCGATTGGGCGACGATGAAGCATGCCGCCGAGGTGCTGGATACGCTCGGCATCGGCTATGAGGCCCGCATCGTCTCGGCCCATCGCACGCCGGACCGGCTTTACGCCTTCGCCACGGGCGCCAAGGCGGCCGGTTTTCAGGTCATCATCGCCGGCGCTGGCGGGGCGGCGCATCTGCCCGGCATGACCGCTGCGATGACCACGCTGCCGGTGTTCGGCGTTCCCGTCGAATTGAAGGCGTTGTCCGGGCTCGATTCGCTCTATTCGATCGTGCAGATGCCGCCCGGCGTTCCGGTCGGCACGCTGGCGATCGGCCGTCCCGGCGCCGTCAATGCCGCGCTCATCGCCGCGAGCGTGCTTGCGCTCGGCGACCCCGCGCTCTCCGACCGGCTCGAAGCCTGGCGCAAGCGCCAGACCGAAGCCGTCGCCGACGTGCCGTCGAACGAGGGCGGCGCGTGAGCGCGCCCGCCTTTCGCTCCGGGCCGGACGCGACCATCGGTATTCTCGGCGGCGGCCAGCTCGGCCGCATGCTGGCGCTGGCCGCGGCGCGCCTCGGCTTCAAATGCCACGTGCTGAGCCCTGAGCGCGGCTCGCCCGCCTTCGACGTGGTGCGCCGGGTCACCGAGGCCGACTACGGCGACAAGGCGGCGCTCGACCGATTCGCCGACAATGTCGACGTCATCACCTATGAATTCGAGAACGTGCCCGCGGAGACCGCGACCTTCCTCGCCGCCCGCAAGCCGGTGCTGCCTGATCCCAAGGTCCTCGCCATCACCCAGGACAGGCTGGTGGAGAAGGATTTCATCGTCTCCCTGGGCATCGCCACCGCGCCCTATGCCGGCGTCGCCGCCGAAGGCGAACTCGCCGAGGCGCTCGGCGCCGTCGGCCGGCCGGCGGTGCTCAAGACGCGCCGGTTCGGCTATGACGGCAAGGGCCAGGCCACCTTGCGCGCCGACGACGAGCCCGCCGCGGCGTGGCGTGCGGTCGGCGGCCAGCCCGCGATCGTCGAGGCGTTCGTCGCATTCGAGCGCGAGATATCGGTGGTGGCGGCGCGCGGCCATGACGGCCGGATCGAATGCTTCGACGTGACCGAGAACGAACATCGCGACCACATCTTGAAGGTCTCGCGGGTCCCCGCGGACGTGCCGACTGCGGTTGCGGCGCAGGCGCGGCGCATCGCCGAGCGCATCGCCGAGGCGTTCGGCTATGTCGGCGTGCTCGCGGTGGAGATGTTCGTGGTCCGCGACGGTGCCGGTCATGCGGTGCTCGTGAACGAGGTCGCGCCGCGGGTCCACAATTCCGGGCACTGGACCATCGACGGATGCTCGGTGTCGCAATTCGAGCAGCACATTCGCGCGATCGTGGGCTGGCCGCTGGCGGTGCCGCAGCGCCACGGCCGCGCCGAAATGATCAACCTGATCGGGGACGAGATCGCGGATTATCGCCAGTGGCTGGAGATGCCCGGCGCCTGCCTGCACCTCTACGGCAAGCAGGCGGTCCGCGCCGGACGCAAGATGGGGCACGTCACCAGGGTGTTTCCGCGGTCATGAACGCGGATTGCGCGCATGAGGCCCGAAACGCCTGCAAACGTTCGGGACCATGCGATAAACTGCCCGAGATTGCCTCGCCGCATCTCCTGTGTTTTGTAAGTCTGGTGCCCGCTTCGGGCGCCCGAAATTCCTCGAATTGAGCATGATGCTGTCCGGACCGTCCGCGCCCTTTCAGGATCATGCCGTGGCCGAGCTGGGAATGACGCCAGGATTGAGCGCGATCATCATCACCAGGAACGAGGCGATCAACATCGCCGCGTGCCTGGAAAGCGTCGCCTTCTGCGACGAGCGCATCGTGGTCGACAGCGGCAGCACCGACGACACCGTCGCCATCGCCAAGGGCTGCGGTGCGCAGGTCGTGACTCACGAGTGGGCCGGCTTCGGCGTCCAGAAGAACTTCGCGCTGTCGCTTGCGCGGGGGGACTGGGTGCTGTCGATCGATGCCGACGAACGGGTGCCGCCGTCGCTCGCCGGCGAGATCACGGCGGCGATCGCGTCGGGGGCGGCCGAGGGCTACGAGATGCCGCGGCGCTCCACGTTTCTCGGCCGCCCCATGCTGCATTCCGGCTGGTCGCCGGATTACGTGCTGCGACTATTCCGCCGCGATATCGCGCGCTTCACCGACGATCTCGTCCACGAACGGGTGGAGTGCCGTGGCCGCATCGCGCGTCTCGCGGTTCCCCTCGACCATCACCCGGTGCTGCGGCTGGAAGATGCGGTGGCGCGCCTCGACGGCTATTCCACAGCCGGCGCAGAAATGCTCGCGGCGTCCGGCCGCCGCGTCACCTTCATGAGCGGCATTACCCACGGCCTGTGGTCGTTCCTGCGGGCCTATGTCCTGCGGCGCGGATTTCTCGATGGCCATGAAGGCTTTCTGCTCGCCGTGGCCAATGCGGAAGGAACCTATTACCGTTACATGAAGGCTTGGCTCGCGAGGCGTCAGCTTGGATGACCTGATCTCGGTGATTGTCTCGACCTATAATCGGCCGGACGCGCTCGACGCCGTGCTGCGCGCCCTGTCCCGCCAGTCCGACCGCCATTTCGAGATCGTGGTCGCCGACGACGGCTCGGGCGCGGCGACGCAGCGTGTGGTGCGCGACCGCAGCGCCGGTGCGGTCGCGGTCAAGCATGTCTGGCACGAGGATTGCGGGTTCCGGCTCGCCGAAATCCGCAACCTCGGCATCCGCGCCAGCGCGGGGCGATACGTCGTCTTTCTCGACGGCGACTGTATCGCGCGGCGCGATTTCGTCGCCGCCCATCGCCGCCTCGCCGAGCCGGGCTGGTTCGTGACCGGTAACCGCATCCTGATGTCGCGGGGATTGACCGAGCGCGTGCTCCAGAATGGGCTCGAGCCGGAGCTGTGGGGTTTGGCGACGCACCTGTCGCATCGTGCGCGCGGCGATCTCAACCGCCTGCTGCCGTTGTTCGCGCTGCCGCTCGGCCCCCTGCGCAAGGCGCCGGCGAGCCGATGGAAGGGCGCCCGCGGCAGCAACATGGCGTTCTGGCGCGACGATCTCGATGCGGTGGACGGGTTCGACGCCTCCTTCAAAGGCTGGGGCCGGGAGGATTCCGATATCTTCATCCGCCTGATCCGCGCCGGGGTGCGCCGCAAGGACGGCCGGTTTGCCACCGGCGTTTTCCATCTGTGGCATCGCGAGGCCGACCGCTCCGGCCTCGACGCCAATGAACGTCAGCTCGCCGACATCATGCAGGGCGACACCGTCAAGGCGCGGCGCGGCCTGTCCGCGTCCGGCCAGGCGGCGCCGCAAGGCGTACTCGCCGGCGAGGCCGGGCGATGACCATCGCGAACCCGACCATGGTCGACGATTTCCGGCGCGATGCGCTCCCGCGCATCGCCGACGGGCTCGCCGTCGCGGTGGCGGCGTCGCTGCCGTGGTCGACCTCGGCGACCGGAGTCCTGACGGCGCTCTGGCTGGTGGCGACGCTGCCGACCCTGAGCGTCGAGGCGCTGCGCCGGGAGGTCGCGTCGGCGCCGGGCGGCCTGCCGGTGCTGCTCGCGATGTTCGCGGCCGCGGGCATGGCCTGGGCGGATGTCCCGATCGGAGAGCGCTTCCATGGCGTGGAATCGTTCCTGCGGCTGATCGCGATCCCGGCGCTGTTCGCGCAGTTTCGCCGCTCCGATCGCGGGCTGTGGGTGGGCGCCGCGTTCCTGGCGTCGGCCACCGTGCTGCTCGCCAGCTCCTATGTGATGATCAACATGCCCGACGCGTTGACGCTGGGACGCGGCTATGGGGTTCCGGTGAAGGACGACATCGCCCAAAGCGGAATCTTCACGCTTTGCGCCTTCGCTCTCTTCCACGTCGCATTCACCCGATGGAACGCGCGGCAGCGCGGCGTCGCCGCCATCTGCATGACGCTCGGCCTCCTGTTCATCGCCAACATGATCTATGTCGTGACCAGCCGCACCGCGCTGGTCGTCATCCCCGTGCTCTATGTGCTGTTCGCATATCACCACGGCCTGCACCGGCGCTCATTCCAGGCGATCGCCGCCTATGCGGCGATCGGAGCGGTCGCCGTCGGCGTGGTATGGGCCACGTCGCAGAATTTGCGTGGCCGCGTCACCGTTGTCTCCCAGGAGATCAGCGAGCATGCCGCGACCGGCGTCGACACGTCGTCGGGCGCGCGGCTGGAGTTCTGGAAATATTCGCTGCGCATCGTCGCCGAGACGCCGCTCCTCGGTCACGGCACCGGCACCATCGCCGATGAGTTCCGCCGCCATGCGGACGGGCCGACGGGCGCCACTGCGACCAACCCGCACAACCAGATCTTCACCGTCGCGATCCAGCTCGGCGCGGTCGGCGTGATCATCTTGCTGGCAATGTGGGCAGCGCATTGGCTGATGTTTCTCGGTCCGGGGTTGCCGGCCTGGATCGGGCTCATGGTGGTGACGCAGAACATCATCGGTTGCCAGTTCAATTCCCATTTGCTCGATTTCACCCAGGGCTGGCTGTACGTGTTCGGCGTCGGCGTGTTCGGCGGCACCGTGTTGCGCCGCCGGGCCGACGCCGCGCCGGGCAGGTCGCCCGGGCCGGCCGTGTCGTCGCCCCCATGAAACCGTGCCCATGAAACCGTTCGCAGCGCCGTCCGACCAGCCGCTCGACCTGTCGCCGCGTCCCCGTGTCCTGGTGGTGGCGCTGCGGCGGCTCGGCGACGTGCTGTTCGCGACGCCGCTGATCGCCAGCATCCGCTGCGCCTTTCCGCAGGCTCGCATCGACGCCCTGGTGTTCGCCGATACCGCCGGCATGCTCGCCGGCAATCCCGATCTCGACCGCATCGTCACCATGCCGCCGGCGCGCGGCGCGATGGCGAGCCTCGCGCTCGCGCTGCGCCTGTTCAAGCGCTACGACCTCGCGGTCTCGACCCAGAGCGGCGACCGCCCGACCTTTTTCGCGCTGCTGGCCGGACGCCGCCATGTCGGGCCGATCGACGGCGGCCGGCGCGGCGCGCTGCGGCGGCGCGCGCTGTCGCGCGCGGTGCCGAATGTGCCCGGGCTGCATCGGCTCGAAGAAATGCTTCGTCTGGCGGATGCGCTGGGCATCGCACGGGTCCCCCGCCTGGTGTGCCCAGGCGGCGCCGCGCCGCGCCGTTTTGCTGCCGGCCCTTATGCGGTGATCCACGCGGTGCCGAATTTCACCTACAAGCGATGGACTCGCGACGGCTGGCGCGCCCTCGCCGCCGGGCTGCGCGACCGCGGCCTCGCCATCCTGGCGACCGGCGGCCCGGCGCCGGCCGAGCGCGCCTTCCTGGACGACATCTGGGGCGAGGCCGGCGCGGTCACCCGCATCGACGGCGCGGTGTCCTGGCCGGAGTTGACCGCGCTCTTGGCGCAGGCGCGCCTCTATGTCGGACCCGATACCTCGATCACCCACCTCGCCGCGGCGAGCGGCTGCCCGACGGTTGCCCTGTACGGGCCGACCGATCCGCGCCTTTGGGGGCCGGTGCCCGCCGCCGGGCTCGATCCGATGTGGCAGGCGGCGGGGACGATCCAGCGCCGCGGCAATGTCTGGCTGGTGCAGAATCCGCTGCCCTGCCTGCCATGCCAGAATGAGGGCTGCGAGCGCCGCCTGACCAGCTTCAGCCGCTGCCTCGACGAATTGGCGCCGGCGCAGGTCTTGCTGGCGGTGGACCAGGCGCTGGAGGCGGCCAAGGACGTGGCGACGGCCGTGGCGGCTGCCTCTGCGATCCCAGCAATGCGGCAGAAGGCGGAGCCGGCTGGCGAGGTGGCGCGGCCGCCCAAAGGCCGGTATGGATGACCACACCGGAGCAGCCCTGAGACCCAGCCCAGAGACCAGCCCTGAGACCTATGTTTCCGTTTGCAAATTTCACCCCGCGGATGGCCCTCATCCTGGCGCACGACCTCGTGGCGGCGGTCGCGGCGGTGCTGGCTGCGTTCTACATCCGTTTCGAGGCGCCCGGCCTCGCCCAGCGCTGGCACCTGCTGCTGCTGCTGCTGCCCGGATTCGTCCTCTATTCCGCCGGCGTGTTCTCGATCTTCGGCCTGTACAAGAACAAGTGGCGCTTCACCTCGCTGCCCGACCTGATGAACATCATCAAGGTCTCGACGGTGCTGGCGGTGACGCTGCTGGTGCTCGACTATGTGCTGCTGGCGCCCAACATCTACGGCACGTTCTTCTTCGGCAAGATCACCATCGCCCTGTACTGGTTCCTGCAGGTGTTCTTCCTGGCGGGCTCGCGGGTCGCCTACCGCTACTTCCGCTACACCCGCACGCTGCAGCACGCCCGCCGCGGCGACCTCGCGCCCACCATCGTGCTCGGCCCGGCGGCCGACGCCGAGGTGCTGCTGCGCGGCATCGAGAGCGGCGCGGTGAAGAAGATCGAGGTGCTCGGCATCCTGTCGCAATCGCGCGCCGACCGCAGCCAGTCGATCCGCGGCGTTCCGGTGCTGGGCGACTTCGACGATCTCGAGCGGGTGGTGCAGGATCTCACCGACCGCGGCACCGTCGTCACCCGCCTGGTGATGACGCCGACCGCGCTGGCGCCGGAGATGAAGCCGGAAGTCATCCTGACGCGGGCGCGCCGGCTCGGCCTGACGCCGAGCCGCATGCCCTCGCTGGAGGGAGGGCAAGCGCTCCAGCTCGCCCCCGTCAATGTCGAGGACCTGCTGCTGCGGCCCAGCGCCAAGATCGACTACCAGCGCCTCGAAGCCTTCGTGCGCGGCAAGGCGGCGGTGGTCACCGGCGGCGGCGGCTCGATCGGGGCGGAAATCTGCGACCGGCTCGCGACCTACGGCATCGCCCGCCTGATGGTGATCGAGAATTCGGAGCCGGCGCTGCACGCGGTGCTGGAAGCGCTGGCGGCGAAGGATTCGCGCGCCGAGATCGACGGCCGCATCGCCGATATCCGCGACCGCGAGCGCGTCATCCGCCTGATCAAGCAGTTCAAGCCCGACATCGTCTTCCATGCCGCTGCGCTCAAGCACGTGCCGCTGCTCGAGCGCGACTGGGACGAAGGCATCAAGACCAACGTGTTCGGATCGATCAACGTCGCCGATGCCGCGCTCGCCGCCGGCGCCGCCGCCATGGTGATGATATCGACCGACAAGGCGATCGAGCCGATTTCGATGCTCGGCGCCACCAAGCGCCTCGCCGAGATGTATTGCCAGGCGCTCGACGGCGACGTGCGGGCGCGCGCCGGGGCGGGGCGCCCGCCGATGCGGCTGATCGCGGTGCGGTTCGGCAACGTGCTGGCGTCGAACGGCTCGGTGGTGCCGAAATTCAAAGCCCAGATCGAGCGCGGCGGTCCGGTCACCGTGACCCATCGCGACATGGTGCGCTACTTCATGACCATCCGCGAGGCCTGCGATCTCGTGGTCACGGCCGCCTCTCATGCGCTCGGGTCCCAGGTTGGGGACACGTCGGTCTATGTCCTCGACATGGGCCAGCCGGTGAGGATCGTCGACCTCGCCGAGCGCATGATCCGTTTGTTGGGCCTGGAGCCGGGACCGGGCGGAATCGAGATCGTGTTCAGCGGGATTCGTCCCGGCGAGCGCCTGCACGAGGTGCTGTTCGCCGCCGACGAGCCGACCGCCGACATCGGCGTGTCCGGCATCAAGGCTGCGCGCCCGGTCAATCCGGCGCTCGACACGCTGCGCGCCTGGCTCGCCGCCCTCGAACAGGGCCTCGGCCGTGACGACCGCGAGGCGATCTACCGCGTGCTGCGCGACGCGGTGCCGGGGTTCCGCAAGGAGGCGGTGTAGGGGCGGGGCGATGCCTCGCCCGTAAGCCGGATAGAGCGACGCGAAAATCCGGCAGCAGCGGTGAGCGTCTTCAAGCTGGCCCCTTTCGTGCTGAGCAGCCGACCATCACATATCCGGGCGATAGTGGTCCGGAGATCGGCGCTCACCACCAGCGACCGGGGCCGCGGCGGCCCTACCCCACCAGCCCGTCGATCGGCCTGACCGCGGCGCTGTCGGGGAAGATGTCCGCCGCCAGCACGGCGTCGTCCAGGCGCAGATGGTCTTTCAGCAGGCCCTTGAGCACGGCGCGCAGGTCGGTGGTCGCCTTGAGGTCGCGCTTCTCGTGGAGGTCGGCCTCCTTGACGCCCGGCCAGTCGGCGACCACGCGGCCGCCCTTCAGCGCGCCGCCGGCGAGCAGCGCCACGGTGGCGGTGCCGTGGTCGGTGCCCTCGGTGCCGTTGACGCGGGCGGTGCGGCCGAACTCGGTGACCAGCACCACGACCGTCTCGCTCCAGGCCGGGCCCATGCCGTTCTCGATCGCGGCGAGCGCGCCGTCGAGCGCGCCGAGCAGCGCCGCCAGCCGGCCCTTCGACCGCGCCCTCGTTGACATGGGTGTCCCAGCCGTCGAGGGCGAGCGCGCCGACCCGCGGTCCGTCGGCGCTGGCGAGGAATTTCGCGGCGGCGCCGGCCGCCTCGGCGAAATAGGCGCGCACCTGCTCGATGCCGCCGACCTGGACCACCGGGCCCTGATCCTCGGGCTTGCGCTCGATGCCGCCGGCGCGCGCCAGGGCGGCGAGGCCGATGCGGTCTTCGAGCACCCGCGCCAGCGTCGGATCGGTGTGGCGATAGAGGTCGAGGAGACGCATCGTGGTCTCGTCGCTCACCGGCGGCAGCCGCGGCGGCACCCATGACAGCACCGGCGCCGGGCCGCGCACCACCAGCGGCGTGATCGGCCCGACCGCGAAGGTCCGCCGCCCCCGCGGATCGACGCGCCCGCCCGGCTCCAGCGCCACCAGCGCGCGGTTGAGCCAGCCGCTGTCGGCGCGCCCGACGCCGGCGAGGCCGCTTTCGAGCACGTCCTGGCCGTCGAAATGGGAGCGCTCGCGATAGGGCGTCGCCGCCGCGTGCACGATGGTCGCCTGTCCCGCCTTATAGAGGCGGTGCAGGTTCGGCATCGCCGGATTGAGGGCGAAGAAGCCGTCGAGCGGCAGCGCCGGCGTGTCGCCGTCGAGCTTGAGCGCATTGTCGCCGCGCAGCTTGATCCAGTCGGGATCGCCGACCGGCGCCACCGCCGCGAGCCCGTCGAGCGCACCGCGCAGCACGATGGTCGAGGAAGCGCGGGTCGCGGCCTTCGGCGCGGGCGATGCGCGGCACATGCGCCCAGGCGAACAGCGCGCCCGAGCCGAGCAGCAGCTCGCGGCGGGTCGCGGCGTGAAGCGTCGCAGCATGGAGCCTCGTAGGCATGATCATCTCCACTGGAATTCGGGCGCCATCAACATCAGGGTCAGCGCCTGCGGCTTGGTCTCGGCGCGGGCGACGGCGCGGCGCGTCTCCTCGGAGGCGAGCGGGCCGAGCGCGGTTTCCAGCATCGCCGCCGCGTCGAGGCGGTCGCCATTGCGCTGGGCGAAATTGTTGGCGATGTCGAGCCGGTGCGAGAGGCCGTCGAGCCAGGCGGCGTTTTCGTCGGGAAAGCCGCGCGGCGACGGCGGCCGCCACAGCGGCTCGCCCAGCCGGTTCAATCCCGGGACGATGGCGCGGATGTCGCCGGCAAACCGCGCCGCGCGCAGAAGGGCGACGATCCATTCGCTCGGGCGCTTGATCTTGACGCGTTCCTCCGCCCAGGATTCCGGCGCGGTGACCAGCGCCTTGGAGACCTCCCAGAGGTCGCCCTCGGTCTCGTCGAAGCGCTGCGCCAGCCGCGCCGACCAGCGCCGGCGGCGGATCGTCGGCGACGAAATGGCGCGCGAGCTTGGTCGCGATGTGCTTGGCGGTCGCGGGATGGCGGGCGAGATCGGCGAGCACCGCGCGCCCCTGCTCGACGCCGGCGTCGCGATAGGACTTGCCGATCACGGTCTGCGGGCCGGGCTCGTGCATGCGCCGGTGGAAGAGGAACTCGCCGCCATGGTCCGGATTGGAGTCGGTCGGCAGGATGGTCCAGCCGGTGATCACCTTGGCGAAGCTCGTCACGTCGTCCTGGGTGTAGACCGGTGCGCACGCCGAGCGTATGCAGCTCGAGAATTTCGCGGGCGAGGTTCTCGTTGAGGCCCCTGGTGCGATTGATGCCGGCGACCGAATCCGGCCCCATCGACAAAGTGTTGGTGAGATAGAGCAGCATCGCCGGATGGCCCTCGGCGGCCTGCAGCAGGTCGACGAAACGTCCGAGCACATGGGGGCGGATCGCCTCGCGCTCGTAGCCGCCGGCCATCACGGTGTCGTCGGCATTGACGCAGAAATGGTTCGACCAGAACCACACCAGGCGCTCGACGAAGCCGATCTCGGCGGTGATGGCGGCGTCGAAATGCGCCTTGGCCTCGGCGAAGAAGATCTGCTGCGGCACGGTCTCGGCCGGCGGGGTCGGGGCCTGCGCAGTCGGGGGCTTGACGGCCTCGGGCGCCATCTCGGCCTTTGCCTCCATCGCCCCGGCCATGCCGGATTCGGCCGCCGCGCGCTTGGCCTCCTCCTCGCGCAGCCGCGCGACGCGCGCCTTGGCAGTGCGCTCGGCGAAGAACTCGAAGGCGGCGCGATTGGAAGCGCCGCTGGTCATCAGGCCGGCGGCGGCGAGGATCTGGCCGGCATTCGGCCGGTCGAGGTCGGCGAGGAGCGCGCCGCGCGGATCGGAGGCGATGGCGGCGATCGCGCCCGGGCGGGGCCCGAAGCCGAATCGATGCAGCGCCAGCGCGGCTCCCTTAGGATCGAGGGCCATGACCTTAGTCCTTGGTAAATGGATATGGGGGGCCGAGCGGAGTTCGCCGCGAGGCCGCCAACGCGTGAATTATAGCCGCGTCGTTGTGACGCCGCAACGACGGGTTGCAGGTGATTTTGAGGTGTTAATGCCCGGGCTTGCGCTCGTCCCTGACCCGGACCGCCTTGCCCTGGGAGCGCGGCACCTCGCCGGGCGCCTTGACGACGACATTGCAGGTCACCCCGACCAGCGACTTGAGGCGGCGCTGCACTTCGCCGGCCTTGGCCGCGCAGGAACCGGCGTCGCCGGGCGTGTCGGGCATGCGCTCCACCTCGACGGTCATGGCGTCGAGCGGCCCGTCGCGGGTGAGCACGATCTGGTAATACGGCGCGAGGCCGGGAAAGCCGACCAGCACCGCTTCGACCTGGGACGGATAGATGTTGACCCCGCGGATGATGAGCATGTCGTCGTTGCGGCCGGTGACGCGCATGATGCGCCGATGGGTGCGCCCGCAGGCGCAGGGCGCGTCCGAGAGCCTCGTGATGTCGCGGGTGCGGTAGCGGATCATCGGCAGCGCCTGCCGGGTGAGCGTGGTGATGACGAGCTCGCCGGTGGCGCCGACGGGCAGCGGCTGCATCGTGTCGGGATCGATGACTTCGAACAGGAAATGGTCTTCCCAGCCATGCAGGCCGTTCTGCTCGACGTCACATTCGCAGGCGACGCCGGGGCCGAGGATTTCCGACAGGCCGTAGACGTCGACCGCCTTGATGCCGAGCCTCGCCTCGAGGTCGCGGCGCATCGGCTCGCTCCACGGCTCGGCCCCGAACGCGCCGCAGCGCAACGGCAGCCTGACCATGTCGACGCCCATGGCCTGCGCCACCTCGGCGATGTTGAGGGCGTAGGACGGCGTCGCGCCCAGGATGGTGGCGCCGAAGTCCTGCATCAGCGCGACCTGGCGTTCGGTGCCGCCGCCGGACACCGGCACCACGGTGCAGCCGAGCCGCTCGGCGCCGCCATGGAAGCCGAGCCCGCCGGTGAACAGGCCGTAGCCATAGGCGTTGTGGACGATGTCGCCGGGGCGCGCGCCGACGCAGGCGAGGGTCCGCGCCATCAGGTCGGCCCACAGGTCGAGGTCGCCCTTGGTGTAGCCGACCACGGTGGGCTTGCCGGTGGTGCCGGACGACGCGTGCAGGCGCAGCACCTGTTCGCGCGGCACCGCGAACAGGCCGAACGGATAATTGTCGCGCAGGTCGGCCTTCGCCGTGAACGGAAAGCGGACGATGTCGGCGAGCGAGCCGAGCTGCGCCGGCGTCACGCCGGCGGCGTCGAACTTGCGGCGGACCGGCGCAACGCATTCATAGGCGCGCGCCAGCGTCTGCCGGAGCCGGGCCAGCTGGAGCGCCGCGAGGTCGCGCCGCGGCATGGTCTCGGCGGCGCGGTCGAACATGAAGGGCGGCGCTACGCGGTGGGGCGTCATGGCGATATCCGTTGGGCCGCGATGTCAGTCCGAGCGGGGATCACGTTGCCGCCCGTGCCGCGAGCTTCGCCGCCTTCGCCTTGAGGCGCTCGACGGTCTTGGCCGTGTCAACCACGAAGCGCGCATGGGAGCCGGAACTGATGGTATCGAGGTCGTCCTTGGCGGTCACCGCGAACACGACCTTTCGTCCTTCGACCGCCGTGACCTCCACGGTGATCTCGACGGTCATGCCGGGCAGCGTCGGGGCAAGATGCCTGACCGCGACTTCCATGCCGACGAAGTCCTCGCCGGCGTCGGCATGGGCGAGAATCAGGTTGCGGCAGGTCATCTCGATGTCGCCGATCAAATAGGGCGTTGCGTAGACCCGGCCTTCCTCGCCCATGAAGCCGATGGTCTTCGCCCTGTCGACGACGATGCGGTGCACCGCGCGGACACCCGGCGCCAGGCTCGGTTTCATCTCCGACGCTCATTCATCTCGGGCGCTCCTGTTCATCGCCATTCTATTCGTCATATTCTGCGGGCGCACGGGCCGCGTGCCATAAAAACCGTGGTGAGGAACATGGATGCCCGAGATGTCGCGCCGCCCTCCGGCTGACGCCCGCGATGACGCGGCGGCCGCCATTCCGCGCCGCTACAATTTTGCCGAGGACATGATCGCCCGCAACCTCGCCGCCGGGCGCGCCGGCAAGGCCGCCTATATCGATCCGCGCGGGAGCTGGACCTATGGCGAGCTCGGCGAGCGGGTCGCGCAATTCGGCAAGCTCCTGCGTGGGCTCGGCATTGCGCGCGAGCAGCGCATCCTGATCTGCCTCACCGACACCATCGACTGGCCGACCGCGTTTCTCGGCGCGGTCAAGGCGGGCGTGGTCGCCGTGCCCGTCAATACGCTGCTGAGCGAGGACGACTATCGCTTCATGCTGGACGACAGCCGCGCCCGGCTTCTGGTCGTGTCCGAGGAGCTTTATCCGCGTTTCGCCGGGCTGATCGGATCGTGTCCCGACCTCGCGCACGTGCTGGTGTCGGGGCCGCACGGCCACGGCCATCCGCTGCTCGAGGATGCGCTGCAGGCGGCGTCGGGGCCGGACGCCACCGCGCCGACCAGCCGCGACGACATCTGTTTCTGGCTCTACACCTCCGGCTCGACCGGCCGGCCCAAGGGCGCGGTGCACGTGCATGCCGCGCCGCGGTTGACCGACGATCTCTATGGCGCGCCGGTGGTCGGGCTCACCGCAGACGACGTCGTCTATTCGGTGGCGAAGCTGTTCTTCGCCTATGGGCTCGGCAATGCCATGAGCTTTCCGCTCGCCGCCGGCGCCACCACGGTGCTGATGCCGGGGCGGCCGACGCCGGAGGCGGTTGCCGCGCTGCTGCGCCGGCATGGCGTCACCGTGTTGTTCGCGGTGCCGACCTTCTATGCCGCCTTTCTCGCGGCGGACGCGGCGGACCGCGCCGCGCTCAGGCTGCGCACCTGCATCTCGGCGGGCGAAGCGCTGCCGGCCGATATCGGGCGGCGCTGGAGCGAACGCTACGGCGTCGACATTCTCGATGGCCTCGGCTCGACGGAAATGCTCCATATCTTCCTGTCCAACCGCATCGCAGATGTGCGCTACGGCACCACCGGCAAGCCGTTGCCGGGCTACGACATCCGCCTCGTCGGCGATGACGGCGATTTGGTCGCGCCGGGCGAGATGGGCGAGCTGCAGGTGCGCGGACCCACCAGCGCCGTCATGTACTGGAACGACCGCGAGCAGTCGCGCGCGACCTTCCTCGGCGAATGGACCCGTTCCGGCGACAAGTACATCGAGGACAAGGACGGCTACTACGTCTATTGCGGCCGGCGCGACGACATGCTCAAGGTCGGCGGGGTCTATGTGGCACCGTTCGAGGTCGAGGGCGCGCTGCTGAGCCACCGCGACGTGCTCGAAGCGGCCGTGGTGGGCTGGCCGGACAAGGACGGCCTGATCAAGCCGAAGGCCTTCGTTGTGCTCAAATCCTCCGGCGCTGCGAGCGAGGAAACCGCGCAGGCGTTGCGCGCGCATTGCCGTAGCCGGCTGGCTTCCTTCAAATATCCGCACTGGATCGAATTCCGCAGCGCGCTGCCGAAGACCACGACCGGCAAGATCCAGCGCTTCAAATTGCGCGCCGAGGCGCCCGGTCGAGCCGGGCGATGACAGCAAAGTGAGCGGTCAGCCTCAAGACGGTGGAACGACGCCAGCGGCCAGCGACCTGAACGGATAGAGACCTGCACCAATGAGCTTGGCCGCCGAGGGCTTCGTCGAGATCGCCGAGAGGCGGCTGGAATATCGGATGATCGGGCCGCGCCCCGACGAGGCCGCGACCGTCGTGCTGCTCCATGAAGGGCTCGGCTCGGTCGGCCTGTGGGGCGATTTCCCGGACCGGCTCGCGGCGGCCACCGGGCTCGGCGTGTTCGCCTATTCCCGCGCCGGCTACGGTCATTCCAGCGCCGCGACGCTGCCGCGGCGGACCAGCTTCATGCATGAGGAAGCGTGCGAGGTGCTGCCGCGCGTGCTCGAAGCCATCGGCTTCGCCCGCGGCATCCTGCTCGGCCACAGCGACGGCGCCTCGATCGCGGCGATCTATGCCGGCAGCGTCGCCGACCATCGCGTCGGCGGCCTCGCGCTGCTGGCGCCGCACTTCTTCGCCGAGGCGTTCGGCATCGCCGAGATCGTGCGCATGCGCGATCTCTATGGCAGCGGCGATCTGCGCGCCAGGCTCGCACGCTGGCACCACGACCCCGACAATGCGTTCCTGAGCTGGAGCGGTCCCTGGCTCGACCCGGAGTTCCGCAAATGGGACATTACCGGGGAACTCGCCCATATCCGCGTACCGATGCTCATCATCCAGGGGGAGGACGATCAATACGGCACGCTGCGCCAGGTCGAGACGGCCAAGGCGGAATGCCAGTGCCGGGTGGAAGCGCTGATCCTTCCCGGGGTGCGCCATGTTCCCCATCGCGAGGCGGCCGGCGAGACACTGCGCGCCATCGTCGATTTCATCAGTCGCCTGCGGCTATGAGGGCACGATGAGCGAAAATAGCCGGGGCGAGCCCGGCCATGATCAGGCGATGAGAGCGGGCCAAACTTCCGCACCAGGCCACCGATCCGAGGAGACGGGACCCCTACCGGACCACGCTCGCAGTCGTTTCGGGCGAAGGCTTGCCCGGGTAGACGACCACCTTGGTGCCGACGGTCACGCGGCTGTAGAGATCCTCGATGTCGTCATTGGTCAGGCGGATGCAGCCCGACGATACGAACGAGCCGATGGTCGAGGGCTGATTGGTGCCGTGGATGCGGTAGAGCGTGTTGCCGAGATAGAGCGCGCGGGCACCCAGCGGGTTGCTCTCGCCGCCGGCCATGAAGCGCGGCAGATAGGGCTGACGCTCGATCATCTCCTTGGGCGGATGCCAATCCGGCCATTCCGACATCTTGCTGATGCGCTCGCGGCCGGTCCAGGTGAAGCCCTCGCGGCCGACCCCGATGCCGTAGCGCAGCGCCTTGCCGTTGCCGAGCACCAGGTACAGGTAGGTGTTGGGCGTATCGATGATCGAGCGTGCCGGCGGGCTCCTTGGTCGGGAAGTCGACGAGCTGGCGTCGGAACTGCGGCGGCAGCTCCTTGGGCTTGCCGACCTCGGGCTGATAGTCCGGAGGCAGGCCCGCATAGCCGCCAGGCTGGCCGGGCGGCGGCGCCGCATTCGGGCTGACATCGCCCGGGGGCCGCACCTGCTCCCACGGCCCGTAGCTGTATTCACGGCGGCCGGGAACGGGCGCACCTGCGCCGTCCTGCGGCGGGGAGTATTGCGGCGAATAGCCGCCCGCGCCGGGAGAAGGCAAGGCATCCCGTTGTACGGCCGAGGGCGGCCGCGGCGGGGCGTAATCCTCGTAACCTCGCGGCCGGCCATAAGGCCCCGGCGCCGGCAGCGCGCCGACGTCATCATCGTCATCCACGACCTGACGGCCGCGGTAGACCGGCGGTGGCGCATAGCCGGGCGCCGGCACATAGCCTGGTGGCGCGTATCCGGGCGGTGGCGCATAGCCGGGAGGCGGAGCATATCCGGGCGGAGGCGGCGGGTAATACTGGGCGCCGGCGGCGCCCGTCATCCCAACCACCGCGAACAGGCTCGCTGCGATAACGCGTAAATTCATCTTCCGCACCCCCCGGGATGACCCCGACACTCTTGTAACCTGATAGGGCAGGAACAAGGCGAAAAAACAGTAAAGATCGGTGAGAAAATAAGGAATTCATCGCAGATTTCTTGTTGCACCGGTTCCCCCGAAAGGCCCGCGGGCGGGAGCCCAGGCTCAGGCCGGCGTCTCCTCGATGGCGTCGACCCGGTTGGGGTAGAACGCCATGAGGCCAGCGATTTCGGCCATGTCGGCAAGCGGCTTCTCGTAGCTCCAGATCGCGTTCTCCGCGCTCCGGCCACCGGCCCTGATCGAGTAATACGACGCCTCGCCCTTGTACGGACAACGGGACTTGTGGTCGCTGCGTATCAGTAGCGACATGTCCACGTCTTCGCGGCGAATATATAGGACCGGCGGGTAGGAAGCTTCCCGCAGCGACAATGCCCGGACCGTGTCGGCAATGGTGTGCCCGGCGAATCGCACACGCACGCGCTGCGAAACCGGCACAACCGCGATCGGATGGTCAGCCGTGCCCGCCATGGCGCTCCTTACGACCTTCGCTCTGGCTCAGGAATGCCGGGCTTGCCGGCGACGGCCGCGTGCGGGCCGGGCGACACCGCCGGCCGGACCCCCGGCAACCGGGATTTCGTAGCATAAGCCGCCGACGCCGGAAACCGACAGCATGCAAAGCTCCTTGGTCTCATCGCCCGCGGCTCGGCCGATCCGCCGCATCGCCGGGCCGTCCCCGCGGCACGTCACTCGAACCTGACCGGCTTGTCCAGGTAGAACTGGCGCATCGCCGGGCGGTAGCGGTCCATCGTCTCCTTGTTGAGGTCGAGCGGCGGCTTGGCATCGGCGGGCAATACGGGGAAGTACTTCATTTCTGCCGTCTTCTGCTCGAACTCGGCGCGGGCGGCCTGGACCAGCTCAGGCCTGGTCAGGAGATCGAGGATGGTTCCCGCCAGCACCTTGGCGCCCGCGACCATGCCCTTGTGGGCGATGGTGCTGGTCGGCGTCACCGCCGCCTGCCAATTGTGATAGCCGATGCCCGGCACGCTGGCAGGAAAGTTCATCGCGGCGCTCGGCACCACCCAGGTGACGTCGCCATTATCGTTGGACGACGCCGATTGTGCGCGCTGGCCGAGCGCCGTCGGCCGGGTGTTGAGCCCCACCGGCTTTGCCCCCATGGCGGTCTGGAACCGGCGGGCGAAGGCCTGCTCCTCTTCGGTCCATTGCGGCATGCCGATTGCATCGATGTTGCCCTGGATCGCCTCCGCGACGGGCTTGAGGCCGAGCTGCGGCCACGCGGCGGCATCGATCTTGTATTCCCAGGTGGTGCCGGTCATCAGCGCCGCGCCCTCGGCGATCTTGACGAGCTTGTCGAAGGTCTCCTTGGCCGACGGCATGTCGGCGTCGCGCACGAACCACCAGATCTGGCCGTAGTCGGCGATGATGTTGGGCTGGATGCCGCCCGCGGTGATGGCGCGGTGGGCGCGGTAGGTCGGGTGCAGGTGCTCGCGCAGCTTGTCGAAGCCGATGTCCATCAACTCCACGGCATCGACCGCGTCCTTGCCGTTCCAGGGATCGACGGCGCCATGGGCGGTCTTGCCGTGGAAGGTGAACTTGGAGCTGATGGCGGCGTAATTCAATAGCCCGTAGCCGGCGGCGAAGGTATCGCCGATGTGCAGCAGGATGGCGACATCCGCATCATCGAACAGCCCGGCGCGCACCAGGAAGGGCCGGCTGACGATCTGCTCCTCGGCGGGGCCGAACGAGATCGCGACGCTGCCGGCAATGTTGTCGCGCTGCATCGCCTGCTTGACCGCGTAGGCGGCGCCGATCGCCACCCCGGCATGGGTGTTGTGGCCTTCCATGTGGCCGGGCGCGCCTTCGACCAGCGGCTTGCGCGCGATGCTGACCGGCGCCTGCGAGCCGCCCGGCAGCGCATCGATTTCCGACACGATCACGATCTGCGGCTTGCCGGTGCCCCAATGGGCCCAGATATTCGTGCCCATGCCGGCGGTGCCGGTCTCCACCGTGAAGCCGATCGATTCGAGCACGCCCTTGACGAACTTGCTGCTCTCGATCTCCTGCATGCCGAGCTCGCCGAAATAGTAGACGGTGTCGCCGATGGTGGCGATCTGGTCGGCATTGCGATCGATCGCTTCATAGGCGAGCGCCTTGCGCGCGTCGGTCTGGGCAGCCGCCGGAACGGCAAGAAGGCCGAGGCCGAACGCCATGGCCGCGCGGTGCAGAAGCTTTCGATTCATCCTTGTCCTCCTGGCGGCGGCGATGGCCGCGTGCGGCTGTTGGGCGGGTCCGTCGACGGCGACAGGGTGCAACCCTCGATGGGACGGCGCATGTTGTCCAAGCCCGCCGGCCGGCCGCATGCAGGCATCGACACGTCATTCGTCGCGAGATATTAATGCATGATCGGGACCGGCCGGATAGAGCGTCGCCGGCTTGGTGCAAAGCACGGCGCAGGGTCGCTCGCGTTGCGGCCGTCCTGTCGTCGCCGGTTCGCGCCTGTTGGCCGGGGCGCATCGACTTCGGGACCGGAACATGCTTTGGCAGATACGGCGTGCTCCGGCAAACAACGTTCCGGCGGGACTGATCCGATGATTCCCATCAATGGCAAGCGGCTGCTGGCGGATTTGCGCGAGCTCGCCGGCATCGGCGCATACAAGACCGGCGTCGAGCGCATCGCGCTGTCGGCCGCGGACATCGAGGCGCGGCGCTGGCTGGTCGGCAAGCTCGCGGCGGCCGGCCTGCAGGCATCGATGGACCGGATCGGCAATGTGCGGGGACGCGACCCTCGTGCGAAGCGGGCGATCCTGATCGGCTCGCATACCGACACCGTGCCCAGGGGCGGCTGGCTCGACGGCGCGCTCGGCGTCGGCTACGCGCTCGAGATCGCGCGCAGCGCCATCGCCGCGAACGAACCGCATGCCGTCGGCGTCGACGTCATCTCCTTCCAGGACGAGGAAGGCACCTACCTGCCCTTCCTCGGCAGCCGCAGCTATTTCGGCGACCTCGACGACGTGGAAGTCGCCGCCGCCAGGTCGAAGGACGGCGCCTCGCTCGCCGCGGCGCTGGCGACGATCGCCAACGAAGCGCCGCCGCTGCGCTTCGATGCCGGACGCGAGGTCTGCTACCTCGAACCCCACATCGAGCAGGGCCCGCGCATGGAAGCCGGCGGCAATCGCATCGCGGTGGTGACGGGGCTGGTCGGAATCCGGCGGTTTCGCCTCCGCAGCCACGGCGCGGCCAATCACGCGGGCACGACGCCGATGGCGATGCGCAAGGATGCCGGCGCCGCCCTGATCGCGCTCGCCGCGGCGCTCGGCGCCGACATGCGCGCGCTCGCCGGGCCCGAAACCGTGTGGAACATCGGCAACATGGTGTTCCGGCCCGGCGCGGCCAACGTGGTGCCGGGCGAAGGCGAGATGCTCTTCGAGTTTCGCGACCTCGACGGTGCGGTGATGGACTGTCTCCAGGAACGATTCCTCGCCCGCGTCGCCGAGGCCAATCGCGGGCCGGTAAAAATCGAGGTCGAGCCGACGGCGAACCTCGCGCCCACCCCGCTCGCGCAGGACCTCGGCGCGGCGATCGCCGCGGCCGCGATCGCGCGCGGCGAGACGCCGGTGGCGCTGCCGAGCGGCGCCGGTCACGACGCCATGGTGGTGGCGCGCCATATGCCGGCGGCGATGATGTTCATCCCCTCGATCGGCGGCATCAGCCACGACATCACCGAAAACACGTCCGATGCCGACATCGTGTTCGGCTGCGAGGTGCTGGCCGATGCGGTGTCGCGGCTGCGCGGGGAGATTTAAGCAAGTTTCGGTGGTCGGCCGCCGAATGGGCTGCGGATACTGGCTCGGCTCCTGCTCGCGTCGGCGCGAGAGTGTTCGCGGCACGTGTGCTTCACTCATCGCTCCCCGTTATCGGCGGACGAAGGCGGTGCTGCACCCGCACTTTCAACTCGGAGTTCCTGGCATTCAAAAATCCAGCTTGTTCGCGACCGGGATCCGGTAGTCGAACAGATGCTGGTTGTTCTCCGCGCAGACTTCTTCCGGTTGTGCGTGCAGCTCGATCGGCGCACCCCGATAACGCCGGATCGCCGACCACGGCTCGTTGAAGGCGTCCGGATCGTCCACCGTGAAGGTGACTTCGAGCGAGCGGCCATTCTCGACCACCCTCCAGCGCTCGACCACATGCAATTTCATGGTGTGCGGCGTCCGGAAGTAATCGATGAAGGTCTTGTCGTTCATGCCAATGGTGTCGACCACCAGCGTGTCGCCTTCGTAGTGGCCGATCGACTCGCCGTACCATGAGGGCTTTGGGTTCTCCGAATGGGGCACGTCGAGATAGATTCGCCTCACCTCCTGATTGCCCGTATGAATCAACCATACCGCCTTCGGCGTCTGCACGAAGAAGAGCGGCTGAAAGCCGCCGTAGTTCATGAAGGCGGGCACGCCCGCCGGCATGCAGCTCGCGCGCGGCGTGAAGCCGATCTTCCCGGCGAGCACTTCGTCATTGTCCTTCTTCATGAAATCCCTCACCCACGGCTTCAGGTTGGGGTTGGTGACGTCGGAGATCCGATAGGTCGGCTGTTGGCCCGTCCCGTTCGGAACGTAAGGGTAGGCCGGATTGGAGCTCACAGGGCGGGGCCCGCCGGGAACCGCGATGAAGTCGCCTACTCCGTACCACCCGATGCCGTTGCGGTAGAAATCGGGCACGGCCGCGCTCTGCTGCGCCGCCGCCTCCCCGCTCAGCACGACCACTGCGAGGCCGACCAGGATACCGCCGGCAAGAAAGCGTGCTCTCGATGTAATTGAAGGCATCGTTCCCACTCCTCTCGTGTCGTTTTCTGCCGCGCTGGAAATTCGGTCTGGCGTACCAGAAGCGATTGGGACTCCCTCCCGGCGCGGCGTTTCCGCAATCGCAGCGAAGACCGGTCTCGGATATCCGGATGTGATGTTACTCTGCGTCGGTTCGTTCGTCACGTTGCAACTGCGGACCGCAGGGCGCCGGGGTCGGGCTGGCGCGATTTTCTGATTGACCGGTCGAAAGTTGCCGGCGGCGGATGTCATCTTCTCGATCGGCGGCATCAGCGGCGATTCAATCGGAAAGTTGGCTGGTGCAAAGTCCGCGACGCTGCCGGATGCGGATGGAGGTGCATCCGCGTCCCTGACGTCTGCGAGGCCCGGTCCGTCCTTGCACTTTCTCCGCCCCGCCGCTATTCAGGCCGAGCGACTTGCCGTCTCGATTGTGCGCCGGAAGCAAGCCAGCCGGATCGGCGCCAAACGCCGGCGCTGCAACGTCTTTGAAGGCTCGAACGGGAGAAACAGACGTGGTCAATCCGCTTGGCCATTTCGCCTGGTACGAGCTGACGACGACGGACTTGGCGGGCGCCAGGGCCTTCTACACCAAGGTCATGGGCTGGGGCGCGTGGGACGCGTCGACGCCCGGCAGGCCCTATATCTTGTTTACCGCCGGAACGGCCACGGTGAGCGGGCTGATGGACCTGCCGGAGGGCGCGAGGCAGGCGGGCGCCGCGCCGTGCTGGGTCGGATATGTCGGGGTGGACGACGTTGACGCCACCACCGACCGGATCAAGCGCCGTGGCGGAGCCGTGGAGGTCCCACCGACGGACATCCCGGACATCTGCCGCTTCTCGGTCTTCGCCGACCCGCAAGCGGCGACGTTGGGGTTGTTCAAGTCGTCGAGTCCCGACCACGGACGGCCCGCCGCGATGGACGCGCCCGGCCGCGTCGGCTGGCATGAGCTGCTCGCGGCCGATCGGGAGAAGGCGTTCGCCTTCTACGGCGAGCTTTTTGGCTGGCAAAAAGCGGACGCCGATGTCGGTGCGGCAGGCACCTATCAGGTGTTCTCTGCCGGAGGCCAGGCGATCGGCGGCATGCTCACCAAGCCACCGGCGGTCCCGGCGCCCTCCTGGCTTTATTATTTCAACATCGACGACATCGACGCCGCCGCGAAGCGCGTGACGGCCGGTGGCGGCCGGATCCTCGACGGCCCGCTTGAATTGCCGGGGGATGCCTGGGTCGCCCATTGCACGGACCCTCAGGGCGCCGTGTTCGCGCTGCAGGGAAAACGGCGCCCCAACGCCGTCGGATATTTCGAGCGCGTCGCACCGCGCGATCCTTCCGACGCGCGAGGCCGGCGCTGGTCCTGGTAGAGCCGGGAACCGTGGATTGATGACGTGGCCGTGGCCCCCGGGGGCCACTTCGAGGGCGTCAGATCGTCAGTCGGAATCTCCCAATTCGGTGCCGCGGCCGATCGCAAATTGACCGACCGGGCCCTCGACGTGGAATTCAATTCCCGTCATCTTCGCGAACAGATCGATGTCGGTGCTTCCGATCGCACATCCGCCGAGTCCCATGTCCGTCGCCATCAGGTAGAGCGTCTGCATCAATACGCCGACGTCCTTCAGGATGAGCGCGTATGCGATCGAGCCGTATTTCCACGAAATCCGGCCGAAGCGCGCGGTGATCGTGATCAGGATCTGGGGCGCGGCGGGCGCTCCCATTGCGAGTTCGGCTCCGCTCAGCATCGCTTCGATTTCATGCGGGCGGGTGCCGATCGGCGTGAGCGCGTGTCCGCCGGCGTCGTAATGGTAGAATCCTCGGGCGAGCCCATCGCATTTGTCGACGGCCAGATAGAGCTCGAGCTCGTAGCTCGCGCCCGCCGAGGGATACGGCCTCGCGGTGTAGGTGACCAACGGACCGGCGCCGTCGTCGACTCTGCTTCTCCATCTCGACAGGACGCGCGCGGTGTTGTCGAGAAACCGCGACAGCTCGGCGAGCGTGATCGGTCTTTTGTCATCGAAGCTGCGCGTCGAATGACGTGCACGCACGACCATTGCGACCGGCGAGATTGCCTCCGAATGCGCCACCGAGAACTTGCGTAGATCGACCCTCTTTCCGGGCCAGCGGGGCCGCACCGCCGGTAGCGGAGGCATCACGCCCACATGCGGATAGGTTCCACCCAGCGGATTGGCGTGTCGGCCTTGCGTGCTGCGCGCGTGGAAGAGGAGATCGTGAAAGTCCCAGAGAACGAGGTTGTGGTCGCCCTCGGTCGGCCGGAGGCCACTGTCGCCGGCGGCGTCGATCTTGAAAAGGATTTGGCAATCCACCAGCAAAGCGAGCAGCTCGGCCCCCGGGAAACCTTCCCTGCGTTTCAGCCGTTTGACTTGCTGGGGCGTCGACAATATCGCGATGGCGGTCGCTGTGTTCGGATCGCAAATCCTGAACAGCGCGCCGGCGCGCGGCGATTCGAGGACCATCTCGTTGCCGCGCCGTCGCAAGTATGCGAACCGCGACAGGACGAGAACGTCGGCATCGCCGAGGTGCGGCGTTCGCGGCCAATAATCGGCGACCTGCGGTTCGATGACGACGTGGTCCTCGCCGTCTCGCGAACGCCGGAGTTGGTACTCCAGCAGACCGTGCCTGGCCAATCGCCGGACCAGGAGATCGAGTTCCTTGTCGATGCTCCGGCCGGACGCGAATGAGGCGAGCGGCAGGCCCGTTCGCAGGTCTTGCGCGCGATCCGCCGCGTCCGCGCTGAACGTTCCAAGGCCGAGCGAATAGCCCTCGAAGCAGGCGAGGAGTTTTCCGTCCGACTGCGCTTCGAGCGTGACGCGACCGCCGAGCCGGGCCGAAAGGCTCGCTGACGCTGCCCGTCGCCCGGTCTTTGTTGCGGGAGCGCGCAAGCCGCGATGACCTCAGGTATGGGGGAGTGACGGATTGAGCTCGCTTTCCGGCAGCGGCCGGTCTCGCCATCCGAGCTCCACCGGGACATCGTAAAGCCGGCCAGGCGCGAAGCGGCGATAGAAATGCCGCAGTCCCGGAACGATCACTCTGACGACCGGGACGCCGATGTCGGGCCGCGTCTGGTCGAGGACGAGGAAATCGAGGCCCGCCCGCTTGGCGATATCGACGCAGGCGATCACCTGCTCGCGCGTGTCGAGATGGCCGAACTTCGAGCCGGAGCCCGGCCGGACCAACGGACCGTCGCTCGGCGTCAGGAAAGGATGATCCTGCAGGCGCAAAGGAGTGGTGCCGTCGAGGCTCGATTTCTCTCCGGTCCCGCCTCCCATCAGGCCGATGGACAGGAATTGGTTGAGTTCCGTCAGCGTACGCAGCATGGCGATTCGGCTGTCGAAGTGCGCGCCGGAACCGAACTCGATGTTTTCCTGGGAATTTTGCATCCAGTGCAATACCGCCACATAAGTCGGAATCCCGAGGTCGTTGGTGACGTCGAGCACCCATAGCCGGCGTCCGGCTTCGGCAAGCTGGCTCTGCAGATCGCGGACGTAGGAATCGTCGAACTGGCTGAGGTCCACTGCCGGTCGCTGCAAACGGTTGTACCACCAGATTGCGTAGGCATCCCGTTCCACCAGTTCGAGGAAACCCTGGACGATGGCCTCCTCGCGGGTGTTTCCGGCCGCGCAGCCGTTGGAATCCGCATGGATCTCGCCAGGGCCCCGGTAGAAGAAATACAACAGGCTGGTCGGGAGATATCTGAAGCGTTCGTCGCGCAGGGACCAGACCGGCGACCATTCGATCTCCGCCGATGGATCGAACGGGGCGGGCGTATGCGAGTGCGTCCGAATCGTCGGACATCGGCGCCGGGTCCAGCCGGACCTGCGCGTCGCTGAAGAGCTGGACGTCATTCGGCGGAATGGCATCCCCTGGCGGGAAATCCGCAAACCGCCGTGTCACCCTGATTTCGTCGCCCTGAAAAATCCCGGAATAGCGCTCGATCGCCTCCATGAGCGCGCTGGCTTCGCCCTGCTCGGCAGTGCTGCCCTTGCCGAAGCTGCCGCCGCTCAGTCCCGCCCTGAGCTCATTCACCGTCCTGGCGGGCGCCGAAAAATTGTGGGCGGCATAGAAGTTGGTGTTCAGGGGCAAATCGGCTTCGATGCGTTCGAGACGCGAGACCACCCCGGTGAGCGGGCTCACGTGCTTGCGGAAACGCGCCACCGTCGCCCGCGACGAAACGGTCCGGTACCCCCCGCTCGTCATGACCAAGCTGGGCGCCGGCGGCGAGCTCGACCGGCGCCGGCGCTACGGCTCGGATCGCGCAGCTCCTCACGGCCGCAGCTCGGACATTGCGGCCGGGCCGCCACGTAGTGCTTCGCGATGGTCGAGCCCAACAGATCGAGGCTGACGATGTGATCGCGCAGGTCCGTGCGGAAGTCGGTGGCGATCGCTTTCGCGATCTCGACGGCCGCAAGCTGGATGGCACTCTGCCCGAACGTGTTGCGGGCGAGGGGCGACACGGCGACGGGGTGCGCCGGTACGCGGTCGAGCAGTGCCTTGACCTCCCGGTTGCGTATCATGCGGTCGGAAAGACAGGTCCAGCAGGCGCTGTTGCCCGGGCTGAACAGCGGCCCCACCAGGGGAAAAATGCCGGAGGGCTGAACCAGCAGCCACGGCGTTCGATCCGCCAGATGCTTCCGGTTCAATTCGGCGATTCGCCCTTCGAGATAGTCGCTCACCAGCGTGACCGTCAGGTCGGGCGAGCGCTTCACGACACGAACGCCGAGCGCACCCAGGGCGGCGCCGAGTTCCGTTCCCCCCTCGACGTCGATCGCTTGCATGCGCACGCGGCAGTTCCGGAGATTTGTCTCGGCGGTCTCCAGAGGCAGGCCGAGGCTCGCCCAATAGGCGGCAGCAGCGCCCGCGGAAGAGGGAGTTTCCGCAAGGACGTATCGGCGGTCGAGAAGCCGCTTCAGGGCTTCGTGGATTTTATCGGATGGAAAATCACGCCCGAGTTCGCGAACGAGTTGCCGAAAGCTCCTTCCGCCCTCTCCGATCGCGGCTGCGAGCGCACAATAGAGCTCGCCGTGAAGAAAGAACTTCCGGTCCTCGGAATAGAGGCAAACGACATCGGGGGGCAGCACATAGACGGTGAAATTCGGCGCAAACTGCGGAACGTCTTTGCTGTCATGCAGTGGGTTGTCATGTGGTGGTAAGCTCGTCCCGTGATCGCCTGTCATGAGGTCAGCACACACACCTTCGCCACAGCTCAGCCCCGCCGCCCTCGCGCGCCAGCGTTTCCGGAGTCCGGCGTTTCGCGGTCTGGCATTTCTTGGTCGGGTCGGCGACCCGCAAAACGTCAATGGCCGGGTTGGACACCCGACCATGACGCCCTGCGTCTTGCAAGGTAATCGGAAATCTCAAGCCTAGCAGATTCGGCAGGACCCCCATGACAGGCAGCAGCCGCAGCCACAACCTCCGCAGCCTCTGCAGGCCCTTACCACTGCACAACCTCTGCAGCCTCGGCAGCCCCGGCAGCCTCCGCAGCCTCTCCAGGCAACCTTTTCGCCGAGCTTGGCAGCTGCAGCGTTTTCCTTGTCAAAGACAAAGAACGTCGACAGGCTGACGTCGGAGATTTCTTCCTCACCGAGCGTAATGACACCACGTGGCGTCGGATTGTGTGACGGCATATCCGCCACCCCTCCGACTGCCGATGCGGATGCTCCGCCACCCGCCATCGCCAAAGATACTCCGGCGATTCCCAGCACAGGTGCAGCTTTACTCCGACGCTTTCCCTTCGAGGCGCGCTTCGCTTGCGACATAGCAGAGTTCCTCCTCTACTTCGTTCGAACAAATATCCGACGACAGCACCGCATTGGTAGCACCTCTCTCGCGCTTTGAACAGGCACCATGCCTGTCGGCGCAATTCGTACGGCGCATTGTCGCGCGGGCGGCGAAGTCCGCCGGATTCCGGGTTCGCCGCCTGCGCGGCGCCCCGGGATCACCGCGGATCACGCCAATTTGATGTTCTTCAGCGGCAGGCTGCGCACCGGCTTGCCGGTGGCGGCGTAGATCGCATTGAGGACGGCGGGCGTGACGACGCAGATGGTCGGCTCGCCGATGCCGCCCCAGATGTCGTAGGTCTGCATGATCAGGGTCTCGACCTTCGGCATCTCCGCCAATCGCATGATCTGGTAGGTGTCGAAGTTCGTCTGCACCATGCGGCCGTCCTTGACCGACATCTCGCCGTAGAGCGCCGCGGTGAGGCCGAAGGCGACCGAGCCTTCGATCTGGGCGGCGATCTGGTCGGGATTGACCGCGTGGCCGCAATTCACCCCGAGCACCATGCGATGCACCTTGACCTTGCCGTCGTCGCTCACCGAGAGCTCGGCGACCGCCGCCGAATAGGTGGCGTAGCCGTGGAACTGGGCAATGCCGCGATGGACGCCCGCCGGCAGCGGCTTGCCCCACTCGGCCTTCTCGGCGACCGCGTTGAGGCAGGCGAGATGCTTGGGATAATTGGCCATCAGCGAGCGGCGGAACTCGACCGGGTCCTTGCCGGCCGCGTGCGCCACCTCGTCCATGAAGCATTCCATGTAGACGGCGTTCTGGTTGGTGTTGACGCCGCGCCACGGGCCGACCGGGACGTGGGTGTTGCGCATCACGTATTCGATCAGCATGTTCGGCGCGCCGTAGCCGAGCTGCGCCTCGCCGGGCTTTACGTCATAGCCCTGCAGCTGGCGCATGTCCGTGCCGCCGGAGATCGTCGCCGGGGCGAGGAAGGCGTTGATCGACTGGCCGGAAATGCGCGCATGCAGGCCGACCAGGTTGCCGTTGTCGTCGAGGCCGGCGGACAGCTTGCATTGCGAGATCGGGCGGTAGAAGTCGTGCGTCATGTCCTCCTCGCGCGTCCAGATCATCTTGACCGGAACGTCGGGGAAGTTCTTGGCGATGGCGACGGCCTGGTGGACATAGTCCTGGGTGCCGCCGCGCCGGCCGAAGCCGCCGCCGATATCGGGCCGATAGACTTCGCACTTGTCGAGCGGCAATCCCGAGGCTTCCGACAGCGCCGCCAGCGAGGCCTCCGCGTTCTGGGACGGCACCCAGGCCTCGGCCTTTCCGGCGGAGATCTTCGCCGTGCAGTTCATCGGCTCCATGGTCGCGTGGGCGAGGAACGGCGTCGAATAGACCGCCTCGACCTTCTTCGCGGCGCCCGCGATCGCCTTGACCGCGTCACCGTTCGACCGGTTGCCATTGTCGGTGGCGGCGCCGAAGCCGTCGACCAGATGCGCGGCGATGGTCGCGCTCGATTGGGCCGCGTTCGCGCCCTCGTCCCACTCGATCGGCAGCGCATCGAGCGCCGATTTCGCCCGCCACCAGGTATCGGCGACGACGGCGACGGCGTTGTCCTTCACCTTGACGACGCCGCGCACGCCGGGCCGGCCGGCGATCTTGGCCTCGTCATAGCTCTTGACCGTGCCGCCGAACACCGGACACGCCTTGATCGCCGCGCACAGCATGCCCGGCAGCTTCAGGTCGATCGCATAGACCTTGCTGCCGTTGAGCTTGTCGGCGGTGTCGAGCCGCTTCATCGGCTTGCCGGCGATCGTTCCAGTCGTGCGGATCGCGCAGCTTGATGCGTCTTGGGGTCCGGCGGCGTCACCTTGGCGGCGGCGGCGGCGACCTTGCCGTAGCTGGTCGAGCGCTTCGACGCCGCATGGGTGATCACGCCGTCGGCGACGGCGAGTTCGCCGACCGGCACCTTCCACTGATCGGCGGCCGCCTGCAGCAGCATCATGCGCGCGGCGGCGCCGCCGCGGCGGACGTAATCCTCGCGAGGTGCGGATGCCGCGGCTGCCGCCGGTTCCCATTTCGCCCCACACGCGCTTGCGGGCGAGGTTCTGGCCGGGCGTGATGGAATCGGTCGCGACCTTCTTCCAGTCGCATTGCGAGCTCCTCGGCGACCAGCTGGGCGAGGCCGGTGCGGGTGCCCTGTCCCATCTCGGTGCGCGCGATGCGGATCATGCAGGTGTCGTCCGGCTTGATGACGACCCAGGCATTGACCTCGACGCCCTCGGCGGCGCCCTGCGGCTGCGCCGAGGCGGAACCGAACGGCAGATGGAAGCCGAGCGCCAGGCCGCCGCCCGCGGCGGCGGAGCCGACGACGAAGCTGCGGCGGGAAACCTTGGTGGAACGGAAAGACGAGTTCTTCTTTGTCATGGCGGACCTCCTGAGCCCTAGGCCTTGGACTTCGTGGTGGCGTGGTCAGCCGACTTGCCGCCGCTGCCCATTTCGGCCGCCATGTGGACCGCCGAGCGGATGCGCTGATAGGTGCCGCAGCGACAGATGTTGGTCATCGCTTCGTCGATGTCCTTGTCGGTCGGCTTCGGGGTCTTCTTGAGCAGCGCCGCGGCCGCCATGATCTGGCCGGACTGGCAGTAGCCGCATTGCGGCACGTCGATCGCCGCCCAGGCCTTCTGCACCGGATGGGAACTGGTCGCCGACAGGCCCTCGATGGTGACGATCTTGTCGCTCGGCCTTGACGTCGCCGACCCGGATCGAGCACGACCGCGTCACCTCGCCGTTGATATGCACGGAGCAGGCGCCGCACTGGGCGACGCCGCAGCCGTATTTGGTCCCGGTGAGACCGACCTGCTCCCGGATCACCCACAGGAGCGGCGTGTCCGGTTCGACCTGCACCACCCGTACCCGTCCATTGATGTTGAGCTTGGCCATGAGCGTTCCTCGCACGGCTTGTTGTAAGGCGAATTTCGTTCGCTTGAATGCGGATTCTGGCGCGGCGGCGGCGAAGAAGTGCAACCGTCCCCGGTCGGGGGAACATAGCGCAGGATGGGGTGGCCTGCCACAGCCGATTGCGGCGGTCCGGGAGGTCCGGCAACGGCCTCGATTGCACGATGGATATGCTCGTGCGCTCAATTCAATCGGGTTTGCCCCGCTGATCCCTGGCTGCAGGGTGCATCCTTCCCACGCGGTATGATATTTTGGCGTGGGCGACACGGTCGAGATCATAAAGCGAAAACGTTGCGACGGCGCATTTCGCTGCCTGCCTTGCCGCTACACAGCTTTGGTCAAGAGGTGCGCCATGTATGAAAATCTCCTCGCCCAGGTCCCGACCGATCTGTGGATCGGCGGCAAGTGGCGCAAGGCGTCCGACGGCCAGCGCTTCGACGTCATCGATCCCGCCACCGAGAACGTCATCACCTCGGTGGCGAGCGCCAGCGTCGACGACGCCGAGGCCGCGGTGGATGCCGCACAGGCAGCTTTCGCCGGCTGGGCCGGCCGCAAGCCGCGCGAGCGTGGCGAAATCCTGCGCAAGGCCTTCGAGGTGATCGTGGGGGAGGCCGAGCGCCTCGCCAAGCTGATCACGCTGGAAAACGGCAAGGCGCTCGGCGATGCCCGCGGCGAGGTCGCCTATGCGGCCGAGTTCTTCCGCTGGTACGCCGAGGAGGCGGTGCGAAACCTCGGCGACGTCAGCCGCGCACCGTCGTCGGGGGCGCGCATTCTGGTGCAGCATAAGCCGGCCGGGATCGCCGTGCTGGTGACGCCGTGGAATTTTCCCGCCGCGATGGCGACCCGCAAGATCGGCCCAGCGCTCGCGGCCGGTTGCCCGGTGGTGCTCAAGCCCGCCTCGGAGACGCCGCTCACCATGCTCGCGCTGATGCCGCTGCTGGAACAGGCAGGCGTGCCGGCGGGCGTCGTCAACGTGATCCCGTCGCGGCGCTCCGGCGCCGTGGTCTCGGCGATGCTGCATGACATGCGGGTCCGCGTCGTCTCCTTTACCGGCTCGACCGAGGTCGGCCGCAAGCTCCTGCACGAGGCCGCCGACAATGTGGTCAAGCCGGCGATGGAGCTCGGCGGCAATGCGCCCTTCATCGTGTTCGAGGACGCCGACATCGATGCCGCCATCGAAGGCGCCATGATCGCCAAGATGCGCAACATGGGCGAGGCCTGCACCGCCGCCAACCGGTTCTATGTCCACGAGACCGTGCACGACGCTTTCGCGACGAAGCTCACGGAAAAAATGGCGGCCCTCAAGATGGGCAACGGCCTGCAGGACGGCGTCGCGCTCGGGCCATTGGTCAATGCGGAGGGCCGCGACAAGGTCAAGCAACTGGTCGCGGACGCCGTCAAGAAGGGCGCCAAGGTGCTCACCGGCGGCACCGTGCCCGATGGCAAGGGCTATTTCTATCCGGCCACGGTGCTGACGGCCGTGCCCGACTCGGCCGAGATGCTGCGCGAGGAAATCTTCGGGCCGGTGGCGGCGATCCAGACCTTCGCGTCCGAGGACGAAGTGATCGCCCGCGCCAACGACACCGAATACGGGCTCGTCGCCTATCTCTATACCGGGGATCTCAGTCGTGGCTTGCGGGTGTCGGAACGGCTCGATTTCGGCATGATCGGGCTCAACCGCGGCCTCGTCTCCGATCCCGCCGCGCCGTTCGGCGGCACCAAGCAGAGCGGCATCGGCCGCGAAGGCGCACACGAGGGCATGATGGAGTTCATGGAGACCCAATACGTCTCGGTGGCCTGGTAATCGGATGACGGACGACAGAGGATGGAGGTCAGAACGACCGATGCCCGTTTTGTCGTCCGTCATCTGATATCTGAGTTCTGAGGAACGAGAGTGCCGCCATGGACATTCTGATGCCGCAGCTCGGCGAGACCGTGGCCGAGGGCAAGATCACGACCTGGTTCAAATCGATCGGCGATGCGGTCAAGCCCGGCGACAATCTGTTCGAGATCGAGACCGACAAGGTGTCGATGGAAGTGCCGGCGACTTCCACAGGCGTCCTTACCGAAATCCGGGTCGGTGCCGGCGAGGTCGCCGCGGTCGGCGCCGTCGTCGCCGTCGTCGCGGGCGAGCCTGCGGTGACGCCTGCTGCAGCGGGTAAGCGCCCGGCATCCGCCGCTGCCGTGCCGAAAGCGGCGGCGCCGGCATTCGCTGCGGTCGCCGCGCCGCCGGGGCCGCCCGTCGCGGCGCGCGTGGAGCTCGATCCGTTCCGCGAGGTGCGCACGCCCGAGCGCAATTACGGTCCGGCGAAGCTCGCCAGCGGCGCCGTCGTCACGCCGCTGGCGCGGCGGCTGGCCGGCCAAGCCGGAATCGACCTCAGCCGCGTCGCAGCCTCCGGCCCGCACGGCCGCATCGTCGCCCGCGACGTGCAAAAGCACTTTATGATGCCTTTGGGCAGCGGCGGCCCGTCGGCCGCGGGCAACCACCGATCGCATCAAGGCGCTCTACGCGGAGGGTAGCTACGAGGAGGTGCCGCTCGATTCGATGCGGCGCACCATCGCGGCGCGGCTGGCGAGGCCAAGCAGACCATTCCGCATTTCTACCTGGCGGCGGATGTCGCCGTCGACCGGCTCGAAGCGGTGCGCCGGGAAGCCAATGCTGCGACGCTGCCCGATGCGGCCGGTGAACCCGTGTACAAGCTCTCGCTCAATGATTTCATCATCAAGGCTCTTGCCCTGGCGCTGCAGCGCGTGCCTGCGGCCAATGCGGTATGGGCGGAGGACCGCATCCTGCGGTTCAAATCCTCCGACGTCGGCGTCGCGGTGGCGATCGAGGGCGGTCTGGTCACGCCGGTGATCCGCCGGGCGGAGCAGAAGTCGCTGCGCGAGATTTCCGCCGAGATGAAGGACCTCGCCGCCCGCGCCCGCGCCCGCAAGCTCAAGCCCGCGGAGATCCAGGGCGGCGCCAGCGCAGTGTCCAATCTCGGCATGTTCGGCGTGCGTGAATTCGCGGCCATCATCAACCCGCCCCACGCCACCATCCTCGCGGCCGGCGCCGCCACGCGCCGGCCGGTGGAGACCGCCGATGGCGGAATTGCCTTCGTCGGCCAGATGACGGTGACGCTGTCCTGCGATCACCGCGTCGTCGACGGCGCGGTCGGCGCCGAGCTTCTCGCCGCGTTCCGGCATTTCATCGAGCATCCGGTCGCTATGATGATCTGATCGCGGCGCGCTTGGTTTTTGGGCATGACCTCGTCGGAAAAGTCTGCAACGTCTGGCGATCTGCCATTCGGGTTTCATCGGTCCAGGAGAACGACATGACGAGCAACAAGCCCGATCTCATTCTGGTCGGGCCACAAAAGCCGGTCTTCATCGAGCGTCTCGCGCCGGTGTTCGACATCCACCCGATCAACGCGGCCGAGGACCGGGACGCCTTTTTTGCCGGCATCGCCGGCCGCGTGCGCGCGATCGCGGTCACCTATTCCTCGGAAAAGGTCGACGCCGAATTCATGTCGCGGCTTCCCAAGCTGGAGATCGTATCGAGCTTCGGCGTCGGCTATGACCATGTCGACGCCAAGTGGGCCGGAGCCCACGGCATCATCGTGACCAACACGCCGGATGTCCTCAACGAGGAAGTCGCCGACACCGCGCTCGGGCTGCTGCTGTGCACGGTGCGGGAATTCCCCCAGGGCGAGCGTTATCTGCGCGCCGGCAAGTGGGAACAGAAGGCCTATCCGCTCAGCCAGGCGACGCTGCGCGACCGCACCGTCGGAATGGTCGGCATGGGGCGGATCGGCCGCGCGATCGCGCGGCGCCTCGACGCCTTCGGCGTGCCGGTGGTCTATCATTCGCGCCGGCCTCAGGCCGGGGTATCCTACCGACACTATCCGGACCTCGTCGCCATGGCCCGCGACGTCGACGTGCTGCTGGTAATCGTGCCCGGCGGCGCCGAGACCCGCAACATGATCAATGCCCAGGTGCTCGATGCGCTGGGGCCGGACGGCATCCTCGTCAACGTCGCCCGCGGCTCGGTGGTGGACGAGCCCGCCTTGATCGCGGCGCTGCGCGACAGGAAGATCCGCTCCGCCGGCCTCGACGTGTTTGCCAACGAGCCGAGAGTGCCGAAGGAGCTGATCGAGATGGAGAACGTGGTGCTGTTTCCCCATCTCGGCTCGGCTTCGGTTTACACCCGCGCCCAGATGGACCACCTGGTGGTCGACAACCTCCTGTCCTGGGCGGCCGGCAAGGGCCCGTTGACGCCGGTGCCGGAGGCCGCTCCGAAATAGCCGCGGCGTCGCCCAAGGGCCGAAGGGGCCCCAAGGGGGGTTGGCGGCGGCGACGGCACTGGTATGATCCTGCCATGCGATACCATCTTGTGCTTGCCATGCTTGCCGTCTTCATCGGGACCGACGTCCAGGCCCAGGCCCCGTCGCCGTCCACGACCGAGGCGTTCAAGGCCATGATCGGCAAATGGGAGATGTCCAATGCCGACCGTGACCGTACCTGCGTGATCACCTTCCGCGCCGATCCGGCCGGGACGGCGTTCAAGCTCGAAATGGACAAGGGCTGCCCGGGGCAGATGCCCGAGGTGAAGGACGTGGTCGCCTGGACCATCGGCGGTCTCGATCTGGTGCGGTTGCTCGACGGCAAGGGCAAGCCGGTGATGGAATTCACCGAGGTCGAGAGCGGAACCTACGAGGCGCAGCGTCCCGGCGAAGGCGTGTTCTTCATGCAGAGCGCCGCGGTGGCCGCGAGCCCGGTCGGTCTGTCCGCCGCCCAGATGGCGGGCGACTGGTCGGTGGTGCGCGGCTCCGGCAAGTCGGTCTGCACGATCACGCTGACCAATAATACGGCCGGCCCCGACGCCTTCACGCTCAGGCTCAAGCCCGGCTGCGACGCCTTCGTGACCCGCTTTGGACCGACCACCTGGTACATGGACCGCGGCGAACTGGTGCTCAAATCCACGAAAGGCCAGTTCTGGCGCTTCGAGGAAAGCGATCCGACCAACTGGTCCCGCGTCCCGGAAACGCGCGAGGCGATCACGCTGGTGCGCCAGTAGGCGGTCGCCGCCGAAGGGCGGCTGGCGGGATTTCGCGCCTGCAATCGCCCTGACTCCTGCCTGCTCTGCCATACCGCTCGCGATTCGCGATACGCGCTAATATTGCGATATCAAAAGGTGCAATCTTGAGTGGCTGGGCCTCACATATTCCGAGTGAAGGGAGTTTTTTCAATGCAAATCCGCAGGCTGATTTTTCTCGCAATCATCTCTGTCACGGCAGCTTCCGGCTGTCCCGCGCAAGCGCAGCAGCGCTATTGTACGGACGGCAATGCACGCATCTTGCGCGTCGAGATGTATCCGTTTGTTCCCGGCGCCGATGAGATCGTCCTCAAGATCAAGAATTTGTTCGAAGACGGGTGCCCGGGGCTCGATCTTCAAATAAATTTGAATCAAAATTACTATTCGCCCGACAATACCGGAATTCTCGCCGCCGACGCCGACGTCTACGAGGTCGACTCGGTCTTCTTCGATGATTTCCTCACGCACAAAAACCCCAGGCCCCCGTCGCAATCGATTGTGGACGCGGCCGGTCCGGCGGTTCCCTTTGCCAAGGACATCGCCACATTCAACGGCACGCAATTCGGCGTTCCGCACTGGATCTGCACCGACTTTCTCATCTTCGACAAGGATTTCCCGCAGATCGGGGCGATCAAGGGGCCGACCGACGCGGCCCGGGTGTTCGCGGCGCTGGGAAAGGGTCCGCTGATGGACTTGAAAGGCTCGACCACGCTGGGCGAACTCTATTTGTCCATTTTGGTCGCCCATTACGGATCGGCTGGAGAAGCCTTGAAGCGCCTCGATTCCGACCGGCCCGACGACTATGCGCTGGGAGTCCTGCGCACATTTACAAGCATGGAGCCGCCCGGCTTTGGACGAAACAAAAAGTATCATCAGCGCGAGGGGTTCTATCCCCGCCAATTCGCGAGGAAAAGCGGAAGCGCATATGTGGGGTACTCGGAGGACACCTATTATGCCCTCAACGAAACCGCCCAGTCCTGCCTCCTGGACCAATGCCTCGGCCAAAATGACCTCGATGTCGCGCTGTGGCCGTTTGCCGACGAGGGCGCCAAGCCGGTGGCGTGGGTGGACATGTATATGATGGACGCGCGGCTGACCGATGCGAAGCTTCGGGACGCCGAGGCATTCATCAAATTCATGATGAGCGTGTCCACTTACGAAGCGCTGCTTTTGCCTCCCTCGCCGGACGAGGGAGTGCCGAAATATCTTCTTCCCGCTCGGGACGATGTGTACGCGGACCCGCCGATGGCAGCGGCCCCGTTATATGCCAAGTTCAGAACGCTCATCGGGCCGGCGATCCCGATCACGGAAGAAGGATTGAACTTCAAGCTTCACAAAATCTCGGCGATCCTGGAGCAGGCTCTCCCAATGAGCCATTGAGCGGGAACCGGCATGGACCGGCGAAATCAAGGTGGCAATGGCGGGGGAGTTGGGACGATAAAATGGGTGATCCACAGGGCGGCGATCAATCCGAGCAGGATCAAGCCGATAATGTCGTACCTGTCGAACCGGGCCATGCGTCATCATGACATGACGAACACGGAGAGGGAAGCCGGTTGACCCCGCCCCCGCCCCATTCGCACCCCATGGCTCCTCCTCCGGCTACGCCGAAAGCGAGCGTCGCACCGTCTCGGCGATCCGCTCTGCGGTCGGCAGGATCATGTCCTCGAGAATGTCGGCGGCCGGCAGCGGCAGATGGGGCGTGGTGATCCGCACCGGCGGCCCGTCGAGGTCGTAGAACGCCTCGTCGGCGACGATGGAGACGATTTCGGCGCCCCAGCCGCACAGGCGCGGATTCTCCTCGACCGTGAACAGGCGGTGGGTGCGTCCGACCGAGCCCAGGATCGCCCGGGTGTCGAGCGGGACCAGCGAACGCACGTCGACCACCTCGCAGTCGATGCCGTGCCGGGCTGCGAGCCGTTCCGCCGCCTCCAGCGCGCGCGGAACCATCAAGGCGAGCGCCAGGATGGTGGCGTCCTTGCCGGGCCGCAGGATGCGCGCCGAGCCGAGCGTGTCGACGATCTCGCCGTCCGGCACCTCGCCCTTGGTGGCATAGAGCGACTTGTGCTCGAAGAAGATCACCGGATCCGGATCGCGCACCGCCGCCGCCATCAGCCCGATCACGTCGCGTGGATTGGACGGCGCCACCACCTTGAGGCCGGGGATCATCATGCACCAGTTCTCGACGCTCTGGCTGTGCTGGGCGCCGAACCGGGATCCGGCGCCGTTGCCGGTGCGTATCACCAACGGGCATTTGAGCTGGCCGTTCGACATGTAGCGGCTCTTCGGGAACTCGTTCGCTATGTAGTCGAAGCATACCGCGAAGAAGTCGGAGAACATGATCTCGGCGATCGGCTTGAGACCGGTCATCGCCGCGCCCATGGCGGCGCCCATGATCGCCTGCTCGGAGATCGGGGTGTCGCGCACCCGCCGCGGCCCGAACCGCTCGTAGAGCCCGACCGTCGCCTTGAACACGCCGCCGGGCTTGGCGACGTCCTCGCCGAAGAAGATGACGTCGGGGTCGCGCGCCATTTCCTGGGCGATGCCGCGGGCGACCGCGTCGCGATAGGTCAGTTCCGCCATGCCCAGCCTCCATCCGCATAGACGTCGGTGCACAGGATGTCCGCCGGGGGCGGCGGCGCCGCCTTGCATTTCTCGGTGGCAGCGTCGACGCCGCGCCGGACCTCGGCCTCGATGCCGAGGATCACGTCCTCGGCGACGCCGAACTGCTTGAGCCTGTCGCGGTAGAGCGTGATCGGATCGTGCTTCTTCCATTCGTCGAGCTCGCCCTCGGGCCGGTACTTGGCGGGGTCCGCGCGCGAATGGCCGCTGTGGCGGTAGGTCATGCATTCGATCAGCGACGGTCCGTCGCCGGCGCGCGCACGGGCATAGGCCGCCCGCGCGGTGCGGTACACGGCGTCGGCGTCGTTGCCGTCGATGAGGATGCGATCGAGGCCGTAGGCCGCGGCACGGTCCGCCGCCGGATGCTCCACCGCGGTGACGTCGCCGATCGGCGTGTATTCCATGTAGAGATTGTTCTCGCACACGAATACCACCGGCAGCTTCCACACCGCGGCGAAATTGAGCGCCTCGTGGAAGGCGCCGATATTGGTGGTGCCGTCGCCGAAGAAGCACACCGAGACGTCGTCCTGCCCTTTGTATTGCGCCCGCAGCGCCGCGCCGCAGGCGATCGGCAGGTGCGCGCCGATGATGGCGTAGGAGCCCATCACCCCGTGCTCCACCGAGGTCAGATGCATCGAGCCGCCCTTGCCGCGCATCAGGCCGTTGTCGCGCTGCATCAACTCGCCCAGCACCCGCTCGACCGGCACGCCGCGCGCCAGCGTATGGGCATGGCCGCGATAGGTGCAGAACGAGAGGTCGCCGGGCTTCATGGCGACGGCGAAGCCGGCCGCGATCGCTTCCTGCCCCAGCGACAAATGGCTCGTTCCCTTGACCAGATTCTGCAGGAACAGGTCGAACGCCCGCTGCTCGGCCTCGCGCAACTCGAACTGCGTGCGGAACAGGCGCAGCCGCGTCGTCTCGCCGATGTCGTCATTGGCGCGGTCGGCGGCGGAGACCGGCGCAGGCGCAGCGAACGGTTTCTTCATGAGCCTGCCTCGAATGCCGAACCGGAACAGAAGGAAGGGGCTAAGGGCGTCACCCGCCTGGAACGGAGGGGCGGTTTTGCCCGTCTCTATCAGTCTTGCCGGGCTCGTTTCAATCCGGGTCCGGGCGCGCGCCGACCCCCGATGCGCTCGCGGTGGAGGATATAGAGGCCGGAGCCGATCACGATGGCGGCTCCGACCAGCGTCCAGCTGTCGGGCACGTCGCCGAACACGACGTAGCCCAGCGCCACGACCCAGACGAGCTGGCTGTAGATGAAGGGCGACAGCAATGATGGCGGGGCGTGGCGATGGGCCGCGATCAGCAGGTAATGCCCGAAGCTCGCGAGCGCGCCGGCGAGCATCATCAGCACGAACTGGCGCAGCGATGGCGCGGTCCAAATGAACGGGATCACCGGCAGCATCAGCGCGGCGCCGACGCCGTTCGAATAGAACAGGGTGGTCTCGTTGGAATCGGTGCGCGACAGCAGCCGCGTCGCCAGGAAGTAGACCGCGTAGCACAGCGTCGCCAGCATCGCCAGGATGACGGCGGGATGGAACTGGCCGAAGCCCGGCCTTGTCACCACCAGCACGCCGCCCATGCCCACCGCGATCGCCGCCCAGCGGCGTGGCCCGACCCATTCGCCGAGCGCCGGCCCCGACAGCGCCGCCACCAGGAACGGGGTCGAAAACGAGATGGCGAGCACCTGGTCGAGCCGCAGGAAGCGCAGCGCGAAGAAATTGAGGATGGTCGAGCCGAACAGTACGGCGGCGCGGCCGACCTGCAGGGCCGGCCGGCCCGTCCGCAGCAGGCCGGGCCGGTTCATCGGGTTGGAGACGAAGAGGGTGAGCAGGAAGGCGAAAGTGTAGCGCGCCCACACCACCTGCATCACCGCGATCTCGCGCCCGAGATATTTCGCCGTGGTGTCGAGACAGGCGAAGGCGCCGACCGCCCCGCAGATCAGCGCAATGCCGATCAGCCGTGAGCGGCGGGCGGCAGCCGCGTCGCGGGCGGCAGTTTCGGAGATCATGTCGATGACGGCGTCTCGCAGGACATGGCGCGGCGTGGAGTGCGGCGAGCCTCGGGATTCGGGCAAAATAGCCAGAAGACCGGCGGTGTCATTGGGGCAATCCGGACGCTCCCCTTCATGAGGTCACCTCAGCCTGAGGCCCGCCGGGCGTGGGCGAACGGAAGTCTTCATGTAGTGCTGCATCGCGTCCTCCCCGCGGGCGCCGCCGGCCAAGCCGACAAGGAGGCGTTTCCACAGCAAAAATACATTGATTGCAATATTAATCTTTGTAGTCCGTGCCGAGGCGTCGAATATTTACTACAAGGCGGGAAATGCACCGGCGTTCACCTCGATTTCATTCACTCGATCCAAAATTCGCCCGATAAAACCGGAAATGGCGCTCCAGGGAGCCACGCATGCGGGTGACGCGTTCACTTATTCTTGCCGCGGCTCTTCTTGTCGCGGCTGTGGTGACGGCGCCCACATGGGCCGGCGCCCATAACGAGCTTGCACGCGAACCGCGCGGGGTCGACGCGCCCGTTCCTGCGACCTCCCCGCCGGCGGCAGTTTCGTCCGCGCAGAAGATCACGATCTACACGGCCAAGACGATCGTCACTCTCGATCCCGGGACGCCGTCTGGAGCGGCCGTGGCGGTGATGGGCGGCAGGATCCTCGCCGTGGGGACGCTGGACGAGGTCCGCGGCTGGGTCACCAACCAGGAATTCGAGATCGACCGGCGCTTTCAAGATGGCGTGATCGTCCCGGGCTTCATCGAAGCGCACATGCATCCGCAAATCACCGGCGTGCTGTGGCAGGGTGTGTATGTGGGCCGGTTCGATCGGACCGCCCCCGATGGGACACCGAACAAGGGATTGGAGACCAAACAGGCGGTCATCGAACGGCTGCAAAGTGCGGTTGCCAAGTTGCCCGGCGATGGACGGTGGCTGATCGCGTGGGGATATCAGCCGGAATTCTACGGAAACTCGCCGCTGACCCGCGCCGATCTCGATCCGATCTCGAATGGGCATCCGATATTCATCGAAAACCTTTCGATGCATATTTACTACGCAAATAGCAAGGCGTTCGAGCTCGCCGGAATAGCCGACACGACCGACATCAAAGGGATCGTGAAGAAGGACGGCAAGCCGACCGGCGAAATTCAGGAGATCGAGGCGGCTCTCGCTTTCGTGGCGAAGCTGCCGCCGCTCGATTCCAACCTTCTGATCAAGGCGACGTGGGATGCCAGCAGGCTCGCGCAGCGCGTCGGCGTGACGACATTCGCCGATCTCTCTTTCGGCAGCATTCCCGGGGGTTACAAAGCCTATCAGGCCGTCGCAGCCGATCCCGACTTCCCGATCCGAATTCGTCATGAATCCGATCATCCAGGTTTTCCAGACCGGGGAAATTGCGCAAAAAGGCGGCCTCGATTATCTCGCCGAGCTGCACAAATCCGACACCGAGCGCCTCAGCTTCGGCGGCGTCAAGTTCGTCGTCGACGGATCGCTCCAAGGCTACACGGGCCTGCTTCAATGGCCCGACTACTACAAAACGTTCACCAACGGCGTCGCGAACATCTCGCAACAGGACTTGAACAAGGGCGTCCTCGAAGTGCACCGGCGCGGGCTGCAGGCCGTGATTCACACCAATGGCGACCAGGCCACGGAGATGGCGTTGACGGCGCTGGCGGCGGCCGAGCGGCAGTATCCGCAGCCCGCGTCCCGGCACCGGCTGGAGCACGATCAGCTGGTGACCCAGGCTCAGCTGGTCAGAATGAAGCAGCTGGGAGTCGCGACAAACCTGTTCACCAACCACATCTATTTCTGGGGCGACCTGCACTACTCGACATTTCTCGGACCGGACCGGGCGCGGGATATGGACCCTGCCGGCAGTGTGCAGCGCATGGGAATTCCCTTCAGCCTGCATTCGGACGCGTCGGTCACACCGGTCGATCCGCTGTTTTCGATGTGGACGGCAACCGCGCGCAAGACCATGTCGGGGCGCGTCCTCGGCGAGGAGGAACGCATTTCCGTCCTGCAGGCGTTGCATGCGGTGACGCTCGGAGCGGCCTACCTGCTGGGGCAGGACGACAAGAAGGGCTCGATCACGGTGGGCAAGCTCGCCGATTTCGCCGTGCTCGACCGCGATCCGCTGGTAGTCCTGTCGCCCGACGAGTTGAGAAACATCAAGGTGCTCGGGACGGTGATGGGCGGCAAGGCTTTTCCCGCGACGGCCGGCCGCTGAAACGAAGCAGGCCGGTCGACCGAAGCACAGCCGTTGCGCGACTGCGGCCCCATTCACCGCTTCCCGCTCCCCGTCCTCACCGCTCCCGCTCCACCGCGCTCTCATGCCACCGGCGCAGCAGGAGCCACGCCGCCGCCGACAGCGCGAAGAAGATCGCCACCCCCGCCGCCGAGAGCAGGATCAGCGCCGCGAACATGCGAGGAATGTCGAGGCGGTAGCCGGCTTCGGCGATGCGGTAGGCGAGGCCGGAGCCGGCGCCTGCCGAGCCCGCCGCGATCTCGGCGACCACGGCGCCGATCAGCGACAGGCCGCCGGCGATCTTGAGGCCGCCGAGCATGTAGGGCAGCGCCGACGGCAGCTTGAGGCGCATGAGCACCGAAAGCCGCGAGGCGCCGTAGATCTCGAACAGGTCGGCGAGATTGCGGTCGACCGAATTGAGCCCCAGCGTGGTGTTGGCGAGCACCGGGAAGAACGCCACGATCCAGGCGCAGGCGAGCACCGCCGCCTGCTGCGGCAGGTAGATCAGCAGCAGCGGCGCGATGGCGACGATCGGCGTCACCTGGAGGATCACCGCGTAGGGATACAAGTGAGTATTCGATCAGGCGCGACTGGTTGAACAGGATGGCGAGGCCGGTGCCGCCGATCACCGCGAGCGCGAGGCCTTCGAACGTGGTCGCCAGCGTGACGAGGAGCGAGCCCCACAGCAGCGACCAGTCCTTGACAAGGGTGGCGGCGACCACACCGGGCGCCGGCAGCACATAGGGCGGCAGGTGCCCGATCCGCACCACGAGGTCCCAGATCGCCGATCCCTGCCGCGAGCGTCGCCAGCGGCAGCACGATCTGCTGCCAGGCGATGCCGGCGGCAGTGGACCGCGGGGCATCCGGCGGCGCCGCGGCGGTCACGGCCGGTCTCCCGTTTGCGCCATCGCCCGCGCCAGCGCCTGCGACACGGTGCGGCAATAACCGGCATATTCGGCGGAGGTGCGGAAGCTCTCGTCGCGCGGCAGCGGCGCGTCGATCGCGAGGTCGGCATAGACCCGACCGGGGCGCGGCGTCATCACCACGATGCGGCTCGACAGATAGACGGACTCGAACACCGAGTGGGTGACGAACACCACCGTGTTGCCGACCGCGTGCCACAGCGCGATGAGGTCGTCGTTGAGCTTGAACCGGGTGATCTCGTCGAGCGCCGCGAACGGCTCGTCCATCAGCAGCAGCGGCGGATCGGTGACCAGCGCGCGGGCGATCGACACCCGCATCTTCATGCCGCCGGACAGTTCGCGCGGATAGGCGTCGCGGAACTGGCCGAGGCCCACCCGCTCCAGCGCCTGCGCCACGCGTTTCCCGGCGATGTCGGGCGCGGCGCCGGCGAGCGCGCAGCGGCAGCCGCACGTTGCGCGCCACCGTGGCCCACGGCATCAGGGTCGGCTCCTGGAACACGAAGCCGACATCGAGGCCGTTGCGCGGCGCGCCCGGCCTGGTCCCGCGCCACGAAATGGCGCCGGCGCGTGGGCTCGCCGAGCCCGGCGATCAGCCGCAGCGCCGTCGACTTGCCGCAGCCGGACGGCCCGAGGATCGAGACGAACTCGCCGCCGGCGATTGCGAGGTCGACGCCGGCGAGCGCCACGGTGCCGTTGGCGAAGTGCTTGGTGACGCCCTTAAGGGCGACGACGGGTTGATCGGTGGGCAGAGCCGGCGTCATCGTCTGGTTTCAGCGGCGCCCGAGCTCCAGGCCGACCTTCTGGTTGACGAAGCGCAGCGTGTAGGACTTGCGCCAGTCGAGGCCGGCCTTGACGACGCCCGCCTTCACCATCTTGTCGAAGAAGCCTTCCACATGCGCATCGGTCATGGCGCCGATGCCGAGCTCCTTCGCCTCGCCGGAATCGACGATGCCATGCTCCCTCATCGCGGCGACCGAATAGGCGAGCAGGGCGTCGGTCATCTCCGGATTCTGGCGCTTGATGAGGTCGTTGCCGGCGCGGTTGTCGCCGTAGATGTAGGTGTACCAGCCGATGATCGAGGCATCGACGAAGCGCTGCACCAGGTCGGGCTTGCGGTCGACGAGTTCGCGCCGGGTCTGGATCAGCGTCGAATAGCTGTCGAAGCCGTAATCGGCGAGCAGCAATACCTTCGGCTTGACGCCGGTGACCTTCTCGATGGCGTAGGGCTCCGAGGTCACGTAGCCCTGCATCGCGCTGTTGGGATCGGCGAGGAAGGGCTGCGGATTGAAGGTGTAGGGTTTCACCTGCGCGTCGGTGAGACCGAATTCGCCGCTTGAGCCACTGGAAGTAGGTGATGAAGCCTTCCTGCGAGATGAACAGCGTCAGCCCCCGCAGGTCGCGGAGGTCTCTGATGCCGCGGCCGGGATGGGCGATCATGCACCTGCGGCTCCTTCTGGAACATCGCGGCGACGGCGAGCGTCGGTATGTCCTGGGCGACCGCCTCGAACGACTGCAGCGTGTTCGCGCTCATGAAGAAATCGATCCTGCCGACCGCCAGCAGCAGCTGGTTGTTCACCTGCGGCCCGCCGGGAACGATGGTCACGTCGAGGCCGTAGCTGCGGTAGGTGCCGTCGGCCACCGCCTGGTAGAAGCCGCCGTGCTCGGCCTCGGCGACCCAGTTGGTGCCGAACGAGACTTTGTCGAGGGCCTTGCCGTTGCCTTGTCGGCCGCCTGGGCCTGCGCGGCATCGCCGGCCGACAGGCAGGCGACAATGACGGCGGCGGTCATTACAGTGGCCGTCACGGTGGCGGTGATCGAAATCCTCGGCATGCGCATGAAATTGCTCTCTCCGGATCGAGGGACAAGATTACGCGAGCCCAGACGGGAAAGACGAGTAACGCAAAAATGTTGCCCAAGCGTCACTGGATGGAGATGACATGGACGGATCTCGCGGCCGCCGACACGAGGCGCTGGATCGCCGTCCTGCCGGTGGCGGCGGTCGAGCAGCATGGCCCCCATCTTCCGCTCGGGGTCGATGCCTATATCGCCGAGGCCTATCTCTCCCGCGTCCATGAGCTGTTGCCGGACGACCTGCCCGCCACCTTCCTGCCGGTGCTGAAAATCGGCCAGTCGGACGAGCACATCGCCTTTCCCGGCACGCTGTCGCTGTCGGCGCAGACCGTCATCGACACCTATACGCAGATCGGCGAAAGCCTGCTCCGCGCCGGCCTGCGCAAGCTGGTGATCGTCACCAGCCATGGCGGCAATGTGTCGGCGATGGAGCTGGTCGCCCGCGACCTGCGGGTCCGCCGCCGGATGCTGGTGGCGACCGCGGCCTGGCACCGCTTCGGCTATCCGGAAGGCACGTTCGAGCGCGGCGAGCAGCGCCATGGCATCCATGCCGGCGGCGTCGAGACCTCGCTGATGCTGGCGGACCGCGCCGACACCGTGCGCATGGAATGCGCCGCCAATGCCGTTGCAGCGACGGTGGGCATGGCGAACGATTTCAAATGGCTCAGCGCCTTCCGCCCGGTCGGGTTCGGCTGGATGAGCCAGGATCTCCACCCGTCCGGCGCCCTCGGCGACGCCACGCTCGCGACCGCGGCGAAGGGCGAGGCCGCGCTCCGCCATGGCGCCAGGGGCTTTGTCGAACTGCTCGGCGACGTCGATCGCTTCGATCTCGCCCGCCTCGCCGACGGCCCGCTTCAATTTGCATGATCGAACGGCTTTTTTGCTCCCTCTCCCGTAAGCGGCCCGCAAGCGGGATAGGGGACGAGAACTGAATCGATTGTTGGCGGGACGAGTCCCAAAGCATCGCCTCTTGCGCCGCCTTCCGGATTCCGGGTCAGCGCTAAGCGCAAAAAGCCGCTGCGAATGTGAAGCAGCTCACACCTGCCCACGGCGGACCCCCTTACCGTTACTCATCGTTTCGAGGGGCCGGGCCTCATCTCGCCATTGACGGAGGATCGCCATGACAATGCATGTTCTGGCCGGCAGTCTCAGGGAGCCCATGACCGGGGCACGGCTCGCCGGGAAGGCCAATCCGGCGGAGCGCCTCGAGGTCACCGTGGTGGTGCGCCGCCGGAACGCGGACGCGTTCAAGGCACAGGTGGCGAGGCTCGCCGCCGGCGACCGCGCGCAGGCCCATCTCGGTCGCGCCGACTTCGCCAGGCAATTCGGGGCTTCGCCGGGCGACCTGGCGGCGGTCGAGGAATTCGCCAGACGCCATGGCCTCGCGGTCGTGCAGCAGGACGCGGCGCGCCGCACCGTCGTGCTGTCCGGAACGGTCGCGCGGTTCAACGCCGCATTCGCGGTGGAGCTTCACCAGTTCGAGTTCCACGGCGGCACCTATCGCGGCCGCACCGGCCCGATTGCGGTGCCCGGCGAGCTCGACGGGATCGTCGAAGCGGTGCTCGGTCTCGACAACCGGCCCCAGGTCCGGCCGCATTTCCGCGCCCGCATCACCAAGCGCGGCTTTCCGGCAGGCTTCACGCCGACCACGCTGGCGTCGCTCTATGACTTCCCGGACGGCACCGGCAGGGGCGTCACCATCGGCGTGATCGAACTGGGCGGCGGCTACCGGGTCGCCGATCTCAAGCGATATTTTGCCGACATCAACGCCCCGTTGCCGCAGGTCTCCTCGGTCGCGGTGAGCCACGCCAGGAACCACGTCACCGGCGATCCGAACGGGCCGGACGGCGAGGTGATGCTGGACATCGAGGTTGCCGGCACCATCGCGCCGGAAGCCGGGATCGTCGTCTATTTCGCGCCCAACACCGATGCCGGCTTCTTCGAAGCCGTCTCCACCGCCATCCACGACGAGACCAACCGGCCATCGGTCATCTCGATCAGCTGGGGTGCGCCGGAGGCGTCGTGGACGCTCCAGGCCATGGCGGCGATCGATCAGGCCTTCCAGGCGGCGGCGCTGCTGGGGATCACCGTATGCGTCGCCTCGGGCGACAACGGTTCGAGCGGCGGCGTCGGCGCCGCCGGCCTCAATGTCGACTTCCCGGCCTCGAGCCCGCACGTGCTGGCGTGCGGCGGCACCAGCCTGCAGGCGGTCAACGGCGACATGCGCAGCGAGACGGTGTGGAACGACGGCGCCGCCGGCGGCGCCAGCGGCGGCGGCGTCAGCTGCTTCTTCCCGCTCCCGGCCTGGCAGAGCGGCCTGCACGTCACCAGCGGACAGGGCAAGCAGACGCCGCTGAAAAACCGCGGCGTCCCCGACGTGTCCGCCGAAGCCGATCCGCAAACCGGATATTTCGTCCGCGTCGACGGCATCAACAGCATCATCGGCGGCACCAGCGCGGTGGCTCCGCTGTGGGCCGGCCTGGTGGCGCGGATCAATGCCGCCAGGGGAGCGCCGGTCGGATTCATCAACCCGCAACTCTACCGGAGCTCCGGCCTCAACGACGTGACCTGCGGCGACAATGGCGGCTACGCGGCCTCGGTCGGCTGGGACGCCTGCTGCGGCCTGGGCACGCCGGACGGAAGGAAGATCGCCGGCATTCTCGGCGCGCAGGGCGTTACCTGAGCCTACGCAAGTTGCGCGAATGCAGGTTTCCGCGGGTTGACCGGCGGATGGGCTGCGGATGCTTGCGTCGGCTTTCGGCGGCTGCAGACATGTCGTGGCACACCCTCTGGGCGGCAGTGGGCCATTGGTCGCGAAGATGGTTGGCCGAAGCGATCGCCGAGGCGGTGCAGCGCCCGACGACGGGTCCCGCAATGACGCGCGCCACCTGACGTGCGCGCGTTGCCGGTCGCCGCGAGCCGGTCGCAATTGCACCGCAAGTTGCGTACATTGACGCTGCCCCTTCCAACAACAACGGAGCCACTCCGATGTCTCAAGGTCGCAACGCATTTTCCTCGTTGGCGCTGTCGGCTGTCTTCGCCGTGGCGCTGGCGATGCCGTCCGCCGATGCCCAGCCGAGGCCCGGGCAGCTTTCCCCCGGCCCCGGACAGCCGGCCCCGCCTGCGCAACGCGGGCCGGCGCCCGGCCAGCCGCCGCAACCGGCGCCGCCCAAACCCTACAAGGAAATCGCGGTGACGCTGCCGCCGTCCAGCAACGATCCGAGTTTCGAGGCCTTCCTCAAACAACTCGACGACATCGCGATGAAAAAGGACCGCGCTGCACTCGCGCGCGTCGTCGTGTCCACCAATTTCTTCTGGATCGGCGAGGTGAATGGGCGAGAGGGCGACAAGGCCAACAAGCGCAAGTCCGGCATCGACAACCTCGCGGCCGCGGTCGATCTCGACGATAAGGAGGGCTCCGGCTGGGTCGTCATTGCCCAGGCGGCGAAGGAGACGAGTTTCGAGCCGATGCAGCAAAAGAGGGGTGTGCTCTGCTCGCCGGCCGGTCCGATCTTCGACGAGAAGGCGGCCGAGCAGCTCGGCAAGGCAACCGGCACCAACGAGTTCGACTGGGCGTCTCCCACCAAGCCCGGTATCGACGTTCACGCCTCCGCGCAGCCGAACTCGCCGGT
>CAWCJX010000065.1:0-62328 GCA_963795865.1 uncultured Alphaproteobacteria bacterium
GCCTCAATGGGGCAGGTAATTACCTTTGGTGTCATAGTGTTCCTCTGATTTGTGCGGCCCGCGTCATTGTAGGTGGGCACCGCTATCCTCAGCTATCATCGAAATTATGAGGGAAGGTGTTAACGAATTCTTTCCAATTCAGTGCATCTCTATCAATGAATTGTGATCCACTCTCGGCACCGACACGGCGAGCGAGCGCACGCCGTTGGCGCGCATTTTGCCCAGCGTCATCGGTTCGATGGGTTCGTCGAAGCGCGCCATGCAGAGAAAAGCCCCGCGGGGTGCGGGGCAAGTTGCAAGCTGAAGCGTCCACCGTGAAGGACGCCATGGTAATTTACTCCGGTAGGTGCCTGTCGTCTACACGGCCGCCGGCCCCGGCCCGTTAAACGTCCCCGCCAGCGGGCGACGCTACTCCGGCTCGGCTCCGCGGAGGGCGCGCCGCGCTATCTCGGCATCGCGTTCACGAATGACCTTCGCGAGAGTGCGGTTGTGATCCACGCTTCGTCCCCGAAGGATAGCCGACCACCTAATGCCGGGGCACCGGCCGGTCGCGTCCTCGATCTTTGCCCTGACGACACGAAAGCCGTGGTGCTTGAGAGCCGCAGCGAATTCTGCCGCGCTCATTTGCGGCACGGGGGCTGTCTCTTTGAATCGCACCATCGGCCGCCTAACGCCGCCGGGCGGATGTCGTCGAGCTGACCCCCGTCGTGCGCTGACGTCCGCCGGTGTGCGGTCACGCGGCCGGGACACTGCCGGGACACCAACCGCCAAACAGCCCGCTAAGTCATTGATTTTGCTGGCGCGCCCTACGGGAATCGAACCCGTGTTACCGCCGTGAAAGGGCGGTGTCCTGGACCGCTAGACGAAGGGCGCATCGGGGATCGCGGCGGAGCGGCGACATATACGTTCGTTGCCGCGCGCAAGCAAGCATCCGATCCGACGGCATCCGCTCCGGCGGCATCCGATCCGGCAAGTGCGATCCTGCAAGTGCGATCCGACTGTGTTCGATCCGGACGTGATCCGGCCGTCGGCGCAATCACTGGTTTCGTCCGGTTCAAAGAGTTTGTCCGGTTTGGTAGCGCCGCGCCGGCTGGGTGGCCTGCATGAAAGGCGTGACATTGCACCGGCCGGGTCAACATCCTCACCCGAAGTCAAGCGCGGCCTGCCTACCACTTTCCGGTATTGGGCATGGACACCCAGGGCTCCGCAGGCGGCAGTGCGGCGCCCTTTTGCAGCAACTCGATCGACTGGCGGTCGGGGGAGCGGACGAACGCCATCATGCCGTCGCGCGGCGGGCGGTTGATGGTGACGCCGGCCTTCATCAGGCGGTCGCACGCGGCGTAGATGTCGTCGACCTCGAAGGCGAGGTGGCCGAAAAAGCGGGCTTCGCCGTAGTCCTCGGCATCCCAATTCCAGGTGAGCTCGAGCAGCGGCGCGTCGCGGCCGCCGCCCTTGCCATCGCCGGCCGCGCCCCTATCTTGCGGAGCGGCGAGAAACACGTTGGTGTAGCGGCCCTTCTCGTCGGGGCGGCGGCTGATTTCGACCAGGCCGAGCTTGGTGCAGAAGAAGTCGAGCGCGGCGTCGAGATCGCGCACGCGCAGCATGGTGTGAAGATATCTCATGGCGAGCCTCTGTTTATCCGCGCACGGTCGTGAAGAAGGCGGCGGCCCGTTGAGGCCGGATTATCCGCAAGGCGGGAGCCGGTGCGCCGGCGCTGTACCAACCCCGGTTCCCGGATTGAGATAACATGATCGCGGCCGATTTCGAGGCCGCGACGCGCCGGCTGCATGATCTCGTGAGCGGGGCGTCGGTCATCGTGCCCTTCACCGGCGCCGGCATCTCGACGGAATGCGGCATCCCCGATTTTCGCTCGCCCGGCGGCATCTGGACCAGATACCAGCCGATCCCGTTCGAGCAGTTCATGGCGAGCGCGGAGATGCGCAAGGAGTCCTGGCGCCGCCGCTTCGCCATGGACGCCCAGTTTTCCACAGCGCGGCCGGGGCGGGGCCATCTGGCGCTGGCGAGCCTCCACCGGGCCGGAAAAATCCCCGCTGTGATCACGCAGAACATCGACAATCTGCATCAGGCCTCCGGATTTGCCCCAGAACAGGTGGTGGAACTGCACGGTAACACCACCTATGCGACCTGCCTCGACTGCGGGCGGCGCCGCGAACTGTCATGGATCCGGGAACGTTTCGAGATCGAAGGCCGCGCGCCCGATTGCCCGGACTGCGGCGGAATGGTCAAGACGGCGACGATTTCCTTCGGCCAGGCCATGCCGGAGGCCGCCATGCGCCGCGCCGAGCAATTGGCCGCGGCTTGCGACCTGTTCCTGACGATCGGGTCTTCGCTGGTGGTGTGGCCGGCGGCCGGATTTCCCTTGATGGCCAAGCGGAACGGGGCTCGGCTGGTGATCCTCAACCGCGACCCGACCGACTTCGACGACGTCGCCGATCTCGCTATCCGGGCCGATATCGGGGCGACTTTGGCGCCCTTCATCTCGCATTAACCATGCTGCGAAGGGGTTTGCCGTCGATCGGCGCGGTTGTACGATGTTCACAGGCGAGGCCGCATCCGGATGAAAAAAAACTTTTTATGCTTTTCCCGCCGCGCTGCGATGTTATCCTTCGCTTAAGAGATTTGGGGTTGCGCCTCCGTTCGAGAGGTGCCGTTCAAGCAACCAAGCAATGGCGTGCGTCTTCATGGCGGCGGATGCGAGTGGGCCCAAGGGGCCGGGCACAAGTTTCGAACTGGAGCCTGAGGCTCTCGGTGATCTCATTGGTGACGCAACCGCGAGCGTCGTCGAGGTGGTCGGCGTCATCAAATGGTTCGACGTTTCCAAAGGCTACGGTTTCATCGTGCCGGACAATGGCGGGACCGATGTTCTGCTCCATGTGACCTGTCTGCGCCGGGACGGCTATCAGACCGCCTATGAAGGCGCCCGCATCGTCTGCGAGGCCTTGCAGCGGCCCAAGGGCCTGCAGGCGTTCCGCGTCCTCTCGATGGACGAATCGACCGCGGTGCATCCCGCCCAGATGCCGCCGCCGCGCACCCATGTCACGGTGACGCCGACCAGCGGCCTCGAACGGGCCATTGTCAAATGGTTCAACCGCCTGCGCGGATTCGGGTTTTTGACCCGCGGCGAGGGCACGCCGGACATCTTCGTTCACATGGAGACATTGCGCCGCTACGGCATGACCGAATTGCGCCCCGGCCAGACCGTGCTGGTGCGGTTCGGTCCCGGACCCAAGGGAATGATGGCCTCGGAAGTGCGCCCGGACGGCGGGCCGCACATGCTCGCCTCTCATTAGGACGCTTCGTTTTTCCTCCCCGACTCGCCTCGATTTGGGATCGGCTCGGGGAGGCGCGTGTTGTACTCCAGGAAACCGGAGCCGGCGTGCCCAACGCGGTCTCCCCGACGACGGGCGACGACGGGGGAGAATTGAAATCCTCGCCGTTGCAGTCATGGCCCCGTTGGGGTAAACGCGCGTCATGATGAGACCTCCCAGCGCCACTTGCCAGCCGCCCGCTTGATTGCTTTCGCGCCGTTGCTTTTGCCGCGGCGCTCGCAGTCGCTTGGCTGACCGTGCCGCTTCCGGCCGGAAGCGCCGAGCAGCAGACCCTCGAGATCGTCTCCAAGTCCGGGGTCCATGTCTTCACGGTGGAACTGGCCGTCACCGACGAGGAACGCCAGCGCGGGCTGATGTTTCGCCGCTCCTTGCCGGAATCCGAAGGCATGCTGTTCGACTTCAAGGCCGACCAGCCGATCTCCATGTGGATGCGCAACACCTACGTGTCGCTCGACATGATTTTCATCCGCGGCGACGGTCGCATCCTGCGGATCGCGGAAAATACCCAGACCGAGTCCGACCGGATCATTCCGTCGGGGGGACCAGTGCGCGCCGTGCTCGAAGTGGTGGCGGGCACCGCCAAGAAATTCGGCATCGCCCCCGGCGACCGGGTGGCGTCGCCGATCTTCCGCAAATGATCGGCTGTTGGCGCTGGCCGGACCGGCGCCGATTGCCGGCATCGGGCGGAGCGTGTATCGAAGGTCCCCGGGCGTTTCGCGCCCGGCTGCTCCGGCGGGGTATAGCGCAGCCTGGTAGCGCGGGAGTTTTGGGTACTCCAGGTCGCAGGTTCAAATCCTGCTGCCCCGACCAGCCGGGTCGCCGACTTCACTCGATCGAATAACGGGGCGGAACATGACCGCACGCATCTACAAGCCTGCCAAGACCGCCATGCAATCCGGCACCGCCAAGACCAGGAGCTGGGTGCTCGATTACGAGCCGGCGGAGCCCAAGGAGGTCGAGCCGCTGATGGGATGGACGAGTTCCGGCGATACCCGCCAGCAGGTGCGCTTGCGCTTCGATTCCAAGGAGGAGGCGATCGCCTATTGCGAGCGCCACGGCATTCCCCATCAGGTGTTCGACCCCAGGCAGCCCAAGCGTCGCGTTATCGCCTATGCCGACAATTTCGCCTTTTCGCGCCGCACGCCTTGGACTCATATCGACGGTGGCTGTCGGTCGGCGCCGCGACGTCGATGACGCACCGAAGGGCGCGAAATCCGGATGACATGGCCGGGCGGCATGCTAATTTAGCCCCCGGCGGTGTTGATCTGGCTACCTACCGCGAGGAATTTGCTTGCAAGCGTCGCGCATGAGCGGGCGCGGCACCAGGAGGAAATGATGGCACGCAAGGGCAGTGGACAAAGGCAATCCGGTCCGAATGCAAATGATCCGAATGCAAAAGGTCCGAATGTAAGCCGGCGCAATTTCATGGCCGGGGTCGCGGTGGCGGGAGCCGCCACTGCGGTGTCGCCGCCGGACGCAGCCGTCGCCGCGACCGCACCGGTCGCCGATACCGGCGATGCGCCGGCGCGGCGTCCGTCCGCGCTGCGGCCCGATGCCCGCATGGTCGCGGCCGAGACCGGCATCCCGAAGGAATTGCCGAAGTCCCATGGTCCCGATGGATCGGACTTCATGGTCGACGTGATCAAGACCCTCAACATCGACTATGTCGTCTCCAACCCGGCTTCGAGCTTCCGCGCCCTGCACGAGTCGCTGATCGACTACGGCGGCAACAAGAAGCCGGAATTCATCACCTGCACCCACGAAGAATCGTCGGTCGGCATGGCCCATGGCTACTTCAAGGCCACCGGCAAGCCGCTGATGATGCTGTGCCACGGCACCGTCGGCCTGCAGCATGCGACCATGGCGATCTACAATGCCTGGTGCGACCGCGTTCCCGTGATCGTCATCGGCGGCACCGATCTCGACGCCGCCTACCGGGCGCCCGGCGTGCCGACCTACCATTCGGCCCAGGACATCAACGCGCTGGTGCGCGACTTCACCAAGTGGGACGACCAGCCGGTGTCGCTGCAGCATTTCGCCCAGTCGATGGTGCGCGCCTACAAGATCGCGATGACGCCGCCCCATGAGCCGGTGATGATCGCGCTCGATCTCGGCCTGCAGCAGGAGGCGATGAAGGATCACGAGCGCCAGAGCATCTACATCCCGAAATACGTGCCGACGGCGCCGCCCCAGGGCGATAGCGGGGCGGTGCGGGAGGCCGCGCGCCTGCTTGCCAATGCGGAGCGTCCGGTCATCGTCGCCGACCGTGCCGCTCGCACCGCCAACGGCATGCAAGCTCCTGGTCGAACTGGCCGAAACGCTGCAGGCGCCGGTGGTCGATCAGGGCGGCCGCATGAACATGCCCAACACCCATTATCTCAATCAGACCGCGCGCACCGCGGCGCTCATCAACAATGCCGATGTCGTCATCGGCCTGGAATTGTCCGACTACTGGGCCACGGTGAACAACTTCGTCGACAACGGGGCCGACGACATCGGCATCAACGAGACCAAGATCAAGCCGGGCACCAAGCTGATCGGCATCAACTCGACGCCGCTGGTCACCAAGTCGAACTACCAGGACTTCCAGCGCTTCCAGGTGCTCGACGTCGACATGGTGGGAGACGCCGAGGCGACCCTGCCGGCGCTGATCGAAGCGGTAAAGGCGGCGATCCCGAACGACCGCAAGGCGGCGCTGGAAAAGCGCGGCGAGGCCCTGCAGGAAGGCCTATGCCGACGCGCGCGACCGCACCAGGGCAGCCGCCGCCGTGGCATGGGATGCAAGCCCGATCAGCACCGCGCGCCTGTCGATGGAGATCTACAACCAGATCAAGGACCTCGACTTCTCGCTGGTGTCGAGTTCCGGCAATGTCAGCGGCTGGCCGAACCGGCTGTGGCGGATGGAGAAGCACCATTCCTGGCTCGGCTCGTCGGGCGGTTCCGGTGTCGGTTACGGCGCTCCTGCCGCGGTCGGCGCGGCGCTGGGCAACCGCGACATCGGCGGACGCTTCTCGGTCAACATCCAGTCGGACGGCGACCTCATGTACGCGCCCGGCGTGCTGTGGACGGCGGCGCGCCACAAGATCCCGATCCTCAGCGTCATGCACAACAACCGCGGCTATCACCAGGAAGTCATGCACGTGCAGCGCCTCGCCAATCGGCGCAACCGCGTCGCCATGCTCGGCAAGGATCGCAGCCCGATCGGCACCAGCATCGAGAATCCGGACATCGATTACGCCGGCCTGGCGAAGTCGATGGGCTACTGGACTGCCGGACCGATCAAGGATCCGGACCAGCTCGGCCCCACCATCAAAAAGGCGGTGGAGGTCGTCAAGGCCGGCGAGCCGGCGCTGATCGACGTATGGACGCAGCCGCGGTGAGGAAAGCACACATGAAGTCTCGTCGCGTAATGTTGGCGCTGGCGGCGTTCGCCGCCGGCATGGTGGTCGGCAATGCAGCCTCCTTCGCCGCATCGGCGGAGAAGGGCAAGCAGCTGTTCCTCAAGAACGGCTGCTGGCAATGCCACGGCGAGAGAGGGCAGGGAGGCGTCGGCTTCAAGCTCGCGCCCGACCCGATTCCGTTCGAGACGTTGCAGACCTTCGTGCGGACGACCAATGGGAACATGCCGCCTTATCGAGAACAGATCCTCTCCAATGACGATCTGGCTGATATCTACGCCTATCTTCAGTCGATCCCGAAGGGGCCGGACCCGAAGAGCATTCCGCTTCTCAACCAATGACCGGGGGCCCCGGTTCGGCCGGGGTAGGGACGTGACGCAGGAATGCCAGCCTTCGCACCCGGCGGAGGCTGGCATTTTGCGCTTGACGCCGGATTTTCCGGAACCACGCGAAACCACGGCGGCGGACGTCGCGAACGATGGCGGCGATGCCGGTGTAATTTCACGGGCGGGCGGCCGGCCGGCCCGCCGCGACGACGGCGTTGAGCTGGTGGGGTCCCCGGCATCGCAGAACCATCCGGGGTTCGGCGAACTGCGCAGCTTTGGATACCCCCCGGCGCCGGTCGGATACGGCATCGGGCGAGGTCGAAAGGGCGTCGTCTTGAACCTCCCCAATCTCATCACGCTCGGGCGCATTCTGCTGGTGCCGGTGGTGGTCTGGGCCATCGCCTCCCACGAAATGCAGGCCGCATTCGTCCTGTTCCTGCTTGCCGGCGTCAGCGACGCCGTCGACGGCTTCCTCGCCAAGCGCTTCCACATGACGAGCGAGCTCGGCGCCCATCTCGACCCCCTGGCGGACAAGGTTCTGATCGTGTCGATCTACATCGCGCTCGGCATCACCGAGGCGATCCCGCGCTGGATCGTGATCCTCGTGGTGTCGCGCGATATCCTGATCGTCGGCGGCATCATGCTCGCGGTGTTCCTGGGCAAGCCGATGAAGGTGAAGCCGGTCCTGGTCTCCAAGCTCAACACGGTGGCGCAGATCGTATTCGCTTGCCTCGTGCTCGCGGCGCTCGCCTTCGGTTTCACCGCCCGGCTCGCCGAGCAGATCATCATGGGCACCGTCGCGGTCCTGACGCTCGCCTCGATCGGCTTTTACGTCCGTGAATGGGTGGTCCATATGAGCGCTGCCGAGCTCGACGGATGAGCTTGCTGCATTCCGGCAAGGAACCCCGATGATGGGCCTGCCCGACGCCGGGCCACGCCAGCTGGCGTTCGAACTCGACCCCCGGGAGAACTTTTCCCGCGATGACTTCCTGCGCGGGCAGGGCAATGCGGCGGCGCTGGACCTCATCGAATCCTGGCCGAACTGGCCGGTGCCGGTGGTTGCCTTGATCGGCCCGGAAGGGTCGGGGAAGAGCCACCTCGCCGCGATCTGGGCGGCCGCCGCGGGCGGGCGCCGCCTCGCCAGCGGCGCCCTCGATGAAGCCGCGGTGCCGGCCGCACTCTCCACCGGAGCGCTGGCCATGGAGCGCGCCGGCGGCGACGACCTGCGCGATGTCGACGAGCGAGCGATGTTCCATCTGCTCAATCTCGCCCGGGAGCAGCGGGCCTTCGTTCTGCTCACCGCCCGTACTGCGCCGGCCGGCTGGCCGATCGCACTTGCGGACCTCGCTTCGCGGCTGCGGGCGCTTCCGGTGGTCACGCTGGCGGCGCCCGACGACGCCATGCTGCGCGCTGTTCTGGTCAAGCTGTTCGCGGACCGGCAGCTCGCGGTCGATGACGGCCTGATAGGCTATCTCATGGTGCGGATCGAGCGCAGCTTTGCGGCCGCACGCCGCGTCGTCGCGGCGCTCGATCGCGAGGCGCTACGCCGCCAGCGTCCGGTCACCCGGGCGCTGGCGTACGAAATCCTGGATTCGGCCCTCCCTTGACGCCAGGTCCGGCAAATCTCTTGTGTCGCTGGTTGTGTCATAGGATTGTTGCGATCGCTTTCCACTATGCGGAATGCCCCGAGGCACCATGATCGAAGCTGCGCAAGCGACTGTCTTAACGACAGAATCCGTCGACGATCCGAAACTGTCAGACGTCGTCCTGGCGGCCGGCATCGCCGCGGCCGGACCGGATCGATTCGTCAACCGCGAGCTGTCCTGGCTCCATTTCAACCGCCGCGTGCTCGAGGAGGCAGGCAATCCCAGCCACCCGCTGCTGGAACGGGTGCGGTTCCTGTCGATTTCCGCCAACAATCTCGACGAGTTCTTCATGGTGCGCGTCGCCGGTCTCAAGGGCCAGATGCGCGCCGGCATCGTCACCCGCAGCCCGGACGGATTGACCCCGGCCGAGCAGCTGAGCCGGATCAATGAGGCCGTGTCGGGCCTCGCCATCGACCAGCAGATGCGGTGGCGTGAGCTGCGCACCGAACTCGCGGCCAACGACGTGGTGCTGGTCGAACCGGAGTCGCTCAAGAAGGCGGATCGGGCGTGGCTCTCCGACCATTTCCTGCGCAACATCTTTCCGGTACTGACGCCGCTCGCCATCGATCCCGCCCATCCGTTCCCGTTCATTCCCAATCTCGGCTTCTCGCTGGCGCTCCATCTCGTGCGCGCCAGCGACGGCGAGCCGATGAACGCGCTGATCCGGGTTCCCCAGAAGATCGAGCGCTTCTTCCGCCTCCCGTCGCCGCCGGACAGCGCCGCGCGCCTCATCACGCTGGAGCAGGTCACCTCGCTGTTCATCCCGAAGCTGTTCCCGGGCTACGCCGTCAAAGGGCAGGGCGCGTTCCGGGTGATCCGCGATTCCGACCTCGAAATCGAGGAAGAGGCCGAGGATCTGGTGCGCCTGTTCGAGACCGTGCTCAAGCGCCGCCGTCGCGGATCGGTGATCCGCCTGGAGCTCGACGCCGCCATGCCGCCGGACCTGCGGCGATTCGTGCGGCGGGCGCTCGCGGTCTCCGACGACGAGGTGTTCGTGGTCGACGGCGTGCTGGCGCTCGCGGAACTGTCTCAGCTCACCGCGGTCGATCGCCCCGATCTCGAATTCGTGCCCTACAATCCGCGCTTTCCCGAGCGCATCCGCGAGCAGGCCGGCGATTGCTTCGCGGCGATCCGGCAGAAGGACTTGATCGTCCACCACCCCTACGAATCCTTCGACGTGGTGGTGCAGTTCCTGCAGCAGGCGGCGCGCGACCCCGACGTGGTGGCGATCAAGCAGACGCTCTACCGGACCTCCAAGGACAGCCCGATCGTGCGCGCGCTCGCCGAAGCCGCCGAGGCCGGCAAGTCGGTGACCGCGCTGGTCGAGCTCAAGGCGCGCTTCGACGAGGAGGCCAATATCCGCTGGGCGCGCGACCTCGAACGCGCCGGCGCCCAGGTCGTGTACGGCTTCATCGAGCTCAAGACCCACGCCAAGCTGTCGCTCGTGGTGCGACGCGAGGCCGGCTCGCTGACGTCCTACGTGCATGTCGGCACCGGCAACTATCATCCGGTGACCGCGCGCATCTATACCGACCTGTCCTTTTTCACCGCCGATCCGGCGATCGGTCGCGACGTCGCCCGCATCTTCAACTTCATCACCGGCTATGCCGAGCCGGCCGATCTCGAGCGGATGTCGGTGTCGCCGATCGGCCTCAAGAAGCGCATCCTCGACCACATCGCCGCCGAGATCGCCCATGCCAAGGCGGGGCGGCCGGCGGCGATCTGGATGAAGATGAATTCGCTGGTCGATCCCGAGATCATCGACGCGCTCTACGAGGCGTCCGCAGGCGGCGTGTCGCGATCGAGCTCGTCGTGCGCGGCATCTGCTGCCTGCGGCCGGGCGTCGCCGGGCCTCTCGGAAAACATCCGGGTCAAGTCGATCGTCGGCCGCTTCCTCGAGCACGGCCGCATCTACTGCTTCGGCGGCGGCCACGGGCTGCCGCATCCCAAGGCTGCCGTCTACATCTCATCGGCCGACATGATGCCGCGCAATCTCGAGCGCCGCGTCGAAGCGCTGTGCCCGATTCTCAATGCCACCGTCCATCAGCAGGTGCTCGATCAGATCATGATCGCCAATCTCAAGGACAACGAGCAAAGCTGGACGCTCTTGCCCGACGGGACGTCGGTCCGGATCAAGGTCGCGCCCGGCGAAGAGCCCTTCAATGCGCACAAATATTTCATGACCAATCCGAGCCTGTCGGGACGCGGAGAATCCCTCAAGGAATCCTCGCCCCGCAGCCTGACGCGGCGTCGTGACCTTGAATGAGATGAACCGCCGTCGCGGCAAGATCGTCGCCCAGGGCCGTATCGACAATGGACCGCCGGTCGCCGTCATCGACATCGGTTCGAATTCGGTGCGCCTCGTGGTCTATGAGGGGCTCACCCGCAGCCTGACGCCGATCTTCAACGAAAAGGTTCTCGCCGGCCTCGGCCGCGAGGTGCTGTCCACCGGGCTGCTGGCCGACGACGCCGTCGACAAGGCCCTGGCGGCGCTGTTGCGTTTCCGCGCGCTGTGCCATGCCATGCGGGTCGGCAGGCTGTGGGCGATCGCCACCGCTGCGTGCCGCGACGCCCGCAACGGGCGCGCGTTCATCGCCCGGGCCGAGAAGGCGTGCGGGATCCCGATCACCATCCTGTCGGGACGGCGCGAGGCGGAGCTCTCGGCGCTGGGCATCATATCCGGCTTCCACAAGCCCGACGGCATCGTCGGCGATCTCGGCGGTGGCTCGCTCGAACTCACCGATGTCCGCAGCACGCGGACGAAATCCGGGGTGACGTTGCCGCTCGGCGGCCTCGCTCTGCAGGATCTGTCCTCGAAATCGCTCGCCAAGGCAGAAAAGATCACCAGGGAAGCTCTCGCCGGCGTCGGTCTCCTCAAGGCCGGACGCGGGCGCGACTTCTACGCGGTCGGCGGCACCTGGCGGTCGCTGACGCGACTGCACATGTGGCAGACCGGATATCCGCTCCACGTCATGCACGGCTATGTGATCCCCGCCGCCGAGGCGCTCGAATTCTCCAGCCTGGTGCGCCGGGTCGATCCGGAGACCCTGTCCAAGATCGAAATGGTCACCTCGGCGCGCCGTCCCTTGCTCTCCTATGCGGCGCTGGTGCTGGAAAACATCGTGCGCCGGGCGCGGCCGCGTCGGATCGTGGTGTCGGCCCTGGGCGTGCGCGAAGGGCTGTTGTATTCGCTGCTGTCGGAAAAGGAGAAGAAGCGCGACGCGCTGATCGCGGCATCGCAGGAACTCAACGTGCTGCGGTCGCGCTCGCCGGAGCATGGCGAGGAACTGGCGACATGGACCGATGAGTTCATGGCGACCTCCGGCATCGACGAGACCGCGGAAGAGAAGCGGCTGCGCCGGGCCGCGTGCCTGCTGGCCGACATCGGCTGGCGCGCCCATCCGGACTACCGCGGCGAGCAATCCCTCAACATCATCTCCCATGCCGCCTTCGTGGGCGTCGACCATCCCGGCCGCGCTTTCATGGCGCTCGCGGTGTTCTTCCGCCATGTCGGCCTTGCCGACGACGAATTGTCGCCCCACGTGCGCGAACTCGCCACCGCCCGCATGATCGACCGCGCCCGGGTGCTCGGGGCGGCGATGCGGGTCGCGTATCTCGTGTCCGGGGCAATGCCCGCGGTGCTGCCGGAGGCGCCCCTGGTGGTGGAACGCGGCAAGCTCAAGCTGAAGCTGCGCGGAAAGCACCGCGATCTCGCCGGCGAGCGAATCTTCGCCCGCCTGCGGCAGCTGGCCCGCCTGGTGGGGCGGGAACCGGTGATCGTGACGGATTGAGAACGCGTCAGGTTCAGGTTGCGACACTACGGGCCGGGACGCCATGCGCGTCAGGCGTTTTGGACGCCATTGGCGTATATGATCGAGATGGCAATGAGGCTCATCACCGTGGCGGAGACACCACTATTCTTGCGTCAAGCTGAAAAAGTCTGGAGCCGCCAGGAACACGATGAGTTCGTCGGCTACATCGCCAGCAATCCCGGGGCGGGCGATGTGATTCCCGAGACGGGCGGCATTCGAAAGGTCCGCTGGGCAGGGAAGGCGCTGGCAAGCGCGGCGGGGCGCGGGTGATTTATTTCTTTCATGCCCCCGATCGGCCACTGTACCTGCTGGTGGTCTACGCGAAGGCAAGGAAGAAGGACTTGTCGGCTGACGAAAAACGTGCGGTTCGCCAATTAGCTGCAGTGCTGAAACGGAGGGCCGCCGGCAAAGAGAAAAATGAGTGCAATTAGGACGAAGGCCATGAGCAAGTTCGGCAGCGAATTGATCGCCAGCATGAAGCAGGCGGCGGCGCATGCCGGCGGCCGCAAGGTGCGGGGAATGCGAGTGACGGCTGTCGAGTGTCCGGACGTGAGGGCGATCCGCAAAGCCTTGCATATGTCGCAATACCGCTTCGCAGCACTGTACCGTATTCCGCTTGCGACGCTGAAAAACTGGGAGCAGGGAAGGCGCTACCCGGATGCCCCTGCCGCCGCGTACCTGCGCGCCATTCAACGCAGACCGAAGGAAGTCATGGAAGCCGTAGCCGGGTGACGGCTCGCAAGGTCGTGATCGAAGCTAGCCCCGCGAGGAAGTGATCGCCGGCCCGTCGTAGGGCGTTTCGGCAGCATCAAGGCGTGCCGCCCCGGGGGCTGCCGCAAGCTGGGCGCTACTCCCGCTCCACCACCACGACGCGCCCCTTCTCGACCGCGAGCGAGATCTGGCCGCGCTTGAGCGCGATCGCCCGGTCGCCGAACAATTCCCGGCGCCAGCCGCGCAGCGCGGCGACGTCGGCGCGGTCGTCGGCGGCGATCCGCTCGAGATCGTCGACCGTTGCGATCACCTTGGCGGCCACGGCGTGGCGCTCCGAGGTCATGCGCAGCAGCACCTTCAGCAATTCCACCGTGGCGGAGCCATTGGCGTTCTGGCGCGGACGGTCGAGCGGCGGCAGGCCGGCGGGGTCGCGCGCCAGCCCGCGCTTGACCGCATCGAGGATATCCGCGCCCCATTTCGACCGCTCGAAGCCCCGTGGCAGCGAACGTAGCGCGCCCAGGCGTTCCGGCGTGGTCGGCGCGTGGGTCGCGATGTCGCCGAGAGCATCGTCCTTGAGCACCCGCCCGCGCGGCACGTCGCGCGACTGCGCCTCGCGCTCGCGCCAGGCGGCGACCTCGATCAGCACGGCGAGCTCGCGCGGCTTTCGCACCCGCGTCTTCAGGCGCTCCCACGCGGTCTCGGGCTCCATGCGGTAGGTCTCGGGCGAGGTCAGGACCTCCATCTCCTCGTCGACCCATTGGGTGCGCCCGCGCTTGTGCAGGTCCGCCGAAAGCGACAGGAACACGTCGCGCAGATGGGTCACGTCGGAGATCGCATAGGTGACTTGCGCCGCGCTGAGCGGACGGCGCGACCAGTCGGTGAAGCGGTGCGACTTGTCGAGCATGTCGCCGGTGATCCGCTGCACCAGCTGATCGTACGAGATCGAATCGCCGTAGCCGAGCACCATCGCCGCGACCTGGGTATCAAAGATCGGGCGCGGGATGAGCTTGGCCCGGTGCCACACGATCTCGATGTCCTGGCGGGCGGCGTGGAACACCTTGGTCACTTGCTCGTTCGCCATCAATTCGAAGAACGGGTCGAAGCTCAGGTCACTCGCCAGGGCGTCGATCACCACGGCTTCGTCGGTGGTCGCCATCTGGGCGACGCACAGCAGCGGGTAATAGGTGGTCTCGCGCAGGAATTCGGTATCGACGGTGACGAAGGGGTGGCGCGACATGCGCTCGCATGCGGCCGCCAGGTCCGCGGTCGTGGTGATCAGGTCCATGCCGATTTCATTACCGGAGAAGGCGGGCCCTGTCGCGCCGGGAAAATGCAGGATATCCTCCCTGTCATTCGGATTTTGGCCACCATGTGATAGAGACTTCGGACCATGTGGCAACTAATTATTTTCGCTGTCCTTTCCCTACTCTCCTGGCCGGCGTCGGCGGCCCAGATCGAAGATGCGTCCGGCCGCATCGTCACGGTTCCCGACCACGTCGGGCGCGTCATGGCCGCCGGTCCGCCGGCCGCGGTGGTGCTTTATGTGCTGGCGCCGGAAAAGATGATCGGATGGCCGGTCGCTCCCCGTCCCAATGAGCGGCGAGTTCCTGTTGCCGGCGGTGCGCAACCTGCCCGAGCTCGGCCGGCTGACCGGGCGCGGCGACACCGCCAATATCGAGGTGGTGCTGCAGGCCAAGCCCGACGTCATTTTCGACTTCGGCTCCGTGACCGCGACCTTTGCCTCGCTGGCCGCTCGCGTGCAGGACCAGACCGGGGTGCCATATCTGCTGTTCGACGGCCGGCTGGACCGCGCCGCCGACTCGGTGCGCGTGCTCGGAACGGCGCTCGGGGTGAAAGAGCGCGCCGACCTGATCGCCCGCTATATCGAGGAGACCGAGGAACTGGTGGACGAGCGCCTGATGGATCTGCCGCCGGCGGCGCGCCACCGCGTCTATCTCGCCCGCGAGGCGAACGGCCTGGAGACCGGGCTCACCGGATCGATCAATACCGAAATCATCGAGCGCGCCGGGGGTATCAATGTGGCGGCGCGGGGCGCCCTGCGGGGCGGCATTGCCAATGTCTCGATGGAGCAGGTGATCGCCTGGGCGCCCGATACCATCGTCACCTGGGACGCCACCTTCTTTGCCGGCTATGCGACCAATCCCTTGTGGGCGACGGTGCCGGCGGTGGCGGCCAAGCGGGTCCATCTGGCGCCGCGGCTTCCGTTCGGCTGGATCGATGCGCCGCCCGCGATCAACCGCTACATCGGATTGCGGTGGATTGCGCGGCTGCTCTATCCCGACCGCTTCCCGGAAGACATACGCACGACGACGCGCGAGTTCTTCAAGTTGTTCTACCAGATCGAGCCCGACGATGCCGCGCTCGATCGCGTCCTTGCGGGAGCGCAGCCCGGGGGCCGCGGTCGCTGATGCTGACGCGCTTTCTGGTTTTTCTCATGCTGATCGTGGTGCTGGCGGGCGCCATCATGATCGCGCTCGCCTACGGGCCGTTTCCACTCCGATGGGAGGATGTCGTGCGGGCGGTAAATCGCCTGCGCGGCGACGACGTGGGAGCGGTCACCTCGGGCGAGATCGTGTTCATGCGGGTGCGGCTGCCCCGGGTCGCCGCCGACATCCTCGTCGGAGCGGCGCTGTCCGGCGCCGGCTCGGCCTACCAGACCCTGTTCCGCAATCCGCTGGTGTCCCCCGACATCCTCGGGGTCGCGACCGGGTCGGGGCTCGGCGCGGTGGTCGGCATACTGCTGTCCCTGTCGGTCCTCGGCATCGAGGCGTTCGCCTTCCTCGGCGGCATTGCGACCGTGCTGCTGGTCTATCTCATCTCGTCGTCGCTACGCGGCCACGACCGCACCCTCGTGCTGGTGCTGTCGGGCGTCGTCGTCGGCGCGTTCGCGGGCGCCTGCATCTCGCTGGTGAAGATCCTTTCCGATCCCTATGACCAGCTTCCTGCCATCACCTTCTGGCTGCTCGGCAGCCTCGCAGGAATAAAACTTTCCGATCTCGCCATTGTCGCGCCGCTGGTCCTGCTCGGCTTCGTGCCGCTCGTCCTGCACCGCTGGCCGATCGGCGTATTGTCGCTCGGCGATGACGAGGCGCGGGCGCTCGGGGTCGATGTCGGTCGCCTGCGCGCCGTCGTCATCGCGGCCGCCACCCTGATGACGGCGAGCGTGGTCGCGATTTCCGGCGTCATCGGCTGGATCGGCCTGATGATGCCGCACGTGGCGCGCATGTTGGTCGGACCCAATTTCAACCGGATGCTGCCGGCGTCGATGCTGCTCGGATCCACCTTCCTGCTGATCGTCGACACGCTGGCGCGCGGCCTCGCCCGCGTCGAAACACCGGTCGGTATCCTCACGGCGATGCTCGGTGCGCCTTTCTTCCTGTGGCTGCTGTCGCGCGGCCGCCGCAGCTGGGGTTGACCCGATGCGATTGACCGCCAGGGACCTTTCCATCGGCTACGGCAATCGCGTGGTCGGCAGCGGCATTTCCTTGACGGTCGTGCCCGGCGAGGTGCTGTGCCTGCTCGGGCCGAACGGCGCCGGAAAGACCACCTTGTTTCGCACTTTGCTGGGGTTGCAGCCGCCGCTCGCCGGCACCGTCGCGATCGACGGCGTGAAACTCGAATTCCTCAAGCCCTACGACATCGCCCAGCGTCTCGCCTATGTGCCCCAGGCCCACGTCACCGAATTCTCCTATTCGGTGCTCGACATCGTGCTGATGGGGCGCACCGCCAGGCTGAGGTCGTTCGCAAGCCCGGGCAGCGAGGACCGGCGGACCGCGCTCGACAAGCTCAAGAGCCTCGGCATCGGCGAACTCGCCTTCGAAGACTATACGCAGATTTCCGGCGGCCAGCGCCAACTGGTTCTGATCGCCCGGGCGCTGACCCAGGGGGCGCCGTTCCTGGTGATGGACGAGCCTACCGCGAGCCTCGATTTCGGCAACCAGGCCATGGTGCTGGCGCGGATTCGCGAGCTTGCCGCCGAAGGCTATGGCATCGTGCTGTCGACCCACGATCCCGACCATGCGCTGATGGTCGCGACCCGCGTCGCGATCATCGCCGAGGGTGGTCTGAAAGCAGCCGGCAAGACCCGCGAGATCGTGACGGCCGAGGCGCTGTCGGTGCTGTACCGCACCGCGGTCGAGGTCGAGGTGACGCCGTCCGGCCGCCGGGTCTGCGTCCCGGTGTGGCAACCCCGCGAACCCGCGACCCCGTCGTCGGTCAGGCCGATCTGATCATGGTGATATCGCGGGTGATTCGGAGCCCCAGGGTACAATCGATGATGAGATGTTCCGAAAGGCTGCAATCTTTCGGATCATGCTCGGACCAACCGAAACGCTGATCACACGGCCTTATGCATGCCGGTCTTGATCGATTCGGTCGCCGCCGCCGTCATCTTCTGAGCGATAGCGGCGAGTTCCTGCGCCTGCTTGGAAAGCGTCTCGAATTGCTGGCGCAGATGCGTGTTGGAGAGCGCGAAGAATTCGGTCGGCGATTTCACGGCCGACAATTGCCGCGCATATTCGAACGCCGAGTTGGTGTTGATGTGGGCGAATTCGAGGACCTTGGCGCTGTAGTCGTGGGCGCCCTTGAGGCTCGTCGCATAGGTGTCCTTCATGACATGAGTGGCCTCGCCGGCGGCGGCAGTGATCTTTTCGAAAGTCTCTTTCGCCTGTGCGGCGCCTTTTTCCGCGACCTCGCGGAGAGCCTGGGGTGCGTTGGCGACCTTCTGGAATTCGGCGTTTGCTGCCATGGCATGGATCCTTTCGGGCAATGCGTGCGGCCCCTCGACTTGCCCTGAGCGATCGTCGGGGCCGTTCGGCCTGATTAAATGCGGGGCGCATCCCCGCATGGCAATGAGCTTGAAACCTTTACGTAAGGGTTAATCGGCGCCGCACAAGGCAGCCTTGGGAAGGGCCGACCAATAAAGTTTCCGCTGTGCCGGGGTTAAATGAACACAATGCGCCCGCCGATCAGGACCCTTTCGGCAGGTCCGCGCCCCATTTCGCCTGGATACGGGCGTCGAGTTCCTTGCTCGATCGCGCCACGATCGGGAAGGTGTCGCGGCGCGCAAACGGCCTGCAGGCGTCGATGACCACCCGGGCGTTGCGGCGGTCGGTTTCGCTGTCGTAGCACATGGGGTCGAGGTGGGTGCTCCAGCAGCCCCGGATGATGTCGACGTCGTCGCGCGGATCGCAGCGCGTGCACATCGCCCAGATCACGTCGTTGATGTCAGTGGGATCGATGTCGTCGTCGACCACGATGGTCCAGCGGTTGGAGTAGGCGCCGGCGTGGCATTGCGAGGCGACGAGGCCGGCCTGCTTGGCGTGGCCGCCATAGAGCTGCCTGATCGACACCGTGAGCCAGAACCGGCTGCCGCCGGCCTCGTGGGCCCACACGCCCTTGATCTCCGGCACTCCGGCGGCTTCGAGCTGGTTCCACACCGCGCCGCAGCGGTAGGTGCCGAGATAGAAGGTGTTGTCGTTGGGCGGCACCGCGGGAATCGCACCGACCAGGATCGGGTCGTCGCGGTGCATGAAGGTGGCGATGCGGATCGCCGGCTCGGGGCGGGTGCCGCCGGCATAATAGCCGGTCCATTCGCCGAGCGGGCCTTCCTGGAGTTCATCTCCGGGATGGATATGTCCTTCGAAGGCGATCTCCGCATTGGCCGGCACCGGCAGCCCGGTCCGCGGCATGTTGAAGACCTCGACGGGCTCGCCGAGAATGCCGCCGGCCGCCTCGAACTCGCTCTTGCCATAGGGGATTTCCAGGCCCGCCAGCATGAACAGCGCCGGATGCATGCCGGCCACCACCGCGACCGGGCAGGGCTCGTTGCGGGCGTGATACTTGCCCATGATGATGCGGCCGTGCTTGCCCGGCGACATCATCACCGTCGCCACGGCAGGCCCCTGGCTCTGGACCCGGTAGGCGCCGTAATTGATCCAGCCGGAATCCGGATCCTTCATCACCACCATGCAGGCGGTGCCGATGAAGGGGCCGCCGTCCTGCTCGTGCCAGACCGGGGTCGGGATGTTCCCGATGTCGACGTCATTGCCTGCGCTGACGTTCTCCAGCAGCGGGCCGCCATTGACCTGTTTCGGCGGAAACGTCGGCGCATCGCGCATGTAGTTGCGCCACCAGCGGATCAACTCCATCTCCGAACCTTGTGGCGGCAGGCCGAGGGCGATGTTGATCCGCTTCACCGAGGTGAGGATGTTGGCGAGCACCCGATGGCCGCGCGGAAAGCCGGGGATGTCGTCGAACATGACCGCGGGGTTGCCCATCCGCCGCTGGTAGAGGTCGACGATGCCGCCGATTTCCTGCCGCGGTTCGGCCCCGGTGATGACCTTGAGCTCGCCGGCCGTGGTGATGGCGCTGATCCAGTTGCGCAGGTCGATGTTCGCCACGTCGTGCTCCTCGGTCGGATCGGCAAGGGAGGGCGCGGCAGAACGCGCGCGCCCCTTGCGGCGAAAGCGTCGGCCGTTTGCTCCGCGAGCGGCCGCCCGCACCATTCAGGTTCTCAATCGATCGCGTCGGCGACCGACTTGCCGCAGGCAACCGTATCCGCATTGCCGCCGAGATCGCGGGTGCGCAGCGTCTTTTCGCCGAGCACGCGCTCGATGGCATGAACGATGGCGCCGGCGGCTTCCTGCTCCCCCAGATGCTCCAGCATCATGGCGCCGGACCAGATCTGGCCGATCGGATTGGCGATGCCCTGGCCGGCGATATCCGGCGCCGAGCCGTGCACCGGCTCGAACACCGAGGGAAATTTGCGTTCGGGGTTGATGTTGCCGCTCGGGGCAATGCCGATGGTCCCGGTGCAGGCCGGGCCGAGGTCCGACAGGATGTCGCCGAACAGGTTCGATCCGACCACCACGTCGAACCAGTCGGGATGCAGCACGAAATGGGCGGTGAGGATGTCGATGTGGTACTTGTCCCAGCGCACGTCGGGGAACCCTTTGGCCATCGCTTCCACCCGCTCGTCCCAGTACGGCATGGTGATCGAGATGCCGTTCGACTTGGTGGCCGAGGTCAAATGCTTGCGCGGGCGGCTCTGGGCGAGTTCGAAGGCGAATTTCAGCACCCGGTCGGTGCCGGTCCGGGTCAGGAAGGTCTCCTGCACCACGAATTCCCGGTCGGTGCCGGCGAACATGCGGCCGCCCGCATTGGAGTATTCGCCCTCGGTGTTCTCGCGCACCACGAAGAAGTCGATGTCGCCGGGCTTGCGGTTGGCGAGCGGGCACGCCACCCCCGGCATCAGCCGCACCGGCCGCAGGTTGACGTACTGGTCGAACTCGCGCCGCCACAGCACCAGCGAGCCCCACAGCGAAACATGGTCCGGAACCTTCGCCGGCCAGCCGACCGCCCCGAAGAAGATCGCATCATGGGACCCGATCCGGCTCTTCCAGTCCTCCGGCATCATGCGGCCGTGCTTCTCGTAATACTCGACATTGGCGAAGTCGAACCAGTCGAGTTCGAGCGCAAAGCCATGCTTCCTGGCCGCCTGTTCGAGCGCCCGCACGCCCTCCGGCACCACCTCCTTGCCGATCCCGTCTCCGGGGATGACGGCAACGCGGTAGGTCTTCTTCATGCGGGGCTCCTCGGGGGCGGAGCCGTTCTGATATCAGACACGCCGCGCCGGCGAAAGAGAGGGCGGCGGGCGCCGCAGACACCGTTCTGCGTCGATGCCGTCCATGCCGCCGAGCAAATGCCCTAAGGGCCTGTCCGCCAACGATCCATTCGATTTTCATTCCCTCCCCCGCAAGCGATCCACAAGCGGGGGGAGGGAGTGAGAGCCGTTCAATCGCGCGATTTGAAGCGATAATTCGCGGATAGGTTCTTTACTGCGTCGGCAGTCCGCAGCCGCCCTTCTGGGCCAGCTTCCTGGCTTCCAGGTTGGTGATCGCGAGGAGATAACTCAGGGACAGGCAATTCGCCGAATTGGCCATCCGGGTCAGTTCGGCCGTCATTTCGCGGATGTATTCCGCCACCTGCGGCGCCGCCGCAATTTTGGGCCATGCGTCCAAAGTGCCGATGACGCCGTCATCGGGTGTAGCCGTGGATTGATCGTTCATTTCCATCAGGTCCTCCCATCGCTCGAGTATCAAGCGCCCGAACCAGGCGATCTCCACAATCGCGGCAGTTGGTCCGCGGGGGTGTGAACTGGTTCACACAAGGGAAAAATCTCGGACCGTCGCACCAGGCCCGGGTGACCGGGCGCGCTGAGTCGAACGCGAAGATGGTGCCGCGCCGGCCAGGGGGATTTGAGGCGGATTTTCCGAGGGGTGGACATTTTCCGAGGGGTGGACATGGCCGACGGGGGAATGCACGCCAGTTCATTGCCACGGACTTTTCGCCCGATTGCCCCGTTCGTGGGCGTCACTCGCCTTGTTCACGCCGCACGAATCGGCTCTACAGCTGGTCTGGGTTTTGAAAATGTTCCGAAGCTCACGAACTCCCAAATTCACATGTTCACAATTTCGCTGATCGGGCAGAAGGGCGGCACCGGCAAAACCACGGTCGCATTGGGACTGGCGGTCGCGGCCGCTCGTGCCGGATACGCCACCGCGATCGTCGACCTCGACCCGCAGGCGTCCGCCGCCAAGTGGAAGGACCGCCGCGCCGACGAAAATCCGGCGGTCGTTCCGGCCCAGGTACCCCGCTTGAAGCAGACCATGGAAACCGCGAGGTCCGGCGGTGTGGATTTCGTGTTCATCGACACCGCCGGACGCAAGGACAATTCCGCCCTCAGCGCGGCGCGGTGTTCAGACCTCGTACTCATTCCGACCCGAACATCGATTCTCGAGATCGAGACGCTGCCGGAAGTAAGCGATATGCTCAGGCTTGCGGGCAGCCCGTCGGCATTTGTGCTCCTCAATTGCGTGCACCCGTCCGCCGGACCGCGCGGCATCACCGACACCCAGGGCTCTATCAAGGACCTGTTCGAATTGAACGTGTGTCCCATCCACATCTGTCAACGCAGCGCCTATGCCGAGGCACCCACATCCGGCCAATCGCCGCAGGAACTCGATGCCGAAGGCAAGGCGGCGGACGAACTCAAGCGGCTGTTCGAGTTCACAAGTGAAATTGTGAACTCGAGAAAGGATGTTCGGATTTTGAACAGTCTGACGAGGCGCGAGGCTGAACTGGATCGCCTGTTCGATTCCACCCGTGAACTCGTGAACAATTGGCGGCAATGATGGCGTCGAAGATGGCGGAAATTCAGGCGCAACTGCTGCGTGCCAGCGGGCGCGCCTCGGCATCGTCCGCGCCACCGGCACCCGCATCTCCGGCAGCTATAGCGGCCCCCGCAGCGCCGGGGACCGCCGCATCTCGGCCGGCGCCGGCCAAAGCACCCAGCCGCGAAGGTTTGATTCATATCGGCGCCTATCTTCATCCCGATTTCAAATCGTCCCTCAGGCTGGTGCAGGCGCGGACCGGCAAGGACATCCAATCGCTTCTGGCCGACGCGCTGAACGACCTGTTTCGCGCGCACAATGCGCCCGTCGTCGACCGCTAGACAAATCCGCGAATTCGTACATCGAAAAATGGAACGCAGCGGCGCGAACGGAGCCGTTTCGCTCGCGATCAGCGCCCGCCGGCGTGACGGCACGGCCGTGCCGCGATCGTCGTGCCGTGCGGGCACGCAGCATTTCCGCCGGCGTCAGGCGCGGGCGAAGATGATGCAGGACGGACTCCCCGTCGGCACCACCAGGCCGGTCGGCGTCAGCTTGCCGGAGGTCTGGTCGACCCGGAAGGCGACGATGTTGTGGCTCTCCAGGTTTGCCGCGTAGAGCAGGCCGCCGGTGGGATCGAGGGTAAAGAAGCGCGGCGTATGCCCCTGTGTCGGCTCCCAAGCCAGCGGCGCCAGCATCCCGGTGGCGGGATCGACGCTGTAGCTGACGATGCTGTCATGGCCGCGGTTCGAGACATAGACGAAGCGACCCGAGGGGGCGACCTGGATTTCGGCGGGTTCGCTCTTGCCTATGAATGACTCCGGCAGCGTCGGGATCACCTGCAGCGCTTTCAACGCGCCCCGCTCGGAATCCCAGGCATAGGCGGTGACAGTGGAATCCAGTTCGTCGCACACATAGGCCCAGGGCTTGGCGGGGTGGAAGGCGAGGTGGCGGGGGCCGGCTCCTGGGCGAGTCCTGGCGAACCCGGGATCGTTGGCGGTGAGCCTGCCGGTCGATGCGTCCAGGCGATAGATGTGGATGCGATCGACGCCGCGGTCGGGAGCGACGAGAAAACGGCCGCTCGGATCGAATGAAACGTAATGGGGATGCGGGCCGGCACCGGTTTGATTGCGGTGCGGGCCGATTTCGCCGCCCGCCGGGACCATGTCGCTGAACGGCGCCAGCGATCCGTCCGGATCGAACGGGAACACCGCCACCCCCGGGCCATTGCCGATCACGAGGTAACGGTTGCTCGGGTCCGGCGTCAGGTGTGTCGAGTTGTTGCCGCTGGTCGGCTGCTTGTTCAGGAACCGGATCCGGCCGCTCGGCTTGTCGATCGCGTAGGCGCAAGCCTCCGAACCGTCGCCGTGTATGGAATAGAGGAAACGCTGCTGGCGATCGAAGGCGATGAATTGCGGGTTCGGCACCGTCTCGAGCGTCTGCAGCAGCGTCCAGGCGCCGTCCGGATCGATCCGGTACACGCTGATGCCTTTCCCCTGCGCCTTGCGTTGCGCGGTGGTGAAGCATCCGACATAGGCGAACAGGGGCGCGCCAGCGCCTGCCGGCTCCGCCGCGGAAGCCAGCTTCCCCGCAGCGATCAATCCGCCGGCTGCGAGCGTCGCCATCCCGCCTGCCGTTCGCACGAGAAATGTCCTGCGCGCGTCGCCTTTCCGGGTCAGCCCGTCGGCGGCTTGGTTTTCCGGTTTCATGGCGTGATTTCCCCTGTGTACGGCACGGCGAGCTGTGACGGCCCGGATCGGAAGGGCGGGCGAGGGCACGGACGCGATCGGGATACTACATCGAATCCGGGTCGGCTCCCAGCGGCGGACATAGCGGGCAATCCGCGCGCTACAAAAGGCGGACAAATGCCCCGCTACGGTAATTGCCCGGCTCCGGACTTCTCCGCGCGTCGCTCCGTATGTAGAATGCGAGCGCGGAGTGCTCGCGATCATGACCGGAGGCAAAGCTCGGGCGCGGACAGGAAACGGCTGGCCGGCGGCGCTGCTGGCCATTACGCTTGGGGCCTGTGCAGCGCAAGATACCAAGATCGAGGAGAACATTCTTCCCACCGACTACAAGCCCAAGATCGTGGGACGCCTCGCCGTCCAGCTCGATAGTCTCAAGGGCATACGCGACGCATACATCGCCGAGCCGGCCTTGAAGCCTCGTGGCGCGTTCACTCGCTACATCATCTGCATTCGGTTCGACGCCAAGGACGCGCAGGGACAATATCAAGGGAACAAGGAATATGCCGCCTTCTATTACCAAGGCCAGCTGACCCAGATCGTAGATGCGAGCCGTGAAATGTGCGATGGGGCTCTTTACCGGCCTTTCCCGGAACTTGAGAAGTTTTGACGCGAGCGTGTGCGTGTCAACGTGAACGAAAGACGCCGCCGACGCGCCAAATGCTCACAGCTTGAGCGCCTTCCAACCCCACAGCACCACGACGGCGCCGATGGCCGCGGCGACCAGGGAGGCAATGCCGCTGCCCGCCAATTTCGAGATCGCGCCGAGGTGAAACCCGAGAAAGGACCCCGCGATCCCCACCAGCGCGCTCGTCACGGTGCCGCGATGGCGGCCGGCGATCTGCTGCGAGATCCACGACGACCGAAAAAACCGCTGCGCCAGCAATCCGGCCACGATGCCGATCAGCACGACCATGACGAAGACGACGAGGGGATCGGCGAGGCTGGACATCGTCTGCTACCCGCTTTCGTTGCTGCGCAATTCGGGTTTGTTTCAGGGCCGCCACCGCTCGGTCCCATCCCGGCCCCTCCCGTTCGAGCGTTTCGCGGGAGGGGGGAACCGGAGCGCAATTCCGTTCCATCGGACGGGACTGCGCTCCGAGCGTCGTTTGATCAGCCTTTCACGAACCGGCGCACGGCCATCTTGCCGGTCCAGCCGCCATAGACGTTGCCGGCATCGTCGACGCCCACGCCTTCCGGCGCGGCGATCTCGGGGGAGGGTTCGGGAATGAAGGCCGAGACCTTGCCGTCCTTGGCATTGCCGATCCGGATGCCCTGCTTGAAGCCGGGATTGTTGGCCGGTGTCGATTGGGAATCCGCCACGTAGATGTTGTCGTTCTTGTCGATGGCGACGTCGCTCGGGCGGCCGAATTGCTTCCACTCCGCGACGAACTTGCCGTCCGGCTCGAAAACCTGGACGCGGTTGTTGGCGCGGTCGGCGACATAGACCCGTCCGGCGGAATCGAGCGCGATGCCGTGGGGCGTGTCGAATTCGCCGGCCGCCTTGCCGTGCTTGCCCCAGGCGGTGATGAACTTGCCGTCCTTGGAGAACTTCACGATGCGGTCGTTGCTGGTGCCGCCATGTCCGTCGGCGACATAGATGTCGCCATTGGGCGCAACCACGACGCCGCTCGGCCCGTCCAGCAGTTCGGGGCCATTGCCGGGCATGCCGGCCTTGCCGAGCGTCATCAGCACCTTGCCTTCCGGGCTGAACTTGACGACGACGGCGCCCTTGCCGTTCTTCGCCCGCTCGTCGGCCACCCAGACATTGCCGTCGCGGTCGACATAGAAGCCGTGCGGCTGGTTGAACATGCCGCCGCCGAACGCCGTCAGGAACTTGCCGGAGGCATCGAACTTCTGGATCGGTGCCAGGGTGGAATTGCCGCAGTCGTTCGAAGCGCAGCGGTCGAACACCCAGATGCTCTTGCCGTCGCTGTGGTCGACCTGGACCTTGATGGCCGCGCCGAATTTGCGGCCCTGCGGAAGCTGCGCCCAGCCGTCCTGCATCTTGTACGGATTGGGCGCCGCATTGGGATCGGCGCCCTGGGCGTAGCCCCGGTCGCCCGATGCCAACATCGTCGCGCCGGCGGCGATGCCCGCCATCAATGTCAGCCTGAATGCATGCTTCATGGTTGTCCTCCCAGTGGAATTGACGTTCCGGGCCCGCCCGGAGTGCATGCCGGATACGACCGGCGGTCCTGTCGGCTTTGGCTCGAGGTCCGTTGAATCGATGGGTTTGCGGCACCTTCGAGCAGGCGTCATCTTAGCGGGCGGCGCGGTCATCGGGAAGCCGCGAATTCGGCGGCATGGTAGGGTCCGGTTTCCGACGGCGGTGCCCAGGCAGGCGGGTCGGACCACTTTGGCCCCACTTGGCCCGAAACGTGCCCCGCGGGAGCAACCATGAAACTGTCGATCGCAACCGTTTCGCTCAGCGGCGATCTGACCGAGAAGCTCGAAGCCATCGCCGCAGCCGGCTTCAAGGGGGTCGAGATTTTCGAGACCGACCTGCTCTCGTTCGACGGCACGCCCGCCGACGTGCGCCGGCGGGTTGCCGATCTCGGGCTCGAGATCATCACCTTCCAGCCGTTTCGCGACTTCGAGGGCATGCCGCCGGACAGCCGCGAGCGCATTTTCGCCCGTGCCGAGCGCAAGTTCGACCTGATGGGCGAGCTCGGCTGCGACCTGCTGCTGGTCTGCTCCAACGTGTCGCCGCAGAGCCTCGGCGGCATCGATCGCGCCGCGGCCGATCTCCATGCGCTCGGCGAGCGCGCCGGCCGCCGCGGCATGCGCGTCGGCTTCGAGGCGCTCGCCTGGGGGCGTCACATCAACGACTACCGCGACGCCTGGGAGGCGGTGCGCCGCGCCGACCATCCGGCGATCGGGCTCGTGCTCGACACCTTCCACATCTTCGCCCGCAAGACCGATCTCAAGCCGATCGGCGCCATTCCGCGCGACCGCATCTTCCTGGTGCAGCTGGCCGACGCGCCGCTCCTCGACATGGATTCGCTGTCGTGGAGCCGGCACTTCCGCAATTTCCCCGGCCAGGGGGAGTTGCCGCTGCTCGATTTCATGGAGGCGCTGCAGGCGACCGGCTTCGACGGCCTGCTCTCGCTCGAAATCTTCAACGACCAGTTCCGCGCCGGCTCCGCCCGCAGCGTCGCGGTCGATGGCCAGCGCTCGCTGCTGTTCCTGCTCGACCAGCTGCGCGAGCGCACCGGCGTCGCGCCGCCGGAACTCGCCCCGCTGCCGCCGCGCTCCCGGTGCCGCGGCACCGAATTCATCGAGTTCGCCATCGACGAGAGCGCGGCGCCGGGCTTCGAGAGGCTGCTGCGCGGGCTCGGCTTCGCGCGCCGGGCGTGCACAAGTCGAAGGCGGTGACGCGGTGGTCGCAGGGCGCCATCAACATCGTGGTGAACACCGAAAAGGAGGGCTTTGCCCACGCCTTCAACATCACCCACGGCACCGGCGTCTGCGCGATCGGCCTGCGGGTCGAGGATGCGGCGGCGACGCTCAGCCGCGCCGAGCGCCTGCTCGACAAGCCGTTCCGCCAGGCGGTCGGCCCGGGCGAGCTCGAAATCCCGGCGGTGCGCGGCCTCGGCGGCAGCCTCGTCTACTTCATCGACGAAACGAGCGAGCTCGGCCGGGTGTGGGAGATCGAATTCGTGCCGACCAGCGAGGCGGCGGCCGGTGCCGGCCTCACCGTCGTCGATCACATCTCCCAGTCCATGCACTACGAGGAGATGCTCACCTGGGTGCTGTTCTACACCTCGCTCCTCGATCTGCGGAAGACCCGGGAGCAGGACGTGCTCGATCCCGGCGGGCTGGTGAAGAGCCAGGTGGTGCAGTCGCCGGACGGCGCCTTGCGGATCGCGCTCAACGCCTCGCAGTCGACGCGCACCCAGTCCTCGCGCTTCCTCACCGAGGCGTTCGGCTCGGGCGTGCAGCATATCGCGCTCGCCACCGACGACATCGCCGCGACGGTGGCGCGGCTCGAGGCGAACGGCGTCGGGCTGTTGCGCATCCCGGAGAACTACTACGACGATCTCGAAGCCAAGACCGACCTGCCGCCGCAGCGGCTCGACGATCTCAGGGCGCACAATATCCTCTACGACCGCGATGGCGGCGCCGAATACCTCCAGGTCTATACCCAGACCTTCGAGGAGCGCTTCTTTTTCGAGATCGTGGAGCGCCGCGGCTATGCCGGTTTCGGCGCCGCCAATGCCCCGATCCGCCTCGCCGCCCAGACCCGCCTTGCGCGCCGCCGCGCGGCGCCGGCGAGCGCGGAGGAATGAGGCGTTCTGCGCACCTCCGGGTACGGCGAAACCTTTATTGTGGAGGCGGGCGACGGCAGAGCGCCGGCCGCAAGCGCCCCGAGCTTGCCATCGCCGTTCCGGGCGATCAGAACGGGAAAATGCGCGTTCTTTCGTTGGTGCGATGCGCGCCGAAGTGATCTAATGATAGTGCCGGCGCGGGTCGCCTCACACGTCCGGCTTCACGGAGGTGACAATGAAGACTTTCATCTTCGGTGCCACGGCAATATTGTCATTTGCAGCATTGCTATGGTCCCCGGCTCAAGCGGCCAATGTTCCCGCTTGGTGCCCAAACTCGGGCTATGACAACGGACCGCCCCGATCGAGAGGCCCCGGCAGCGGAATTTACTGGCAGGGCGAGCCGGGCGATTGCCAGTCGATCTGGCGTCGCGGCTATTACCGGGGAACCGATCCCGATCCATTCATCAGGCTGCAGCTGATGAGAAGAGGTGACACGGGAATACATCCGAAACCAGGAAAAAGAAGTCGGTCGACTTGAACAGATGAACCTCCGGCGCTGACCCGTCGCCTTCAGGTGGCCTGTCAAAACCGCGGCCGCGTCAGCGATCCTGCGAGCCGCCTCCAGGCGGGTCACAGAACTGGGGCCGCGTCAGCGACCCCAACAGCCGCTTTGAGCGGCTCATATCATAAGGCGTCCGGCTTTGCCGGGGGATACCTACTCAATGGCTTGCGCGGTTCCATATGAGCCGCGTTTGCTCCCTCATCGGTCCCCATTTCGCCCCGACCTCCGCCACCTCGACCTCCATCTCGGATTGGCGTAGCCTTCACGGCCTGAACGTGGACCGTTGCCATGTGAGGCCGCTTTGGCGACCGCCGCTGACCGAGGCCTGGGATTGCCGACTGAGCCGATCGGGAGCATTCCGCGGCCGCCCGCGCTGATCGGCGCAATCCAGGCCTTCCAGGACGGGCGCATCACCGAGCGGGAACTGGACGGGCTTTGCGATGCCGCGGTGCGCGCCACCATCCAGAGCCTGGAGGCGACGGGATCGCCGGTGATCAGCGACGGCGAGCAGGGCAAGCAGAGCTTTGCGACCTATGCCATCGCCGGCCTGAGGAATGTCGCGCCCAACGGCATTCCCATGTCGTTTTCCGACGGCCACATCAGGACGTTTCCCCGCCTCACCGGCGGGCCGTTCCGCTACCGGACCCCGGCCGACGTCTATCTGGAGCGGGCGCAGCGCTACGCCCATGTGCCGGTCAAGCAGGCCATCATTTCGCCTTCCGCCTTGAGTTTGCTGTATCCGCAAAGCGGCGTCGACGGCTACTCCCGCCAGGAATTCCTCGACGACCTCCTCGACGAGCAAGAAGGCGAAATTCGCCGCTGCCTGCAGAAAGGCGCCCATGTCGTCCAGATCGATTTCACCGAAGGGCGGCTGGCGGTGAAGCTCGACCCGACGCGGCGCCTCCTCGAGAGTTTCGTGGATTTGAACAGCCTGCTGATCGAGCGCTTTTCCGCCGCCGAGCGAAAGCGGATCGGCGTGCATTCCTGTCCCGGCGGCGACCGGCGCTCCACCCACAGCGCGGACATTCCCTATGCCGAACTGCTGCCGAGCCTGTTCCGGCTGCCGGCGGGCAACTTCTACCTCCAGCTGGCGAGCGAGCGCGACCGCAGGCTCGCGCTGAGGATAATTCGCGATCATGCCAAGGACGAGCAACGCATCTTCGTCGGCGTCACCGATCCGCTCGACGCGCGCGTGGAGAGCCCGGAGGAGGTCCGGGACCGCGTGCTCGAGGCCGCCGAATACATCGCCCCGGAGCGGCTCGGCACCACCGACGATTGCGGTTTTGCTCCCTTCAGCGACGACACCTCGCGCTCGCGCGAAACCGCGTTCGCGAAGATAAGCTCCCGCGTGGCGGGGACGGCGCTGGCGGCCAGGATGCTCGGTGTCGCGTAGGTCCAGGTTCGGGAAGTCACCGGTGTCGAACGACAATGCCAGGCATGAGGACGCACGCGCCAGCCGGCTGGGCCGGAGGCTGCGGACGCTCCATCGCTGCAACCGGATGTTCTTTCAGGCCCGCAGCGAGCAAGAGCTGCTGCAGTCGATCTGCCAGATCCTGGTCAGCGGCGACGAGCTTCGCCTGGCCTGGGTCGGGTACGGCGAAGACGACGCCGACAAGACCGTGCGGGCGGTGGCGCGGGCCGGGCACGGCGTCGAGTTCCTCAAGCAGGTCCGGATTTCGTGGGGAGGCGGCGAACAGGCGCCCGCCGGCATCGCGGTACGGACCGGGGAGGCCTGTCGCATCGACGACATCCTGGCCGACCCGGCGGCGGCTCCGTGGCGATCCGCGGCGGTCGCGCACGGATTCGATTCCTGCATCGCGGTTCCCCTGGTCGCTCACAGCCACCAGGCCGGCGTCATCGACCTGCGCGCCGCGCTCACGCTCTACACCGCCGAGCGCGGCGCGTTCGACGACGGCGCGATCGATTTCTACGCCGAGCTGGCGACCTGCCTCACCCATGCGGTGGCGGTGCTGCGCGGCAATCTCGCCGGCGAACTCGCTCATGACGTGACCGCGCTGCGTGCGGCCGAGGAGCGCCGGCGCGCCGAAGACGCGCTCCGCAAGGCGCGCATCGACCTGGAGCGGGTCATGCAGATGACGGCGATGGGCGAGATGGCGGCGTCGATCGCCCACGAGGTCAACCAGCCGCTCGGAGCGATCGTCTCCAACGGCAATGCCGGCCTGCGCTGGCTGGGCAACGCGACCCCCGATATCGAGGAGGCGCGCGCCGCCTTGAAGCGCATCGTCGCCGACGGCCACCGTGCCGGCCAGGTGATCGCCGGCATCCGGTCGATGTTCAAGAAGGAGGGCCAGCTCGCCGGTCCGCAGGACATGAACGAGCTCGTCCGCGAGGTCCTCCGGCTGGTTCGCGGCGAAGTGGCGGGGCAGGGCATATCGGTGCGCACCGAATTGTCCGACGAGCTGCCGCGGATCGCGGTCAATCGCGTCCAGCTGCAGCAGGTCATCGCGAACCTCGTCATGAATGCCGGTCGACGCCATGAGCGCGGTGGTCGATCGCGCGCGGGTGCTGCGCGTGAAGACCGGCATGGAGGCATCCGGCGCATTGCTGATCGCGGTGGAAGACACCGGCATCGGCATCGACCCCGGCGACTTCGACCGCATCTTCGACCCGTTCTACACGACCAAGTCCCACGGCATGGGCATGGGCCTGTCGATCTGCCGGTCGATCGTAGAAATTCACGGCGGCCGCCTGACGGTGGCGCGCGGCGAGCCCCATGGCGCGGTGTTCGTGGTGGCGCTGCCGACCGGGGGGATCGGGGCGGGGCGGTGACGGCGCTGATCCGCCACGCGGAACCAGAAGACGCCGATGCCGTATGGTCGATCATCGGGCCGACCATTGCGGCAGGCGAGACCTACGCCCTTGATCGCGACATGACCCGGGAACAGGCGCTTCAATACTGGATGGGAACCGACCGCGAGACCTTCGTCGCCGAAGATGACGGCGTGGTGGTCGGCACCTACTTCATCCGTGCGAACCAGGCAGGCGGAGGCAGGCACGTCTGCAACTGCGGCTACATGACCGCAGCCGGCGAGAGCGGACGAGGTGTCGCCCGACGGATGTGCGAACACTCGCTCGACCACGCGCGCGCCCGCGGCTTCCGGGCCATGCAGTTCAATTTCGTGGTGAGCAGCAACGAACGCGCCGTGGGACTCTGGCAGTCGCTCGGGTTTGCGATCGTCGGCCGGCTCCCGCTCGCATTCGACCACCCGGCGCAGGGATATGTCGACGCGCTGGTGATGTTCCGGGCGCTGTAATCAGCCGCAGGCTGGTGAGCCAAGCCGTAGCACCATCAGTTCTTTGGGTAGGGTGAACTGCGGAACATCGGGCGCCTGCTTGAATGCGTTGAGCAGCGCGTAACAGCCGTCCTTGGTCAGTCGAATTTCGTTGCCGCTCATTGAAGTCACGGGGGGCGGAATGGAAAATATTTCCACATTATCTCTACCAACGACGGCGATGGCAACTACGATGTGCCTAATAATGTCCGCACGACTAATCAGCGGGAAACTGCAGTGCCCATACCCGCCGGTGATATCTACCGCATTGCTAAAGGTCCGAAGCAGCTTGGTAATACCTATCTTATTTATCCAATCTCGGTCCGAGGGTCCAAGTACATAATATTTTGCTATTTCGTCGTTAGATGACGAAACGATTATGTGCCCATCACACTCGGAAATCTCATTCACTCCGAAACCTGTTGACAGCGTTGCGGCATTCCGCTTTACCCAAGTCTGATCGATCAAGTCATATGCGAATATGTGGTTTCCGTCATTAGCGTACACCGTATTGTTCACAATATACGCTGTCTCGGCGTCTTTTTGTATAAACAGCGTAAAATCATTAATAATATCAGGCCCATAAAAGTGATGCGGCATCGATGGCAGAGCAATTATCTTTCCGCTGCCGCCTAGTAAAGAGTGCAGTCCGTGCACTGAGTATAAGAGTGGGCGATCAAACGCATATGCAGATAACCTGCCGGACCTGACGATATAAATGGCTGTCTGATCTGCATTGAAAGCCGCAATGGTCGCCCCATCGTCCGAGCAGGACAAAGATCTTTCATCGGGTGGGCCGGTAAATCTGGCGACGACCCTCTCGTTCCCGTCGAGAGATGCCGACCGCATCGAGGTCGTGTTGGTCGATTGGTCATACTTAAAATAAATAATTTCAGGATTGCGGTCATAGCAAAATTTGCCCAAGCCCTGATGATCGAGGCTCCAAACAATTTTCGCCTCACGTCGTCCCGACGCGTCAGGCGCCGCGTTCGAAATGCCGCCCACAATAAATGCGAGTGTCAGCGACCATATGGCCAACTCTGCGAACCGCCTCATGGAATGCCTCCGACGACGCTCGACTTGCAGGAATTACGGGAATTACGGTGAGAGGTTGAATTACGGTGACATTGCACTCAATGACGTTACGTCCGGGACCTTTCCGAGCAAGCGCCAAGGACTTGTCCGTGAATTATCGCTTCAATTTGCGTGAACGAACGGCTTTTCTACTCCCTCTCCCGCTTGCGGGGGAGGGTTGGGGAGGGGGCTCTCGTAGCGAGTTCTGTGCCGTGGAATTGCCCCCTCCCTGACCCTCCCCCGCAAGCGGGAGAGGGGACGAAAACTGAATTGATTGTTGGCCGACGAGTTCTAATCGGACGCGCGACCAACCCTCACCGTACCGGCACGCCCTTGGTGACGAACTTCCGCGCCCGCGCGGTGTGCGGCATGCGGCGGCCTTCGCCGCCGCTCTTGCCGGTGCCGGCGCGGCTGCCAGTGACGGCACCAGCTGGTGCTTGCCGCGAGCCGATCAGGTCGGCGCGGCCCATGCGCTTCAGCGCCTCGCGCAGCAGCGGCCAGTTGTCGGGGTCGTGATAGCGCAGGAACGCCTTGTGCAGCCGGCGCTGGCGCAGGCCCTTGACGTCTCGACCTTCTCGCGAGCCGCCGCGCCGCACGCCGCGCAGCGGATTGACGCCGGAGTGGTACATGGCGGTCGCGATCGCCATCGGCGAGGGCAGGAAGGTCTGCACCTGGTCGGCGCGGTAGCGGTTCTTCTTGAGCCAGAGCGCGAGGTTCATCATGTCCTCGTCGGTCGTGCCCGGATGCGCGGCGATGAAATAGGGGATCAGGAAATACTTCTTGCCGGCCTTCTTCGCGGCGTGCGTCGAACATCTCCTTGAAGCGGTCATAGGCTGCCGATGCCCGGCTTCATCATCTTCGACGAGCGGGCCGTCCTCGGTGTGCTCGGGCGCGATCTTGAGATAGCCGCCGACGTGATGGGTGACGAGCTCCTTGACATATGCCGGGCTCTTCACCGCGAGGTCGTAGCGCACGCCCGGAGGCGACCATCACCTTCTTGACGCCCGGCACCTCGCGCGCCTTGCGATAGAGCCGGATCAGCGCGTCGTGGAGGTGTTCGAGGTTCGGGCAGATGTCCGGGATAGACGCAGGACGGCCGCCGGCACAGCGCCTCGATCTTCTTGTCCTTGCAGGCCATGCGGTACATGTTGGCGGTCGGCCCGCCGATGTCGGAGATGACGCCGGTGAAGCCCGGCGTCTTGTCGCGGATGCGTCTCGATCTCGCGCAGGACCGAGCCTTCCGAGCGGTTCTGGATGATGCGGCCCTCGTGCTCGGTGATGGAGCAGAAGGTGCAGCCGCCGAAGCAGCCGCGCATGATCGTCACCGAGAACCGGATCATGTCCCAGGCCGGGATCTTGGCGTCGCCATAGGACGGGATGCGGCGCGCGGGCATAGGGCAGGTCGTAGACGGCGTCCATCTCCGGCGTGGTCAGCGGGATCGGCGGCGGCGTCAGCCACAGGTCGCGGTCGCCGTGGCGCTGGACCAGCGGCGCGGGCATTGCCGGGATTGCTCTCCCGGTGCAGCACGCGCGAGGCGCGGGCATAGGCCTCGCGGTCCTGCTCGACCTGCTCGAAGGCCGGCAGGCGGATCGACGGTGTTGCCGCCGTGATGGCGGGCGCCTTCGTCGGCGGCGTCGAGATCGTCGGCGTGCGGCCTCGGTCCAGCCGTCGGGCACCGCGGCTGAACAGCGCGATGCCGCGGATGTCGTCGAGATCCGCGGCGCTCTCGGCGCCTCGGCGAGCCGATGCGCCACTTCGACGACGGCGCGCTCGGCATTGCCGTAGAGCAGGATATCGGCCTTGGCGTCGGCCAGGATCGAGCGGCGCACCTTGTCGGACCAGTAGTCGTAATGGGCGATGCGGCGCAGCGAGCCTCGATGCCGCCGAGCACGATCGGCACGTCGCGGAACGCCTCGCGGCAGCGCTGGGCATAGACGATGACGCGAGCGGTCGGGCCGCCGGCCGCCTTCGCCGCCCGGCGTGTAGCTGTCGTCGTGGCGCAGCCGGCGGTCCGCCGTGTAGCGGTTGACCATGGAGTCCATGTTGCCGCCGGTGACGCCGAAGAACAGGCAGCGGCTGCCCAGCGCCTCGAACGGCTCGGCGCTCTGCCAGTCCGGCTGCGCGATGATGCCGACCCGGAAGCCCTGCGCCTCGAGCAGCCGGCCGATGATCGCCATGCCGAAGCTCGGATGGTCGACATAGGCGTCGCCGGTGACCAGCACGATGTCGCAGGCATCCCAGCCGAGCGCGTCCATCTCGGCGCGCGACATCGGCAGGAACGGCGCGGTGCCGAACCGGTGCGCCCAGTGCTTGCGATAGGCAAACAGCGGCTTGGAGGCGTCTTTGGAGGCGTCCGAGGCGATTTCCATCGCGGACAGATACGATGTCGGCACGGGCAGTCAATGGCAGTTTCGCGGGCGGTCGATGAAAACTGTCGCTAAAAGCATCGCGAATTTCAGTGTTTGCCGCGGCGCAAGGGCCAAACTTTCGCCCCATGTGGCATCCAATTTGCTCAGGCGAGCACAGGGGGCACTAAGGGGCTTAACAAAGGAGTTCCTTGCCATGTGTGACTACAGCCTACAAGGCGTTGCGTCGCGCCCTGCAAAGGTCGGCGACAAGCTCACCACCCGAAACTTCGGCACCGGAACGCGCGGCTTTGCGGCGTCGGAGGAACGCACCACGGCAGTCTGCCTGCTGCCGGGAACGGAGATCGCTTTCGCGAAAGAGATTGCGGTCGAATCTGCCCCGCTTCTTCGGCCGCAGCATCAAGAGCATGAACCACACCACGGCGATCTTCCGTCAGGTCAACAAGGAAACGCCGCACGTCCACCATGACTCCCTGGAATTTCCGGACGGCCAGATGGTGCTTCTGACCGAACTCTGCGAAGGCCAGGAAGCGACCGTGCTGCAACTTCCGGCACAACCGGTCACCGCTACCGAAGCGGAAGCCCAAAAGCGCGCCGTCTTCATCGGCTGACGGCCGAAATTCGACTGTAGTGAGATACCACAAGCGGCAGGCCGCCCCCGCTCGGGGCGGCTTTTTCATGCGCAGCTATGCCGTGCAGAGCAACCCCAGGAGATCGCCGACATCGGGCTGGCGTTCCAGCGACCACACGAAGGCGGCGGCCCGGGCGGCGCGATCCGCGGAGATCACCGGCGCGGCATTGGCGAGGAATTTCGCCTCGATGGCGGCATTGCTCATGGGATTGGCGGCGGTGCCGCTGGCATGGGCGATGTGGATGTCGTGCCGCCGGCCGGCGGCGATGATGCTGGCAAAGGCCTCGTCCTTGCCCAGCGTTTCGTCGGCGACCGCGCTCACCTTTCGGCGCAGCGCCGCCACCACCGGGTCCCTCGCCTTGGCGTCGGAATACTGCGCGATCCCGGCGGCGCCGTCGACCAGCGCCACGGCGGCGGAATGGACGGTGCTGAACTTCGATTGCAGGCCACTCTGGGGTTCGACGACGTCGGTGATGGAGAGCACGAAGGGGTGCACCCGGAGCTTGATTTCGCTCACCGCTTCCGGGGCGATGCGGTCGCGGTCGCGCAGCGCGATCATGGCGTCGATCAGGGGATGGAGCACCACGCCGCAGGCATAGGGCTTGTGGCCGTTGGTCTCGATCACCCAGCCGTCGCCGAGCCCTGCCGTCAACTGATCGGGCGCGGCGACGTCGCTGTAGATCCGGGAAAAGCCCTTGCGGCCCTCGATGATCTCCTGGGTGCTGTCGAAGCCGCGCTCCGCCAGCAGCGCCGCGAGCACGCCGTTCGCGGCCGCCTTGCCGGCATGGAAGGATTTGCAGGAGGTGCCGCGGTTCTGCTGCATGCCGGCGGCCTGGGTCGCGGCGATCCCCATCGCATAGGTGAGCCGCTGGGCGTCGAGCCCGATGAGCTTGCCGGCGGCGACCCCGGCGGCGATGCTGCCCAGGGTGCCCGTCAGGTGCCAGCCGCCCTTGTGATGGCCCGGCGCCGCGCGACCGCTGCGCACGCCGGCTTCGAACCCGACGGCGTAGGCGAGCATCAGGTCGGCGCCGCTGACCGGCGCGCGCTCGGCCAGCGCAAACAGGGCGGCGAGCACCGGCGAACTCGCATGGAGGACGACCCCGCCCATATGGGTGTCGTCGAAATCGAGGACGTGCCCGATCTGGCCGTTGGCCAGGGGCGCATCGAGAAGCCCGAGCCGCAGGCTCTGCCCGATCACCCGCGCCTGCGGCCGCCCGCCGGCCTCCTTAAGCACCGCGAGGAGCTTGGCGATGGTGGGATGGGTGCTGCCGGCGAGCGCGCAGCCGATCCAATCGAGCACGCCGCGGCGGGCTTCGTTCACGGCTGCCGGCGAGAGATCGCCGAAACGCGTTCCTGCCAGATGCCCGCACAGCGTCTTGGTCAGGGTGACGGCGTCGGGGCGGAGATTCTGGTCCATCGCAAGGGCGTCCCAAGGGTGTTCGAAAAGCGTTGCCGCCGCGGCCGGCTGAGCCGGGGATGGCTGTGCGCGGTACGGCGGCGGACGGCGGCGGGCAAGCTATACTTAAAATTTAGTTTTTCCGATCCATCCTGGAGTGCTGCCGGCCGGATCGCCCGCAGTTCGAGTTGCCTTCGATGCCCACGCGATCACCGGGATCAGCACCGATGTTTGTTTCCAAGACCCACGAAGTGCTCGCGACGCTCGCGGCCTTGCATCGCTCCCATGCCGTCATCGAATTCAAGATGGACGGTACGATTGTCACGGCCAATTCGAACTTCCTCGCGGTCATGGGCTACCGTCTCGCCGACATAAGGGGGCGACCCCATGCCATCTTCGTGGCCGCGAAGGACCGCCGCGGTTCTGCCTATCAGCGCTTCTGGGACGGTTTGAGCCGGGGCGAGTTCCAGTCCGGGGAGTACCCGCACATCGGCAGGCACGGCCGGGAGGTATGGCTGCAGGCGAGCTTCAATCCGATCCTCAAGCGCAACGGCAGGCCATACAAGGTGATCGCATTTGCCACCGACATCACCGGGCGCAAGAGGCGCGAGACCGGGCGCGAGACCGGGCGCGAGGCCGGGCACGAGACTGCCCGGGACGCCAGGCCTGGCGGGCGGGACGCGGCCTCCCGCCTGTCGCCCGAAGCCGTGGCGCGCCGCTGCGATGCCGGGCCGGTCGGCTCCGGCTCCGCGGTCAGAACTTCCGGTCGGGAGCGTCTCAGCGGCGAGATCGGAGCGGACGGGTCGGAGCCGGCCAGCCGGATCGGCAATGTGATCGACACGATCAACCGCATCGCGGCCGAGAACAATCTGGCGGCGCTGCGGGCGACCATCGAGGCGGCGCGGGCCGGCGAAGCCGCAGTCGCGGAATTGCGTCCGCGATTGCCGCTGCGGCGGTTGGGCGGAGCCGCCTAGCCGCAAGAATTTGCCCGGCCGGCCTGGGCGCCCGGCGCCGCGGCGGCTGCAAGCCATCCCAAGGGCATCCCCTGGCGGGGCCATTTTTCTGGTGCGGCGGCGTACCTCGCCATGATATAAGCCGCGCCGCTCGGCGGATCGGCTCACGTCGGGCGCGGCCCATTGCGGGCGTGGCGGAACTGGTAGACGCGCTGGATTTAGGTTCCAGTGACGAAAGTCGTGGGGGTTCAAATCCCTCCGCCCGCACCACGCCCGGCAGTGGTGCGACCCGGACAGGTGGTTCCCATCTGTTCGGACAAGTCGCCCCACCACTTCGACCGGCGTGGGCTGACTTGTCCCAACATTTGGGGATCAAATGTTGGGGCCAGACGAGGTGATGCGACCCGAACAGATGGTTCCTGTTTGGACAAGTCGCGCCACTCCTATAGGTTGGTGGGCTGACCGATCCGATCCTCGGGTCGGTCGGACTACTCGCTCCGGCTCCGCTGCCGCAAGATCCACTGCCGTCTCGATATCGAAAGCTCAAGCCAACACGGTCCCGAATATGCAAGTCACCGAAACCTCCACTGAAGGCCTCAAGCGGGAGTTCCGCGTCGTCGTTCCGGCGACCGATCTCTCGACCCGCGTCAATGACCGCCTGACCCAGATGAAAGATCAGGTCAAGATCAACGGCTTCCGGCCGGGCAAGGTGCCGGTTGCCCACCTCAAGCGGGTCTATGGCCGCGCGGTGATGGCGGAGACCATCGATCAGATGGTGCGCGAGACCAACGCCAAGATCGTCACCGATCACGGGTTCAAGCTGGCGATGGACCCCAAGATCACGATGACCGAGGACAAGGACGAGATCGAGGGGGTGATCGAGGGCAAGACCGACCTCGCCTACACGATCGCGTTGGAAGTGGTGCCCCAGATCACCCTTGCGGATTTCAAGTCGATCAAGCTGGAAAGGCTCACCACCGCGGTGTCGGAGGCCGACATCGACGACGCCCTCGACAAGATCGCGGCACAGAATCGGCCCTATGCCGCGAAAGCCGAGGGCAGCACGGCCGAGAGCGGCGACCGCGTGACGATCTCGTTCGTGGGAACCATCGACGGCGTGCCGTTCGAAGGCGGGACCGGCGAGGATGTCCCGGTGATCATCGGCTCGAACTCCTTCATTCCCGGGTTCGAGGAGCAGCTTATCGGCATCGCCTCCGGCGAGAGCCGGACCGTCAATGTGACCTTTCCGCCGAACTACGCCTCCGAGCAGCTGGCCGGGAAGGCGGCGGCGTTCGCGGTCACCGCCAAGTCCGTCGAGAGCCCGGGCCCGGTCACGGTCGACGATGCGTTCGCCACTTCGCTCGGGATTGAATCGCTCGCCAGGCTGCGCGAGGCGGTCAAGGAGCGCATCGCGCTGGAGCATGCGGCGGCGAGCCGACAGAAGCTCAAGCGCGCGCTGCTGGACCGGCTCGACGCCATGCACAAGTTCGAGGCGCCCCCGACCCTGGTCGAGGAGGAGTTCAAGAACGTCTGGAACACCGTGCTCGCCGACCTCAAGTCGCAGAACCGGACCTTCGAGGACGAGGGGACGACCGAGGAGAAAGCGCAGCGCCGAATACCGCGCCATTGCCGACCGGCGCGTGCGGCTCGGCCTCGTCCTTGCGGAGATCGGCGAAAAGAACAACATCAGGGTGGCCGACGACGAAATGTCGCGCGGCGTGGTGGAACGGGTCCGGCAATATCCCGGGCGCGAGAAGGAGGTGTGGGACTTCTATCAAAAGAATCCCAACGCCTTGGCGAGCGTGCGGGCGCCGATCTTCGAGGAAAAGGTGGTCGACTTCCTGGTCGAACTGGCCGACGTCACCGAAAAGCCGGTGACCAAGGAAGAACTCTACAAGGAAGACGAGGTCGATGCCAAAGCCGAAGCTCCGGCTGCGTGACCAAGGGCGCAGCGCCGGCTGCCGCACATCGCGGTGGCGATGCGCCGGCCGCTTTGCCTTCGGCGGGCCGGCCTTGTCGACACGACGGTCGTCCATATATGCCGCTCGCACTGAAGCGGGTGCCTGTCAGGCGTATGGCCGGGACTGACGGGACGAGGGGGCCGGCGCTGCCCCGGCGAGCCGGACAAAACAGGTTGCACAATGCGAGATCCGTCGGACACCTACATGAATTACCTCGTTCCCATGGTGGTCGAGCAGACCAACCGGGGAGAGCGGGCTTATGACATTTATTCGCGCCTGTTGAAGGAGCGCATCATCTTCATCACCGGCCCGGTCGAGGACGGCATGTCGGCGCTCATCGTGGCGCAGCTTCTGTTCCTGGAGGCGGAGAATCCCAAGAAAGAAATCTCGATGTATATCAATTCGCCGGGCGGCGTCGTTACATCGGGACTTGCGATCTACGACACCATGCAATTCGTCCGTCCGGCGGTGTCCACGCTGTGCATCGGCCAGGCCGCCTCGATGGGCTCGCTGCTGCTCGCCTCCGGCCACAAGGATATGCGTTTTGCCCTGCCCAACGCCCGGGTGATGGTCCACCAGCCGTCCGGCGGCTTCCAGGGCCAGGCCTCCGACATCATGATCCACGCCCAGGAAATCCTGAGCATCCGCAAGCGCCTCAACGAGATCTACGTGAAGCACACCGGGCAGACGATCAAGAAGATCGAGGACGCGCTGGAGCGCGATCAGTTCTTCACCGCCGACGGGGCGCGGGAGTTCGGCCTGGTCGACAAGGTCATCGACAAGCGGTTCGAGAGCCCGGAAAAGGTCTGACCTCGAATCGGCCAGGGCGATCGGAGCGGCCGCCCCTTCCATGGGAAGTCTATTCCTTCCTCGGGGAGACACCGGCCTCGCCGGCCGTGGCAATTTCGCCACAAAAATCCGGGCAAATCGCGGCGGGGCCAGCAAGCAGAGGATGGCCTATCGTCCAATTGTCAGCATTAATGAATTCTTGATTATAATGTCCGTAGCGTGCTTCGTTAGCGATCGGGTGATCACGTTTGGCGGTGGGGTTGGCGTCGACCGCTGGAATTGGCAAGTATAACAGCAGGGATTCCAGCTCCGTTTGCGGCGTCGCAGTGCGCAAGGTGGCCTTGGATCCGCGGAGAAGGGAATGAGCAAGGTCGGCGGCAGCGATTCGAAGAATACGCTTTACTGCTCGTTCTGCGGCAAGAGCCAGCATGAGGTGCGCAAGCTCATCGCCGGTCCGACGGTGTTCATCTGCGATGAATGCGTCGAGCTGTGCATGGACATCATCCGCGAGGAGAACAAGTCCTCGCTGGTGAAGTCGCGCGACGGCATCCCGACGCCGAAGGAGATTCGCAAGGTTCTCGACGACTACGTCATCGGGCAGGACCACGCCAAGAAGGTGCTCTCGGTCGCGGTCCACAATCACTACAAGCGCCTCAATCACCAGACCAAGCACAACGACGTCGAGCTCGCCAAGTCGAACATCCTGCTGATCGGCCCGACCGGGTCGGGCAAGACGCTGCTGGCGCAGACGCTGGCGCGCATTCTCGACGTGCCCTTCACCATGGCCGACGCGACGACGCTGACCGAGGCGGGCTATGTCGGCGAGGACGTCGAGAACATCATCCTCAAGCTGCTGCAGTCGGCCGACTACAATGTCGAGCGGGCCCAGCGCGGCATCGTCTACATCGACGAAATCGACAAGATCAGCCGCAAGTCCGACAATCCCGTCGATCACCCGCGACGTGTCGGGCGAGGGCGTGCAGCAGGCGCTGCTCAAGATCATGGAAGGCACCATCGCCTCGGTGCCGCCGCAGGGCGGCCGCAAGCATCCGCAGCAGGAGTTCCTGCAGGTCGACACCACCAACATCCTGTTCGTGTGCGGCGGCGCCTTTGCCGGCCTCGAGAAGATCATCTCCGCGCGCGGCCGCTCCACCTCGATCGGCTTCGGCGCCAAGGTGGCGGCGCCGGAGGACCGCAAGGCCGGCGAGATTTTCCGCGACGTCGAGCCGGAGGACCTGCTGAAATACGGCCTGATCCCGGAATTCGTCGGCCGCCTGCCGGTGGTGGCGACGCTCGAGGATCTCGACGAGCCGGCGCTCAAGCGCATCCTGCTCGAGCCGAAGAACGCGCTGGTCAAGCAGTACCAGCGGCTGTTCGAGATGGAGAGCATCGATCTCAGCCTCGCCGAGGAGGCGCTCGGCGCCATCGCCCGCAAGGCGATCGAGCGCAAGACCGGGGCGCGCGGCCTGCGCTCGATCATGGAGAGCATTCTGCTCGACACCATGTTCGACCTGCCGAGCCTCGAAGGCGTCGAGGAAGTGGTGATCTCCAAGGAAGTCGTGGAGGGCACCGCGCGGCCGCTCTACATCTACGCCGATCGCGCCGGCGACGCCGGGGCGAGCGCCTGATCCCCGTCGAATCTGCTATGTTCGTCGCCGCGCCGACGCTTGGCGCGGCGGTGGGCGGTTGCAGGTCCATCCGCCGGTTGCTTGACACGCTACCCCCGCGTCTCCACCTAATGGTGTGCGGGGCGTTCTATTGTCGAGTAAGGCGTTCCCAGTACCATTCCCGGGCAGGATCTCGTCGCCGCCTGAGTTGCGGTCGAGCTTGGCGCTCCCTCTCCGGGATAAGGCACTCCGAGCCTGTGCTGCACCAGCGGGCAGGGACGGAGGGGCACAGCAAGAAAAGGACTAAGGGTCATGACCACCTCATCCAAGCCGCGGGTTCTGCCGAAGCCGGGCGAAGTTCGCACCTACCCGGTGTTGCCGCTGCGCGACATCGTCGTCTTCCCGCACATGATCGTCCCGCTGTTCGTCGGCCGCGAAAAGTCGATCAAGGCGCTGGAAGAGGTCATGCGCTCGGACACCTTCATTCTGCTGGCGACGCAGAAGAACGCCTCCGACGATGATCCCGCGACCGACGCCATCTACGAGGTCGGCACGCTGGCGAGCGTGCTGCAGCTGCTCAAGCTGCCCGACGGCACCGTGAAGGTGCTGGTCGAGGGCGCCGAGCGCGCCCGCGTCGTCAAGTACGGCGACCGCACCGAATATTACGAGGCCGAAGCCGCGGTGATCGTCGACCAAGCCGGCGAGAAGGTCGAAGTCGAGGCGATGGCGCGCTCGGTCGTCAACGAGTTCGAAAGCTACGTCAAGCTCAACAAGAAGGTTTCCCCGGAAGTGGTTGGCGTCGTTCATCAGATCGATGACTACGCCAAGCTCGCCGATACCGTGGCCTCCCACCTCGCGATCAAGATCCCGGACAAGCAGGCGATCCTGGAGACCGCATCGGTCGCCGGGCGTCTCGAACACGTGCTGCGCCTGATGGACAGCGAGATCTCGGTTCTCCAGGTCGAGAAGCGCATCCGCACCCGCGTCAAGCGCCAGATGGAGAAGACCCAGCGCGAGTACTATCTCAACGAGCAGATGAAGGCGATCCAGAAGGAGCTCGGCGACGAAGAGGGCCGCGACGAGCTCGCCGAGCTCGAGGACAAGATCAAGAAGACCAAGCTCTCCAAGGAAGCCCGCGACAAGGCGACCCACGAGCTCAAGAAGCTCCGGCAGATGTCGCCGATGTCGGCGGAAGCGACCGTGGTGCGCAACTACCTCGATTGGCTGTTGTCGATTCCATGGGGCAAGAAGTCGAAGATCAAGAAGGATCTCGCTCACGCCGAGGAGATCCTCGACCACGATCATTACGGCCTCGACAAGGTCAAGGAGCGCATCGTCGAGTATCTCGCGGTGCAGACCCGCGCCAACAAGCTGACCGGGCCGATCCTGTGCCTGGTCGGTCCGCCCGGCGTCGGCAAGACGTCGCTCGGCAAGTCGATCGCGCGCGCCACCGGCCGCGAATTCGTCCGCGTCTCGCTCGGCGGCGTGCGCGACGAAGCCGAGATCCGCGGCCATCGCCGCACCTATATCGGCTCGATGCCCGGCAAGATCATCCAGTCGATGCGCAAGGCGAAGACCTCCAATCCGCTGTTCCTGCTCGACGAGGTCGACAAGATGGGCTCGGATTTCCGCGGCGATCCGTCCTCGGCGCTGCTGGAAGTGCTCGATCCCGAGCAGAACCACACCTTCAACGACCACTACCTCGAGGTCGACTACGATCTCTCCAACGTCATGTTCATCACCACGGCGAACACGCTCAACATCCCGCCGCCGCTGATGGACCGCATGGAGATCATCCGCATCGCCGGCTACACCGAGGACGAAAAGCTGGAGATCGCACGGCGGCATCTGATCCCCAATGCGATCACCAAGCATGGGCTCGACCCCAAGGAATGGGCGATCGACGACGATGCCTTGCTGACTTTGATCCGGCGCTACACCCGCGAGGCGGGCGTGCGCAACCTCGAGCGTGAGCTCTCGACGCTGTCCCGCAAGGCGGTGAAGGAGCTGATGACCTCGAAGAAGAAGACGGTCCGGGTGACGGCGGAGAACCTCGGCGAGTATGTCGGCGTGCCCAAGCACCGCTACGGCGAGGTCGAGGCCGAAGACCAGATCGGCGTCGTCACCGGCCTGGCGTGGACCGACGTGGGCGGCGAACTGCTCACCATCGAAGGCGTCATGATGCCGGGCAAGGGCAAGATGACGGTGACGGGCAATCTGCGCGAGGTGATGAAGGAGTCGATCTCGGCGGCGGCGTCTTACGTGCGCTCGCGGGCGGTCGCCTTCGGCATCGAGCCGCCGCTGTTCGACCGCCGCGATATCCACGTCCACGTTCCGGAAGGGGCGACGCCGAAGGACGGCCCGTCGGCGGGCGTCGCCATGGTGACCGCCATCGTGTCGGTGATGACCGGCATCCCGGTGCGGCGCGACCTCGCCATGACCGGGGAAATCACCCTGCGCGGAAGGGTGCTGCCCATCGGCGGGCTCAAGGAGAAGCTGCTGGCGGCGCTGCGCGGCGGCATGAAGACGGTCTTGATCCCGGAAGAGAACGCCAAGGATCTCGTGGATATCCCGGACTCCGTAAAGAGCGGGCTCGAGATCGTCCCGGTGTCGCGGATGGACGAGGTCCTGGTGAGAGCGCTGACGCGCAAGCCGGAGCCGATCGTCTGGGAAGAGCCGACGGCGGTCAAGGCGAAGCCCGAAGCCGCCATCGACGACGACGCGGCTGCCGCGCTCACCGCGCACTGAGGCGTCAAGGGCGAGGCGTCAAGGGCGAGACGTCAACGGCGGCCGTGTGGCCGCCGTTTTCTTTACTCGGGCCCGACCTCGACCATCCCCGCCGGATCTGGCGATCGGTTGCGCGACCGCGGCCGCCGCGGCCGGCTCGACTGGTGGAGCCCCCGATGTTGCCGGCCCGTGGCGGGGATCAGAAATCCGGCTGGTCGGCTTGCGGGATCGGGAACAGGTTCTTGCTGAAGTGATCGCCGTTGTTCTCGGCGCACACCGTCTCCAGCAACTGGTTGTTCACCTTGCGCCAGCGCTTGATCATGTGAAGCGGCTCGTTGAAGGTCTCGGGATCCTCGACCGTCACCGTGGCTTGCAGCATGCGTCCGTCGTCCGACACCTTGTAGCGCTCGACCACATGCTCCTTCTCGCTGTGGGGAGTGCGATAATTGTCGATGAAGCTGTTCTTGGTGGACAGCCCGACGGTGTCGATCACCAGCGTGTCGCCATTCTCGTAATGGCCGATGGACTCGCCGAACCATGACGGCTTGACGCTCTCCGAATGCTGGTCGGTGAGATAGATCCGGCGCACCATGTGGTCGCGCTGCCAGATCATCCAAACCTCTTTCGGGGTCTGGATGAAATAGAACGGCTCGGCCGGGTACAGCAGTTGGCCGGGGACGCCGCCGGGATAGCACCGTCCCTGGGCGCTGAACGGGAGGCCGCGCTTGCCCTGCTGGACCTCTTCGTTCGAAGCCCGCATCTGCGCCGCCGCCCAGGGTTTCAGCACGGGGTCCCGGTAATTGCCCATCGGCGGGGTCACGCAGGCCGGGACCTTCATTGTTGCCGTGGAAGGGAATGTCCGGATCCTGCCGGATCGGGCCGCGCCCGGTGCCGGGCAGCGGATCGAGAAAGCCGCCGGCCGAAAGCCAGGCGAAGCTCGTCGAGCCCAACTCGGGAATCTTTGCCTTCGCCGGCGCCTGCGCGGCGGCGGGAAACGCCCAGCCGGCGCAGCATGCGTAAATCGCAGCCGCAACCACATTCCGACACAACTTGCCGGAAAGGCGGGCGCGCTCATCATGGTATGCGGTCATCATCGGAACGTTCCTTGCTGCAGAAGAGGAACCGCCGCAAGCTGCGGCACCCCGGTGAATTAGATTATGACACCGGCGGAAGCTCGGCAACTCCAGCGCGCAAGTGAATCGATGCGCATGATCTTGCCATCGGACGCACAGCGGCGCTAAGGCTTGGCTACGGGCGGTTAGCTCAGTTGGTAGAGCATCTCGTTTACACCGAGAATGTCGGCGGTTCGAGCCCGTCACCGCCCACCAAGCAAATCAAAAACTTAGACGGAATCGGTTTACGGCGTCGGATAGCCGAAGCGGCTCAGGCCAACGCCTGGGCCAACGCCAGAATGGCCCGCCCGCTGCGGGCGGAGCCTGCTCGTGCGTTTCCAAAGCGGTGGCGCCAACTGGGCCCCTCGCCCACCAGCGGTGCTCTGCGGTGCCGGTTTTAAGGCGGCGTGGATTGATGGCGGCGGCGCAGCGGGTTCACCCCAGAAAGCCGCCGCCGCGGCCCGGCTGCCGTGGCGGCCGGGTATCCAACAAGGGTCGCGCCTGGACACGCATCCTGCCGCCCGTCCAGCGGGCGGGGCCCAATGTCGCCCAGCACGGCGGCAGCGCGGATCGCGCCGCAGGAACGCCGACGGTCGTGCCCAGCAGCCGCCGGCGCAAGGCGGCGCAAAGAATATGCCCATATCCCTGCTTGTGCTCATTCTGGCGAATAATTCTCAGTGTTGTCGGATGGACACAGCCTCGGCGGCAATTTCTGTATAGGATGCAGCTAATCACAGGGGGGGCCTATGAAGCACTTATTTCCGGTTGGCGTCGCCAGCATCATGATAGCGGGTTCGGCTTTTGCGGCGGACATGCCGGTCAAAGCGCCGCCTTCGCCGCCATCGTTGTATTGGACCGGTTTCTACATCGGCGGTACTGTCGGTGACGATTGGAGCGACAAGAACTACGTCAACGTAGTGACTACGAACTCATTTCTCAATTTCCGGTGCTTACGCCGTTCGGAATAACTGCGGGCCGGCATCTGCCACCACCAGTTCCGGCGTCGTCGGAGCAGGCAAGAATGGTGGCGTCACCGGCGGCTTCGAGGCCGGCTACAATTATCAGTTCGAATCCTATAATCTTGTGGTGGGACTTGAGACAGATATCGAGAGTCTTTCCGGCAGGGGTTCTGGTTCCGTCACTCAAACGACCCAACGGGCCTTCGGGTTCAATTATACCTCGACGATCGCCGTCTCGGACCATCTCCATTATCTGGGCACGGTGCGCGGCCGAGTGGGCTTCCTCCCAACCTCATCCTTCCTCACGACAACATCCCTGTTGGCGTATGTCACCGGTGGTTTGGCCTATGGCGGAGCGTCGTCCAGCACCGCCATAACTGGGGCTGAAACTCCGAACACCGATTCCACCAACATCGCCGGGGCCGGCACGTTCTCGGGCACGCGCATCGGCTACACGTTTGGCGGCGGTTTTGAGTGGATGCTCGACCGAAACTGGACCGTAAAGGCCGAATATCTCCATTATGATCTCGGTACTGCCACTTACAGCAACGGCAGGATGAGTGCATTTGCAACCAACCGGCCTGCCGGGGGTCGTCACTTTCTCCGACCTGTCGACCAGCAGTGTCGAATTCAGCGGCGCTCTCGTTCGCGCCGGCGTGAACTACAAGTTTTGAACCCCGTCGCAATCGAGCTGGGCAAATGACTTGATCGCGCTTCACAGGCGGGCGCAGCCGCGCGCTTCGAAGAGGGCATAGAGAGAGGTGCCCGATAGCGATCCGCAACTTGGCACGGTAAGGGCTGGAATTGCTTCTCGCCCCCTTTTCCCGGCTGCTGGGATGCACGGTCGGCGGGGGGCAATTTCCGCCGCCAAGCATGAAGCTCGGCGGCGACAGGACTTACTCAGATAGCGGACGCCACAGCTCGTGATCCCTTGGGGCGGAAGGGCGGCGCCACGAGGTTGCCGGAACCCGCCTGACCCTCACGGACAGCGCCCAAGGAAGCTGCCCGCGATGTGGCGCCGCCCCAAATCGCCGATCGTGGCTTCATGGCCGACCGCCAATTTCCATCATCAAAGGCTGCGGCGCGCTCGCCCAGGCTGTGGTCCCGACTCTGGCGATGGTGCGCAACACCGCGGCCATGGCGCGGGACCGCGATGATTTCGAATTTTTTTGCATGTCGCGTCGAGGGGCGAGGTGTGGTCATCGGACTCGACCTCATTGCCTGTGCGGCCGGGCCGGAACTTGATCGGCAGCAAGGGCGTATTTTGGACCGCTCGTTTTGCGGAAGCGATCGTAGAGCGCGGCCCCGCTTCCTTCAACTCGATGCGACGTCGGGAGGGCAAGAGCATCAATGAATGAAAGCCATTGGAGTAAAGAATGGCGAAATCAGATATCTCTGATTGCATTACGGGTAAAGACGGAACGTCGTACCGGGTCGTGTCCGGAAAGGCACCGAGGATTTGTCCCATAAGTGCAACCTCAGAATGAGCTGATCTGTGCTCCGTCGCGCGCTAATCCGATATAGACTCGCCCGGCGCGCAGGCCGCGCCATTATCGATTCCGTCATCTATGCTCTGTTTGTTCGGAAGCCGCCCACCAAGCGGCAAACCGACCGAGAGCGACTCATGGAACTCAAGAAAAAATGGGACGAGGTGCCGTAATCGCCGGCGCCGCGTAGCGCCGGCATGCGGCTGCCAGCGCTTGGGCCTGGTCGGACTCGGCGGCCTCGCGTGGGCGGTTGGGTTATCGATGACCGCTGCCGCAGTATGACACCTCAGGGCTCAAAGCGGGACACCGGGGCACCGGGACGGCTGCCAAGACAACTGCCCAAGACAGCAGGGCTGCCCGGAAAGCTCCGGACAGCCCTGGCTGCGCTCGATCCGATGAAACCTCAGACGGCTTCCTTGAGCTCCTTGGCGGCGCGGAAGGCGACCTTCTTGCTCGCCTTGATCTTGATCGGCTCGCCGGTCGCGGGATTGCGGCCCATGCGAGCGGCGCGCTTGCGCACCTGAAGGATTCCGAGGCCGCCGATGCGGATGCGGTCGCCCTTCTTGAGGTGCTTGACCACCAGGCCGACGAGGTCGTTGAGGATGAGTTCGGATTGCTTCTTAGCCATCTCGTGGCTGGCGGCGAGGGCGGCCGCGAGATGTTTCAATGTGACGGTGGTCTGTGCTGCTGCGGCCTTTGCCATTGAAAGCTCCTCCTTGTACGGGCCAAAAAGACGCCGAATCCCGGCGCCACCCGGCGACACATAATTGATTCTGGCTCGGTTTGACCATGCCGAAATCGCAAAAAGCCCGAATTTTATGGGGATTCTGCGTCCGCCTTGCAAGAAAAGGCCGATTCATGGGCGCTTGCGCGGGCCTCCGGGGGCCGAATCGCGATATCGCCCGCAAAATCCGGTGTTTTTCGAGAGGCGCCCGTTTCCGCAGGCGCTGCCGCCAACGGCCGGGCTCGCCCCGGCGATCTCGTCGCGATCTCGTCTGCTTGACTTCAATTCGACCCGGTCGTATCTGACCGGTCCCGAACACGTGCAGAAATTGCACGTATTACGGGGGCGTAGCTCAGTTGGTTAGAGCGCTAGCCTGTCACGCTAGAGGTCGCGGGTTCGAGCCCCGTCGCTCCCGCCAGAAACACCGCAATCCCGATAGCGCAGCCGCAGCGCGGTTTTTTTCCGGTTGGGACTTTTTCCGGTTGGGAGTTTTTGCGGTTTGGCGCTCCGGTTCCCCTTCGCTCCGTGCCATGACATCGGCAGCATCGGGACGAATGTCACCTGTCGGCATTTGTGATAAAGTCGGGTCAAGCCGGACGAGCGTCCGGTTCCGGGAGGCCTCGATGCGTCTGTCGATCCTATGGCTTTTCTTGATCGTCGCGCCTGCGGCAACGCAGCAGGCGGCGGCGTACCCCATCGAATCCAACCAGATCAGGGTGATCGACGGCGACACGATCACCGCAGACGGCAAGACGATCCACCTGTTCGGCTTCATTGCTCCCGAGGTGCAAAGCGCTCAATGCCAGGCCGAACGGGACCTCGGCGTCAAAGCCTCGAGGCGTATGCGCGACCTGATCTCGGCCGGCGGTTTGGACTACTCGCCGGTCCCGTGCGCGTGTCCCACAACTCTGCTGGGCAAATGGGCTTGCACATTGGCCCGAACCTGCGGCGCGCTCAAAGCGAAGGGCCGCGACGTCGGTCAGATTTTGATGGCGGAGGGGCTCGCCGTTCCATTCTCATGTGATGGGATGCAATGCCCCAAGGCGCCCAAGCCATGGTGCAAAACGTAAGGTGGCCTGCGCCGCAGCGAGCCCGGGCGGATGACCGGGGCGCATTTCGAGCATCTCGCGATGCACGGCGACGCAGCGCCTCGCAGGCGACAGCCCCGGCCGGCTCCACGAGGTCATTGAAATCGTCTCGATTATGAAGCACCTTGGCGGCAAGCGACGAAGATCGCGACAGGTCGGGAGAGGCAGTCTTGCTCACGCATAGTTGGATCGGCGCGTTCGCCCTTGCAGCGGCGCTCGCGGTGGCGGGCGCGCCGGCGCAGGCCTTCGATGAATCGATTTATCCGGATTTCGCCGGCCAGTGGAAGAAACCGCGCCTCAACGGAACCGTGGCCGTCATCAATCAGTGGGACATCACCAAGCCGGTCGGGCGCGGCCAGCAGGCGCCGCTGACGCCGGAATACCAGGCGATTTTCGAGGCGGGCCTCGCCGACCAGGAGGCCGGCGGCCAGGGCAACGACCCCACCGGCATCTGCATTCCCGACGGCATGCCGCGGGCGATGAACGTGATCTTCCCCATGGAGATCGTGATCCAGCCCAAGGTCGTTCACATCATGATCGAATATCTGAGCATGCTGCGCCGGATCTACACCGACGGCCGCGACTTTCCCAAGAGCTTCGAGCCGTCCTACATGGGCTACTCGATCGGCAGATGGATCGATGAGGACGGCGATGGGCGCTACGACGTGCTGGAAGTGGAGACCCGCCAGCTCAAGGGGCCGCGCACCTTCGATCCGAGCGGGGTGCCGCTCCACACGGACAACCAGACCATCGTCAAAGAGCGGTTCTATCTCGACAAGGCGAACCCGGACATCCTGCATGACGACGTCACCACCATCGATCACGCGCTGACCCGTCCTTGGACGGTCGACAAATGGTACCAGCGCGAGCGCAATCCGGTCTGGGTCGAGGCGATCTGCAGCGAACAGAACGACCACCTGAAACTCGGCGGCGAGGATTACATGGTCAGCGCCGACGGCTTCATCATGCCGGCCAAGAAGGGCCAGGCGCCGCCCGATCTGAAATTCTTCAATCAGCCCCAGAAGTGACGGGGCACGGCAGCACGGAGTTGACGGCACGATGGCCACGACGTGACGGACACGATTTGCGGACGTCCTGGACTTCCGCGGAGACCATGCGGCAGGTCGAGGGACTGAAACGAAACGGGAGACATTGATGCAGCACATCAGACATCTGGCCCCCTTCGGCGGGCTGCTCGCCCTCTTGATCGGCGGTGCGCCGGTCCTCGCGCAAACAGCGCCTGCTGCGCTGCCCGAGACCACCGCCTGTCCCGAGGCCATCGCCAGCCTCGCGACCTGCTATGGGATCAAGCATGAGAGCGGGGCCTATCTCTTCGCGGCGATGCCCAAGACCTGGAACGGCGACCTCGTGGTGTTCGCCCATGGCGGGCCGTCTTTGGTGCCGCCGACGGCGAACGGCAGCAAGGCCGACCTGGACAAGTACGCGGTCGCGGTGAAGCGGGGTTTCGGCTGGGTGGCGTCGAGCTACCGGCGCGAGGGCTATGGCGTGAAAATGGCGGCGCAGGACACCAACGACGCCCGCCGCTTCTTCGTCGAGCGCATCGCCAAGCCGCGCCACACCTATCTGCACGGCGCCTCCTATGGCGGCCTGGTCGGCGCCAAGCTGGTCGAGACCCTCGCCGCGAATGCCGACGGCAGCCTGAACTACGACGGCGCCATGTTCAACAGCGGCGCGGTGGGCGGCGCGACGCTCAATTACCAGCACCGTGTCGACCTGCGCGCGGTCTATGAATATTACTGCAAGAACCTGCCGCGCCCCGAGGAGGCGCAGTATCCGCTATGGATGGGCGTGGCCGCCGATGCCAAGATGACGCTGAAGGACCTCGACGCCGTGGTCGACGAGTGCACCGGCGTTGCCAAGCCGGCGGCCCAGCGCAGCGAGCAGCAGAAGCGCAATCTCGCCGACATCATCGGCGTCATGGGCTATCCGCAAAACCTGCTGGTGCGCCACATGCAGGCGGCGACGCTGCTGTTCCGCGACATCGTCCAGCGCACCACCGGCGGACGCAATCCGTTCGATAACACCGGCGTCCGCTACCGGGGCTCGTCCAACGACGACGAACTCAACCGCAACGTCGCGCGCTTCACCGCCGACCCCGCCGCGGTCGCTCTCCTCAAGGCCGACGGCGACCTGACCGGCAAGTTGCCGATTCCGGTGGTGTCGATCCACTCCATCAACGACCCCCAGGTGCCGGTGGAGGCGCAGGCCGCCTATCGCGATACTGTGACCGCCGCGGGCAGCGCCGACCGGCTGGTGCAGGCCTATACCGACGAGCGCGCCCACACCGGGCAGAGCGCGCCGGAAATCGCCGCCACCCTCGACGCGCTGGTGGCGTGGGCCGAGAAGGGCACCAAGCCGACCGCCCAGTCGATCGCCGCAGCCTGCGAGCAGTTCCGCGCCACCTTCGAAGGGCCGTGCGCCTGGCATCCGGAGTTCACGCCCAAGCCCTACGGCACGATATTCTATCCGCGCGAGGCCGCGGTGAGATAGGCGAGGGCCTGTAGTGGGCCTGTAGCCCGCATTGGAGCGAAGCGGAAATGCGGGGAAGCGGCACACCCTGGATATCGCTCTGCGCGCTATCGGGGCTGCGGGCCTATGCCCGCTGTGAGACGCCGGTCACATCGGCTTGATGCCGGCTTCGCGGATCACCTTGCGCCAGGTCGCGAGCTCGGCCTTGATGCGGGCCGCAAACGCCTCGGGCGTGCTTCCGACGGGATCGGAGCCGAGCGTGGCCAGGCGTTCCCTCATGTCGGGCTGCGCAATGATCTGAACGATCTCGCCATTGAGCGTGGCGACGATGTCCTTCGGCGTACCCGCCGGCACGACGAATCCCACCCAGCTCTCGCCCTCGATGCCGGGATGGCCGGCTTCCGCCATGGTCGCCACGCCGGGAAGCGTCTGCGCGCGCGCCGCGCTGGTGACGGCCAGGGCGCGGACCTTGCCGTCCTCCAGCAGCGGAATGACGACGCTCGGGGCGACCAGGCCGATCGGCGTATGCCCGGCGACGACCGAGGCGATCGCGGGAGCGCCGCCGCTAAAGGGAATGTGCACGATGTCGAGGTCGAGGGAGAGGCGAAGCTGCTCGCCGGCGAGGTGCGAACTCGTGCCCGAGCCCGCCGAGGCATAGTTGTATTTGCCGGGATTGGCACGGATGAGGGCGATGAGTTCGTCGACCGTCTTGGCCGGCACCGTGGGGTTGACCACCAGCACAGTGGTCGAGGTGACGGCGAGACCGACGGGGTCGAAGTCCCGCACGGGATCATAGGGCACCCGGGCGAACAGGGCCGGATTGATCACGTAGGAAACGAACGCGGTGAGGATGGTATAGCCGTCGGGCGCAGCCTTCGCCGCCTGGCCCATGCCGATATTGCCGGAGCCGCCGGTGATGTTTTCGACATAGAACTGCCTGCCGAGCCGCTCGCTCCATTTCTCCGCCATCAGCCGTGCCAGCACGTCGGTGATCCCGCCCGGAGCGAACGGCACGATCACGCGGACCGCACGCAGGGGATAGCCCTGGGCCACCGCCCGCCCGACCAGGGCAGGGACCGCCAGGGCGGCCCCTGCAACCTGCAGAAAGCGACGGCGCCGCCAATTCATGGTGTTTCTCCCGGCAATTGAACGCGCCGACTATAGCAAATCTGCCGCGCCGGAACCGGCCGCGCTTATTTGCAGCGGGGGACCAAGACGATGAACATTCTTCGTGTCTCGAATGGAGAGCGCGACTGCGAGCAGATCTTGTTTCCTGGCGAGCGGAGGGCGCGGCTGCGGCCTCAATACACGTCCGCCTGATACCGGCCGCGCTTCTTGAGGTCGGAGACGAAGGCGATCGCTTCGCCGGGGCTGCGGCGGCCATGCTCCGCGACGATGTCGACCAGCGCCCGCTCGACGTCCTGGCCCATGCGGACGGCGCCGCAGACATAGAAATGGGCGCCGTCGGCGAGCCACGCCCACACATCGCTCCCGACCTGGCGCATGCGGTCCTGGACGTAGAATTTTTCCTTGTCGTCGCGCGACCAGGCCAGCGCCAGGCGCGTCAGCACGCCGGCGGCCCGCATGCCGGCCAGTTCGTCCTCGTAGAAGAAATCGCAGTCGCGGCGCTGATGGCCGTAGAACAGCCAGTTGCGGCCGCTCGCCTTGGTCGCCATGCGCTCGTGCAGGAACGCCCGGAACGGCGCAATGCCGGTGCCGGGTCCGACCATGATGATGGGCACCGCCGGATCGGCGGGCAGGCCGAAATTATGCGCCTTCTGCACATAGACCTTGACGGTGTCGCCGGGGCGCACGCGTTCGGCGAGAAAGGTCGAGGCGACGCCGAGGCGCTGGCGCTTGGCGATCTGGTAGCGCACGGTGTCGACCGTCAGCGACACCCGGCCGGGATGGGCCTTGAGGCGACGACGAGATCGAATAGAGCCGCGGCTGCAGCGGATCGAGCGCTTCGATGAAGGCCTCGGGGTCGGGGCGAACGCCGCGGAACTTCTCGATCGCGGCGAGCACGTCGAGGGTCGCAGCGTCGCCGTCGGGGTCGTCCCCGGCGCCGAGCGCCTTGGCCTTCTGCCGGCGCTCGCCGCCGGTGACGTAGGAATAGAGCTGGAACAGCATGTCCGGCGCCGGGCTGAGCGAGACGCCGTCGGTCAGCACGTCGCGCAGGGCGCGGCCGCCGATCGGGAAATCCGCCGGCGCGCCGAGCGCGGCGATTACGGCATCGACCAGTACGGGGTCGTTGACCGGCATGATTCCGAAGCTGTCGCCGACGACATAATCGAGGCCGGATTCGGTGAGGTCGAATTCGACGTGCCAGGTCTCCTTTTCCGAGCCCGGCTTGTTGAGGCGCACCCGCGAGACCACGGTCGCGTTCACGGGATTGTCGCGCGAGCGCCCCGGCGCCGCCCGGGCCGGGACGTCCGCGACTTCGGCAGCCGGGGAGGGCGCAGATGCGGGCGCCGGCGCGGCCGGCGGCGGCCCGGCGCCGATCTCCTCGCAAGCTTCTTGAGCATGCGGGCGGTGTCCTTGCCGCCGGGCACGCACAGGTTCAGCCGCCCCTCCTTCTTGCGGAAGATGGACAGCGAATACTCCTCGCAGCTCGAGCCGCACTGGCCGCAGTCCTGCTGCGCCATGGCCGCCATCATGCGGCGCGGCAGCGGCCGGCCTTCCGCCAGCTTCATGCGGTCGGCGATGTCGAGCGCCGGGATCGTGCCAAAGTGCGCCATCGTCGGCGCCGTCATCGGCATCGCCGCCGGCGGGAGCCGTGCCGGGCGGCGCGAGCAGGCCCGGCATCAGCGCCGCGGCTTCCTCCGCCGACAGCGGCGTCGCCGGCGCGTCGAGCTGCAGCAGGCCGGCGAAGAAGCCGTTGAGCCAGGTGCGCTGCTCCGGGCGTGAACGGCGCGCACTCCGGCAGGATCTCGCAGGATCGGCGGGCGCGTCGACAGGTTCATTCCGCCCGCCTCGCGCTCGAACATCGCCTTGAGCGCATCGGCCTCGTGGCGCTTGGCGAAGGCGAGGAAGCTTTCCTGCGGCGAGGCGCGGTTCGCCATGTAGGCCTTGAGGATGCGCTCGACCGTCCGCGGCGCGTCCTCCGCCTTGACGTCGCGATAGACGTCGCGGCCGAGCGCGGCATCGGGCCCGAAGCCGCCGCCGACCAGGATGTGGTAGCCCTCGACCGGCGTCGCCGTCCTCGGTCTCCTGCACCTTGCACGCGAGCAGCCCGATCTCGCTGATGAAGTGCTGGGCGCAGGAATGATGGCAGCCGGTGAGATGAATGTTGACGGGGGCGTCGACCGCGACCCGCGTCTCGCACCACGCCGCGATCTCCTCGGCATGGCGCTTGGTGTCCGAGGCCGCGAACTTGCAGCCGACATTGCCGGTGCAGGCGACGAGGCCGGAGCGGATCGAGTTCGCCTTGGTGCCGAGGCCGAGCGCCTCGATGGCCTGCCTGCGCGGCCGCGATGCGCGCGGTCGGCACCCCGGAGATCAGCAGGTTCTGCCAGACCGTGAGGCGGATGTCGCCGTCGCCGAACTCGCGGGCCACGGCGGCGAGGCCGCGCATCTGCGCCGCGGTCAGCCGGCCGACCGGCAGCACCACGCCGATCCAGTTGCAGGCCGTCCTGCTTCTGCGGGTGCACGCCGATATGGCCGAAGCGGTCGAAGGCCGGCCGCGGCGCCATCGCCTGCGGCGGCGACGCGGACGAGCTTGCGCCCGAGCTTTTCCTCCGTCAGCTCCGAGGAATTTCGTCGATGCCGAGGGCATCGAGCACGTATTTGAGCCGCGCCTTGGCGCGGTTGGTGCGGTCGCCATGGTCGATGAACACCCGCACGATGGCGTCGGCGACCGCGGTCGCCTCGCGCCGGCTTCACGATGACGCCGGTGTCGCGGGCGAAATCCTTGTGACCGGTAATGCCGCCGATGGCGAGGCGAAACCAGATGCCGGGCTCGACCCCGAAGCCGTCCTTCACCTCGACCGCGGCGAAGCCGATGTCGTTGGTGTCCTCCAGCACCGGGATGACGCCGCCGCCGTCGAACCCGACGTTGAACTTGCGCGGAATGCCGTAGAGCGTGCGGTCGTTGAGGATGTGGAAATGCCATTCGCGGGCATAGGGCCGCGTGTCGATCAGTTCCTGCGGATCGATGCCGGCGGTCGGGGTGCCGGTGACGTTGCGGATGTTGTCGGCGCCGGAGCCGCGCGAGCACAGGCCGAGGTCCTGGATGCCCTCGACCATGGCGACCGCGTTCTTCGGCTCGATCTCGCGCATCTGCAGGTTGGCGCGGGTGGTGACATGGGCATAGCCGCCGGCACAGCGCTCGGCGAGGTCGGCGACGCCGGCGAATTGCCAATGCTTGAGGATGCCGTTGGGAATGCGCAGCCGGCACATATAGGTCTTCTGCGTCGGGGCGCAGTAGAACAGGCCGAAGAAGCGCCAGCGGAAATTGTCGTCGGGCTTGGGCGGCTCGTTGGCCGCGGCCTGTGCCTTCAGCTTCTCATAGGCGTCGAAGGGATGCTGCTCGCGCTTGAATTTCTCCTGGTCGGACAGCTTGCCGCCGGCCTTGACGACGCGGTCCTGGGCGGCGATGTGCGGCGCATCCGGGCCGGTCGCCACGGTCGCGGGCGCCGCGCCTGCCGGTGCGCCGCCGGCGGACGCGGAAAACCGCCCGCCGACTTCGCGATCTGCAGGCCGGCCACGAAGCCTTCGAGATAACGCTTCTGCTCGGGCTCGAAATCACCGGTCATGGCGTCCTCGAATTACGATGATCCATCACTGCGGGGCCGCGCGGCTATTCCGCCGGGACCTGGGACGCCGCTGCGACCCGGACCGGCTCGGGCGAGGGATGCGGCCGGTAGGTCATGTAGATCGCAAGCCCGGTGAAGACGAAGCCGCCGACGAAATTGCCCAGCGTCACCGGGATCTGGTTCCACAGCCACCACTGCGCCACCGTGACCTTGGCGCCCATCATCATGCCGGTCGGGATGATGAACATGTTGACCACGGAGTGCTCGAAACCCTGGGCAAAGAAGATCAGGATCGGCATCCAGGCGGTCGCGATCTTGCCGATGGTGGAGGTCGTGCTCATGGCCAGCACGACGGCGAGGCACACCATCCAGTTGCACAGCATCGCCTTGACGAACACCGTCACCATGCCGGCAAAGCCGAACGCCTCGTAGCCGGTCGTCTTGGCTTCGGCAGCGGCGATCAGGCGTGCGGCGACGCCGGCGGGCGCGATCGCGCCCATGTCGGTGAGTGCGATCGCGAGCAGGGCGCCATAGGCGACGCTGCCGATGAGATTGCCGAGGAACACCCATCCCCAATTGGCGATCACCGCGGACGCGGTGGCCTCGCCCCGGAGCCACGGCAACGGCACCAGCGCGAAGCTGCCGGTGATGAGTTCGAGGCCGAGCAGGACGATCATCACCAGGCCGACCGGAAAGATCAGCGCGCCGACCAGCGGCTGCCCGGTGGTGAAAGAGGCGTTGAAGGCGAGACTGGTGGCGACGCCCAGTATGGCGCCCGACAGCATGCCGCGAACGAGGAGATCGGAAATCGACAAGCGTGAGCTTCCGGCTGCCGGTTTCCACCATCGCCTTCGCGACATCGGCAGGTTTCACGTAATCCATTCCTGGCTTCCTCGTTCTCTGTGGGCTTGTTCACTGTGGGCTTGTTCTCTGCGCGGCTTCTTGCGCCGCGACGAAAGATGCCGGGCTGCGCGGGCTAGCCCGCGCAGCCGTGCGTCTCGCTGTGCAGTCTCGCTGTGGAAGAGCAAGGGCCATGCCAGAAGCGATGCGCCTGATATCGCGCCAGATTCCAGTGCGCCACGAGCCGGGTTCGTCCGCAAATTCGGCAGAAAATCAGGCGTTCTGCCGGGAGAATATGCAAGCGCACCATAAACGGGCGGCGCTCGAGGCGCAGCGCGCTCACCCCGCGCCGAGCAGCCGGATCGCCTCGTCGCGCTCGAACAGATAGAGCAGGGTGCGCAGCGCCTGGCCGCGCTCGCTGGCGAGGTCGGGATCGCGGGCGAGGATCAAGGCGGCATCGTCTCGCGCGGTGCGCAGGAGGTCGCCATGCACCGCCAGTTGGGCGAGCCGGAAGTCCCGGCGCGCCGCTCTGCCGGGTGCCGAGCAGGTCGCCGCCGCCGCGCAGGCGCAAATCCTCCTCGGCGATGCGAAAGCCGTCCTCGGTCTCGCGCATGATGGCGAGCCGCGCCTTCGCGGTGTCGCCGAGCGGCCCCTTGTAGAGCAAGAGGCAGGTGGAATGGCCGCTGCCGCGCCCGATCCGGCCGCGCAGCTGATGAAGCTGCGACAGCCCGAACCGTTCCGCATGCTCGATCACCATCACCGTCGCCGCCGGCACGTCGACGCCCACCTCGATCACCGTGGTGGCGACCAGGATGCGGGTCTCGCCGGCCGCGAAGCGCGCCATCGCCGCATCCTTGTCGGCGCCCTTCATGCGTCCGTGGACGAGGTCGACCGCGCCGCCGAAGACCTGGTTGAGCGCGGCAAAGCGCTCCTGCGCGGCGGCGAGGTCGCCGGTCTCGGATTCCTCCACCAGCGGACAGACCCAATAGACGCGGCGTCCCTCGCCGACGGCACGGCCGACCGCGGCGACCACCTCGTCGAGGCGGTCGAGCGGCATCGTGCGGGTGTCGATCGGCAGGCGGCCGGCGGGCTTTTCCCGCAGCTCCGAGATTTCCATGTCGCCGAAGCAGGTCAGCACCAGGGTGCGCGGGATCGGGGTCGCGGTCATCACCAGGACGTCGACCGCATTGCCCTTGTGCGCCAGCGAGAGCCGCTGGTGCACGCCGAAGCGGTGCTGCTCGTCGACGACGGCGAGGGCGAGATCGCGGAATTCGACCTCGTCCTGGAACAGCGCATGGGTGCCGATCAGGAGGTCGATGTCGCCGGCAGCGAGGCGGTCGAGAGTGCCGGCGCGGTCGCGGCCGCGCTCGCGTCCGGTGAGGATCGCGACGCGCAGGCCGGCGGCTTCCGCGAGCGGCGCGATGGTGTTCAGGTGCTGGCGCGCCAGGATTTCGGTCGGCGCCATCAGAGCGGCCTGGCTGCCGGCTTCGATCACCGCCGCCGCAGCGAGCAGCGCAACCACCGTCTTGCCGGAGCCGACATCGCCCTGGAGCAGGCGCAGCATGCGTTCGGGCTTGCCGAGGTCGGCATTGATGTCGGAGAGCGCCGCGCGCTGGCCCGCGGTCAACTGGAACGGCAGCGCCGCCAGGATTTTGGCCTGCAGGCGGGTCTCGTGGGTGCGCGCGCGCCCGCCGCGTCGCCGCATATGGGCGCGCACCAGGCCGAGCGCGAGCTGGCCCGCCAGCATCTCGTCATAGGCGAGCCGCGACCACGCCGGGCCCTCCCAGGCGAGATCGGCCGGCTCCGCGGGCCGGTGCAACGTCTGCAGGGCGTCGCCGAAAGCCGGCCATTTCTCGCGCGCCATCAGGGCCGCGTCGAGCCACTCCGCCAGCGCCGGCACGCGCTCGAGCGCCGCCGCGATGGCGCGGCGCAGCGCCTGCGGCGTCAGCCCCTCGGTGAGCGGGTAGATCGGCTCGATCGCGGGCATGCTCGCCAGCGCGGCCTCCTCGACCACGAAGTCGGGATGCACCATCTGCAGCATGCCGTCATAGAGCGCCATGGTGCCCGACACGATGCGCCGTTGGCCCACCGGCAGCAGCCGATCGATGTAATCCTTGCGGGCATTGAAATAGGTGATGACGAGACTGCCGGTATCGTCGCTGGCATAGATTTGGTAGGGCGCCCGCGGCCGGTTCGGCGGCGGCGGACGATGGCGGTCGATCGTCACCGCAACGGTGACGATCGCGCCGGGTACGACATCGCGCAGCACCGGCCGGGCGCGCCGGTCGACCGCCCCGGCCGGCAAATGGAATACCAGATCGACCACGCGCGGCGTGTCCTCGCGGCCGAGCAGCCGGCGATAGAGCCGTGCCACCTTGTCGCCGATGCCGGGCAGGGTGGTGATCGCCGCGAACAGGGGATTGAGGACGCTGGGACGCATGGCGGCAGTGTGTTGCACGGCGCGGATATGGGCAACGGGCGGAGGCGGTCCGGCGACGGCACGACCCGGCTGCCGCTTTCTCCTCAGTCTCCGGCGGGAGCTTCCGTATCGGCGACACTTCGCGGGCGTAATTTTCTGTGAAGTGGCACGACTGCAACAGACTCCCCAATACGAAGTCAGGTCTACGATGTATACGTTTATAGGTCGGGGCGTGGATTTTGCCCGATTTAAGTTTCCAAATGTGGTTGCGCTTGCGGCATCTCCATCAAGGTACCCATATCGGACGAACGGGGCACATCATGAAAAAATACGTTCTTGCGGCTGCGGCGTTCGGAGCCTTTATTGCTCCCGCCATGGGTGCCGACATGCCCATCAAGGCGCCGCCTTATACGCCCACGCCCTGGACGGGTTGGTATGCCGGCTTGAATGCGGGCTATGCATCCAGCGGCGCCAAGGTCGGCACGGCGTCGACCAACACCTACGCGTATCCTATCGGTGGTGGCCCGGAATTGGCTTCCGCGATCACCGGCCTGTCGAATTTCAGTGCGCCGGCAAACGATAATGGCTTCATCGGCGGCGGTCAGATCGGCGGTAATTGGCAGCTCGATAAAATCTGGGTTGCCG
>CAWCJX010000066.1:0-5757 GCA_963795865.1 uncultured Alphaproteobacteria bacterium
GATAGGTGGTCTCCGCCCGCCGAAAAAGCGGAAGCCGAGCGCGGTTGCCCGCGACCAGCCCGCGAGGCCAAGCCACTCTGCGCAGGGTCCCCGTTTCGTCATGGGCATCCTGAAGCGAGGGGGCACTTCCCAACATCAAGTGCCCTTTCCGGCGCGAGGGAGAGCGGAGAAATCCGGTGCACCGATCCCGCCGTTCGCATCTTGTCGCGGCGCGTGCATTTGCGAGGCTCGGAATCAAACCAGCAACTTATTGATTACAGGCCGTTTTTTAATTTTGAGTTCCCAAACGAATTCGCCGCGATATGATGGGAACTTCAAATTCGCCGCGCTCCGTCACACGCAACCCGTTGCAAGGCAAAGGGAGATCGTCATGGGTAACCGCTTCTCAGGCTTGATCGTCACTGCTGCCATCGCCGCCGCGGCCAGCGCCGCTATTTCGGTGTCCGTCACCCGAACCTCCGCTCAGGCGCCGGCTGTTTCCGGCGCGGCCCTGAAAACGCCTGCGTTGAAGACGGTCTGGGGCGAACCCGATCTGCAGGGGATTTGGACCGACGAATTCGATACGCCCTTACAGCGCTCTGCCAAATATGCGAACCAGGAATTTTTCACCGAGGCGCAACGCGCCGAGCTGGACCGGGCGCGATCGGGGATACTCAACCGGCGCGCGACCGAGCGCGACGCCAATAACGGCTATAATGGCGCGGCGTTCTTTAGCATGAAGCGCACCGGGGCGCGCACGTCGCGAATTGCCGATCCGCCCAATGGGCGGTTTCCTGCTCTGACGCCGGAGGCTCAGAAGACCGCGGCGGCCGATCGGGAATTTCGCCTCGCTTTGGTGCAATCGACCGATACGTGCAAAAAGGGGTTGGCGGCCTGCGCAGGCTGGAAATACGACCCGGCGACATCGCCGCGACGCGCGGAACTTCCTCCTCGCTATAATACCGGGCGCATGAACCGCAACGATGGTCCGGAGGACAGTTCGTTGGCGGAGCGCTGCCTGACCGGCGGGCCGATCGTGTTTGGCGGCAACACCGGCAGCTTCCGCCGGATCGTGCAGACGCCGGGCGGCATCGCGATCTTCTACGACGTGGGCCAGGGACAAGGATGGCAGCGCAACATCGTCATGGACGGCAGCCCCCACTTGCCGGCCAACATCCGCCAGTGGTTCGGCGACTCGCGCGGCCATTGGGAGGGCGACACGCTGGTCATCGACGTGACCAACTTCAGTCCGAAAACCGATGTCTTCGGATCGCGCGAGAACTTGCATCTCGTCGAGCGCTGGACGCGCACGGGGCCAAAGACCCTCGCCTACGAGGCCACGATCGAAGATCCGACCGTGTGGACGCGGCCGTGGACTCTCAAAGAGGAATTCACGAAGCAGAGCGATCAGGAAAACAAATTTTATACCGAGCCGCGTTGCATCGAAGGGAACCAGGGCTTGCCGGGGCTGCTGCATGGACGGCGCACGGAAGACGCCGCCTTCGCGCAAGGTCGCGGTCCTGATCCCGCGGCCACGGACAATACGGCGGATTTCGCATCGACCGCGGTTCTAGAGGACCCGTTGCAGTAGCGGCAGATTGATGTGCGGTTCTCTGCGGGGCCAAGCCTGAGATGATCCGCGCCGGCTATGACGTATCCGGCGCGGATACATTCTGCCGATGTCGCACTTCGGCTACGGGCAAATTCCGTTGCCGGGCGACCCCATGATACCCGCGCGACTCATCGGTATCCGATCGCCGCAGGGATTGTGCGTCATGGCGAAAGCGGCGCGACCCGCTGCGCGCTATTCGTTCCCGGCGGCGGGCGCGCCGAACCGCTGCCTGATCCGGCGCATCAGGTGGTCGCGGACTTCGCGATAGGCGTCGAGCCGCTGCTCGCGGTTGCCCTCGGCGATGGTGGGATCGGCGGTCGGCCAGTACTCGACGTCGAGGGCGAGCGTGCGGGTGAGGTCGAGCGCCCTGTGGTGGGCCTCTGGCGCGAGGGTGACGATGAGGTCGAAGTTGAGGCCTTCCAGGTCCTCGACCTCCTCGAAGGTCGCGGGACGGTGCCTCGCTATGTCGAGCCCGATTTCCTCCATAGCCGCCACCGCGAAGGGATCGAGTTCGCCCTTGCGCACGCCGGCCGAACCCGCATAGGCCGAGCGGCCGAACAGGTGCTTGAACAGCGCCGCCGCCATGGGCGAACGCACCGAATTGAGCCCGCAGGCGAACAGCACGGCCTGAGGACGTCCCCCGGCCACCGCCTCACCCCTTCCAATGCAATACGGTGAGGAGGGTGAAGAGCCGCCGCGCGGTGTCGAAATCCACCGCCACCTTGTCCTTCAGCCGTTCCCGCAGCAGCTCCGAGCCCTCGTTGTGGAGCGCCCGCCGGCCCATGTCGATCGCCTCGATGTGGCTCGGCGTCGCGGTGCGGATCGCCTGGTAATAGCTCTCGCAGACCAGGAAATAGTCCTTGACCAGGCGGCGGAACGGCGACAGCGACAGGTGGTGCGCGATCACCGGGTCGCCGCGCTCGGTGCGGATGTCGAACACCAGGCGGTTTTCCACCACCTGGAGGGCGAGGCAATAAGGCCCGCCGCCATGGCCGAGCGGGGCGAAGGAATTCTCCTCGATGAGATCGTAGATGGCGATGGCGCGTTCGTGCTCGATGTCGCGGGAGGCGGCGCCCATCGTGGTCTCGTCGAGCGTGACCTTGACGAGGCGCTTGTTGTCGGGCGCGTCCGGGGACCGCGTCATCGCCGGTTGAGCCGGATGGCGACCGAGCGGGCGTGGGCGGCGAGCCCTTCCGCCTCGGCGAGCGCGATCGCCGCGGGCGCGAGCCGCGCCAGCTGCTCCGGCCCGCATTTGAGGATCGAGGTGCGCTTCATGAAGTCGAGCACGCCGAGGCCGGAGGAGAACCGCGCCGAGCGCGCGGTCGGCAGCACGTGGTTCGAGCCGGCGACATAGTCGCCGATCGCCTCCGGGGTGTGGGCGCCGAGGAAGATCGCGCCGGTGTTGCGGATGCGCGCGGCGAGGCCTTCGGCGTCGGCGGCGACGATCTCGAGATGCTCCGGCGCGATCGCGTCGACCAGCGGCACCGCGGCGGCGAGGTCGGGAACCAGGATGATCGCGCCGAATTCGCGCCACGAGGCGCGCGCCACCCCGGCCCGCGGCAGGGTCGCGAGCTGGGCTTCGACGGCGGCTTCGACGCGGTCCGCCAGCGCGGCATCGTCGGTGATCAGGATCGATTGCGCGGCGGCGTCGTGCTCGGCCTGGGCCAGGAGGTCGGCGGCGATCCAATCGGAATTGGCATCGCCGCCGGCGAGGATCAGCACTTCCGAAGGTCCGGCGATCATGTCGATGCCGACCTTGCCGAACACCAGGCGCTTGGCCGCCGCCACATAGGCGTTGCCGGGACCGACGATCTTGTCCACCGGCGCGATCGTCGCGGTGCCATAGGCGAGCGCGGCCACCGCCTGGGCGCCGCCGACGCGGTAGATCTCGTCGACGCCGGCAAGCCGCGCGGCAGCCAGCACCAGCGGGTTGAGCCTGCCGTCGGGGGCCGGCACCACCATGACGAGGCGCGGCACGCCCGCGACCTTGGCCGGGACGGCGTTCATCAGCACCGAGGACGGATAGGCGGCGGTGCCGCCGGGCACGTAGAGGCCGACGGCTGCGATCGCGGTAAAGCGCCAACCGAGTTCCACCCCCAGCGCATCGGTGTAGCGGTCGTCGCGGGGGAATTGGCGGCGGTGATAGGCCTCGATGCGGTCGCGGGCGAAGGCGAGCGCGTCGCGGGCAGCGGGCTCGCAGGCCGCGACCGCACGGTCGATTTCGGCCGGCGTGACGCGCAGGCGAGGCGGCATCGGCATCGGTGCGGTCGAATTGTCCGGGTGAACTCCACCAGCGCCGCATCGCCGCGGGCCATCACCTCGGCGATGATGCCGCGCACCACCTGTTCCACATCCGCTGCGGCCTCCCGCTTGGCGCCGAGGAAGCCATCGAAACGCGCGGCGAAATCGTCGGCACGGCTGTCGAGACGGATGGGCATGGCGGACCTTCGAAGCGGCGCTGACCGCGCCTCGCGCTCAATGGCGCGCGGCGGCGGCGGCGTCAACCTGCCGAGGTGACCATATCAGCCCTGGCGCAGGCTCGGCGCACTCACCGTATCGGCGACCATCACATCATCGGCATGGGCGGGACAGCAGGTGGTCGTCCAGATCGGGCCGAGATCGACCAGCTCGCATTCCAGGCATTCCACCTCGAGCCGCAGCGCCGCACCGCCGGAAAAGGTCAGGGTGACCGCGCCGGCCGGGGCATCGGTCTCCTCGAACGACACCGCCAGCAGATTGAGCATCGCCTGCCGGTCGCTGCAGTCGACATTGCGGCACTTGAAGGAGATCACGCGATCGAACCGCAGCGCGGTGCTGCGGCGCTGAAATTCCGGGGGAACCGCCTGTGCCCCCTCCCAGTCGAACCGGGCAAGCCCGATCACCAGCCGCTTTTCCGCTGGCCGCCAGTGAACGTCGCCGACGCTCACCACCGCGTCCTGTAGATGGGCAGAGACCACCTCGAGATCATCCGTATCGAGAGCGACGAGCTTGAGGAGCTCCATCCGATTTTCTCCCGTCAAAGACTTGTTATTCGACGTAGTTAGGTGGCTTTGCGCAGACTGCAAGACGAAAGTTGCATAGAATATTTTCCTAGCGCGTGCAGGGCGGGCAAAGCCACGCGCGCCGTCACCACTCTGGAACAGTGGCGCGTTGCCCAGGGCGCCTCTGCCCGACCTTTGTTGCTACCCCTGCTTCTCCCGCCGCTCGACGAAGGTGCTGCTCAGCACCGAATAGACGAGTTCGCCCTTCTGATTGGTGCCGGTGTTGCGCGCCACCCGCAGGCCGACATCGCCGCGGTCGGCGAGCCGGCGCAATTCGACGACCTCGTGCGCATAGGCGATGGTGTCGCCGGCATGGACCGGGCGCGGCCATTGCAGATTGCGCAGGCCCGGCGATGGGCCGGTACGCGCCACCGCCTCGCCGCGGCGGCGCAATTCGGCCTGGCGGCGGTGCCGGTCCTCGACCAGGAGCCGCAGGCAGATCGCGGCGGTGTGCCAGCCCGATGCGACCAGGCCGCCGAAATGGGAGCGCGCCGCCGCCGCCTCGTCGAGATGGAACGGCTGCGGGTCGAACTGCACGGCGAACGCCTTGATCTCGTCGGCGGTGAAGGTGTGGCTGCCGATCTCGACGCGGATGCCGATGACGTGATCCTCGAAGAAGTTCATGGTGTCCCCGTGACGCCACCGGCGTCCCGCCGCGCGAATATCAGGGTCGCGGTTATGCGCAGCACCGGCGTGCCGGACCCATTGCGCATCTCGCTGGTGAACCTGAGGAAGCCGAGGTCGGCGCGGCTCGCGGACGGGCGCAGGCCGGTGACTTCGAGGCGCATGGTGAGGCTGTCGCCGGCGCGCACCGGCGCGAGGTAGCAGACCTCGTCGACCCCCGGGCTGCCCATCGAGCGCGTATCGCGCAGGAAACCGTCGACCAGGAGGCGCATGTTCAGGCACACCGTGTGCAGGCCCGACGCGAACAGGCCGCCCACGACGGCGTTCTGGGCGCCGCCGTGAAGATGCATCGGCTGCGGATCGAACTGCGCCGCGAATGCCTTGATGGCGTCGGCGGTGACCAGCACCGGCCCGGCTTCGACCACCTCGCCGACGAAGAAATCCTCGTAGCAGCGCACCATGTTTCCGCCCGATCGAGGCTCCGTCAGGTCGCAAACCTGA
>CAWCJX010000067.1:0-7539 GCA_963795865.1 uncultured Alphaproteobacteria bacterium
TGCCGGCGATGGCGGCGATGTTCCGCGAGTGATCAGCCCGCAGCGCATCGGAGCGGCTTGCTCCAACGCGCTCGATCCGAATTGCTGACCGGCTCTGCCTGAAGTCGGTCGTCCCCAGGTAAACCACGCGGACGCGATGCCGTCCTGCGGGCAACGTGGCAGTAGTGAGCGTCGCTGTGCCAGCTTGCAAGTCGGCAGTGCCGAGGCGGGTGCCGCCGGCCATGAAGGCGACGGTGCCCGGTCGGATTGAACCCGGGGTGACTGAGATCGGCGACCCTGGCGGTCAGAATGACCGGCTGTCCCATTGCCGTCGACCGGGGCGTGATCGAAAGGACCGTGCGTGTGGCCGAGGGCTGGGAGCCCGGCGAAGCGGAGCGCCACTTTTGGTACGGGCCGCGGCGGCGCGGCGGGCGGTGGTGTCGTTGGCCTCGTTGAGATTGGCTTCGGTGTCGGCGTGGGTGACGGGGTTGGTGTCGGTGCTGGCGTGGGTGACGGGGTTGGTGTTGGTGTCGGCGTCGGTGTCGGCGTGGGCGATGTGACAACGAATTTTTCAGAGCTGTTCGTCGTCCCCGTCACCCAGGACGTTCCCACGGGCGTTCCCGGATAGAATGTGGAGTTGCCGAACACCGATGAGGGGGTGTCGGCACTCGTGAACGAGAAACTCAGCGAGCTTCCCGGCGGAAGCAGATCAGAGGTCGTGTTGTTGGCCTCGAACTGAATGGAATACCCATCGCCCGTTCCACCGCCCATCGAGCTGCCCGTCCAATTTGCCGGTGCGGTGATGGAAAGAGGCTTTGTTGCGAGATAATCCTGGCCTGACGCGGAGAAGTCCGAGTTGGCGAAGGAGGCGTACAAAAAGACGCCGATACCCTCGGTGCTCGTGCTCGAGTTCGTGAGCTGGATTGTGTAGCTGTAGTTCGAGCCGTCGGGCGTCGAGCTGATGACGCCGCTGGCTGTGATGGACATCAGCCCGCGACACTCCAGCGATTCCGCAACGGGAATTCGGCGAACGTGGGACCGACGATCCTTGCCGTGTCGAGGTGTCATTGCATTCAGAATTTCCCGCAACTGCGTAAAGATAAGCGGACGTGCCATAGTATTCCCCTGGGAAATTGCTCAATGAATCGGCTCCCTGGTGTGGATGCAAGGGGGCTCATTCGCCCTTGGCTCCGGTGGTCGGAGCGGGCTCTTAGAGGTAACGGTTGGCGCCGCGTTGCGCCGCGCCGATCGAAATTTGCTCGGCACCAGGGCGCCGTGTTGGGAACCCATCGAACTCTGGCTGACGACGAAAGTCTCTGCTACCGTTGAGAGTTCGGACGATATTTGAAAAAAAACCGTTCCTGCGCGGCGCAATCTGGCTACGGCGGTTACTTGAGAGATCATGAAGTCCCGCGTCACATTCGACTGGCACTCCGACCCGGAGTTGCTGCTCGTCCTGGCCAAGGCCGGCGACGGCCCGGCCCTGGTGCGGTTGCTGGATCGACATCGTGATCCGCTGGTGGAGCAGCTTCACGGCCAGGTCGGCCGCCGGTTGCGCGTCAAATTGGACATCGAGGACTTGCTCCAGGACGTCTCGCTCGAGGTGTACCGAGAGATTGGCCACTTCCGAGGTAGCACGGACGGTGAGTTCCGGTGCTGGCTGCGGCAAGATACTTGCCGGAATTGTGATGAATCGCGTTCGTTATTATTGCGGCACTGGACGGCGCGATCTCCGCCGCGAGCGACGCCTGGCCTCTGTCGATGGCTCGACAAGGGACCTCGTGCGAGACCTGGCCGCGCCAGACACGTCCCCGAGCCAGCGGGCCGTCAAGCACGAACGGACCTCGCGGCTCGCCGAAGCCATCGAAACATTGCCGGCGCTTTATCGCGAAGTGATTGTTCTCAGGCACGCCCAGGGCTTGAGCTTCGACGCTGTCGCACACCAGATGGGCCGGACCGAAGACAGCGTCAAGAACATGTGGTTTCGGGCCCTGCGCCAGCTCCGAAGCAGGCTGGAGAACCTGGAATGAGCCCAAACGTGAGTCAAGGCGAAGCCAGGCCGGCGGCATCGGTCCCCGCCGATCTGCTCGGGCCCGAGGACGACCCGCGGATCGCTTCGGTGCTTGCCGCGTATCTGGCGGATTTTGAGGCGGGGCGGCATCCATCGCGCGAACAGTTGCTGCGGTCCAATCCGGAGATTGCCGAGGCGCTGGCAGACTGGTTCGACTTGGTCGAGTTCGTGCAGTCGGCGGCGGCATCAGCCATCGCGGCTGCCGCTGATATACCGGCTGAGGATGCACTGCCTCCTGATACGGTTCTCGGCGAGTATCGGCTCGTGCGTGAGATCGGCCGCGGAGGGATGGGGATCGTCTACGAGGCACTTCAGGTCGCGCTCGGGCGCCGGGTTGCGCTCAAAGTCCTCCCGGGGACCGCGGCGATCGACCCGATCAGACTGCAGCGCTTCCGCATCGAGTCGCATGCAGCGGCCCAGCTCCACCACCCTCACATCGTGCCAATCTTCGCGGTCGGAAGCGAGCACGGGAGCCACTTCTACGCGATGCAATATATCGAGGGACGCACGCTCGCCGAGCTCATCCTCCAGCAGCGACGAACAAGCGCATCTTCCCGCGGCGAGGCGCGACGGCGCCGTATCGGTCCTCGAGCCTGCCGAAAGGAATGAATGATAGCTCGCCCGGGAGCGGGCTTCTGATAAGCGGGGCTGGCGACGCGGCATCCGACGATTCGCCTGCTGGGCTCGGAGCGTCACTGTCAGGCTCCTTCCAGGGTCGCCTGCGCGTTTCGCGCCTTTGCGAAATTGGCCGTGCAGGCCGCCGAGGCCCTTGCCTATGCGCACACGATGGGGGTCCTCCACCGCGACATCAAGCCCTCGAACCTCCTGGTCGACTCGCGGGGCAATCTCTGGGTGACCGACTTCGGGCTCGCGAGGTTACAAGATGAGCCAGGGCTGACTCGCACGGGCGATATGCTCGGAACGCTGCGGTACATGGCCCCCGAGCTGGTGCTGGGCCACCGGGTCGTCCATGACCCGCGCTCCGATGTCTACTCGCTGGGAGCGACGTTCTGCGAATTGCTCACGAAAAAGCCAGTATTCGACGGCCGTAACCGCCAAGAGCTGCTTGCGCCAGATTGCCCAGGAAGAGCCAGTCGCTCCTCGTACGCTCGATCCGACGATCCCGCGAACCTCGAGACGATCCTTTTGAAAGCGATGAACAAGCAGCCCGAGCGCCGGTACGCGACCGCCCAGGAGCTTGCCGCCGATTTGCGGCGGTTCATCGACGACCAGCCCATTCTGGCCCGTCGTCCCGGTGTGATGGAACGCACTCTTCGATGGGCCCGTCGGCACAAGGAACTGGTTGCCACGGCCCTCGTTATCCTTGTACTCGCCCTCGCCGTCTCGCCGATGATCACCGCGGCGTTCTGGGCCCTTGCCCGCAGGGCCGAGGCTGAAACCCAGAAACGCGTCGACTTCGTCATCGAGAGTTATCCCTTCCTGCACCGGACGGGAACGAGCGCAATCATGGAAGCCAGCAACAAGGTCGCTCCTGGCCAAACGGACGCGGCAACTCGGGAGGAGGCGTCCAGGGTCCTCGAGGCAGTGGACGAATTTCTTCAAGCAGGCAATCGATCTGCCTCCAAAGGACGTGAAGTCGCGGGACGTCATTGCCCGCGCCTACTCCCGCCTGGGTTATGCGCACTGGATGTTGAGTTTCAGCAAGGCCACCGGGGCCGGCCCCGACCCTGGGCTCTTGGCCGAGGCCGCGTCCGATTTCCATCGGTCCGTCGACCTGCTGGAAAAGCTGCTAGCCGAGTCGCCCGGCGACACCGGAATCCGCCGCCACCTTGCAGAGGCGATGGGAGTCGCCAACATGGGCTGCTGCCTGATGTCAGCGGGTCGAGCCGACGAAGCGATGTCCTACTACGGCCGCGCGATCCAGCTCAGGCGCGAACTCTTCCGGGGCACGAGCTCCAGCCGGGCTTCTGGCGGCCGAGCCGGGACGGATGTCGAAGAGGAGCTCGACGAGCTACCTTACCTGGCAAGCATGGTTCACCTCATGGGCATCCTGCTCGAAGCCAGGGGCCGAGCACCCGAAGCGGAAAAGCTGCGCCAGCAACTTGAGGACGACATCGTCGCTGTAGCCGCGCGGTTATCGGGCCCAGAATTCCAGTCGCTGCGGCGCACCTGGGCAACGCGTCTCACATTGGGGCAGCTTCCCATCCTCGACCGCAACCGGCGTCGGGATGTCATGACCATGCACCGCCTGGCGCTTATCCTCGACCCCGATAACGCGGCCGCCCTCAATAACCTGGCCTATTCACTGGCCGGTTCCCCTGGCGATCCCTGGTTTGACCCGGCCCAGGGACTGGTTCTGGCCCGGAGAGCGGTTGCGCTTGAGCCGAACGAATGGAACTATTTGAACACCCTGGGCGTAGCCGCGTTCCGCGCGAGCGACTGGAACACCGCCGCCAAAGCCTTGCGCCAGGCGAGCACGTTCACTGGCGGCGGAGCCTATGACCTGTTCTTTCTGGCGATGACGTACTGGCACCAGGGAAACAAGACCGATGCGCGAAATGTACGACCGCGCCGTCGCCTGGACCGACAAGAACAAGCCGGACGATCCAGAGCTGCGACGGTTTCGCGCCGAGGCCGCCGCGCTGCTCGGTCAACCCGGTCCGAAGCCCAAGCGCGAAGCGGTAGTCGCGCCTTGAGGGCTCATTTTTTTGATCGACCCGGCAGGCGATGCACAACCGAGATCGGCACTCCCTCCGGAGTCCGCCGCGAGCTGATGCGGCACTCGACAGACAGCATGACGGTTCTGTATACCCGGCCGCGCGAGGACCAAGGCCGACAAGCAGTCGACCGACTTGCTTCGGCACTGGACTCGGCGATCAGCGCTACTAAAGATGCTACCGACGCCGAGTGCTCCAACACCGAAGATGACGCAAGTCGCAGCGTTGAGTGTGGTTCGGATTATGACATGCAGGCTATTATCGCGAGTGCAATTCCCGCCACCCTTGCGCTCTCAGTGCTTTGTCGCTCACCGGCGACCGTCCCGCCCGGCCCGCGGAGTACGGCGCACCGTTCATGCCGGATCCCTAATTGGTTCGCTGATGGAAGCGTGTTGGTTCTTGCTCGTCCCGGTCCCCAAACAACTCGGGGGGACCAGTTCGGCAAGGATTCGTCTCGGCGGTGGCCGCTTCGCGGCGAGGGTGATCGATCCCCCCTGTCCCCCGGCGGGTGAATCTCTCTCCCCCTTCCCGCTCCCCCTCTCATCAGAGAGGGCGCAGCGGAGGGTGGCCGCGGCGTAGCAAGAAAGTGATCGTCGGGCACGTGTGGCCACTCCGGCCATACTTTTGCCCTTGGTGATGCGCCACGCAACGAACCGGTCGACAGCAGGGCCAGACCTGTGGCAGCATCTACGGATAAACAGATCTGATAACTTTACATGACCGGAAAACTGACCATATCCATCGACGACCGCGTCTATGACGGAAATGGCGTAGAGTCGAGATGTGGCGCGGTGGTTTAGGTCTGCATAGCGGTTGCTGGCTCTTTCGATTGCCAGTGCCTTAGTAGCAAACCATGCTCCGTTTCCACATCCCGCTCATCGAACCGGACGTGCCCAATTAAGGCATCCGGCTCTCGGACAGAGGTTACCCACAATGATTCAATTTCTCACACGGTCGCGGACGGGAAACTCCGGCGTGGGCGTCGGAGCCGGTACAGCCCCAACTTCTGGTACAGGTAACGGTCCGGATATCGTGAATATCCCGGACCCCGCACCTTGTGCTTCGCGGCAGAGCCATCGGCGTAGCCGACTCGTCACGTGGTAGTTCACCGCGTTATACGCTCGGCTCACTGCGCCCAAGTTGAAGTAGTTCGCCCAGCCTCGCAGTCTCCTGTTCAGCCGGCCGATCATCTCTCCCTCGTCAAGGTAGATCCTTTTGCGAGACGTCTGCTCGCCGATCGCGTCGCAGAGCTTGGCGATCTTCTTCTTCGCCGGTGATGCCGCCAGGTAGGCTGCTCCCGTGCGATGGTTGTAGCAGCGCCCGAAAGTGTATCCCAGGAAGTCAAACGCACCCTCCGGAAGCACACAGAGTCGCGTCTTCGTCTCATTCACCGTCAATTTCAGCTTCGACATCATCGACCGCATCGTCGCCATTGCCTCTTCGGCGCCGGCCCGACAGCAGATCACGAAATCGTCCGCGTAGTTGACGATGTGAGCCGCTAAACGCTTCTCGTGTCCCCCCGTCTTCCAGCCCCGTATAAATCGTCTCATGTAGATGTTTGACAACAACGGTGAGATCGGAGACCCTTGCGGGCTTCCCTTTCCCTCGTCTTTGTTGCGGGTCGTTCGCTCTTTCCGTCCACGCTGGTCGCGTCGTTTCCACCGGCGCTTCGAGCCACATCTTGATCAGGCGAAGGACTCGCCCGTCGCTGATCCGTCTCGACACCGATTTCATTAGCTCCGCGTGGGGGATACTGTCGAAGTAACCGCTCAAATCCGCGTCAACTACTTCCGTGAAACCCGCTCGCAGCAGCGATTCGACATGCCTCACGGCCTCCTTCGCGCTCCGCTCGCGGACGATACGCGTATTGCTCGGGCTCCAGGTCTGCCTCGAAGATCGGCCCCAAGACCAGAACCACGGCCATTTGCACCACGCGATCGCGAATACACGGTATTCCCAGCGGGCGGGTTTTGCCCGGCTGGCCGTCCTTGGGGATATTCACCCTTCGGACGGGCTGGGTTTGGTACGTTTGCTGGCGTAGGTCTTCCGCCAATTCGTCCAGCCACTTCTCCTCGCCGTACTTCTCGATCGTCTCGAAACGTGATCCCGTCCACACCCGCTACTCCCCGGTTGGCCAGGCAGCAGTTGTAGGCGTGGTCGAGCACGTCTTCCCGGTAGATCTTGTCGTAGAGGGCGTAGAATCGGTAGTTGGGCGATCCCTTCGCTTTGGTGTGTAACGCCGCCTGAAGCTTCTCAACCTTTGGTGGAGGTTTTAGACTCACGTCAATCTCCCGGCTGTCGGCTTCTTCTTGCGTTAACCTCTGAACTGAGGTCCCTTCCCTCCACCGGCGTTACCCGGCTTCATCGGTACTACGAACCCCTCCGTCACCCCATCCGGCCCGGCCTGTCCCTCGCGGGCTTCCGGTTGAGTTCACGCGACTCACCGCATGGGGCTTCTCGTGTTGCGTCAGTTCTCCGTGTGTAAGCATGCCGTCGCCTGTACCCCGGCGGGATCGTTGGGTATGTCGCTCGTGGCTCGGCCTATTCCAACCGGTCGCCCGATCTCCAACGACGGCGGCCTTCCCCAAGTGTCTGATGGGTCGGCTCCCGCGTACGACTTTTCGAGGCCTCAACAGCGTTCACACGACGTTACGGCCTGCTTACTCGCCACACCGCCAAGCGGCGTGTTGTCTCGAAGGCTTCGACGGTTTCGTTACCTCCACCGCCGCTCCGATAGCTACCGGCTGGAGCGACCTGTTGCCGGGTAGGAATTGCACCTACTGAAGAACTGCACCTTTTCACGACGCACAG
>CAWCJX010000068.1:0-25095 GCA_963795865.1 uncultured Alphaproteobacteria bacterium
CGCGCGCTCGGTGAAGCGCCGCAGAATGCGAGCGTGCAGGAGACGGCGGGCTTGGTGTACGAGCGCCTCAACGAAATGTCGAAGGCGCAGCACGCCTTTTCGGCCGCCGCGCGTCTGGGCAAGCAGGATCCCGCCATTCAGAACAGCTATGCGGGCTTCCTGTGCCGCACCGGCAAGGTCGCCGCCGGCGAAAAGCTGTTCGTCCAGGTCGCGCGCAATCCGGCCTATCAGACTCCCGAGGTGGCGCTGCTGAATGCCGGCGTGTGCGTGGGCGGCGCCGGCGACGTGGTGGATGCGGAGCGCTATTTCAACAAGGCGCTCGCGCTGAAGCCCAACATGCCGGAGGCCCTGCTGCAGCTCGGCAACCTGGCGTTCGATCGCGGCGACCCGACGCAGGCGCTCGACTACGTGCAGCGCTTCCTCGCGGTGAATCCGGCGACCCCCGAAATCCTGTGGCTCGGATTCCGTGCCGAACGCAAGCTCGGCGATAACACCGCCGCGGCGGGCTATGCCCGGCGCGTGCAGACGGAGTTTCCCGATTCCGCGCAGGCACAGCAGATGCGCGCCGGCGTCAATCGATGAGCGAGCCCGCGCAAACGCTCGGACAGCGGCTCAAGGCGGAGCGGGAACGGCGCGGAATGAGCACGCAGAAGGCCGCCGATGAAATGCATCTCGACACGTGGGTCATCGACGCACTCGAGACCGGCGATTACCAGCGCATCGGCCCGCCGGTTTACGCAAAAGGGCATTTGAAGAAATACGCGACCATTTTGGGATTGCCGCCCGCGGAAATCGCAGCCGGTTTCGCGCCGCAGCCCGAGGCGCCGGTGGTGAATCCCGCCGCGCAGCCCATGAACATCAGAACGACGCGAGCCTCGTCGGCGAAGGCGGCCGATTGGCCGCTGCCGCAGATAGCAGCGCGTGGCGGCTATCGCACTGGTCATCGGCGGCGTTGTTTGGTGGCGGCCGTGGCAGCGGCGCTCCACCGCGGGCGCGGCGCGCGGCGCAGAGCAGCCTGCCGGCGAGCGAAGTACCGGCGACGGCGGCGCCGGCCAGTGCTGCCTCGGCGGCCGGGCCTGCGCCGGACGCGGAACAATTCGCACAGCCTCCGCCCGAGGCGCAGGTGCCGGACGCCGCGCCGCCGCGCCGACGAACGCGGCGGCGCGCCGATCACCGCCGCCGGCGACGGCCACGGCCCCGGGCCCTGCGCAGGCGGGAGCGGCGGGCAATGCGCGTGAAGCCGATGCGGCGCTCGGGGCCGGCCGGGCGCGCCTGCGCCTGAGCTTTTCGGCCGATTCGTGGGTCGACGTGCACGATGCCGACGGCCGGCGGGTGTTCGCCGGCAACGGCCGCGCGAACAGCGTCAAGACGATTGCCGGCATGGCGCCGTTGAAGGTGTACTTGGGCTTCGCCAGCGGCGTGCAGCTCGAGGTCAACGACCACGCCGTCGCGATCGGGCCGCAATTCGTCACCGGCGACGTGGCGCGCTTCGAAGCCGGCGCCGACGGCGTGTTGCGGCGCGCCTCGCGCGCCATGCCGCCGAACGGCGTGCCGCCGCACGACTGAGCCGAAGGAACTCCTGTGGGCAAGATCATCGAGCCCTTGCGCGGCGTTCACGATGTGCTGCCTGCGCAGGCCGCGGCCTGGCAGCACCTGGAGCGGATCACGCGTGAAGTCTTCGCGGGCTACGGATACGAGGAATTTCGCGTACCCATCATCGAGCAGACGCAGCTGTTCAAGCGCTCGATCGGCGATTTTACCGACATCGTCGAGAAGGAAATGTTCAGCTTCGTCGACCAGGGCGAGGACGCACATCACGCTGCGGCCCGAGGCGACCGCCGGCATCGTGCGCGCGGTGATCTCGAACGGACTGCTGCGCGAGGGCCGGCTGCGCGTGTGGTGCATGGGACCGATGTTCCGCCGCGAGCGGCCGCAGGCCGGGCGCTTTCGCCAGTTCCATCAGATCGATGCCGAGGCTTTCGGCTTCGAGGGTCCCGACATCGACGCGGAAATCATTCTGTTGTCCGCGCGGCTGTTGCGCCGGCTCGGGCTGACGCGCATCAAGCTGCTGGTCAATTCGCTCGGGACGCCGGCGGCGCGCGCGGTGTATCGGGACCGGCTGACCGCATACTTCAGCGCTCACGAGGCGGCGCTCGACGAGGACAGCAAGCGCCGGCTGCTCGGCAATCCGCTGCGCATACTCGACAGCAAGAATCCGGACATGCAGCGCATCATTGCCGGTGCGCCGCTGCTGCTCGAGACGCTCGATGCGGAGTCCAAGGCGCATTTCGAGACGCTGTGCGCGCACCTGCGCAGCGCCGGCATCGAGTATCATGTCGAGCCCCGCTTGGTCCGCGGACTGGATTACTACACGCGCACGGTGTTCGAATGGACCACCGATGCGCTCGGTTCGCAGAGCACGGTGTGCGCCGGCGGCCGCTATGACGGCTTGGTCGCGCAGTTGGGCGGCGCCGCCACCCCCGGCATCGGCTGGGCGATGGGGCAGGAGCGCATCGTCATGCTCCTCGAAAAACAGGGCTTCGGTGCGCTGCGCGAGCGGCCGCAGGTGTATCTGGTGCTGGTCGGCGAGCGCACCGTGCTCGAGGGCTTCAAGCTGGCGGAGCAATTGCGCGACGCGTGGCCGGATCTGAAGCTGCAGGTCAACCTGGGCGGCGGCAGCTTCAAGACGCAATTCAAGCGCGCCGACAAGAGCGGCGCGCAGTTTGCGCTCGTTCTGGGAGACGACGAAATGGCGCGCGGAGTCGTCGCGCTGAAGGCCTTGCGCCAGGATCTGGCGCAGGAGGAATGCCCGATTGACCCGAATCAGTGAACGCCTGGGGTCATTGTTGGGTCTTAGCAGGGCTTAAGGTACGGAGCATTCATGACAGAAGATCTATTGACGGACGACGAACAGCTGGAGCATGTCAAGCAGCTGACGGCGGAATACGGCCCCTGGATCTTGGGCGCGCTCGTGCTCGGGACGGCTTTCGTGTTCGGGATGCGCTATTACGAGAACCGTCGAGACGAGGTCGCGCTGCACGCCGCCGCCCAATTCGACGCGATGACATCCGCGCTTCAGCACAACGACCCCTCAAGGACCCGCCAGATCGCCGACGGCTTGATCAAGGATTATCCGGGTTCGCCGTACGCCGACCAGGCGAAATTGGTTCTGGCCCGGCTCTACGTCACCGAAGGGCAGGACGCGAACGCGATCGCACCTCTCACCGACGTCATGAACGGCTCGAAGGATACCGAGCTGCGGCACATCGCCCGCCTGCGTCTCGCGCGCGTGCTGATCGATCAAGGCAAGCCGGACGATGCGCTCAACATGCTGGCTGATCCTCCCGGGGCATTCGCGGCGCCCTATCATGAGGTGCGCGGCGATGCTTTCGTCGCGAAGAAGGATTCTTCCCGGGCGCTGAAAGAATACCAGGCGGCGCTCAGCGAGGGCGCCGCGAACAATGCGCCGTCCAATTTGCTGGAATTGAAAATCGAGGACCTGGGCGTGCCCGCGGCGGCGGCGCCCGGCGCACCGATGCCTGCGGCGGCTTCCGCTCCCGTCGACCCTTCGACAAAGGCCAAACCCTGATGCGCTCATTGCTCCCGATCGCCCTCGCGGCTCTGCTGATCGCCGCCGGCTGCAGCAAGGATAAGGACGTCGAACCACCGGCGCAGCTGGTGAAATTCCCAACCAAGCTTGCGGTGAAGGAACTCTGGGGCGACAAGGTCGGCGGCGGCAAGGCGCAGGTGAAGCTGCGGCTCGGCTTGGGTCCGGCCGTCGACAACGGCCTGGTGTTCGCCGCCTCGGACCAGGGCGTACTGCTCGCGGTCAATTTGGAGACCGGGAAGAAGGTTTGGGTGAAGAAACTCAAGCTGCCTCTGTCCGCGGGACCGGGAGCGGGTTCGGAATGGTGGTGGTCGGTACCAGCAAGGGCGCGGTGATCGCGTTCGAGGGCGCGAGCGGGCGCCAACTGTGGCGCACACAGGTCAATTCTGAGCTGCTATCGGCGCCGGCGATCAGCGAAAAGGTCGTCGTGATGCGCTCGGTCGACGGCCGTTTACACGGCTTCGATGCCAGCAGCGGCAAGGAGCTGTGGTCCGTCGAGCAGCAGGTGCCGCGCTTGAGCCTGCGCGGCACGGCGATTCCGATCATCGCCAAGGAAGTCGCGGTCAGCGGCTTCGACAACGGTAAAGTGATGGCGGTCAGCCTGAACAGCGGCGACACCGTGTGGGATACGGCGCTCGCCTCGCCGCACGGCAGAACGGAGCTGGACCGTCTGGTCGACATCGACTCCGAGGTGCGCGTGGTCGGCGAGAACGTGTTTGCCGCCGGATTCCAAGGCCGCACGGCCATGCTGGCGCTCGATTCCGGGCAGATCTGGTGGGCGCGCGACATGTCGAGCTATCGCGGCTTGTCGGTGGACGAGGAGAACCTGTTCGTGACGCAGTCGGACGGCGTCGTCCTGGCGCTGCGCCAGCGTGACGGGTCCGAGCTGTGGCGCAACGACAAACTCATGCGGCGCGGCTTGAGCACGCCTGCCATCACGAGCACGGCCATCGCGGTCGCCGACTACCAGGGCTATCTGCATTGGCTCGACAAGTCCACGGGCGAACTCGTTGCACGGCAGCGAGTGGCCAAATTCCGCGTCAGCAATCCTCCTGTGGCGGTGAAGGACACGGTGGTGGTGCTCACCGACGCGGGCAACCTGGCCGCATTTCGCGCGATGCCCCGACCGAAACAGTAGCCGCAACGTGCTGCCCGTAGTCGCACTGATCGGTCGGCCGAACGTGGGCAAATCGACCTTGTTCAACGCCATGACCGGCACGCGCGACGCGCTGGTCGCCGATCTGCCGGGCCTGACCCGCGATCGGCAGTACGGGTTCGCGCGCCGCACCGACGTGCCCTGCATCGTCGTCGACACCGGCGGCCTGGTCGAGAACGCGGGCGCCATCGAGAGTCTGATGATTGCGCAGACCGAGCGAGCGATCGCCGAGGCCGATCGACTGATCGTGCTGGTCGACGGCCGGGCGGGCGTGACGCCGCAGGATCAGTTCGTGGCGCAGCTGGCGCGGCGCAGCGGCAAGCCCGTGCTGTTGGCGGTGAACAAGACCGAGGGCTTCGACCACGACATCGCGGTTGCCGATTTTCACCAGCTGGCGCTCGGTGAGCCGCATCCGATCGCCGCCGCGCACGACCAAGGCGTGATTTCGCTGCTCGAGGCGGCGCTCGAGGGGCTCGCCCCCGACCCGCAGGACGGGCCGGAATCGACCGGCATCAAGGTCGCGGTCATCGGCCGCCCGAATGTGGGCAAAAGTACGCTGATCAATCGGCTGCTCGGCGAGAACCGCATGGTGGCCTTCGATCAGCCGGGCACCACCCGCGATGCGGTCTTTGTGCCCTTCGAACGCGACGGCGAGCGCTATACGCTGATCGACACGGCCGGTGTGCGGCGCCGCGCGCGCGTCGATGAGGCAATCGAGAAATTCAGCGTTATCAAAACCTTGCAGGCGATCGAGAGCGCCCATGTGGTGGTGGTGGTGATGGACGCCCACGACACCGTCGCAGAGCAGGACGCGAGCCTGCTCGGTACCGTGATCGAGCAGGGCCGAGCGCTGGTGCTCGCCGTCAACAAGTGGGACAACATTGCGCCCGAGCAACGCGACCTCATCCGCAGCCAGATCGAGCAGCGGCTGCAGTTCGCGGATTTTGCGCCGCTGCACTTCATATCCGCCCGCCACGGCAGCGGCGTGGGGGAACTGTTCGTCGCGGTGCGGGAAGTATATGCCGCCGCCACGCGCGACATGGGTACCCCGGAATTGACCCGCGTGCTGGAAGCCGCGATCGAGAGCCATCAACCGCCGCTGGTCAGCGGGCGGCGCATCAAGCTGCGCTATGCCCATCAGGGCGGACGCAATCCGCCGGTGATCGTGATTCATGGCAATCAAACCGATCACGTGCCCGATGCGTACCGTCGCTACCTGGTCAACGTTTACCGCAAGGCGTTCGATTTGAGGGGCACGCCGGTGCGTGTCACGTTCCGCGGCGAGGAGAATCCCTTTGCCGGCAAGCGCAATCCATTGACGCCTCGCCAGGTGCGCAAGCGCAAGCGGCTCATCCAGCGCAACAAGCGCTGAGCGCATCTTTGCTAAACTAGCGCGGGTCGCACCGGCGGCGTATCGACAGGATGTCCCGTGCTGCACTTGTTGAAATCAAAATCCGCCCGCATTCTCGCGGCAGCCGCGCTGACTGTCGCCCTGTACGCCGCGGCGGGATTCCTGCTCGCGCCGAAGCTGCTTCGTTCGGCGCTGCTCGAGAACATCCCGAAGACCCTCGGGGTCATTCCGACGGTGGGCGAAATCCGCATCAACCCGTTTCTGCTGCAGCTTACGGTCAAGGATTTCGCGCTCGCAGGCAAGGGCGGCGAGAAGCTGCTGGGGTTCGAGCGGCTGTTCGTCGATTTTGAGCTCTCGTCGCTGTGGCACCGCGCCTATACCTTCGGCCGCATCGAGCTGGGCGCGCCGTATGTCAACGCGACGGTTGCACGGGATGGAACGCTGAACCTGCTGCAGCTGCGTCCGCCCTCGAAACCGCTCGAGCATGCGGCGAAGAACGAGGCGCTGCCGACGGTTCGCGTCGGTTCGTTCAAGGTCGCTCAAGGGTCGCTGAGCTACGAGGATCGCAGCCGGCCGTCCGAATTCGCAGCGCGGTTGCAGCCGATCAATTTCGAGCTCCGCGACTTCACCACCGGCGTCGCGGGCGGGCTGTTCACGCTCACCGGCGCCTCCGATCTCGGCGAGCGCCTCGAGTGGCATGGGCATGTGTCGGTGCAGCCGATCGAGTCGGACGGAGAGCTGCGCATCACCGGATGGCGCGCGCACAGGATCTGGGAATATCTCGAGGACCGGCTCAACTTCGTGATCAATTCGGGCAGCGGCGATCTCGAGGCGACGTATAAGTTTTCGCTGAAGGATGCGGTCGACCTGCGGGTCGACGTGTCGAAAGCGACGATCACCGATCTTGCCATCAGACCGAGGGATTCGGACGCCGACTGGATCAGCGTTCCCGGCTTGACGCTGACCGGAGCCAGCGCGGATCTGTCGAAGCGGCAGGCGAGCGTGGATTCGCTGTCATTGACCGGCATGAAATTGGTGACCTGGCTCGAGCCGGACCGCTCCTTCAATCTGCTGAAGCTCGCGGCGGCACCATCCGCGCCGACCGCGGCACCGACCCCGGCGCCGGCGCGCGGCCGCGGCGCCTCGCGCCGGCGCCGCGCCGGCCACGGCGACTTCACCCTGGCAATTCGACTTGCGCCGGTTCGAACTTCATGACGCCAGCATCTCGGCCGAGGACCGCGGCACTCATCCGGCGGCCAAGATCGTAGTGGCGCCCATCTCGTTGCAGGTCAACGGGATCAGTCTCGATCTGGCCAAGCCGGTGCGCGTGGCGCTCGATACCCACATCGGCGAGAGCGGATCGCTGACGGTGACCGGTGAAGTGACGCCGCAGCCGGTGGCCGCGTCCTTGAGCCTCAAACTCGCCGGCATCGATTTGACGGCGGCGCAGCCGTATATCGCACAGTACACCTCCATGACCCTGCGCAGCGGCCAGCTGGGCGCCGAAGTGCAGTTGCGCTACGGCGGCGCTGCGAAGCAGATGCCGGCTCTGCAATTCGAGGGCGACCTCCACGTCGATAACCTGCGCACCGTCGACAATGTGCTGCACGACGATTTCATCAATTGGGAGCGCTTGGACGTTCACGGATTGACTTACCAGCAGAATCCCGGCCGGCTCGACATCGCCGAGGTCGTGGCGCAAAAGCCCTATGCGCGGATCATCATCGAATCGGACACCAGTTTGAACGTGAAGCGCGTGCTGGCCGGGCCCGGCCTTAAGTCCGCGCCGGCGCCATCCACGCCCGCGCCATCCGCACCGGCGCCGCCGGCAAAACCGGCCGCCGCCAAGTCAGCGGCGGTGGCCGGCGCGCCGAGCTCGAATCCGATGCCGATGTCGATCAAGAAAATTCTGCTGCACGGCGGTCAGGCGAATTTCACGGATCTCTCCGTCACACCGAACTTTTCCGCCGGTATTCAAGGCCTCGACGGCAGCGTGCTCGGGCTCTCCTCGAAGGCGAATTCGCGGGCGACAGTGGATTTGCACGGCGAAGTGGATGCGTTCTCACCGGTGTCGATCAGCGGCGAGGTCAACGTGCTGAGCGCGGCGCTTTATACGGATCTGAAGATGAATTTCCGCAACATCGAACTTAGCATCTTCAATCCGTATTCCGGCAAGTTTGCGGGCTACAACATCACCAAGGGCAAACTCACCACCGAGCTGCACTACAAAGTCGACGGCCGCAAGCTCGATGCGCAGCACCACATCGTCATCGATCAGCTCGAGTTCGGCGACAAGACAGCGAGCAAGGATGCGGTGTCGCTGCCGGTCAAGCTCGCGGTTGCCCTGCTCAGGGACCGCAACGGCGTCATCGATCTGAATCTTCCGGTGACCGGCTCGCTCGATGACCCGAAATTCCGATTGGCGCCGATCATCTGGAAAGTGATCGTCAATATTCTGGAGAAGGCGGTGACCGCGCCGTTCGCATTGCTGGGTGCCTTGTTCGGAGGGGGTCCTGACATACAGTTCGTCGATTTTCAGCCCGGTGTGGGTACGCTGGACGCGGCAGCCGCCGACAAGGTCAAAACGGTCGCCAAAGCCCTGAACGCTCGACCGCAGCTCAAGATCGAGGTGCCGATTGCCGTGGTGCCCGACATCGACCGCCCGGCGCTCATTGCCGCTCAATTCAATGCGCAGCTGGGCGAGGTTCAAATGGCCGGCCAGAGCCGCAAGAAGCCGCGGCCGGCGCGGTCGCTCCCGCGTTTGAGCAACTGAATCCCGCCGCCCAGCTCGAACTCTTGACCCAGCTGTACACGCGGGATGTGGGTGCGCAGCCGAAATATCCCGACGCGGTCGCGGCCCTCAAAAAGACCGACGCCGTGCCGGCCAAGATCGAGTTTCTGACTTCCGCCATACGCGAGCATCTGACGGTCGGCGATGCCGAGCTCAAGGCGCTGGGCGAGCAACGCGCCATGGCTCTGCAGCAGGCCCTGCTCACCGGTACGCAGGTCGAGCCGGAACGCGTGTTCCTGGTCGCGAACGACAAGGCGGTCGCCAAGGACGGCGTGGTGCGGTTGGAACTGTCCCTGAAATAACCGCGTGGGCGCGCGCCAAAAGAATGCACGAGGCATTGGCGGCGCACCCCGCTTTGGTGCAAATGCACCGTCATGCACCACGGGGCGGGCACGGTAACTTGCTGATCGCAATGGGATCTTTAGGCAATGCCGAAGATTGCCAGAGCGGCCCTGCCGTGCTGGCTCGAAATAGGTGCCAACAATAGTCCGAGGACGAGCAGCACCGATCCGATCGCGAGATGCCAGCGGACCAGGACGAGCTGCGACGGCCGGCGGACCGCGGCCACGAGCGGAACCTCGTAGAACTGATGGGCGACGGCGTCGAAGGCCGGCGTGATCCAGCCGTACCGAACATCGAGCCAGGCGCCGAGCGCCGCCACGGCCGTCGCGAGCAGGGCAAGGGGGAGCCAGCGACCGTTCGGTCCCGCCGTCACCCGTTGGGCCCTCTGGCGCGCGGGAAACGTCGTGCGATCGGAGCACTCGTGACGATCATGGTTTGGTCGCCTTGAGCATCGCCTCGCGCCTGGCTCGGAACTCGCTGTCGGGCTTCCACTCGGGGTAATCGGTCTGCCTGGGCGACGCGATAGCCGAGCTCGACCAGGAGCTTCAGGTCCTCGACGGCGCCGGACAAGGTCCCAGTCGGGCTTCACCTCGTCGCTGACCTTGTGGTAGTCCTTCGCGGTGTATTCGTCTTGTTTCCGCTGGCCGAAGTCGGCGGACTTGCCGACGTATTGCCGCCCCCCCTTGGGATCGAGCGCCGGCACGCCTTGCTTGGCGAACTCGAAGTGGTCGGAGCGGAAGTAGTAGCCCTTTTCCGGGTCGGCGTCGGGAGCGACCGTGCGACCGTGCGCCTGGGCGATCTCGACGAGCAGGTCGTCGAGCGTCGAGTTGCCCATGCCGATGCTGATGATGTCCTTGGTCGGTCCCCAGAGGTTGATCACGTCGAGGTTGATGTCGGCCAGCGTGCGTTCGAGCGGATAGAGCGGATGCGCGGCGTAGTACTTGGCGCCGAGCAACCCTTTCTCCTCGGCGGTGACGGCCAGGAACAGGATCGATCGCTTGGGGGCCGGCTTGACCTGCGTGAAGCGCGCGGGCGATCTCGAGGACCGCGGCGACGCCCGAGGCGTTGTCGGCGGCCCCGTTGTAGATCTGATCACCCTTGAGCGCCGGGTCGCGGCCCAGGTGGTCCCAGTGCGCGGTGTAGATCACCGTCTCGTTCTTGAGCGCGGGATCGGACCCCTCGAGCTTGGCGACGACGTTCCGCGACTTGACCTCGCGCAGCGCGTTGGTGATCGGCGAACTCGCGCCGTGCACCCGAGCGGCACCGGGCCGGAAATCGCGGCTGGGCGGCGGCCTGCTTGAGCGCCTCGAAGTCGCGCCCGCACGCCTGGAACAGCTCCTTGGCCTTCTCGAGCGTGATCCAGCCCTCGACCGCCACCCGGCTCGGCGCCTGGCCGGTCTGCGGCTGGGCGATGTCGAAGTTCTCGCGGCTCCAGCTCCCCTTGACGACCTCGAACGGATAACCCGCCGGGCCCGTTTCGTGCACCAGGATCGCCGCCGCCGCCCCTTTCTCCGAGGCGATCTCGTACTTGTACGTCCAGCGCCCGTAATAGGTCATCGCCCGGCCCTTGAAGAACGGCCGGGTCGAGCTTGGAAGGGTCTTTGGGATCGGGAACCGGCGGGTCGTTGACCAGCATGATCAGCGTCTTGCCGCGCACGTCGAGCCCCTTGTAGTCGTCCCAGCCGTATTCCGGGGCGACCACGCCGTAGCCGACGAAGACGACGTCCGACTTCTCGACCTTGACCTCCTCCGCCATCCGGCGCGAGACGGCCACGAAATCGTTGGGAAACGACAGCCCGATCGTCGGCCGCCGGCCTGGAACGCCCCGGTGACCTGCTTGGCCTGAAAGCCGACCAGCGGAACGTTCTGGACGAACGTGCCGTCGGGATTGCCCGGCTTCAGCCCCATCTTTTGGAACTGGCCGGTCAGGTAGGCGACCGTCTTCTCCTCGCCGGGCGTTCCCGGCCCTCGGCCCTCGAACTCGTCCGAGGCGAGGACCTTGATGTGCTCGAGGATCTGACCCGGTTTGATGCCGTCGAGCGCCGTCTTCAGGCCCGGGTCGGGAGCGGCACCCGCGAGCCAATCCCGCCAGAAACACAATGCCAGACGATTCTTCGGGACGTGACGTCGCATGATCTCCTCGGGCTGTCGACAATCCGGTGCAACCGCATGGTCGGATAACGTTCCCGATCAACGCACAGAGAGTCTCATGATAAGTATCCGCAGCGTCCGATCGCGACAGATCAGTATCCGCAAATTCAGCGGAGTGCGGCGAGTCGGACGGCTGCATTCCAGTCCAATGGACGATCGTGACACTGCGCTAGCTCATCCTCGCCGTCATTCGTCCAACTCGCCTTCCAGTCATCTCTTCCTCGATCTCATGGGCCGAGGCCGTCAAGCGCTCGGACCTCCTTCAAGTTCCACAGGTAGACGCACGCGCCGACCAGGCCGCCCACGTACATCAGGACGCGAAAGCCCATCATCGCCAGCGCTCCGCTGGGGTGCCCCACCAGCTTGAAGAGCTGCTGGCCCACTTCCTCGCTCAGGCCCAGGGCACCGAACGGGAGCGGCACGGCCATGCTGAAGAGCGTCAAGGGAACCATCAGAAAGTGCTGGGCGAGCGTCGTCGTCATGTCGGGGAAGAGCATCCGGCCGACCAGGTAGAAGGCCACGACGTTCAGCGCGTGGTTGCACACCGACAGAGCGGCCGCACCCGACCACGACATCCAGCCGGCCGCGGTAGGTCGTCGACATCTCGTGCAGCTCCGAGACGATCAGGCCCAGCCGCGAATGCCCCGCCTCAACTGAGGGAACAGCCGCGTCAACGACCTGGGAGAAGATCACGGCCAGCACCAGCACGCCCAGCGCCCACCGCGACCCAGGCCGCCATGATCAGCTTGCGGACGTCGGTCGGAGCCAGCCGCCAGGCGAACCCGCCCGCGATCGCCGCCAGGATGAACAGCCCCAGCAGACCGAGGATCCGGTCGATCACCATCGAGGCGATCGCCTGCGTCTTCCTGATCCGCATCCGGACCAGATAGGCCGCCTTGATCAGATCGCCCCCGACCGCGCCCGGGATCACCAGGTTGAAGACCATGCCGATGAAGCCCAGAAGCACTGTCGCGCTGAACTGTGAATCTCGGCTCGATCACGCGGACCAGGAAAAACCAGCGGACGAAGGTGCCGACCATGCCGATCAAGTAGATCGCCAGCGGCCAGCGCCAGCAGACTTCAGGTCGAGCGGCCGGCTGAAGACCTCGCGGATCTTCTCGCTGTTTTGCCAGATCACCAGCCCCAGAAGACCGAAGGCCAGCACGACCAGGGCGGCGTTGACCAGCGGGCCGAGCCACGGGTGTTTCTTCGGTTCGCTCATGAGAGACCGGTGGTCCTCTCGGAGATCGGTCGCTGGCAGATGCGGTCGGATTCGAGTCGAGGCCGCTCAGAGCGTTCCCTTGGTCGAGGGAACTCCGGCGCATCGCGGGTCGAGCTCGAACGCATCGCGGAGGGCCCGCGCCGCCGCCTTGAAGACGGCCTCGCTGATGTGGTGCGTGTTGCGGCCGTGGTGCAGGATGACGTGCAGGTTCATCCGCCCCTGGGTGCAGACCGCCTGCCAGAAATCGGCGACCAGCTCGCTGTCGAACGTCGCCGATCTTGGGCGCCGGCATGGCCACGTCCCAGACCCAGTAGGCCCGCCCGCCCAGGTCGACGGCGGCCGTGACCAGCGCCTCGTCCATCGGCAGGACGGCGTGGCCGTAGCGCCGGATCCCCGCCCGGTCGCCCAGCGCCCGATCGATCGCCTGGCCCAGGCAGATGCCCACGTCCTCGGTCGTGTGATGCCCGTCAACGTGCAGGTCGCCCGTGCAGGCGACCGCCAGGTCCACCAGCGAATGGCGAGCGAACAGCTCGAGCATGTGGTCGAGGAACCCGATCCCCGTCGCGACCTCGGCCCGCCCCTGGCCGTCCAGGTCGAGCCTCAGGCGGATGTCGGTCTCGCGAGTCTTGCGCACGATCTCGGCGATGCGTGGAGGAGCACTCAAGGTCATAGGTCCTGGGGCACAGGAAAGGCTGATCCAGCTGCGATGCGAATCAGTTCGAACCGGCCGCGACGGATTTCGCGACGATTGTAACTCAAACTTCGTCCGCCGCTCAGACGATCTCGCTCGAGCATCTCGAGCAGCCGGTCGATCTCGGCGTCGGTGCCGACGCTGATCCGCAACCCCTCGGGATATCCGGGATAGCTCATCAGCCGAACCAGGATCTTGCGGTCCTTGAGCCGCTGGAAGGTCTCGCGGGCCGGCGGACCGCCGGTCGCCCAGACGAAATTGGACTGGCTGTCGGGGACCGTGTAGCCCATCGACCGCAGCGCGGCCGGTCAGCCGGCTCCGGGTCGCCAGGATCTTCGCCCGCGTCTCCGCCAGGTAGCCCTGATCCCGCAGGCCGGCGACGCCCGCGACCTGGCTCAGCATGTCGCAGTTGTACGAGTCCTTGACCTTGATCAGGTGCTCGACGATCTCGGCCCGCGCGACCAGGTAGCCCAGGCGGATCCCCGCCAGGCTGTATCCCTTGCTGAACGATCGCGTGACGATCACGTTGGGATGATCCTCGAGCAGGGGCATGGCGTGGTAGCGCGGGTCGGCGAAATCGGCATAGGCCTCGTCGACGACCAGCGGGCAGTCGAGCGACCCGGCCAGCTCGGCGATCTGCTCGCGCGTCAGCGCCGTGCCCGAGGGACTATCGGGATTGGCCAGGAAGAAGAGCTTCAGTCCCGGGACGGCCAGAGCGCTTCGTGTCGAGCGTCCAGTCGCGCGAGTAAGGGACGACCACCGACCGCCCATCCTGAAGCGCGACCAGGGTCGAATAGAGCAAGTAGCTCGGCGAGGGAAACGCCGCCAGGTCGCCCGGCCCGACGAACGCGCGGGTGATGATCGTCAAGAGGTCGTCCGAGCCGTTGCCCGCCAGGACCATGTCGGGCTCGACGCCGTGCAGCTCGCGCGGCGGCGCGGCGGAACTCGGTCGCCATCGGGTCGGGATAGAGCCGGAGCCGGTCGCTGACCGCCTCGGCGAGCGCCGCCTTGACCCGCGGCGACGGCGGATACGGATTCTCGTTGGTGTTGAGCTTGATGAATCCGCCCCCCTGCGGCTGCTCGCCCGGCACGTAGCCGGCCATCCGCGCGATGTGGGGTCGAACGAAGCGGGTCATCGAACGACAGATCCTCTCGAGTCAAGATCTCAGTAGTCTCACCACTCCGGCGCGATCTCAGCCAGCCGTCGCAGCGGCTCGTCGTCGATCCGGTAGACGGTCCACTCGTCCATCGGCCGCGCGCCCGAGGACGCGGTAGAAGCCGATCGCGGGCGCGTTCCAGTCGAGCACCGACCATTCCAGCCGCCCGCAGCCGCGCTCGACGGCCCGCCGGGCCACGGCGGCCAGCAGCGCTTTGCCGATCCCGCGGCCGCGGTAAGTCCGGCCTGACGAAGATGTCCTCGAGATACAGACCCCGGCTGGCCGCGGAACGTCGAGAACGTGCTGAACCAGAGCGCGAAGCCGACCGGCTCGCCGTCCACCTCGGCCACGGCCGCCTCGGCCGCGGGACGCGGGCCGAACAGGTGCCGGCGAAAGTCGTCGGGCGTCGCCCGCGCGTGCTGTTCCAGCTTCTCATAGACGGCCAGCTCGCGGACCAGGTTCACCAGCAGCTCGGCATCCTCGGGACGCGCCGGCCGGATCAGAAACACCGGCGCACGCCGGCACCTCGATGGCCCGCGGCGAGACTCTCGAGCGATCCTCCGCGTGCGTTCTTCATGGGGTTAGCTCCTCGGCGCTAGCTTGACTCCTTGCTCGACCGCCGGCTCGGTGTCGAGGTCGATCGACAGGTCCGGCCTGGCCATCTGGAGCTTCGCGATTCCCTCCTTGGTGACACGGGTCGCTCCCAGGTTGACCGATCTCGAGACTCTTCATCCCCTCGAGGTGGACCAGACCCGGCGTCGCTGACCTCGGTGGCGCTCGAGGTCGAGCGACTTCAGCTTCGTCATCGTGGCGATCTGGGCCAATCCGTGATCGGTGATCAGGTTGCCGGCGAGCGTCAGGTTCTCGAGTCGCGGCAGCGCCTGGAGATGGACCAGGCAAGCGTCGGTCAAGGGAACCGAGTGATCCTGCGGAACCTGGCGTACCGGAATCGGTCCAGACCGCGCCAGGTTCAGCTCGGTCAGGAAGTCGAGCCCGCGCAAGCTCGGCCAGCCCCGTGTCGGTGATCCGATCGTATTCGGCAAGATCGAGGCTGACCACGCGATGCAGCTTGCGGAGATGATCGAGATCGTCGTCACTGAATCGCTCGGTTCCACGAGTTTCTCGATGCGTAGCGACACCGAGGTCACGCCGCCTTGCCGCCAGTTCGTCTCGTCGACGTCCCACGCGACCATGCAGTGCATGACTCTCGAGCCACCACGCCGCGACCAGATGAGTGCCGACGCGAATCGAGACAGACGGCCACGACCGGCGCGAGCGACGAGCGACCACGAGCCGCGATGACGCCGCAGTCGCAATGCGTCTACGCCGTCGCCAGCTGGCTCTCGAACCGCTCGCGCTCGGATGCGGTGCAGCGGTTCGAGTAGAGACCGGCTGCGTGAATCGATCGGATGGTGCCATGGCATTCACGCTCCTTTCTCCGAGGGTGATCGAGCCGGAGATCGACGCTCAAGCGGTGCGCCGACAGCCCTTCCTTGTCGGCGAGGAGACGGATGTCGGGGGCAAGCGCGGCCAGGCCGTCGCGCGAGAGCGCGATCACGCTCGACCGCTTGAGGAAGTCGTTGGCCGAGAGCCCCGACGCCCAGCGCGCCGTCCCGCCGGTCGGCAGCACGTGCGACGGCCCGGCGGCGTAGTCGCCGGCGGCCACCGGCGCGAAATGGCCCAGGAAGATCGCGCCGGCGTTGGTCAGACGCGGCAAGAGCCGCTTCGGGGTCGGCCGTCGAGACGTGCAGGTGCTCCGGCGCGATCTGGTTGGAGATCGCGATCGCCTCGTCCTCGTCGCGAACCAGGACCAGGGCCCCGAACCGTTCCAGGCTGTCGCGGGCCAGGTCGCCCCGGCTCGAGCCGGCCAGTTGGTCCTCCAGGGCCGAGGCGACCTGGTCGATCAGCGCCGGCTCCCAGGTCAACAGGATGCTGGCGCCCGGCGAATGCTCGGCCTGGCTGATCAGGTCGGCGGCGACGAACGCCGGCACGGCCGATCGCGTCGGCGATCACGACGACCTCGCTCGGGCCGGCGATGCTGTCGATGTCGACGGTGCCGAAAACGTGCTGCTTGGCCAGGGCGACGAAGAGGTTGCCCGGCCCGACGATCTTGTCGACCGGCTCCAGCCCGATCGCGCTCAGGCCGTAGGCCAGGGCCGCGACCCCCTGGGCGCCGCCGATCCGATAGACCTCGGTCACGCCCAGCGCGTGGCAGGCGGCCAGGATGTCGGTGTTGAAGCCGCCGAACGGGGAGGGCGGGACCACCACGGCGATCTCGGCCACGCCCGCCGCCTGCGCGGGCACGACCGTCATCAGCAAGCTCGACGGATACGCCGCCGCCCCGCCCGGGATGCAGACGCCCACCCGCCGCATCGGCCGGTACAGCAGGCCCAGCTCGATGCCGGGCCCGCGCTCGCAGCATCACGTCGCGATGCAGGATCGCCTCCTGATAGGCCAGGATGTTGCCGCGGACGCGCGCGATCGTCTCGAGATAGGCCGGATCGGCCTGGCGATGGGCGTCGCTCCAGCTCGTCGGGCGAGACCCGCACCTGGCCGGGCTCGAGCGTCGACGCCGTCGATCCGGCGCGAGTAGTCGAGCACGGCCTCGAGCCCGCGCGCGGCCACGTCGGCGCAGATCCGCTCGACGACCTGCCGCGGCGCGAGCGGCTCGCCGAACGCCGCGATCGTGCGCGCCTGCCCCTCCGGGCTGACGACGTTCCCCTCGGGACTCAGCTCGGCGCGCAGCGCGGCGATCGCCCGCTGGGCGTCGTCGCTGGAACAGTCAATTCGCCGGATCTTCAGTGCCAACGGTTGCAACCTGTGCTGTCGGAAACCTCGATGCCAGTCTTATTGCGCGATCATCTACCAATACCGCGAGCAAACAAGTCGCTGCAATGGAGGAACCCAAAACGCCGTAATAGCTATTCGTGTGGGCAGGCGGCACTGTGTCGTCAAAACCGGGTGGACAAGCTGGTCGGCACGGGAATGACTCACCGGAAGTAGTGAACATGGACTGAAATTGTCGGGCGTTTTCCCGGGCAAGTGTGCCACGGGGCTTTTGGGCTCGCCGAAAGGGCGACTTCCCGATCGAATATTACGACGACGCAATAAGATGTGGACGGCGCTCGCCGCCCTAGAAGACATTTTGCCCGTGAGACAAAATGAGACGATGTGGCAGCATTTACGGGGTTTTCGAGCGTCCGTTCACTAGTGGACACGGCGCCGGTGTGGAAGCACGCGGGCGCGTCCGCGACGACCCGCCGAAAAGGTTGAGAACGGCTTACAGCCAAGGAGGGAGTTAGCCCAACACGTCCGGGCTGTCAGCTCGATCATGGAGCCCACCTTCATGGCACAGATTGGCATGCGGTGACGATCACGGCACTGCGCATTTTCTTCGTCTCGCTCACGGTTCTCAGCCCGGTGCCCAGGTTGGCCGGCGGCCCTCGAAGAGCGGGGACGCCCGGATCTGGCAGCCCCGGCCGAGAACGCATCGTTCGCCGACCTCCTCCCTCAATATGACCCGCGGGCGCGGGCGCAGTTCACTTTACCGTGGTCCGGTGGGACGGATCTATAACGCAGCGAAGCAATTACGTTGAATTGTCTAGTACACAAGGACGAAGAACGACGTCAGTTGGGATTCTTCCCGTGAAGGAAGTCAGTCGCCCGGCGTTGAGCCGGCTCGCGACGATTCGCAAGTCTTCTCTCGACCCAAGACGTCCCGGCCTGCGAGCGTGAGAGTGACCTCGGCCTGGGACAGCGGACCGCCGCCTTCGACTCGAATGAGCCCGTCGATGAGGGCGTCCTCCCAGACGGTGTGGCGGGGGCAGGTGCTCCGCCAAGCATCCATCGCTTCGGCGTAAGTCCGCCGCCGAGCCGCGACCCAGCTCAGGAACTCGAGCATCAACAAGCTTGCGGGCTCAGACACAATAACGCTCCGCGGCCGTAAGATCCCTTCCATCGTCAAAATCAGACGCCCAGCCCTTCAACGTCGTGGAGAGGCGCACGCGCACTAGTCGCGCGCGGCCAAAAATGTCGACATGCTGTCATCTCGCTGCGAGCTATCGACTTGCGCATGTCGACATTTTCCGGTGCCGACGTGAAACGACTCAACTCTTAATGCCCCACAGCGTTGCGCATGTCGACATTTCTGAGGTTATCGTCATGGCTGGACAATGACAATCAGTCCACGTTTCGACGGTGAGCACGACCGGTCCGGGCGATCAGCTTGAAGACCCAACTCACCGCCGAAACAACAGCCATTCCTTCGGGCTCTTGCGCTCGAAGCGAATCAGTGCGTACGGCCCCGCCAATCGCCGGCCGTGGAGCGTGAATTCGATTTTCTCGTCTCTGCATCTGACCCCAAACCACCAGGTCTGCCTGCTCCGCGGGTGTGATCTCCAGCGGCTCGAGAGAATCGTACCAGGCCAGCCAGTCCGAGACGGCCTCGGGCGACTCGGACCAGTCGTCGTCCCGCACTTCGAGGGGCCCGTCCTCCACGACTTCCGGCTCCACCAGTAGCCGACAGCTGCAGGCCAATCCACCGGACCATCCGGCACGATCCGCCCGCTCTTCCAGGTCGCACGGATCATTTGCAACTTTTGGCTCCTTAGAAAAAATCTCTAAGAGAAACGGAATCGTCCGTTGCACGGCTGCCGTCCGTGTTTCGCTATTGATATTTTACACCGCAAGGCTCGCGCCGGGGTACTGCCGTGAGGACCAGGTTCTATCGGCTTGCCCCTGAGTCTTTGAGGCGTTCAAATGACAACCTGACAAGCGCCACGACCGGCCCCAGTATCTTGCCGATCGTCGTATCAAGAGATCAGAGGTGTGGGATGGTTTCGGGTTTCTTAACGCTCCTGGTTGCGACGTTGACGGGCATGCCCGCCGTCGATGAGCCTACCAGTTTTGCCCTGGACAACGGACTGCTCGTCCGGCTGGTCCCGCTCCCGAATGAGAAACGAGTATCTCTCATCCTGGGTGTTCGGGCAGGGTTCTTCAAAGAGCGAGCGGGATTCCCCCATTTGGCTCACGTCACCGAACACCTCGTCGTCTTCGGGCTTCCTGCCGAATCTGAGGAAAAACGGGCCACTGAACGCTGGTTCCATGAGGGTCGTGCCAACGGCGAGACAATGCCGGGCTGGATGTACTTTGATTTGCAGGTCGGTCCTGGGGAATTGGACACGGCTCTGCGAGTCCAGGCGATCCGGTTATCCCATCCCGTTTTCACTCCAGAGTTGCTTACCCGTGAAATTCCTCGAACGCTCGCCGAGCTAGAACACGTGGAGAAGTCCGAGGAATTCGGGACGGGGAAATTTGCCACTTCGGCGTTCGTCCAGGCTGCCCTGCACGGGCGACTCGATGTCCCCATCAAGGAGAAGACACGGACGATCTCGGTCGAGGACGTACAACGGTTCCATGCGGTGACGTTTCGACCTGATCAAGCGGTCCTCTGTATCGTGGGCACCTTCGATGCGGTTCGGACACGCAAGCGGATCGAGGACTGCTTCGGAATGATCCGCAAGCCGAAGGATGCGTTTGTGAGTCCTCAACTCCGTCAAGATAAGAAACAACTCACGGCACATTGGGACGCCAGCACACGGCACCTGTTCCTCGCCTGGAGTACGCCGCCTGCTTCATCATCGGAACATGCTGCCCTGTCCGTTGCCGCCGATCTGCTGACCACCCACCTTTCGATGGACAACGATCTCTCCAAATGGGGAAAGATGCCTCTGGCAACCTGCGATATTGAGGGCGTGTTCCTGGTCAGTATCCAGGTCAAAAAGGGAGTAGATATCGAGGAAGTCCGGGACAAGTTGCTGAAGCATGGTCGCTCAACTCTCGAAGGTTGATGGAACCAGCGATGTTCAGGTCGCAATGATACGCCAACGCATCACCCAGGGTTTGCATCCTGGTGGTTTGAGCGGTTTCTTCTCTAGCCTACGTGGTACGCAACTGATCGACCGAACGAACCAGGAGTTGCAATTGATCGGCAAAATATTCGCCTGTGGCGACCTGAAAGCCTACTCGGATCGTGTGGACGCAGTTTCGGGTCGGGGGGTCAGAGAAGCCGTGGCACACTATCTCACTTCACAGAAAGCCGTGGTCGTCCGAGTCGAGCCATCGAACTGAATCCGATGATTGGTGCGGTTCCAACCGACCCAAGCCGACGACTCCGACACCGAGGAACGGGACCCACCCGAACCGACGACATTCGACTTTCTGGGGTTTACTCACTACCGGGGACGATCTTTGGCCGGCGGATGGGTGGTCAAACGGAAGACGGCGAAGAGCCGACTCCGAGCGCTTCTAGCGCTGAAGGAATGGTGCCGAGTCAATCTGCATCTTTCGATCAGGGAGCAGTACCAGAAGCTCACGCAAAAACTGCGAGGCCACTACGGGTATTACGGGATCATTGGAAACTTCGCCAGCCTCCAGAGTTTCGGGAGGCAACCCGAAGGATTTGGCGACGCAGACTGTCTCGGCGACGCCGAGGCAGCCCCATGACGTGGCCCAGACTCCTTCGAGTGGAGAAGCGATACAGTCTTCCGCGAGCCCGAGTGGTCCATGGCCTGGTGGGCAGCGTAGCGAAGTCATGAGATGAAGAGCCGGATGCCTTTGACGGGCAAGTCCGGATCTGTGGGGGGCCTGGGTGGGCGCGACCACCCAGGTCTACCCGGCCCAATTGCCGTTCTTCACGGCCGGCCCGCCGGCTGTGCGTTGGTCAAATTCATGAACGAGACTCTGTACCTATGCGCATCGGTCGTATGGTGCAGATCGTTCAATCACTGTCCTGGCGATTTTTCTTCTCTCGAACGACTCGCGCGACGCCTCAGGCCAAGGTGGAGTACAACGACACCTATCCCCGACGTGAGCAGGATGGCGGACGCTGGCTCGGGTACGGCTGCCTCTCCGATTATGGTTAACGGGATCTGGTCGGCCACGGGAACGCCGGTCAACTGCCAGGTGGTGCCACCATCGGGCGAGAAAACTGGCTGTTCGGGGAATCCGATTGTCCCGGTGTTGATCCAGTACTCGCTATATCGTTGGAGTGAGGTGGTGCTCGGGGTCGTCACGGTTAAAAGGACGAAATAGCTCTGGCCGGCTACCACATTGGCGTCGGAGGAGCTCATGTCGAGCGTAACTTGAGTGAACGCAGCCGTGGGAAGGGCCGAAGGCGCGATTGACACCAGGTTTCCGATCAGCGATCCAGGCAGTGTGCCGTTCGCAGCATAGATTCCGACATCCAGTGGCACCGACTGGCCAGGTTGTAGATCTTGGATAACCGACGTTATCGACTCGACCTTGCCGCTCGTCTGCGCGACGAAAAGTTGCCCGTCGGCCGTGTTCGGGAATTGGGGGGGGTCGTTGAAGCCGACGTCGCCTCGAAATGAGGTAAACTGAAAACCGGTGGGGATGTTGTTGGCCAGGACTTCACCGGCATCCGTGTGGCCTGTGATCATCAACATAAACATGAGCACGATCGTGATCGCGATCGGATAAGTGCGCATCAGTCAGTCACTCCTTGAGTAATGGATTACGATCCCCAACCTTAAGGTGCAACGAACAAACTCGTGCATCGTGCTACGACGTCGGAAATAGCGCCACGGAGGCGGCACTCTCCCTGAACGAGCGACTGCCTCGAGTGGCTTCGAGCTGGCATCATGCGTAAGGCCAAATCGATCCGTCGCTGCTGGCGAGGCGCAGCATGAGCCCGAGTGCCACTCCGTGACCCATGCCGGCTCAATTCGTTTGGTATCTGTTGGACCGCGAGCGACCATACGCATCACACCCGCAACCACAAAAGATAATTCCCGCCAATCAATAAAACAACCCTGTGCCCTGTAAATCCGATGTTAACAATTTGAACGCGAATCCTTCGCGGAAGCGATCCGAAAAGCACAATCTCGGCGGATCCGGTGGATGTGAGATGTACCCGGCTATGGCGTTGACCAGCGCCGACATCCCGTCGATTTTCTGCCTCGACCTCTCCTTATCGAGCTTGATGTTCCCGGCAGGGTCGCGAAGCGAAAAAACACGCACCGCAATGCCGCCTTCCGCTGCGGCGGTGCAGGCAGAATGGATCATGATGGTGATTTTTGAGGACACGCAGACAAGACGATGTTGACCGGTCTACTGGGAATGCGTAAGGGGTATCCACTTAGCTCCACAACGGCTAAGTAGGCTGGTAATATATCCAGTTTGTGACGCCGAGTCAAGAATATCCGCGCACCTGGAGCGAGTTTCTGGATCGGTTCTCGTCCGAGGAAACGTGTGCCGCGTATCTCGAGCGTTTGCGGTGGCCGAAGCGGCTTTGCCTGCTCGAGGTGCGGCAGCATGACGCCGCCTTACCGCGCCAGCCGGATTCGGCTGATGTGCAAAGACTGCCGTCACCAGAGCACGGTGACCGCGGGCACGATCTTTGACAAGACGCGTACGCCATTGCGGGTATGGTTGGCGGCGGCCTGGTATCTGACCAACCAAAAGCAAGGGGTCAGCGCCTCGGGTTTGCAGCGGGTGCTGGGCCTGGGCAGTTATCAAACCGCGTGGACGATGCTGCATCGATTCAGGCGCGCCATGGTGCGTACCGGGCGCGAACGCCTCAAGGGTTTGGTCGAGATTGATGAAGCCTACATCGCCATCACTGATCGAGAAAACCCTATTTCGGCCGTGGGCCGTAAGAGCCACACCCACAAGGTCATGATCGGCTTGGCGGTGGAGATACTTGCAGCCGAAAGGCTTCGGGCGCATCCGGCTTGCGGCGGCTACCGAGCGACTCCAAGGAATGCGTGCGGCAGTTCATTCAAGACAGTGTCGAACCGGGCGCGATCGTGCGAACCGATGGCTCAGGAAGCTATGCCAAGCTGCACGAAATCGGCTATGACCACGAGCGTAACGTCATGTACGGATCAGGTATTCCCGCTCACGTCTCGATGGCCGGCGTGCATCGTGTCGCCGCTCTTCTCAAGCGCTGGATCCTCGGGACACATCACGGATCGATTCAGCCGGAGCACTTGGACGCATATCTCGACGAGTTCGTATTCCGCTTCAATCGCCGCTCTTCGGCGTCCCGCGGCATGCTCTTCTATCGTCTACTTCAGCAATCCGTGGTCACCGATCCGGTGACCTATCAGGACCTTGTCCACCCAGACTTGGAGCCTCGAAAATGCACTTAGTGGAGCTAAGCGGATACCCCCTGACTGCGTACACTATCACGTACGCACCCCAGGAGACCTCTGCATGGCGATCGCTCGAGCTCAATTGGTTGATACGTCCCTGACCCGCTGGTACCACTGCGTGACGCGCTGCGTTCGCCAGGCGTTCTTGCTGGGAGAAGGAGACAACAACCGCAAGGAGTGGCTCGAGAACCGGCTCGAGGAACTTGCGGATATCTTCGCGGTGGCCGTCGGTGGTTTCTCGGTGATGGATAATCATCTGCACGTGCTGCTGCGGCTTGATCCGGATGTCGCCCAAGCGTGGTCGGATGACGAGGTCGTCAGACGCTGGGGACGGCTCTTTCCGCCTCGGGACAAGTCGCGCCAGCCGATGCCCGTTACCGAGCACTGGGTTCAATGGCGGCTCACGGACGCCCAGTGGATCGCGACCGCGCGCCAGCGGCTGCAAAGCCTGAGCTGGTTCATGAAGTGCCTGAAGGAACCACTGTCGCGGCTGGCCAATCGTCAGGACAAGACGCGCGGGACTTTTTTCGAGGGTCGCTTCAAGAGCGTGGCGGTTCTCGATGAAGAAGCGCTGCTGGCGATATCTGTCTACATCGATCTGAATCCGGTGGCCGCCAAGGTCGCGGAGACTCCGGAAACAAGCGATTACACATCGATCAAGCAGCGCGTGGACCATGTCGAGGCTCAAGGCAAGACCGCCGAACTGGAAGCGGCCAAGGGCGGCAGCGTCGCCGGTTCGCAAGCGGCGGCCGGTCTGGAAGAGTCGCTGTGGCTTTGTCCGATCGAGGACCGCCGCGGGCTGGATTCGACTCGTGAAGGCATGATTCAAGGCTTTCCGCTGGGGAGCTATGTCAAGCTGGTCGACTACACCGGCCGGCTCTTTCGCCAGGGAAAGGCCTCGATCTCGGCGGAGCTGGCCGGGATCTTCGAGCGGCTGGGTTGCAGCGCCCAGAGCTGGCAGAACCGGATGGAGAAGCTCCGCGGGGATCGGTTGCTGGGCCGTTTCTTTGCGTCCAGCCGCGCGAAGCTGCGGGAAATTGGCGAACGCCTCGGTGTGCGGCACCTGGTCAACCTGACGGGTTGTCCAATTCGATGACACGAATGTGATTCGCGGATCGCATCGGACTGTCGGCCGTTCGCCGCGCAGGGTGGAATCGCTGCGGCTCCGCACACATACTGGTCGATGCTCGGGGAAATCCGCCTGGATCCAAGCCCGCAGCCAGACAAGAACGGCTGAACCTGCCGGTGCGGGCCCGCAGCGCGGCGAACCGCATCACATGCTCTCATTCGGTTCATTTTCGAGCCCCCTGGAACCAGGGCAACGTTGACCGCCACGGCGCAATGCATGTCTTTCCGCTTTGTCTTTCCGCTTAACGGTGCGACCCAGTCCGCCAGAATTGAGGAGTTCCCGGTAAATCCGGGATCCCGCATTCGCCCATGAAGACGCGGAC
>CAWCJX010000069.1:0-19963 GCA_963795865.1 uncultured Alphaproteobacteria bacterium
CTTGACGGTGCCGAGCACGCCGGGCTCCAGCATCGCCTTCAGCGGACTGTCCGGGTCGGCAAATTCGTGCAGCGCGGCCGGTGCGCTTGCGGCCTTCAATTTGGCGACGAAGGCGGTGCGCCTGCCTGACAACAGGGAGTGATAGACCCAGCCCTCGGCTCCGTCCCAGTCGCGGATCCGCCGCCAGTTCTCATACTCCGCTGTGATTTCCACCGGCAGTCCCGGGCGGGTATAGACCCAGGCGACGTCATGGTCCTTGTTGGGGCCGCCGCGCACGTTGACGTGGTCGGATTTCAGGCTGACGAAGCGCGGCACCGGCAGCCGGCTGCCTTCGTTGGGGTCGTTTGCGGCCCAGGCCGAGCCGGCGATGGCGGCCAGCGCCAAGGCGGCAAGAGCGGATGTCATCGGCCCGACGGCCGGTCGTGCTACGCATGAATACATCGTGGCTCTGTTGGTTTCGCACTCTGCTTCCCGTGGCCCGTCCCGGTGCTGCCGGACCGCCACACGAACGCTTTGTCTTGATCCGACCATCTGGTACAGAAGGGCCTGAAACCGGATGGCCCTGACGCCTCGAACGAATTTTTCGACGCCGGCACCCGCACCGTTGTGACGGCCGCAGTGTCGGCGATGACGGTTAAGGAGGACTGAACAAGCGTCAGCCTGCGGACCACCGAAACGAGGGGAACGGTCCGGTCGTTGCATGGCCCCGAGCGCCATCTGTTCACAGAGCCGGGACAATCAGTCTGCTCGCTTGTCGAATGAGTCGGGCGACCGATCCGAACGGGTGGAGCTTTTTTCGGGGTTCGCACCACCAGAGGCACATGGATGGCTACTCGTCGCAAGCCGCTCGTCGTCGTCACCCGCAAACTGCCCGACCATGTCGAGACGCGGATGCGCGAATTGTTCGATACCCGGCTCAACGAAAACGACAAGCCGATGGACCGCAACGATATGATCGAGGCGGTGAAGGCCGCCGAGATCCTGGTGCCGACGGTGACCGACCAGATCGACGCCGCCGTGCTGACCCAGGCCGGCGAGCAGTTGCGGCTGATCGCCAATTTCGGCAACGGCGTCGACCACATCGACGTAACCGCGGCGTTGCAGCGCGGCATCACCGTCACCAATACCCCGGCGGTGCTTACCGAGGACACCGCCGACATGACGATGGCGCTCATCCTCGCGGTGCCGCGCCGGCTGGCCGAGGGCGCCGCCGTCATGACCGGCGAGCGCGAGTGGGGCGGCTGGTCGCCGACCTGGATGTTGGGGCGCCGTATCGGCGGCAAGCGGCTCGGCATCATCGGCATGGGCCGCATCGGCCAGGCGGTGGCGCGTCGGGCGCGATCGTTCGGGCTGCAGGTGCACTATCACAACCGGCGCCGGCTGGCCGCCAAGATCGAGGCCTCGCTCGAGGCGACTTATTGGGAAAGCCTCGATCAGATGCTGGCGCGCATGGACATCGTCTCGGTCAATTGCCCGCACACGCCGGCAACCTATCACCTGCTGTCGGCGCGCCGGCTCAGGCTGATGCGGCCCGAGGCCTATGTGGTCAATACCGCCCGCGGCGAGGTGATCGACGAAAACGCACTCACCCGTCTGATCGAAGCGGGCGAGATCGCCGGCGCCGGTCTCGACGTGTTCGAACACGAGCCGGCGGTCAATCCGAAGCTGGTGCGCCTCGCCCGTGCCGGCAAGGTCATTCTCCTGCCGCATCTCGGCTCGGCCACCATCGAAGGCCGTGACGACATGGGCGCCAAGGTCATCATCAATATCCAGACTTTCATGGATGGTCACCGGCCCCCGGACCGGGTGCTGCCGTCGATGCTGTGAGGACGGGGGTGAGCGTGCATAAAATCCGAGTTGCTGCCGGGCTGGCCTTGCTGGCGCTCGCCGGATGCGGCAAATCGGCGCCGACGCCGACCGCGACCCCGCTGAGTGTCGACGATTTCCGCCGCGAGCTCGTCAATCTGCCGCTGTGCGGGAAGCCGGCCACCGGCCCGCTCGCCGGCAAGGCCATGTGCACGGTGCACGGGTCCGACGGCTCGGCGACGTTGGCCGGAGCCGGGCTGGTGGCACGCGGGGTTTGGAGTATCGATGGCCGCTCGATCTGCCGCCGCGACGTGAGCGAAGCCGAGAGCCAGCGGCGTTGCGTCACCTATGAACGCCTGTCGAACGGCCGCTACCGCAACAGCGACGGCGTCGAGTTCTGTCTCGGCCCCTGTGTGGAGTCGAAATAGCCGCCGGGATTTACCGTAATCGAGCCGGCTGCCCAGAAATTCGGTGCTTTCGCGCCAAATTCGGATATAATTCGAGCTTCATCGTTGGTTTCGGGTGATTGCGATGCGTGCAATGAGTGCAGGGATCGTCGTCTGTGCCGTGCTCCCGCTGGCCGGGGCCTCGGCCGCCACCAAGCTCACCCCCGCCGAAATCCAGTCGACCTTCTTCACCGGCGAGGCTTTCAATGCCACGACGCCGTCAGGCGGCGTGAAGTTCAAGATGGTGTTCACGCCGGACGGCAAGGTCACGCGCACGCCGATCGGCAAGGGCGGCGCCAAGGGCGAGGGCGGCTGGAAGCTCGACAATGAGGGCTTCTGCAACACCTGGAAGGGCAGGATGCCCAATTGCTTCACGGTCACCGCCGACGGCGCCAACAAATGGTCGGTGCTCAAGAGCGCCGCGCCGGTCGCGGTGTGGAGCAAATAGGTCCTTCGGACCCGACGCTTCGGGGACTATCGGTGCGCCGACAGGTCGCGGATGGTGGGATTCGTGCCTGACAGCGGATTGTCGGCATCGAAGCCGTAGGTCAGCGTCTCGAACCGCATCGCCCTCGCGTCGATCATCAGCAGCCGGCCGACCAGGCCGTCGCCGAAGCCGACGATTTCGCGGATTACCTCGAGTGCCATCAGCGAGCCGACGACGCCGGTGAGGGCGCCGAGAATGCCGGCTTCCGCGCAAGCGGGCACAGTGCCGGGCGGCGGCGGTTCCGGAAACAGGCAGCGGTAGGTCGGGTTGGGCGTGCCGTCGCGGCCCTTCTCGTGGGCGCGGATCGTCGTCAGCGTCCCGTCGAACACGCCGACCGCGGCGGTCACCAGGGGCCTTCCCGCAAAATAGCAGGCGTCGGCCACGAGATAGCGGGTGGCGAAATTGTCGGAGCCGTCGGCGACGAGATCGTAACGCGAGACGATGTCGAGCGCGTTCGCCGCCGTGAGCCGCGTCCCCTGGGGCTCGACGCTCACATGGGGATTGAGGCGGCCGACCGCCGCCGCGGCGCTCTCCACCTTGGGCCGGCCGATGTCCGCGGTGGCGTGGATGACCTGGCGCTGGAGGTTGGACAGCGACACCGTGTCGTCGTCGATGACGCCGAGCGTGCCGACGCCGGCCGCCGCGAGATAGAGCAGCACCGGCGCGCCGAGACCGCCGGCGCCGACCACCAGCACCCGCGCCCGCTTGAGCGCGGCCTGGCCGGGGCCGCCGACCTCGCGCAGCACGAGGTGGCGGGCATAGCGCTCGATCTCGTCGGCATCGAGCATGGCGCCCTCGGACGCATTCATCGGAAATCTCGCTCCATCCTGGTGCTCTGCTCTATTCGGGTCGGCCGCCGCCACTCCGCAGCCGCACCGACATAGTGTTCGATCGGCGCGGTTTCCACTACAGTCGAACCGAACGGGGCGACCATCCTCGATGACCCGCGGCTTCTGCTATGATTTTATGATGATTGCGTTTTCGATCGGTTGATTTCCACCAGGGGTGGGCGCGGGGCTCGGCGCGTCGGAAGTCTTTGCCCATCGCCCGTCGTCAGGTGGGACGGCGTGTTCAAGCTCGTCGGAGGCAAGCGTGGTCAGCTTTATCGTTCGAGGATTGCTCATCGTCTCCGGCACCGTCACCGGATGGTTCGTGTCCAAGGACGCCCCCAATTTCAGCTTCATCCAGGGGATGGCGTCGCTGGTGGTGATTGCGGTGATCGTCCTCGTGCTGGCGTACTGGCCGGCACGGTGGACCCACCTGCTCGACCGCCGCGACAAGCCGGATTAGAGCAAGGGCGGGCGTCAAATCTCGGCGGTCTCCACATTGTAGGTGAAGATCCATTCGTAGCGCCGGATGATCGCCTCGCGGCTCCATTCGCGATCGACATAGGCGGTGGCGCCGGCCTCGGTGGCGAGCGCCGGATTGTGAAAGCGTACGGCGTTGTCGTTGGCGCCGACCACCCTGCGGGTGGTGACGTCGATGCGCGCCTTTGCGTAATGCGCCAACGCTGCGGGAACGTCGCCATATTTGTCGAAGCAGCGGCCGAGGATGACGGCATCCTCGAGCGCCATCACGGCGCCCTGGGCGAGCAGCGGCAGGGTCGAATGGCAGGCATCGCCGAGCAGTGTCACCCGCGCTTTGGTCCATTGCTCGAGGGGATCGCGGCCCATCAGCGCCCATTTGAACAACGTGGGCGAGGCGGCGATCATGCCGTGGATGTCGCGGTGCCAGCCGGCGAAGTCCGCGGCGCATTCGTCGGCGTTGCCCTCGGTGGTCCAGGACTCCACCTGCCAGTCGCTGCGCTCCATGATGCCGACGAAGTTCATCAGGTGCCCGGCGCGCAATGGGTAGTGCACCACATGGCCGCCGACGCCGATCCAGTTGGTCGCCTTGTCGCGGCTGATCTCGACCGGCACGCGCTCGATCGGGATCACCCCGCGCCAGGCGATCATGCCGAAGAAGCGCGGACGGTCGCCGCCGAACAGGGCATGGCGGATGCGCGAATGGACCCCGTCGGCGCCGATCAGCCCATCACCCTGCGCGCTGCCGCCGTCGTCGAAATGCAGGGTGACGCGGCCGTCCTGCTGGCTGCAGCCGGAGACACGCCGGCCGAGATGAATGGCGTCGGGCTTCACTGCGCGCACGGCATCGGCGAGCACCTGCAGCAGGTCCGGGCGATACACCGTGGCATAGGGAAAGCCGTAACGCGCAATCGCCTCGGTGCCGAGATCGAACAGCTTCCAGGTCTTGCCGGTGTTCCACAGCCGGACCTCCTTGCCCGCGGTGTTGCAGGACAATCGCTGCATCGCCTCGAACACGCCGAGCGCATGGAGGGCGCGATTGCCGTTGGGGCTGATCTGGACGCCGGCGCCGGCCTCCTTGAGTTCGGGCGCCTGCTCGTAGACCTCGACATCGTGCCCGCGGGCGAGCAGCGCCAGCGCCGCCGCCAGGCCGCCGATGCCGCCGCCGGCGATCAGGATACGATGCGTCACGCCGAGGTTTCCTTCATGTGGCGGCTTCCATCATGAACACCGTCCGCTCCTCATTTTCGCGGCGGCGCGCTGCCGTCCGCCCAATGCCATGTTCATGCATGCTCGTTTGCGCGCTCAGCCCTTGTATTTCTTCGCCAGCATGTCGGCGCCGCGGCCGAGCAGGCCGATATCGGAGCCGACCGCCACGAATGTATAGCCCCAGGAGATGTAGCGGCGGATCTCGTCGTCGTTTCCGGTCAGGATGCCGGCCGGCTTGCCGATCTTCTTGAGCCGCGTCGCCGCGTCCTGCATCGCCTTTTGCGGCTCGGGATGGGCGGGGTTGCCGATATGGCCGAGCGACGCCGACAGGTCGGACGGCCCGATGAACACGCCGTCGACGCCGTCGACGGCGGCGATCGCCTCGAGCTGGTCGAGGGCGCTGCGGGTCTCGACCTGCACCAGGAGGCAGATCTCGGCATCGGCCTTCTTGAGATAGTCGGTGACCCGGCCATAGCGGCTGGCGCGGCTCGCCACCGCGACCCCGCGCACGCCGCGCGGCGGATAGCGCACCGCCTCGACCGCGCGCTTCGCCTCCTCGGCGTTCTGCACATAGGGCACCAGCAGCGTCTGGGCGCCGATGTCGAGGCAGCGCTTGATCAGCACGGTGTCGTTCCAGGCCGGGCGCACGATCGGCGTCGCCGCGCCGCCCGACACCGCCTGCAACTGGCCGACCAGATCGGGGATCTCGTTGGGCGAATGCTCGGTGTCGAGCAGCAGCCAGTCGAAGCCGCTGTCGCCCACGACGTCCGCCGCGATGTTGCTGCACAGGCTGCACCACAGGCCGATCTGCAGCTGGCCGGCGGCGATGGCGTGCTTGAAGGAATTGCGGTGGAGGTCCATCGGGTCGTTCTCCGTGAGCGCCGCGATCCCGGCGGCGGCATGTGATCGGTTGATTTGGAACGCCCGGTCGGCCGGCGCCGGCGAAGGGACGAACGCGCCGCGGTTATGCTGCGGCGTCGCCGTCGGTGCAATCGACGGCGACATCAGACGAACTGGACGGCGATGCCGCCGAGCGCGCCGAAATCGCCGTGCAGCGTGTCGCCCTTCTGGGCGAACACGACGCGGGTGAACGAGCCGGCAAGGACGATGTGGCCGGGCTCCAGGGCGACCCCATGGGCGCCGAGCTTGTTGGCGAGCCAGGCCACCCCGAGGGCGGGGTGACCGAGCACGCCGGCGGCGACGCCGGTCTCCTCGATCTCGGAATTGCGATACATGATGCCGCCCACCCAGCGCAGGTCGACGTCGAGCGGGCCGACCGGGCGGCCGCCCACCACGATGCCGGCGGCGGCGCCGTTGTCGGCGACGGTGTCGAAGATCTTGCGCGGGTCCTGGAGGCGCGCATCGACGATCTCGAGCGAGGGCACCACGTATTCGGTCGCGCGCAGCACGTCGGTGAGCCCGATGCCGGGCCCCTTGAGCGCCTTGCCGAGGATGAAGGCGAGTTCGACCTCGACCCGCGGCAGGCAGAAATTCTCGTGCGGCACCTTGGCGCCGTCGGCGATCATCATATGGTCGAGCAGGTGGCCGTAATCCGGCTCGTCGATCTGGGAGGACCGCTGCATCGCCTTGGAGGTGAGGCCGACCTTGTGGCCGATCAGCTTCGCGCCCGCGGCGATCTTGCGCTTCGCGACCAGGCTCGAAATCGCGTAGGAATCATCGATGGTGATGTCCGGAAAGGTCCGGGTGAGCTGGACCGCCTGCTTGCGCTCCTTCTCGGCGTTCATCAGGATATCGGCGGCCTTGTTGCGGTCGGCATCCGAGAGCATGGGCGTCCTTCCGTCTCGCGTCGTTCGCGCGCATTTTGCGGCCCATTGATATGGTAGCGCCCGGCAAATGACAACGAACCGCGAGCCGTCACAGGATAGCGCCCGATGGCGCCGGTATGGGTGGTGTCGCGGCCGAGGCCGGCACGTCGGCGGCAGCGCTCGTCCGCTCGGCGGCGAAAATGACCGCGAGCGGCGTCAGTTCGTCACGCCGCCCGGTCCGGTCCGAGCTTGATGAGCGACTCTGCGGGAATGCCCAGCCCTGCGTGCAATCGCCAGATCATTTTGAGGGTCAGCGGGCGCCTGCGATTGAGCACCTCGTGCACGCGGTTGCGGCTGCCAATGAAAGGGATGAGGTCGCGTGGCTGAAGGCCGTTCTGGTCCATGTGATATTTGATCGCCTCCACCGGGTCTGGCAGGTCGAGCGGATAATGTTTGCGCTCCCATGCCTCGACCAACGTGACCAGCACATCGAGTCGATCGCCTTCGGGCGTATTGCGCTTCGCCATCATGAGGCCCTCGATTTCCTCGAGGACGCGACGGTAATCGCGCTGGGTTTTGATCGGTGCGATTTCCATGGCACTGCCCTTCAAACGGTCTGTGCATCGATCGCATTGTACTGACGGTAGCTGCTCATTTCATCCCGGCCGCGATTGCAGTACATTCGCGCCGCGCGACCGGGCGCCGAGGATTGACGAAATGAACGTGATCGAAAAACCCGATATGGCGGCGCGAGCCGCGACGGCGCCCGCGGGCGATCTCGATCTCGATCGCTTTCGCCTGCGCCGCTTCATCGAGGGCCTCGTGGAGGCCGGCGAAGTCGAGCGCCGCGATGCCGCGGTCGATCTCGCCGGGATCGCCGAAATCCTCGACGGCAATCCCCGCGCGGTGCATTTCCTTGGCGTCGGGCCGGAGCGCCAGGAACTGGTCGGCAATGTGGTGTCGAGCCGCGCCCGCGTCGCCCGCGCCTTCGGCGTGGCGCCGGAGCGCCTCGCCGCCGAGATCCAGCGCCGCCTCGCCGGCAAGCCGCAGATCGTCGAGGTGTCGCGGGCGCAGGCGCCGGTGCAGCAGGTGGTGCGAGACCGAGGCGGCCGACCTCACCGCGCTGCCGGTGCATCTCCAGCACGGCCTCGACGGCGCGCCCTATATCTCCGCTTCGATCGATTACGCGCTCGATCCCCGCACCGGCTGGACCAATGTCGGCATCCGCCGGCTGATGCTGCGCGGCCGCCGCGAAGCCGGCGTCGACCTCGTCTCGCCGAGCGACCTGCGCGCGCTCTACGAGGCGAGCGGCGTCGCAAGGCCAGCCGCTGCCGGTGAGCTTCGTCGTCGGCGCCCACCCGATCGACCACGTCGCCGCGATGATGCGGCTGCCGGTCGACGAACTCGGCATCGTCGCGTCGCTGCGCGACGCGCCGCTCGCCGGTGGTCAAGTGCGTCACCAACGACATCCGCGTGCCGGCCGATGCCGAGATGGTGCTGGAGGGCTATTTCGATGCCCGCGGCCATGTCGAGTCCGAAGGGCCCTATGGCGAGTTCCTCGGCTATTACGGCGCGGTGAAGAAGAATCCGGTGTTCCACCTCACCGCGATCACGCGGCGGCGCGATGCGCTGTTCCAGACCGCGACCATCGGCGGCCGCGCCATGAGCCGCACCGACACCGCGGTGCTCACCGCGGTGCGCACCGAGGTGATGATCTGGCGGGCGCTCGAGATCGCGGTGCGCGAGCCGGTCGCGGTCCATGCCACCACCTCGAGCGGCGGCAATTTCAACGTCCGCGTCGCGCTGCGCCAGCGCGTCCCCGGCGAGGCGCGCAACGCCATCGCCGCGTGCCTCGTCCGCTTGGTCAACGTCAAGAACGTGTTCGTGGTCGATCCCGACATCGACGTCACCTCGGATGAGCAGATGGACTGGGCGATGGCGACGCGGTTTCAGCCCGACCGCGACCTCATCGTGCTCGACGGCATGCGCACGCTGCCGCTCGATCCCTCGATCATCAGCGGCCGGGTCGGCGCCAAGGCCGGCTTCGACCTCACCTGGCCGTTCGGCACGGGAACGCGGCTGGAGACGCGGATCCCCGAGCCGCCGCGCTTTGCCGGCAAGCGCTTCGCGTCGATCGAGGCCGCGCTCGCGGACGGGCCGAAATATTTCGAGCAGCTGATGACGGCGGTGGGCAGCCGCGACGGCCGCGAGATCGTGCGCGCGCTCGAAGCGCTGCGCACCCGGGCAGGCCCTCGACCGCGACGGCGAGGGGCGCTATTTCATCACGGGCGACGCCAGATAGCGCGTGCGCTCGCCAGGCTTCGCGGCCGCCGCCGCGATGGCGCCGATAGCACCGGGAGGTTCGGGCCCATGACCGTGTTGCGTTCGATTTTTGCGGCTGCGGTCTTCATCGCGGCGCTTGCCGGCGCCGCGGCGGCCGAGGAAACCGTTCGCATCGGCATGGCGCGCTCGGTCTCGAACGGCGCCGAGCTGATCGCGATCGAGAAGGGCTACTTCAAGGATGTCGGCATCAAGGTCGAGATCGACGACATCGACACCTCCGCCAACACCATCGCGCTGTTGGCGCAGAACCGCCTGCAGATCATCGCCGGCGGCATCTCGGCCGGCTATTTCAACGCGCTGGAGAAGGACCTTCCCGTCACCATCATCGCCGACCGGGTATCGACCCCGGTCGGCCATAACCTGATGCTGCGGCCCGACCTCAAGGCCCAGCATCACGGGCCTCGCCCAGCTCAAGGGCAGGATCATCGCCAGCAACGGCGCGGGCTCGGTCTCGACCTACGAGGTCGGCAAGATGCTGGAGACCGCCGGGCTGCAGATCGCCGATGTCGACGTGAAGATTTTTCCGTTCACCCAGATGGCGCTCGCCTTCGCCAACAAGGCGATCGACGCCGCGATCGTGATCCCGCCCTTCGCGTCGCAATTCCTCGACCAGGGCTATGCCGTCGCGCTTCGCCGAACCCGACGCGCTGGTCAAGCCGACGCCGATGACCATCGCGGTCATCATGGCCAACACCGATTGGGCCAAGGCCCATCCGCAGCTGATGCAGCAACTACTACACCGCCTATCTGCGCGGCGTGCGCGACTATTGCGACGCCTATCACGGCGCGCCGATCAAGAACGAGATCATCGATCTCCTGATCCGCCACGGCTCGGAGCGGCGGCCCGAATTGCTGCACAAATATCCGTGGCCGGCGCGCAGCCCCGACGGCCGCATCAACACCGCGAGCATGCTCGACATGCAGGACTGGTTCGTCAAGAACGGCTATGCGCGGGCGAAATTCCCGGCCGCACGCCTGGTCGATGCGCGCTACGCAGACGCGGCGGTGCAGAAGCTCGGGCCTTATGTTCCCGCCAATCCGGCGTCGAAGCTCGAAGGCTGCCGATAGTGTTCCGCTTCCAACACTCAATTCCTGTCGGTATCGTTGCCCGTGCGAGCGGCGGGCGCTAGGTCAATCGTAGCCTGGATGAGCGCAGCGAAATCCGGCGGACGCCCGTCCCGCATTCAGCTTCGCTTCATGCGGGCTACGCACTCATGTTTGTGGGCGTGAAGGGAAGCCGATGAGCGGACGGCGGGGCGCGGCGATCAGGATCGATCGACTGCGCAAGGCGTACGGCAGCGGCCCGCAGCGCGTGGTCGCGCTCGACGGCATCGACCTCGCTATCGCGCCGGGCGAGTTCGTCTGCATCGTCGGACCGAGCGGCTGCGGCAAGTCGACCCTTCTGCGCATTCTCGCCGGCCTCGACAAGGCCAGCAGCGGCACCCTCGACATCGACGCCACCGGCTGGGCGGTGGCGAACGCCATGGTGTTCCAGGAACTCGGGCCTGTTTCCCTGGATGAATGTGGAAGACAATGTCGGCTTCGGTCTGATGACGCGCGGCGTCGATCCCACCGAAGCGGCGGGACGGGTCGAGGCGGCGCTGCGCCTCGTCGGCCTCTCCAAGTTCCGGCGTCACTATCCGCATCAATTGTCGGGCGGCATGCGCCAGCGCGGCGCGATCGCCCGCGCCTTCGTCACCGATCCCGCCGTGCTGCTGATGGACGAGCCGTTCGCGGCGCTCGACGCCCAGAACCGCGTCATCCTGCAGGCCGAGCTGGTGCGCATCTGGGAGGAGACCGGCAAGACCGTCGTCTACATCACCCATTCCATCGAGGAGGCGCTGCTGCTCGGCGACCGCACCGTGGTGATGACGGCGCAGCCCGGCCGCATCAAGGAGATCATCGACATCCCCTTCGCCCATCCCCGCGACCTGATCGAGCTCGCAGCCTCGCGCCGAGTTCGGCGCCCTCAAGCTCGCCATCTGGCGCATTCTCGAGGACGAGGTGAACCGGGCGCGGGCGGAGCTCGAGCGATGAGCGCCAAGCTCCAGGAGCGGCTGCTCTATCTGATCTCGCCGATCGGGCTGCTCGTGGTGTGGGAAATCCTGATCCGGCTCGGCTTCGGCGACCGCCGCTTCATCCCGGCGCCGAGCGACATCGCGGTGCGGTTCTGGCAGCTCACGCTCAACGGCGAGCTCGCGATGCATACGGCGGCGACGCTGTGGCGGGTGGCCGCCGGCTTCGTCATCGGCGCGGTGCCGGCGGTCGCGATCGGCCTGCTGATGGCGATGTTCCGCCCGGTGCGGATCTTCTTCGATCCGCTGATCGCGGCGCTGATGCCGATCCCGAAGGTGGCGCTGATGCCGTTGCTGCTGCTCGCCTTCGGGTTCGGCGACGCCTCGAAGATCGCGCTGGTGGCGACGGCGGTGTTCTTTCCGGTCATCGTCAACACCTATGCGGGCGCCGCCAACATCGACCGCATCTACTGGGACGTCGCCAGGAACTACGGCGCCAGCCCCTACATCCTGTTCACCCGCGTCGTCTTCTTCGGCGCCCTGCCGCTGATCTTCGCCGGCCTGCGCATCGCGCTTGCGGTCTCCTTCGTGGTGCTGGTGGCGGCCGAGTTCGTCGCCTCCAAGACCGGCATCGGCTATCTGATCTGGAACTCGTGGGAGTTGCTCGCAGGTCGACTACATGTTCGTCGGCATCGTGGTGATCGGCATTCTCGGCCTGATCACGTCGGTCGCTGTTCCAGGAGATCGAGCGCAAGCTCATTCCGTGGAAGGCGGAGTAGCGCATGATCTTCATTCCGGGGCGCGCGGCTTCGCGCGAACCCGGAATCCAGTCTGCGGTGGTGATGGCAAGGCCCCTGGATTCCGGGTTCGCCTAGCGGCGCCCCGGAATGACCGCGTAGATGTCTTGATCAACGCCCCCTTACTCCGCGATCGCCATCGCTGCCGGATGCCAGTCCATCCGGATGTGGCCGGGCTGTTCGGCGATGCGCTTGAGCCAGGCGCGGATCGCGGGAAAGCCGGTGAGGTCGAAGTCGCACTCGTTGGCGATGTGGGTGTAGCCGTACAGCGCGATGTCGGCGATGGTGTAGCGGTCGGCGGCGAAGAAGTGGTGGGTGGCGAGATGCTTCTCCATCACCCCCAGCGCACCATAGCCGTGCTCCATCCACTCCTCGACCGCATGCATCTGCAGCTCGCGTCCGCCCTTGACGAGGCCGAGCCAGAAATGCGCGGCGCCGAGATAGGGCTCCAGGCTGTGCTGCTCGAAGAACATCCATTGCAGCGTCTCGGCGCGGTCGATGCGGTTCTCCGGCGCCAGCTGCGAGCCGCCGGCGAGATACCACAGGATGGCGCCGGACTCCGGGAGAAAGCGCCCGGGCGAGGCTTCGAGCAGCGGCACGTGGCCGCTCGGATTCTTGGCGAGGAAATCGGGCGTGCGGGTTTCGCCGCGCAGGATGTCGATCTCGACGAGCTCGTAGGGAATTCTGAGCTGCGCCAGCGCGAGCCGCACCTTGTAGCAATTGCCCGACCGCTGCATCGAATAGAGCGTCAACATGTCCGCTCCCGCCATGCCGTTTCGTGAAAGCCCCGCCCCGACACATGGGGCTGCATCCTCAACTCACAAGAGTCGTTTCGCGATCCCAAACAGACGTTGTTTTCGCGTCACAAGCAATCGCCGGATCGATCCGGCCCGCCGCCACTATGAGCGTGATTGCGACCTCAATGCGGCCCTGCACTGCGGCGTTGCCGCGCTTTGCGTTGCGGTAGCGGCAGGGGCGTGCCGCCGCGCAGCGGCGGTTGCGAATAATATTGTCCGAAACGCCTGTAGTGCGCGAAAAACATGCTCTCAGCCCGCGGGATGCCGGGACGGATGCCATCGCGCGAACGGCCGCGCCTGTTGTGCGGCGCGATGCAGGACCACGCCGAGCATGGCAGCCATGGCGAGCACGCCGACCGGCACCAGCACCGCCTGGGCGATGCTGCGGGCGACCAGCGGCGCGATCCACAATGCCGCCAGCGCCGATTTCTCGTATGGCGCAAAGCCGCGGCGCAGCCCGTCGACGGCGAGGAAGGCGATGGCCGGGGCGAGCGCGGTCATGTCGTAGTCGAGGCTGTAGGGCGTCGCGAGCAGAGCGGCGATGATCAGGGCCGCGGCCTTGAGCGGGAAATCGACCTGGGCGCGCCACAGCCACACCAGCGCCGCCGCCAGCATCGCCGTGACGGCGCACTGCACGGCATAGGCGAGCGCGACCGGGCCGCCCCACATCCGCACCACCGAGAACACGCTCTGGATCTTCTCCCAGCCGGTCTCGCCGGCTTCGAGCACGATGGTGCGGGTGAAATGCGTCGAGGCCAGGAACGCGTCCCACACCGGGATGCCGAAGGCGAGCGTCGTGACCAGCGCCAGCCCGGCGACGGTCGCCGCGGCCGCGGCGAAGCTGCGCCACCGCCCGGTGGCGGCGAGCACCAGCGGGAACAGGTACCGAACTGCGGCTTGTAGACGAGGAGGCCGAGCAGCACGCCGGCGAGCAGCGGGCGGCGGTCGAGGTTCACCAGCGCGGCGCCGATCAAGGCGGCGGTGAGGAAGCCGTTGTGGCCGTGGCCGAGATTGACGAACACCGCGGGAAAGGCGAGCGCGAGGACGAGCCAGAGCGGATCGGGCGCGCTCGATGCGTCGCTTCCGCGGCGCCAACTGCTCCCTCCCCCTACTTCAGGGGGAGGGGTGGGAGGGGTTGGTCAACTCGACCGTACGCGCTGTGCCTGCTGCCCGCGACCCCCCTCCCCCAACCCTCCCCCTTTCTCGGGGGAGGGAGAGTGCCGACCACGATCGCCCGCAGCGCGGCGAGATAGAGCGCCAGCGTTGCGCCCTGCCACGCCAGCAAAGCGAGCTTGTAGGGCATGAGCGCCAGCGCCGCCGCGACCAGGAGGAAGAACGGCGGATAGTGCCAGCCATAGAACGGGGTCGCGGCACCGAAGATCGCCTGCTCGCGGGCATATTGCAGGGCCGGATCGAACGGCGCCTGCGGCTGGCCGTCCAGCACCAGGGTGCCGGCCGCGTAGACATTGGCAAAGTCGGTGCCGAGCGGGCGGCCGCTGGCGTCGTTGAGGCCGTTTGCGGTGGCAGCGAGATAGGCGAGGCCGGCGGCATAGGCGATCAGCAGGCCGATGGCGACGAGGCGCACGCGCTCGCGAGTGACCCAGTCGCCGCTGCGCATCCGCTCGAGCATCGCGCCCATGGCCTGGTCCTCGGCAAATTCCGGCGAACACGTCGCGAAATCGGCGTATCAGGCCAAAATTAAGGGAGGGTTAGAGCCGGTAGCGAGCCGCCGTTCTCTCCGCCTCCGGCTCTCTGCCAAGGTCGGATCCTCCGTCATCCCGCGTCCTTTCTCGCCAGCGCCCGCAGGCCTTCGCGATAGGTCGGATAGCGCAGCGTGACGCCGAGCACGGACTTGATGCGCGCGTTGCGCACCCGCTTGCTCTCGCCATAGAAGCTGATGGCGAACGGCGACATCGTCTTCTTCGCCTCCTCGAAGGCGATCTCCGGCGGCGGCTCGACCCCCAGCAGGCCGGCGGCATAAACGATCGGGTCGCCGGGCGCGGTCGGCTCGTCATCGGCGGCGTTGAAGATGCCGCCGGCGCGGCGGGACAGGGCGAGCGCGACGGCGCCGTCGATGATCCCGGCGAGATCGCCGACATGGATGCGGTTGAACACCTGCCCCGGCTTGACGATGCGCCGGGCGCGGCCCGCCTTCACGGCCTCCAATGCATTCTGGCCGGGTCCGTAGATGCCGGCGATGCGGATGACTGCCACGGGCAGGTTGCGCGCCGCGCCCAGCGCCTGCCAGGCCCGCTCGGCAGCGATGCGGTCCTCGGCACGCGTCAGCGCCGGCGTCAGCGGGGTGTCCTCGTCGATCCAGGCGCCGGCATGGTCGCCATAGACCGCGATGGTGGACAGATAGACGATCGAAACGAGCCGCGGCGCCGCGGCGATGGCCGCTGTCAGCACGGCCAGCGTCGGGTCGACCCCGTCCGCGGGCGAAATCGAGACCAAGAGGACGTTCGCCTGCCCCACCGCCTCGACGAGGGCGGGCGCGGCGGTCTGGCCGTCGAACACGACCATCTCCACCGCATGTCCGCCGAAGCGCCGTGCCGCGAGCTCCGCCGCATGGGCGGTGCTGCGGGTGGTGCCGATGATGCGGTCGAACCGACCGCCGTGCAGCGCCGCATAATGCTGGGCGGAATAGCCGAAGCCGAGGCAGAGCAGGGTGTTCACGCGGGCTCCTTCAAGTTTGCCGGACAACTCCCCTCCTTACGAGGGAGTTGTCGTCACGATCGCAACGAATTGATCGGTCGTCCACGTTCTGGAACCCACCGCGCGAAGTAACCGAACCGTTCGCATCCTGTTTGGAAAAGCTTCACCTTCAACAACGCCTTACCGGGCTTGTCGTCAAAGTCGAAAACGCACAAGGTAACCTTTGTTACTTGGCTTATGCACGATCCGCTCATGCTAGGAAATGTCGGGAGGACACAATGAAGAACATCGTTTTGGCAGTGGTTGCCGGCGCCGGAATCCTGTTGGCGGCTTCTCTGCAGGCATCGGCAATGCCGGCCAATGGCGCGGCTATCGTCAATATCGGACCGCAGGTCGACTCCGTCATCAATGTCGCGACGAAGAAGAGGCATCGCTGTCGCCCCGACTACACGCGCGATCGGAACGGCTACTGCCGTTTCAATACGAACACCCTCTGAGCCTCCCTACGAATGCCTGAGCCTGCTGGGCGACAGGAATGGCGACGGGGTTGCGGCGTAGCGCGGAAGTGCGTGCATCGACGAGACCGCTGCGAGCGCCATCTGGCGCGCCAGGAGTTCGGGTTGACAACCGCAGCGAACCCGCCGGTCGCTTGCGCTCTGCCGTAGCGCGCTGCTACGCCAGGGCGCAGTCCCACTCCTCGCGGACCCCGGCGTCGGGTTCCGCGGGGCGGTGTCGTGCCGCAAGCGCCGCGAGAGCGACGGGTGGCATCAGCCGCGATAATGCCCATACCGCTGATCCGCGTAGCCGCCGAGATTTACGAGATAGAGAGCGACGCCGACGATCAGCAGGATCGGCCACGCGTGACGCGGCTGAGCGATATAGTCGAGCCAAGCGGGCGGAGCGGCAGCCTCGGAATCGGAGCGCGAGGTCTCTTCGAAAGGTTCAAGTGAAGCTGCCAGCGTTCGCGGCGAGACGCAGAAACCTAACCGCCAACCCCTGCCTGCCCTCAAGGGAAGGGGAACAATCGAAGCAGGGAGCGGAGACAACTAAAACTAGTATTCAGTTTTGACGCGGGCGCGACCGGTATCGTCGTAGATGTAAACGTCGGTGGGATTTTCGTCGCGCGTTTTCTTGTGCGAGCCGTCACAGAAGGGTTTGTTCTTCGAGAGTCCGCACGCGCAGATGTAGATTGGCAGCTCGGTGCCTTCCGCTACTTCGTATGGAGAGTTCTTTTCGTGCCTGATCATTCGGGCCATGATAAATGTCCTCGCTTTGAGTTTTAGTGCGGCGGCACCTGAGCGTCACTAAAGACCAGCCGGGTTGCAGAGTCAATGCGAGAAGACAATTATTCGGTGCCGGCGTTGCGCTTGAGGTATTCGAGGATCGCGTCGCGTCGTCGGACGTCAGTGGCGCCATCCCGCCGCGTGAATCTTCACCTCCATCATCGTGACTTGCGTATCCCACATCGACGCGGTCATCTCGTGTGGATTGTACGGCACGTGACACTTGCCGCATCGCTTTACGTAGAGTTGCGCGCCTGGACTGGTCGGGTCGGGCGCGACCCGGGCTTGCATCCGGAGACCACTATGGTGAGGAGTGCGCGCGCGAGTGCGGCGTGCGAAATGTCGGCTAGGTGACCGGGAATGCGCGCGTCGGGGAAGCGGGTCGCGAGTTCGTTGCGGATCGATCCGATAAGCGCGCTGCGATCACTTTCGTCAAGTGTTACCTTTCGTTCGGCCTCGGGCCGCATCCATATCGGTGCCGCGCGCATCGTCGTCCGTCTCGAAGCGCGGGAAACATGCCAGTGGACGTGCGGTTCAGAGTTGCCGAGGCACTCGTAGTTGAGCTTCAGCGGCTTGACGACCGCGCGATCGCCCGCGACCAGGCGCCGTCTCGTCGAAAAGCGCGCGCGCCTCGTCGGCGGCATCAGATGGATCTCGGTCACGTGGCGCTTGGCGAGCACCACGCAGTAGCCGCGATAGAATTGCGCGTCGCCCAGGATTACGAAACGAGGCAGCTCGGCGACGAAATCCGCGAAGCGTGCCCGCCGGCATCGCTCGATGAGCGCGCAGATTCCGCACGTGCGTGTCGGCTGGCCGCCTCATGCGGGGTCCGCGTCCGGCCCACCTGCACGAGCTTATGCCGCGCATTGAGCACTTCGCCGACCGTATGCAGCTTGTACTCGCGCCCATAGTAGACGGTGCGGATGCCGGTGTTGATGAGCACCTTGAGGCAGTGGATGCAGGGCGTGTGAGTGACATAGATGTCGGCGTCGCGGATCGCGGCGCCGTTCTGGGCCGCCTGCGTGATCGCGTTAATCTCGGCGTGGATGGTGCGCCAGCAGTTCTGCTCGATTTCGCCGTCGGGCGTGCGCGATTCATAGATGAGGCATCCGACCTCAGTGCAATGCGGCATCCCGGCCGGCGATCCGTTGTAGCCGGTGGCGAGGATGCTGCGGTCGCGCACGATCACCGCGCCCACCTTGGCGCGCAGGCAGGTCGAGCGCTCGGCGACCTGCCGCGTGATCGTCATGAAGTACTGATCCCAGCTCGGCCGCTTCCCGCCGCTCATCCATCAGAGTCCCTTGAGCCGCACGCGAGGCGGGCAGCCGCGGCGGCGCTGAACGGCCTATGCACGACGCTGTAGGTTTTGTCCTCGGGGCTGCTCCTGCGGGTTCTGATTCCGGCGGCGTACCATGCCGGCACCGGGCTGAAGGTCACGATGAACAGCACGATCGTCGCCCACGGCAAAGCCGCCGCCGCGGATCGAGCGGCGTATCCGCATCGACGGTGGCCGGATGCCCCAGGCCGAAGGAAGAAAAGGAACACCACCCAGAACAGCCATCCGCCCCAGTATGCCGAGCCCATGAGCAGCGGCACCACCACCATCATCACGCACGCCACGATGAACAGGCGCGCAGATCGTCCGATGCCAGCGGCCGAACAGCGCGTAGACCACGTGGCCGCCGTCGAGCTGGCCGACCGGCAGCAGGTTGAGCGTCGTCACCAACAGCCCGATCCATCCGGCGAACGCGATCGGATGAAGGTTGACGTTGACCGAGTTGGGATCGACGCCCAGCACCACGTACGACAGCGCCCAGAACAGGATCGAATTGCCGAGCTGAAGTCCGCCGCCGGAGTGTCGAGCGGCGACACGTCGGAGAGCTTCAGCCCGATCACCACGGCCAGCACCGCGAGCACCGCTCCGGCCCACGGCCCCGCCGCGCCGATGTCGAACATCACGCGCCGCGTGCGCGCCGGCGATCGCATCCGGATGAACGCGCCGAAGGTCCCGATGAAAAAGATCGACGGCAACGGCGCCGGGATGAAGTATGGCGGGCTGACGTCGACGTTGTGCCGCGCCACCAGGTAATGGCCCATCTCATGCGCAAACAGGATCAGTCATCAGCGGAATCGAAAACGACAGTCCCGGGCGCAGTTGCCCAAAGGCGCAAACGGATGCGCCAGCGACACGAACGCGCCCGCCATGTCCGCCCCGGCCATCGTGGTGGTCAGCATCGTCAGCAGGAAAAGCCCCACGTGGAGCCGGGTGAACGCGGACGGCCGCGCGCGCGAGGGCGGACTCCGGCTCGGCCGGCGCGCGTGACGCGCGGGATGTCGGTCAGGACGTGTGAGTCGTCCTGTGTGTGTTATTTCATTCCATGCTTAAGTTCGGCCTACGCGCGCGGCCGAGACGTTACCATCGCGCCCGGCCCAGCGGCGAAATGCTGCGCGGCACTGCCGTCGCGCACCGCAATTTCCAGCAAGCTCGAAACTTCCAAACGTAGCGAGAGGAACACCTTTGCGAGCGTCGCCGTAAGCCTGCACTATCTCCATCGACGCGCCGCGATTGATCCTAACGGAAAGCCGCATAGCGGGAAAGCGCGCCTCGAACTGCGGCCGTGCGTGCGCCCGATGTTGCTCACGAGATTGCCGAAGCCGTCGGCATAGAGCACCTCGCCGCGCACCTCGAGCCCCTCGCGCGGTCTCGGCAGTTCCAGGTGCGTCAGGCCGTCGGATCGGCGGCCCGAGCGACTCGAGTTTCACGCCGCGCCATAGATGCGCCGCGGCGGGCGCGAAGATGTCGCGGCCGTGAAAGGTCGCGCTCACGCTCGCGAGCCGGTAGCGCGGCGAGCGCAGCTCGACCGCGCGCGCGGTGCCCGCCTCCTTCGCGCCAGCGAGAGCACGCCGTTGTCCGGGCCTACGAAGCGCGCCCCGGCGCGCGTCTGGACCGCCACCGGGAGCCGCGGTCCCCACGCCGGGGTCGACCACCACCAGGAAAACCGTCCGCGGCGGGAACAGCCGCCAGCTCTGCGCAAGCGCGATCGCACCCGCGACG
>CAWCJX010000070.1:0-46542 GCA_963795865.1 uncultured Alphaproteobacteria bacterium
CCCACCAGATGGCGAGAACGTCTCGCCAATTCAAGGCCTTGTAGTCCGGCCGGGCGACCATCGCGCCGCGCCGGGCGGACGCTCCCGCGCCACTAGCCACATCGGTCGCATCGCGGTAATAGGACGGGCGCAACATGGGCTCGAACGGCCCGGAAAAATCCGCGTCATCAATGGGAGAAACTGCCAATGACGACCACACGTCTGTCCATCCTCGCTTCGACGATGCTGCTGTCCCTGGGCGTGACCGTGCCCGGCCACGCCCAGCAGGCGCCCAACATGACCTTCTTCGTCACCAGCGTCGGTCCCGGCAAGGGCGCCGACCTCGGCGGCCTCGCCGGCGCGGACGCCCATTGCCAGATGCTGGCAGCGACGGCGGGAGCGGGCGGCAAGACTTGGCGCGCCTATCTGAGCACCAACGCCGGCGCTCAGGGCGGCGCCGTCAACGCCCGCGACCGCATCGGCAACGGCCCGTGGCAGAACTTCAAGGGCGAGGTCATCGCCACCAGCGTCGCCGATCTGCACAGCGCGAACAACAAGCTCACGCGCGAGACGGCGCTCACCGAAAAGGGCACCATGGTCAACGGCGTCGGCATGCAGCCGAACCAGCATGACGCCATGACCGGCTCGACGGAGGAAGGCCGGGCGTTTCCGGCGAACCTGAACCTGACCTGCAACAACTGGTCGAGCAGCACGTTCGGCAGCGCCATGCTCGGCCACATCGACCGCAACCCCAAGACCGCGCCGAATCTGCAGTCCTGGAACGCGGCTCACATGTCGCGCAGCTGCAGCCAGCCCGATCTGGTCGCCACCGGCGGCAACGGCTTGTTCTACTGCTTCGCGCAGTAACCGGCGCAAGGAAAAGTGAGCGGACAGCGACGCGGTCGCTGTCCGCTCGTTCGCAAATCGCCGCCCAGCCGGATCAGGCCGCTTTGGTATTGCCCGGCCCCGCCTGTGCGCGGTTGATGGCGTCGACGGAACGCTCGATCGCCGACCACAGGCGGGAAATCTCCAGCTTGCAGGCGGAATCGCCGTGGCTCTCGCCGGCGCTGGCGCCGGCGGCGAGCGAGCCGAGGAATGCCGTGCGCTGGCTGATCTGCCCCGACCATACCGGGACGGACAGCCGCTCGAACTGGGCCCGCGACAGCGCCACTGCGGGCGCCTCCTTGTCCTCCCGCTTGACCGGGGCGGCGTTGATCACCACCGCGTAGGGCTTGTTGAGCTCGCGCGCGGTCGCGACCGTCTCGCGCACGGCGGCGAGATCGAAAAATCCCGGGCGCACCGGAATCACCACCATGGTGGCGGCGCGAATCGCCTCCTGCACCACCAGCCAGGTCGTCGGCGCGGTGTCGATGAACACCCATTCGTAGCCGGCGAGCAGGGCACTGGCGACGAGACGGTTGATGCCCCGCGCCGCGCTTTGCAGCACCAGGCCGTTATCGGCGCGCATGGAGTGCCATAGCGTCAGCGACCCCTGGGGGTCGGCATCGACGACCATGCAGCGGCGCCCGGCGAGGTGGGCGTAGGCCGCGAGATGCGCGGTCAGGGTGCTCTTGCCCACCCCGCCCTTGCGCGAAGCCAACGTGATCACGTTCATTCGGGCCGCTCCCCCTTCGGAGAATACGGCGAGCCTAGGGTCGCCATGGTTAACGAATGATGACTATGGCGGTGGAGGAAGCAGCCTGGCGCACCGCGGCGGCGACGGCGTCGCCCCCAGGGCGGGCACCGCGGCCTCACGGCCGATCGCCGGACGGCGCCGTATAGGGGTTGACCTCGATCGCGACGTGGGACAGCCCTTCGATCCCGGCCAGCCGTGCCTTGTAGTGGTCGGGCGCGCGGGGATGGTCAGACACGATGGCGGCGAGCACGCCGAGATGGCCCGGCCCGAGCCGCCACACATGGAGATCGGTGACGCGATCGTTCTCGATTTCGAGGCGCTGCCGGATCAGTTCGGCTCGGGATCGGCTCGGCACCGCATCGAGCAGGACCGCTGCGGCCGACTTGATCAGGCCGTAGGCCCACACCGAGATGACGCCCGCGCCGAGCAGCCCGGCGATCGGGATCGAGCCAGGGGAGGGCGAAATAGGCCGCGGCGACCAGCGCCGTGATCGCCAGCAGCGAGGTGACGGCATCGGCAAGCACGTGAACGTAGGCGGCGCGGAAATTGTAGTCGGCATGATGGGCATGATCGTGGTGTCCGGGATGATCATGGGCATGATCGTGATCATGGTCGTGATGGTGGTCGTGATCATCATCGCGATCATGGGCCTCCTCGTGGCCGTGATGGTCATGATCATGCAGGAGCAGCGCGCTGATGAGGTTCACGACGAGGCCGACAAGCGCGATCGGGATCGCTTCCCGGAACGCGATCGTCACGGGATGGATCAGGCGGGTCACCGATTCATATCCGATCAGCAGCGCCACCATGGCGAGGATGATGGCGCTGGCAAAGGCGGCAAGCTCTCCCAGCTTGCCGGTTCCGAACGAAAACCAGTCATTGCCGACATGGCGGCGGGCAAAGCTGTAGGCGACGGCGGCGATCGACAGCGCGGCGACGTGGGTGGACATATGGAGGCCGTCGGCGATGAGGGCCATCGACCCCGACCACGCGCCGCCGCCGATTTCGACGACCATCATCACCGCGGTCAGCGCCACCACCGCCCAGGTGCGCCGCTCATGGACGCCATGCCTGGCGCCGAGGAAGGCGTGGTCATGCCGCCAGCGTTCGAGCGAATTCGCGTCCATCGTCAGGTTCCTGCCATAAGTCTATCGCGATCGGGAACGGCGGGGGCTCCGGCCCATTGTCATCCGTCGTCGCCCGGGTTTAGAGCTTGATCGCGCAGAGACTGCAACGGTTCGGGACGGAGGCACAAGGCGTTGGATTTTCTCGATGGCGCCTCGGCCCAGCATCTTGTCGGGCAATATGGCTATGGCGCGGTTCTCCTGCTCGTGATGCTGGAAAGCGCGGGCATCCCGATGCCCGGGGAAACCGTCCTGGTCAGCGCGGCCGTCTACGCCGGCACCCGGCATGGGCTGGACATCCGCTGGGTCATCGCCGCGGCCGCAGCAGGTGCGATCATCGGCGACAATATCGGCTTCTGGGTCGGCCGGGAATTCGGCGAGCCGCTGCTGGAAAGATGGGGCGATCTCGTCGGGCTCGATGCCAGAAAGCGAATGCTGGGCAGATACCTTTTCGCCCGCTATGGCGGATCCATCGTTTTCTTCGGACGTTTCATCGCATTGCTGCGCGCATTCGCCGCGCTACTCGCGGGCGCGAACGCATTGTCGCCGTGGCGGTTCCTCATCTTCAACGCGGCTGGCGGCATTGTCTGGGCGACCGTCTTCGGGTTGGGCGGCTACCTGCTCGGCGAGGGCATCAGCCGCATCGCCGGTCCGCTCGGCTGGGCCTTGCTGATTGCGGCGCTCATCGTCGCCTTCGCGATGTGGCGCTATTACAAGAAGCACGAGGAGAGCCTGCTGGCCAGGGCGGAGCGCGAGATGGCGCAGCAGGAGCGCCGCTGATTGCGCCGCGCACCTCGCAGTGACGCGACCGGGCGCCCGATGCCGTCAGCCGCCGGTCACGCTCATGTGGCGGGACAGCGCCGGACGCTGATGGCGCCGGTCGATGATGAAGTCGTGGCCCTTGGGCTTGCGCGAGATGGCCTCGTCGATGGCGCGGTACAGCAGCTCATCGGCTTCGGACGCCCGCAAGACGCTGCGCAGGTCGGCGGCGTCTTCCTGGCCGAGGCACATGAACAGCGTGCCGGTGCAGGTGATGCGGACCCGGTTGCAGGATTCGCAGAAATTATGGGTGAGGGGCGTGATGAATCCCAGCCGCCCGCCGGTTTCCGCGACCTTCACGTAACGTGCCGGCCCGCCGGTGCGGTAATCGATTTCCTCGAGGGTGAAGCGCTCGGCGATCCGCGCCCGCACCATGGACAGCGGCAAATACTGGTCGAGCCGGCCTTCGCCGACGTCACCGAGCGGCATGACCTCGATGAAGGTGAGGTCCATCCCGGCGCCATGGGCCCATTTCACCAGCGCGACGAATTCGTCCTCGTTGACCCCCTTGAGCGCCACCACATTGATCTTGACGGCGATTCCCGCATCCTGGGCCGCCTTGATGCCTTCCAGCACCTTGTCGAGGTCGCCCCAGCGCGTGACCGTGCGGAACTTCGCCGCGTCCAGGGTGTCGAGGGAGACGTTGATGCGCTTTACCCCATGGGCAGCCAGCTCGGATGCGTATTTTCTGAGCTGGGAACCGTTGGTGGTGAGCGTCAACTCATCGAGCGCGCCTGCTGCGAGGTGGCGCGAGAGCGAGGCGACGAGCGTCATGATGCCCCGCCGTACCAGCGGCTCGCCGCCGGTAAGGCGCAGCTTGCGCACGCCCTTGGCGATGAAGGCGGAGCACAGGCGGTCGAGCTCCTCCAGCGACAGCACGTCGGCCTTGGGCAGGAAGGTCATGTTTTCCGACATGCAGTAGACGCAGCGGAAATCACAGCGATCGGTGACCGACACCCGCAGATAGGTGATGGCGCGGGCAAACGGATCGACCAGCGGCGCCGGCGCCAGCGTCGCGGCCTGGTCGAAATCGGTTCTCGTCGGCTGTTCGATGACGGACATGATCGCACTCATTGGAGACCATTGGTTTTCTCAGGGAACCGCTTGCTGTGCAATGATATAATTATAGGTACGGGCGATGTGAGGACCAACGGGGCAGGCTCGCCCTTTTCGGTCTGACCGATCCCGCCTCCGGGGGCGGCTGGTTGCATCGCAATATGAGGGAGTTCCCGATGGCGTTCGAACCAGACCGTGCGGCGGCGGCCGCGCCCACCGAGATTCGGCTGCGCAAGGACAAGGCGGCGCTCGTGGTGACGTTCGACAACGGCGAGGCCTATGAATTTCCAGCCGAATTCCTCCGCGTCCTCAGCCCGAGCGCCGAGGTCCAGGGCCATTCGGCGGCCGAGCGCAAGACCGTCGGGGGGAAACGGAACGTGACTATCATCGAAGTCCACCCGATCGGCAATTATGCCGTCCGTCTGGGCTTCGACGACCTGCATTCCACGGGAATTTACAGCTGGGACTATTTCCTCAAGCTCGGCCGCGCCCAGGGCCGCTACTGGCGCGAATATCTCGACGAACTCGCCGCCAAGGGCCTGTCACGCGAGCCGCCGCACCGGCAATGAACGGTGGCTGCCCGCCGCCGCGGCGGGAGTTCGCTTGTGCTTTCCCCACCCCTCCAGGTTCTCCTGAAGGGTGGGCTACCGCAGAACCACCACCTTGGTCCCTATGTGGACGCGGCTGTAGAGGTCGATCACGTCGTCATTGGTCAGGCGAATGCAGCCCGAAGATGTTGCAGTGCCGATCGTCTCAGGCTCGTTGGAGCCGTGGATTCGGTAGAGCGTGTCGCCGAGATACATGGCGCGCGCGCCGAGCGGATTGTTGGGGCCGCCGGCCATGTGGCGCGGCAGTTCGGGCTTGCGCTGCAGCATCTGCTCGGGCGGGGTCCAATCCGGCCATTCCCGCTTTGCCGTGATCTCCGCCGAGCCGGACCAGGTGAAGCCTTCGCGCCCGACGCCGATGCCGTAGCGCAATGCCTGATGGCCGGCCATCACGAGATAGAGGCGCCGCTGGCTGGTGCTGATGACGACCGTGCCGGGGGCATAGGAGGAGCCAGGAAAAGCAACCACCTCGCGTGGAATACGCTGCGCGAACAACCAGCCGAATATGCTCTGCGCATTGGCCGGTGCCGGCGTGCCCGCCAAGACGATGGCCGCAAACACCCCCGCAACGATATGCGAAACAACGATTCGCGAAACAATGATGCGTGAAATCATCTCTGCACCCCCCAGAATGACCATCATCGACGACGTGCACCCCATCGGCGCGCCGCCCCATAGACATAAAGCATTTGGGGGCCTCAACTCAACCGCAATTTTTAACAGGTGCCGTTTGCCCCCGCTGCCCAAATCGGACTGCGGGCCGGCTCCGCTCTAACCTCGCCTGCGGCAGCCGCCCCGGACCTCCGGCGAATTTCCACGCCTCACGAGGGCAGCGGCCGCGCGCCGATGCCGGTAAGATCCGCTTTGGGGCGCTCGTCGGGAAGCGAGCGCCCCTCCACGATGTAGTAGACGTTCTCGGCAATATTGGTGGCGTGGTCGCCGATCCGCTCGATGTTCTTGGCGCAGAACAGCAGGTGGGTGCAGAATGTGATGTTGCGCGGATTTTCCATCATGTAGGTGAGCGTCTCGCGGAACAGCGAATTATTGAGGGAGTTGACCTCGAGATCCTCGCGCCACACCTCCAGGGCTTCCGCCGCATCGCTGCGCTCATAGCTCCGCAGCACGCGCATCAGCTGGCCGAGCACCAGCCGCCCCATGCGCTGAAGCTGCAGGATGACCTCGTCGATGAGGAAAGCGTCGCTCAACAGGATCACCTCTTTGGCGACGTTCTCGGCGAGATCCCCGATCTTCTCGAGATCGTTGGAAATGCGCAGGGCCCCGATGATCTCGCGCAGATCGACCGCCATCGGCTGCCGGCGGGCAATGGTGACGATCGCCTTTTCCTCGATTTCCCGCTGCAGCGCGTCGACCCGATCCTTGGCTGCGATGACGCCCTCGGCGAGCGCCATGTCGCGCTTCACCAGAGCCTCGATGGACTGCCTGATCTGCGTTTCGTCGAGGCGACTCATCTCCGCGATCTTGAGCGCGAGGCTGTGCAGGTCGGCGTCGAATGCCCGGGTCGTATGTTCGGTCATGACGATATGCCGGTGTTGATGCTGATTGGCTCAGGCCCGTCTTCTGCCCCGGCGGTACAAAGCACGCAAGCCCCGAAGTTTCAGCGCGTTACACGCGGAAATCTTGAAATCGTAATAATATTGTCATGCGTGCGTCGTCTGCGTCGCGGCGGGCGATCTTGCGCCGGGGATAAGAGCCGAAATCCGTCGGCGCGCGTTGGAACGAGGCGGCGATGGGCCGATAAACGCTGTCGGCGCTGCGCCAAATCAATCCTCGAAAACATAACTCCCGGGGGCATCGCCGTGGGGCGCATAGCCCGACGCCGCAGCGCCGGTCGGTGGCGGCGCGACCGCTGCGCCGGAACGGGCGGCGAGCCACCCCACCCATTCCGGCCACCATGAGCCATCCTTGCGCGGCGCCTGCGCCAGGAAGGTTTCGGGATCGCGATAATGATCGTCGGCGTTCCTCGTCATGACCTGGAAGCTGCGTCCGGCATGGCCGGGCTCCGAGACGATGCCGGCATTGTGGCCGCCGGTGGTGAGCAGATAGGTCACCTCGGTGTCGGTCTGAAAGTTGATCTTGTAGGTCGAGCGCCACGGCGCGACATGGTCGCTCACGGTGCCGACGGCGAAGATCGGCACGCGGATGTCGGTGAGCGCGACCGGCTTGCCTTCGACCATGAAGCGGCCCTCGGCGAGATCGTTGTCGAGGAAGAGCTGGCGCAGATATTCGCGAATGCATGCGGTAGGGCATGCGGGTCGCATCGGCGTTCCACGCCATCAGGTCGGTCATCGGGCGCGCGCTCGCCCATCAGGTATTCGCGGACCATGCGCGACCAGACGAGGTCGTTCGAGCGCAGCATCTGGAACGCGCCGGCCATCTGCCGGCTGTCGAGGAATCCCTGCTCCCACATCATGTCCTCGAGGAAGGCGAGCTGGCTCTCGTTGATGAACAGCATCAGCTCGCCGGCCTCGGTGAAGTCGGTCTGCGCGGCGAGCAGCGTGATGGATTGCAGGCGATCGTCGCCGTCGCGCGCCATCGCCGCGGCGGCGATCGACAGCAGCGTGCCGCCGAGACAATAGCCGACCGCATGGACCTTTCGGTCCGGCACGACGGCGCTCGACGGCGTCGAGCGCGGCCATGACGCCGCGGGTCGCGATAGTCCTCCATGCCGAGGTCGCGATCCTCCGGCTCGGGATTCTTCCAGGAGATCATGAACACCGTGAAGCCCTGCTCGGTGAGATATTTCACCAGCGAATTCTGCGGCGACAGGTCGAGGATGTAGTATTTCATGATCCAGGCGGGAACGATGAGCACCGGCTCCGGCCGCACCTTGTCGGTCGCGGGCGCGTACTGGATCAGTTCGATCAGACGGTTGCGATAGACGACCTTGCCGGGCGTCACCGCGACGTCGCGGCCGACCACGAATTTCTCGGTGCCGACCGGCTTCTTGCCGCTGATCGCGCGCTCCCAGTCCTCGGCATAGATTTTGCAGGCCGCTCACCAGGTTCACGCCGCCCTTGGCGACGGTGATGCCGCAGCACCTCGGGATTGGTCGGCAGGAAGTTCGAGGGCGAGATCATGTCGAGGATCTGGCGCGACACGAATTCGACCATGTCTTCGTGCTGCTTGGATGACGCCGCGAATGCCGGTGGTCGCGTTGTGCCACCATTGCTGATTGAGCAGGAACGCCTGGTGGATGAAGTTGTAGGGCCACCGCTGCCAGTCCTCGCCGACGAAGCGCCGGTCCTGCGGCAGCGGCTCGATGCAGCACTCGGCGGCGCCGCCCGCCATGGCGCAGCGGCCGAGCGTAATTGGCGAGGCGAACGCCCTTGCGCATGGCCTTGTCGACGAGCTGCATCCGCTTGCCCGGCGCGTTGGCAAGATGGGTTGCCCAGTCGAGATAGGCCTGGGCAAGCGCCGCCGGCGAGAGTCCCGCCGTGAAGCGCGCGACGGCGGCGTGCAGCGAACGATCGGTGAGGTCCGCGAACGCCGTCACCGCGAAGGAGTTGCGATCCTTGCTCTGCGCAGCCGCCGCGGCGGCGTCCCGCGCGGGAGCCATGACAATCTTCGGCGATGGTTTCGAAATCGTGAACACGCGCCCATCGTCGACCGGCGAAACGGCCGGGGTCTGCAAAGCAGGCTCGGGGTCATTCATGGGATCGACTCCGCTGGTTCCGACGGGAGAGCCGGCGCGTGATGCGGCACGGCGCCGTGACGAATGTCAACCGGATGGAGCCGGTGCGAAAGCACGTCCGGCGTTGCCCTTGCGCCTGCGTCGGTGGCCCAGAGGCGGGTCAGGCCCGCAATCCGTGCTTGCCGAGCAGCTTCACGGTGCTCGCCTGCGGTCCCCTGTCGCCCGCTTCCTCGGCAAAGGTCACGCGGGAGCCCGCGGCCAGCCGGGAAAAGCCGCCGTCGAGCACGCTGTTGCGGTGAAAGTAGATCTCGCGGCCGTCGCCGGATTCGAGAAACCCGAATTCGCCGGAGGGATCGAGACGAACGATCGTCCCGATCGGCGGGCCTTCGTGCTGCTTCACCAATCCCTGGAGCTTGCGAACATGAACCTGCAGGCGCCGGCGCGCCCGCTTGAAGGCGTCGTTGATCGCAAAGGTCAGATCGGAATGCCGCGCGTCCGCCTGCGCGGTGCGGCCGACATTGACCTCCCGCCCGTTCGGCAGCGCGAGGTGAATATTCACCTCGTAAAGTCCGCCGTTCTGGTGATGGCCGCCCGGACCTTTCAGCGCGACCCGGCAACTCGTCACGCGACCATAGCGGTGCTCGAGCTGCGCCACATGCCTGGCGATCGCGTCGTGAAGCGACGGCGTGCCGGCCATGCCCTGGAAATCGACTTCGAGCGGAGTTTGCATGAACCATCTCCCGATTGTGAGTGCACCCTCAGTGCGACATCAGGCAGCAGAACGGGCTGGTAGCCAGCAGATCCCGCGTCATGCCCCCGAACATCCACTCGCCGAGCCGGCTGTGCCCGTAGGCGCCGGTGACGATCAAATCCGCCCCTTCGTCCTGCGCGAGCCGGATCAGCTGAGCCGCACCCGATCCCTCCTGATGTATGATCACGCGGGGACCGCCGCCAATGCGGTGCCGCGTCAGATAACGGGCGACGTCGTCGATGTGTTCCTGCGCGGCCGCTTCCTCGCCCGCTTCGCAGATTTCGACGACGGTGACGCGGGTCGCCTCACGCAGGAAGGCGAGCGCATCCCGCACCGCGCGGCGCGCTTCGCGCGTATCCTTCCAGCCGATCACGACATGCTCCGCGCGCAAAGAGGCGACCGCGTCGGGCACGATCAAGGTCGGACGTCCGGTCTCGAGAACGGCCCGGCCGGGGTCGAGCGCAGTGTAGGCGTCGCCCACCCCGCGGATTTGTCCGATCACGACGAGATCGGCGCTGCGCGCTTCGGCGGCAAGCGCCCCGTTCGGCAGGTCGAGCATCGCCCGCCACTCGAGCTTGCGGTGATCGGCGCCCGCGGCGGCGCGGAACCAAGTCCCCCGGTCGGACAACCTGCCTCTCAGTTCGTTGATGTCGGTCTGCATCAGGTCCTGGGCCAGCACCCCCTCGCTCACGAATGCCGGCCTGACGGCAAGTGCCGACAATCCGATGAGCGTCGCATTGAACTTATCGGCGACGCGCGCGGCGAGACGGACCCGCTGTTCCGGCGCCGAGTCGGCATCGACATAAACCATTACCGTTGCGTAGGGCATGATGGGAATCTCGGGGCATGGCAGGACAACGACGTGTTGCAATCAAAATATCACCCGCTGGACCGGGACTTCCAACGGGTCAACCTGTGTCGCCGCGACCGTTATGGTCAAAGCGTCGCCTTTGGTCACCTCGCCAGGCTTTGGATATAGGCGGCGACGTCGTTGGCCTCAGGTCGTGTCAGCGCAAAATTCATCTTGGCGTGCGGCCCGACCAGGTTGAAGACGAGCGCCTCGGAGTCGAACCCGTATTTTCTCCCGATCGCCAGGAACGGCGGCGCATCGGCCACGAAGTCGTTGCGCGGATTCGCGGTTACGATATGGCAGGCGGCGCATCGCTGTTGCGCGAGCCGTTTGCCGCTCTCGACGTCGGCGGCGCGCCCGCTCGAAGCCACCAGCGAGAGACCGATACAGCAGCCGACGGCAATTCGTTTCATCCAAGACCTCCATGCGTCCGCGCAATGCCAACATGTCGGGAATGGTGCCGGTGCACATTGATCCCGGTCAAACGCGCTTCAGCGGCCGGACCGATCGTGACAGACCGATCGTGACGGACGGATCGTGACCTGGATCAAAGTGCGGGACGCCCCGGCTGCATTACAAAATCTTCATGTGGCTACCCATCTCCACCGCACCGTTCGACCGCGACCTGGAACTCGCCGTCATCGACAAGGACGAGCCCCATGCGCTCGCATTTGCGTGCCGCCGGGTGTGGGAGGGCTGGATCAATGCGAAAAGCATGAGGCCGGTCGACGTGCGTCCTACCCATTGGCGGCCATGGGGCGAGGGACCCGAGGTGACGCGGTGACCGGCAGAATGCCGGAGGCCGCCTTGTCGGTACGCGGCACCGCCATCGTGCCGATGACACCGGCGGAGTTCGGCCGGTTGATTCACGCGGGCGAGTGCCGAAAGGCGCGGGGTTGAAGCCGAAATGGGACGGGATACTGTTCTTCGGGGAGACCCATGGCGATCCTGCCGACGCCCGCAACCGCAACGGAAGCCGCGATGCCGATCTACGATTTCAGCGCCCTTCTAGGCTCGGGCGAGGAGCGCCGTCTCGCCGACTACCGCGGCAAGGTTCTGTTGGTCGTCAATGTCGCTTCGAAATGCGGCTTCACACCGCAATACAGGGCTTGCAGGCGTCTCTACGAGCAGTTCGGCCGCGCGGCTTTGAAGTACTTGCCTTCCCCTGCGATCAGTTCGGTCATCAGGAACCGGGGTCCGACGCGGAGATTTCCATCTTCTGCGACCGCACCTATGGCGTCACCTTTACGCTGTTCGCCAAGATCGAGGTCAACGGCAAGAACGCCCACCCGCTCTATGCTTGGCTCAAGCAGGAGAAGGGCGGGCTGCTGGGCAGCAGCATAAAGTGGAACTTCACGAAGTTTCTGGTCGATAGGGCTGGCGCCGTGCACGCACGCTTCGCGCCCATGACGAAGCCGGAAAGCATTGCTCGACAAGTGGCGGAGTTGCTGTGACGGAATCCGCCATCGCTCCAGCACTGCGCGCCCGATGCGGGGAGGCCGCCTCCTGTGCTAACGATCAGGCCGTCGGCTCGTCGAAATGTCGTCTGGATATCTCGGCTGAAGAGAGGAAGTTCCAATGGTGCGCAAGATAATGCTGATATTGGCCGCCGCCGTCCTCGCCGCCGGCGCGTTCGCGCCCGCCGATGCTTCCGCATCGCGCAGCAAGTCGCGCGGAGCACGGGGCTTTCATGGCGCCGACGTCTATTTCCCCGCCGACTATGGCCCCCCGATCTTTGCCAGTGGTTCCGTCTACTGCTGGCACTGGTTTCGTATCGGCCGCGGCTGGGCGAGGGCCTGGGCCTGCTGACCGCGTCCGAGCTGAAGGCATATCGTGCGGCCAAATTGGATGGAGCGGCCAGTCCGGGAAAGCCTCACGGGCAAGCAGTGGCGCAATCAATGAGCCGACCACCCAAGAAACAGGCGCCGGAACTGGCAGCCCCAGGCAAGCAATACCGGTGGGCCCTACCACATCACGGGCACACCAGCGATGTTCGCGGAATTCGAGACGAACCTGCGGCGGGAGCGCCAGCTCGAGGGGATTGCCAAGGCCAAGGCCGCGGGCGTTTACAAGGGCCGGTCGGCTTCGATAGACGCCGCCCAGGTGCGCGCAATGAAGGCGCAGGGGGCCGGGGCGTCGGAGATCGCGAAGGCGCTCAAGATCGGCCGGGCGTCGGTCCATCGAGTTCCTGGAAGCCGGCTGATCGCGGCTGCGGGGAAGGCGAGGTTGTGGAGCCGCAGCAACCTAATGACCCTCCTTTTGAAAAGCGATGGGCGCCAGAGGTGTCTGGCACCTGTCCCGCAGTTTGTCGGTCGCCTTGAGGGATAGCGCCGCGCGCCTACACGGTGCAAACGATATCCTGCAGGTCGCCGATGCTCCGCGCGAGGCGATCAATACAGCGCGATTCGAATTTCGCAAAATGCGCTGCCGGTGCTAGTCTCCCGGAGGTCTCGCGCGCGTGACGCGCGATCAACTGGGAGGAAGCCATGAAGAAACTGATTTCGGCTCTGTGGCTCATTTCCACTCTCGCGACGGGCGCCGCATGGGCACAGCCCTATGCTCCCAACGACGCGGGCGTGACGAATGGGCACTGGCATCTCAATTCGCGTGACGTCGCGGCCAACAAGCATATCCTTCTCGCCATGGGCGGTGTCGCCACCGGGCCGGGTGAGAGGGTCGTGTTCCCCGGTGTCCTGGTCATTCTCAATCAGGGGCCCAACACGCCGCCGTCGACCGGCGGCACAGTCGGAACGGTGGTGAACCACATCGGGTTCACCGTCCCGAACGTCCAGGAGGCCGTCGCCAAATGGAAGGCTGCAGGGGTTCCCTTCGAGCCGGGCGCCCCCGGCAGGCTGGACCAGGGCTGGGTGACAACGACCGACGGACTGAAGATCGAAATTCAGGAAGACAAGAACCAGAAAGAGCCGATCCGCAGCAAGCACGTGCATTTCTTCCTGCCCGAGAATGCGATCGCCGCGAGCCAGGCCTGGTACGGCAAGGTCTTCGGCGCCAAGGCGAGCATGCGCAACAATGCGCCGGTCTCCGACGTCCCCGGCGTCCAGCTGCGCTGGAGCAAGACCAATGTTGCGGAAGGGCCGACGAAGGGCCGGGTCCTCGATCACATCGGTTTCGATGTGAAGGATCTGAAAGCATTCATCGCCAAGATGGAAGCGGCCGGCGTCAAGCTCGACGCTGACGGGGCCTACCGCGTGAACGACGTTGGCGTCGGGATTGCATTCATCACCGACCCGTGGGGAACCCGCATCGAACTGAATGAGCGGCCGAAGGCGGTTTATCTGCCCTAACGGCTTCCATCGGGCGATGCGCCTGTGCTTCCGCGCCTTCGAGGCCGTGAAGCAGATGACGTCAGGCGCATCGCCCATCGCTCAAATGTCCGGAGCCGTTTTTAGTGCAACGCCACCGCGAGGCACGCAGTCTCCTCGTTGTGGCGGAAGTCAGCCGACCGTCTGACCGCTGGCATCCTGCACCCAGAACGGTTCCGGAAGCACGCCGCCCGGCGGAACCTCCCGTGAATGGATTCCACGGATTTTCCACACTTTCGCGGCGGCGTTTCCGGTTCTGTTCTGTCGCGAGAAGTCGCAAACGTCCTCACGCTTGTTCCGCTAAACCCCATTGAAATATAACGATTTTGATGGTGGGCGCGACAGGGATTGAACCTGTGACCCCTCCCGTGTGAAGGGAGTGCTCTCCCGCTGAGCTACGCGCCCGTTCCGGCGGACCGGCATTTAACCGATCATGCGCCGGCAAGCAAGGACGCGCGCCGTCCGTGTCGCCAAAGCCGGCGCTCCAGTTCTTGTGCCCCCGCATCCGGCTGAAGCTGGGCGAGGACTGCGCGAAGCGAGGTCGAGACCCCGCCCGCAAGTCAAAGCAACCGAAATCAAAACCCCGACGTGCCCGTTCCAGAAGCGGAACGGACGTGAGGTCCTCGGCACCTGATCGTCATCTGATCTGCCCGGGCGGTCCGAAGCCGCCGGGCGCGGGCCCGAATCCGGGCTGGGGAGCGGCGGGAGCAGGCTCGTCCGGCGCCGGCGCCGGTGCCGCGGCCTGGATCGGGCGTCGGCGCTTCTTCTTCGGGGGCGGCGGCTTGGGCGGCGCGATCGGCTTGAGCTCGACGAACAGCGGATTGGGATCGAGCAGCGCGGCGCTTCCGGAACTGCCGGCGCCGGACTCGCCGGATACCGGGCGCACCGTCCTGGTTTCAGCCCCGTAGCCGTTGAGCGAGACGGTGACGGCGATATCGCTAGCCAACCCGACGCTCAGCGAGCAGGGCGTGCGGCAGGTGCCCCCGGTCGAGAGCTTGGCGTCGGCGCCGGGTGGATTGGATTCGATCGACAATGACGCGGTCGTCGGCTTCGACGAAAAAAAATCCATGCTCGGCATGGCAAACGAACAGGCGGCAAGGCCGAGGCCGGCCGCCACGACGGCGATGGCGCGGCTTACCGTCGTTTCCATTCCCTGTCGCGGTCCCACGCCGCCCGACTGATTGCACCTCAATGAAACCTCACGCACCGCATCTTCCCGGTCCGCTGTGCCGCCGCTGCGCCCACCGCCGGCGGCTCTCACGTAAATAATTAGCCCAATACGCGAATTTCCGCATCCGCAAAATCTTCACGGGGCGCCGGATGTGGGAATCTCGAAATTCTCAGGCTTTGCGCGGGATGCCCGCGGCGGCGGCCAAAGCGGCGTCGCGAAGCGCCAGGAGCTCTGCGATGGAGTCAGGTAGCGCGTTGAAATGACTTATTATTCTGTCAGGACCCAGCTCCGTGACCGGAACATCCGTATAGCCGAAATCGACCGCGATGACAGGCATGCCGGCGGCCTGGGCGGTCGCGATATCGGTCTGGGAATCCCCCACCATGACGGCCCTCCCGATGGTGCCGCCGGCCCGGCGCAGCGTCCCGTGCAGGGCGTCCGGGTGGGGTTTCTGAACCGCGAAGGTGTCCTGGCCGCAGATCGCGACGAAGCGGTTGGCGAGGCCTAGCGCCTCGAGCAAGCGCACCGAGAGCCATTCGAGCTTGTTGGTGCACACCGCGAACCGGCAGCCGCGGGCGGCCAGGGTGTCCAGCGCCTCTACGACGCCGGGAAACAGGCGCGAGCGGTCCGCCACATGGTCGGCATAATAGGCGATGAAATCGTCGAACAGGCGCTGGACGTCGGCTGGCGGCCGCTTCTGGCCTTCGCTTTCCAGGCCGCGTTCGATCATCCGGCGAGCGCCCCAGCCGACCAGCAATCGGGCGTCGTCATAGGCAATTGCGGGAAGGCCCTCGCGGCCGAGGATGACATTGAGGGTTTCGGCCAGATCCGGCGCCGTGTCCACCAGGGTGCCGTCGAGGTCGAAAATGATGGTCGGGGCCTGCATGAGTCCTCATGGCTAGTCGCCGGGGCGGCGCAACGCAAGCGGATGCGATGGGACTGATGGGACATGATGGCTGGAATGCGTCCGCCGGCCTTTGCAGCGCCGCCCTGGACGCGATTTTGCGCTATGTTCGGATACGCGACGCCGCTATGAGGCCTGCAAAGCCGATCTTATGGAAACCGTCACGTCTTCCGATGAGCTCAAGCGCGCCGCCGCGGCGCGGGCGCTCGATTATGTCGCGCCCGGCATGCGGTTGGGGCTCGGCACCGGCTCGACGGCGCGGCATTTCGTCGAACTCCTCGCCGCGCGGGTTCGCGCCGGGCTCGACATCGTCGGCGTGCCGACGTCGGAGGCGACCCGCGCCGATGCCGAGCGTCTCGGGGTGCCGCTGTCGACCTTGGAGGAAACGCCCGAACTCGACCTCACCGTGGATGGCGCCGACGAGATCGCCCCCGACCTCACGGTCATCAAGGGCGGCGGCGGGGCGCTGCTGCGGGAAAAGATCGTGGCCGCGGCCTCGGCGCGGATGATCGTCATTGCCGACGCCACCAAATGGGTTGCGGTGCTCGGCCGCTTTCCGCTGCCGGTGGAAGTCGTTCCGTTCGGCCTTGCAGCGACCCGCCGCACCATCGAGGCGGCGATTCGTGCCGCCGGCTGTGCCGGTGCGCTGATGTTGCGGCGCGACCGGGCAGGCCATCCTTTCGTCACCGATGGCGGGCACTTCATTGTGGACGCTGCGCTCGGCAGCATCCCGGACCCGGCCGCGCTGGCGATGCGTCTCGACACGATCCCCGGCGTAGTGGACCATGGGCTGTTCATCGGCCTGGTTCGGATCGCCGTCATCGCCAGCGCCGACGGGGTGCGGATCGTCGAGGCATGAACCGGCAGGAGGAGGGGAATCCATGGATCTGAGATCGTTCTCGCGATGGGCAATGGCTGCGGCGTTGTGTTGCCTTGCAGCCGTCAGCGCCCAGGCCCAGACCCCGACCGCGGGCGCGGTCGCCGCCGCCCGCGAACTGCTCGCCATCAAGGGCGGGACCGCGATGTTCGAGCCGGTCATACCGGGGGTGGTCGAGTCCACCAAGAATTCGCTGCTGCCGACGAATCCGAACCTCGCGCGCGACCTCAACGAGATTTCGGTGCAGCTGCGCAAGGAGTACGAGAGCAAGAAGGCCGAACTCGTGTATGAGGTGGCCATCATCTACGCCCAGCATTTCACCGAGCATGAGCTCAAGGAATTGATCACGTTCTACAAGACCCCGCTCGGCCAGAAGATGCTCAAGGAGGAGCCGGTCGCGGTGGACGAGAGCCTCAAGCGCGCCCAGGACTGGTCGATCGCATTCTCCGAGGTGGTGTTCGGCCGCTTCCGCGCCGAGATGAAGAAGCGGGGTCACGAGTTGTGATGGCTGCATCTCATGACGTCGATCTGTTCGTCATCGGCGCCGGCTCGGGCGGCGTGCGGGCGGCGCGGATCGCGGCAGGACACGGCGCGCGGGTGATGATCGCCGAGGAGTTCCGGATCGGCGGAACCTGCGTCATCCGCGGCTGCGTGCCCAAGAAGCTGCTGGTCTATGCCTCGCGATTTTCCCATGAGTTCGCCGATGCCGCCGGCTTCGGCTGGACCGTGGCCGCGCCGTCGTTCGACTGGCCGACGCTGATCGCCAACAAGGACAAGGAGATCGACCGCCTCGAGGCCGCCTACCGCAGCAATCTCGAGAAGTCCGGCGTCGAGATCGTCAAGAGCCGCGCCGTCATCGAGGATGCCGACACCGTCCGCCTGCTCAATTCGGGCGCGCGGGTGCGCGCCGCCAATATCCTCATCGCGACCGGAGCGACGCCCCATCCCGGCCATACCATCCCGGGCATTGCCCACGCGATCACCTCGAACGAGGCGTTCCACCTGCCGGCGCTGCCGGGGAGCATCGTGATCCAGGGCGGCGGCTACATCGCGGTGGAGTTCGCCTGCATCTTCGCCGGGCTGGGCTCGCAGGTAACGCTGGTCTACCGCGGCGAGAACATCCTGCGCGGCTTCGACGACGAGGTCCGCTCCCATTTGCGCGGCGAGATGGAGGCGCGCGGCATCGCGGTCATCACCGGGCAGCTCGTCAAGGCGATCGAACAGCTCGATGACCGCTATGCCGCCATGTTGAGCGACGGCCGCCGGCTCGACGCCGACCGCGTCATGTTCGCGGTCGGCCGCAAGCCCAACATCGCCGGTCTCGGCATCGAGCGGGCCGGCGTCACCACCGCGGGCAATGGCGGCATCGCCGTGGACCGCTATTCGCGCACGGTCGTTCCGAACATTTTCGCCGTCGGCGACGTCACCAACCGCATCAACCTCACTCCGGTCGCCATCCGCGAGGGCCATGCGGTGGCCGACACGCTGTTCGGCGGCCGGCCCACCGCGGTCGACCACGCCCATGTTCCGACCGCCGTGTTCTCGGAGCCCGAGATCGGCGTCATCGGCCTGACCGAGGGCGAGGCCCGCGCCAGCCTCGCCCGGGTCGACATCTACAAATCGAATTTCCGGCCGCTGAAGGCGACATTGTCGCGAAATCCCGGACGCATGCTGATGAAGCTCGTCGTCGACGGCTCGAACGATCGCGTGGTGGGCTGCCACATCGTCGGCGAGGGCGCCGGCGAGATGATCCAGCTCGTCGGCATCGCCGTGAAGATGGGGGCGACCAAGGCCGATTTCGATGCCACCATGGCGGTGCATCCGACCGCGGCCGAGGAGCTCGTCACCATGCGCCAGCCGTCCGCGCGCTATTGCCGCGAGGCCGCGGAATAGTGCGTTTGCCGGGGGGCCGCCGTGTCGTGTATAAGCCGCCCGATTTCATTCGCCGAACCAGGAGCATCGCGTCATGGCCGAGCGTTGGACGCCTGACAGCTGGCGCAGCAAGCCGATCCAGCAGGTCCCGGTCTATCCGGACGAGGCCGCTCTCGCCGAAGTCGAGAAGCAGCTCGCGACCTTTCCGCCGCTGGTGTTCGCGGGCGAGGCGCGGCGCCTGAAGAAGCACCTGTCGCGGGTGGCGTCCGGGGAGGCATTCCTGCTCCATGGCGGCGACTGCGCCGAGAGCTTCGCCGAGCATGGCGCCAACAACATCCGCGACTTCTTCCGGGTGTTCCTGCAGATGGCGGTGGTGATGACCTTCGCGGCGGCGATGCCGGTGGTCAAGATCGGCCGCATCGCCGGCCAGTTCGCCAAACCCCGGACATCACCGACCGAGCAGCGCAACGGCATCGAATTGCCGAGCTATCGCGGCGACATCATCAACGCCAACGAGTTCACCGCGGCCGCCCGCACGCCCGATCCGCGCCGCCAGGTCGAAGCCTATCGCCAGTCGGCGGCGACGCTGAACCTGCTGCGCGCCTTCGCCCAGGGCGGCTACGCCAACCTCGCCAGCGTCCACGAATGGATGCTCGGCTTCGTCAAGGACAGCCCGCAGTCGCGGCGCTACACCGAGCTCGCCGACCGCATCTCGGAAACGCTCGGCTTCATGCGGGCGATCGGTCTCGACCTCGAAGGCCATCCGGAGCTGCGCACCACCGATATCTATACGAGCCACGAGGCGCTGCTGCTCGGCTTCGAGCAGGCGATGACGCGGGTCGATTCCACCAGCGGCGACTGGTACGCCACCTCCGGCCACATGGTCTGGATCGGCGACCGCACCCGCCAGCTCGACCACGCCCATGTGGAATACTGCCGCGGCATCAAGAACCCGCTCGGCCTCAAATGCGGCCCGTCCTCGAAGGCCGACGAGCTGTTGCGCCTGATCGACGTCCTCAACCCCGACAACGAGCCCGGCCGGCTGACGCTGATCTGCCGCATGGGGTCCGACAAGGTCGGGGACCTGCTGCCGGCGCTCGTCCGCGCGGTCAGGCGCGAGAAGCGCGAAGTGGTATGGTCGTGCGATCCCATGCACGGCAACACCATCTCGTCGGCGTCCGGCTACAAGACCCGGCCGTTCGACCGCATCCTCTCGGAGGTGAAGAGCTTCTTCGCCATCCACGCCGCCGAAGGCACCTATGCCGGCGGGGTGCACCTGGAGATGACCGGGCAGGACGTCACCGAATGCACCGGCGGCGCCCGCGCCATCAGCGACGAGGATCTCAACGACCGCTACCACACCTTTTGCGATCCGCGGCTCAATGCCGAGCAGTCGATCGACCTCGCCTTCCTGCTGGCGGAACTCCTGAAGAAGGAACGTCTCGGCCGGGCGATGCCGTTGCCGGCCGCGGCGGGGCTGTAGCCGGGGCTGGCCCGCTGCACGGAGCGTTGGGGCGGGCTCGCTTTAACCCGCCGTTCGGAGGCACGGCGGAATACGCTGACGCTATTCCGCCCTACGGGTTGCGGGCCGCGCGGCCCGCAAGGGCGGGGTGGATTCATTTTTTTGCAAAACAACCCCATGCAAAGTAGGCCGCGCATCCAGTGCTGACGTTATTGTGGTTGCCTGACACACCCCGATACCAATTGCCGGGCGGCAGGGCGGCCGTAGCCCGCATTGGAGCGCGCTTGCGCGGAAATGCGGGGGCTGCCCCCGGTTTCGCGAAGGGCTCAACCCGGGTTACGGGACCTCGTCGCCGTCGCCCGCACGAGCGCCTTCGCGACATGCGGGATACCCCGGGGTCGCCCGAGAGGGCTCGCCCGGGCTACGGAACTGCGCGGCCCCCCGGCATGACGCGCGACCCGATTGCCCGGCGGCGGGGCAGGGGCTAGATCAGACCGATGACCTCCAGCCCGCTCGATCGCCTCGCGGTCGCCATCGCCCAGCTCAACCCCATCGTCGGCGACATCGCCGGCAATGCAGACCGTGCGCGCCGTGCCAGGGCCGCTGCCGCCGGCGATGGCGCCGATCTCATCGTGTTTTCCGAGCTGTTCATCTGCGGATACCCGCCCGAGGATCTCGTGCTCAAGCCGGCGCTCCAGCAGGCGTGCCGGAGCGCGATCGAGGCGCTGGCGGTCGAGACTGCGGATGGCGGGCCGGCGATGCTGATCGGCACGCCCTGGGTCGAGGATGGCAGGCTCTACAATGCCGTGGCCTTGCTCGACGGTGGCCGCGTCGCCGCCCTGCGCTTCAAGGTCGACCTGCCGAACTACGGCGTGTTCGACGAAAAGCGGGTGTTCGCGCCGGGTTCGATGCCGGGACCGGTCAATTTCCGCGGCGTGCGGCTCGGCGTGCCGATCTGCGAGGACATCTGGGGGCCCGAGCCGGTCGAATGCATCAGCGAGACCGGCGGCGAGATCCTGATCGTGCCGAACGGCTCGCCGTACCGGCGCGGCGTCATCGACGAGCGGCTCAACGTGGCGGTGGCGCGGGTCAGCGATTCCGGCCTGCCGCTCGCCTACGTCAACCAGGTCGGCGGCCAGGACGAGCTGGTGTTCGAGGGCGCCTCGTTCGTGCTCAACCCCGACCTGACCGTCGGCGCCCAGCTCGCGCCGTTTCGCGAAGTGGTGGCGACGGTGGTGTTCCACCGCGGCGCCGACGGCTGGCGTTGCAGCGGCGGCCCGCAGGCGAAGCTGGAGACCGGCGACGCGGCCGATTATGCGGCCTGCGTGCTCGGCGTGCGCGACTACGTGGAGAAGAACGGCTTTCCCGGCGTCGTCATCGGCCTGTCCGGCGGTGTCGACTCCGCGCTGTGCGCGGCGATGGCGGTCGATGCGCTGGGCGCCGGGCGGGTGCGCTGCGTGATGCTGCCGTACCGTTTCACCTCGCAGCAATCCCTGGACGATGCCGCCCAGATCGCGAGCGCGCTCGGCGTCCATTACGACATCGTGCCGATCGCCGCCGCGGTCGAGGGCCTGGAGCAGGCGCTGGCGCCGCTGATGGCCGGGCTCAAGCGCGACGTCACCGAGGAGAACCTCCAGGCGCGGGCTCGCGGCACCATGCTGATGGCGATCTCCAACAAGTTCGGCCTGATGGTGGTGACCACCGGCAACAAGTCGGAAATGTCGGCCGGCTATGCCACGCTCTACGGCGACATGAATGGCGGCTTCAACCCGGTCAAGGACCTCTACAAGACCGAAGTCTACCGCCTGTCCCGCCTGCGCAACGGCTGGAAGCCCGAAGGCGCGCTCGGGCCGTCCGGACGGGTGATCCCGGAGAACGTGATCGTGCGCGCCCCCACCGCGGAATTGCGCGAGAACCAGACCGACCAGGACTTGCTGCCGCCTTACGACCTGCTCGACCAGATCCTGGAGCGGCTGGTCGAGCGCGAGCAGCCGATCTCCGCCATCGCCGCCGCCGGGTTCGACCGCGACCTCGTCCAGCGCATCGAACGCATGCTCAACATTTCCGAGTACAAGCGCCGCCAGGCGGCGCCCGGCGTGAAGGTGACGCTGAAGAATTTCGGCCGCGACCGCCGCTATCCCATCACCAACCGGTTTCGCGACCCCGGCCTGGCCGTGCCCCCCGCCGCGACCACCGCCAGGGGCGTCGCGGCGAAGAGCGAGTCGATCGATTTTTGAATTGGGAGCCGGCCCGCTGGGGGTCGGCTATGGCCTACGGGGCGGACACATCTCGTTGGGCGCTCTGCATCGGTGCGGGGGCGGCGCTTCTCCCTCTCCCCGCGTGCGGGGAGAGGGTCGGGGTGAGGGGGCCTATCCACGATTTTGAGCGTAACATCCAGTGCTCAGACTCGTGGAAGCGCCCCCTCACCCGGATCGCTGCGCGATCCGACCTCTCCCCGCACGCGGGGAGAGGTACCGCCGTGCTGCGCAAAGATGTGTCCACCCTGAAGGGCTATGGCTGGCCGGCGGTTGCAACCGGATCGCCGCTCCCACGATCCAGCACGCCGGCCATCACCAGGCGTGTGCTCGTGTAGATTCCAGGGGCTTCGCTCTCGCGCGGTCCGCCGACGCCGAGCGTCATATGCGCGCCAAATCGGGTGCGTTGCACGCGCAGCCACTCCGCGATTTGCGCCGCCGCGTCGGGTTCGCTGACATCGATGACCAGAAGCGGCTTGCCATAGTGGTCGGCCCATTCCTGGGCGCGCCTCGTTCCCTTGGAGACTGAGAGGCCCCGGCGATCGGCGATGATGAGTATTGCGTCGCTGTCGCGCACGTTCCATTCGGTACGCTGCTCGGGTTGGGAGACCGGTGTTTCCCTCAGATTGGGATATTTGTTCAGGAGACCGGGCTGGTCGGGAAAGTCCTCGGCCCAGCCGCCCTTCGGGCACCAGCCACCCCAGGACATTCCGCGCGCGATCGCGACATCGAGCGCTGCGCGGTCCACGCCGGTTTGTCCGCCGCTGATGATCTTCATGGCGCATCATTGCCGCAGGGTGGAGTGCGATCGCCGCACAGGGAGATCGGATGCGCTAAGGACTCGTCCGCCGACAATCGATTCAGTTTTCGTCCCCTCTCCCGCTTGCGGGGGAGGGTCAGGGAGGGGGCAATTCACACGGCACGGACTCGCTGCGAGAGCCCCCTCCCCAACCCTCCCCCGCAAGCGGGAGAGGGAGTAGAAAAGCCGCTCGTTCGCGCCGGCGGCACGATCCTCACTGCGGGGGCAGCGAGCCGAGATACGAGGAAATCGCGATGATGTCGTCGTCCGACAGATTGGCGACGACCGGCTTCATCAACGCCACGGCTTTCCCCGCGCTGGAGCCATGGCGGATATCGAACAGCTGTCGTGCGACATACAGCGGTTGCAGTCCCGCGAGCCGCGGCACTTCGCCGAGGCCCTTCAGCCCCTCGCCGTGACAGAGCGCGCATTGCACCGTCTTCCCGGACGCTCCGCCTTTGACCAGCTCTTCGCCTCTGGCGATGCTGCCGGGCGGCACATAGGCGATGAAACCGGAATGCGGGTCGCGGATTTCGGTGCGGAACGGATCCGCGGGGATTTCGAGGATACGGTGTCCGATCGGCTCGGTGCCGCCGTCGGGATGGAGCTGACGATGACGGCCCGCGGTGGCGATGAACGTCTTCGGCGGCGTGGCGGTCTCGATCACCTTCACCCATGCGGCGGGCTTCAAGGCGGCGAAGTATTCGGCGGCCTGGCGAACGTCCTCGTCCGACGTGGCCTTGGCGATCGGACCCATGCGGGCGTCGTCCTGGCGCGTGCCCGCCTTGTAGTACGCGATCTGCCGGATCAGGTATTCGGCCGGCATGCCGGCGATGTCGGCGGCTTCGGGATGGCCCTGGCCGGACATCAGATGGCAGGAGCCGCACGCAAATCTGATCCCGGCGCCGCCTGCGACCGATCGCGGCGCGGCGGGGTGTTCATCGGGAAACCAGTCCGGCGGATTCGCGTTCCCGGCGATCTTGGCGGCCTCGTACTCCCTCGCGCTGCCGGGCGCCCTCACGATGCCTTCCGGCCGCACCGCGGACGGCTGGATCTTGTCGGGGATGTTGAATGCCCAGTCGGGAAGTCCCGCAGGGACCGTGAGCGCAGTCTGCGCATTGAGTTCCCGCACGGTGAGAGGCGCGGTGAGGGCGCACACGAGGACGGCGATGCGGACGGATGTGTCTGGTCGGAGGATCAGGCGGATCACGGCGGGTCTCCTCGCTTCTTGACGAAGGTCGGCGGCAATTTATCCCGGCGAGGGTAGCGACGTCTACCAGGAGCCGCAAGACACAGGACCAGGACGATCCGGATCGGGCTTATGAACGTGCCGTGCCGCGATTTGGCGCAGTCGCCGCACCATTTTTGCCTGGCGACGGTACTATCAGGCGATCTGCGAAACCACGCAGACCCGCCTCTAGCCGCTGCCAATTGTGAAGCTCGGCAAACGCGAAGTCGAGTTCAACCCTGGCGCCAGCTTTATCGATAAACCGCGAACAAAAGACGCGACCAGCGCACATTGCGTAGAAAGTCGGAAGCCCGTCAGCGTCGCGAGCGATGCTGACCCATGTAGATCCAGCCGATTGCCGTATGGCGTCATAGGGAACATCGTGAACGTTCGCGACGGGCCAAGTTGGGGTGTAGCGAACGGGGTCCCAACAATACTCCAATCCGGAATGACCGTCATCGCCACACCTGAATCCAGGCCCCGCGTCTCGCGGTGGAATCGACCATTCGCGGAGACCCCATTTTTGAGATATGGGACCTACCGTCACTCTGTACCACCCGTCCACGATGTCGGCGCAAGGACGCTCTCGCGCGACCTCCGCGGGAGCGCAGTAATCGATGCAAGAGCCGCCAGGGGTGCAGACAATTCGACGTGGTCCCGACTTATCCGGCGAGCCAAACTCCCGCCGGTCGACCGAAAGCTCGACCGTCTGGCTCCCATCAGGATTCCTGCTCACAACTGCGACCTGATCTCGCGGGGCTCGGAGCTGATAATCGGGCCCATGAAAGGTCAGTTTCCCCTCGCGATCAGGCACTTGATCGACAGGTGGCTCAGTTGGCGCGAATCGGACGGCCAGAATGCCCAACGTGAACAAGATAACAATCCAGGCGTATATCCTCATCGTTGTGGTCCGTGCCGTCCAAACGTCAACGAACGCCGTACTAAGCGCTGACCAGCGCCAAAGCAAGCCGCGTGCTGTTCTGCCTTCACTCCGGCTGGCCTCCGGTTCAGCTCCCGACACGACAACGTCACATGAATTCCCTACGGCGACGTGCAACTTTTCTGTATGACGATAGAAACGCATTACAACGGGCGCCCGTCGCCATGGTTTTGGAGGAAGGTGCATTATGGCAGAAGAGCCTCCCTTTGGGCCTTTCATCTTATGGTTCTTGACGCCGATCACAGATACAGGAGGAATACTGTTGAGGCTTGGTCTACCTTTTGTAGTGTCCTTTTTTATCAGCCGCGTCGTCATCTATGTCTGGGTGAAAAGAACCCGCCGCCAATCCCCTCGTTTTTCACCCACAGCAGCTTCGGTCATGTCTGCGCCCCTGCTCGTCGCCGCGTTCCTCAGCGTCATCTTTATTAGGGTGCACGACTACACGTTACAATCGATTGTCTTGGAACTTCCGGTTTTAGCCCTCCTATTTGCGCCAATAATACTTATCCTTTCGCCATTGCTTGCAATGTATCTCATCGGAGCATGCCGCCAGCAACAATTGCCATCCAGCGCACTTCTTTGCGCAACAAGCATTGCCTGTCTGACCCTGCAAGCACTATGGCTTGGCTTCTGGCTGGATGATCGACACTAAGCGGATTCCGGTCATATGGAAGCATAGCCTGCATGCCTGAAATAGTTGGCGCATTCTCGACGCTTGAGGGAGGGGAGGAAGGAGCGAATGGCGCGGCGGACGCCTTCACCGGTGCGCTCGGCGAGCCTGCGCATGTACGCCTTGAATTTGCTGTAGAGCATCTCGATCGGGTTGAGATCGGGCGAATACTGCGGCAGGTAGCGCAGCGTTGCGCCGGCTGCCGCAATCGCCTCGGCAACGCCGGCCACCTTATGGGCGCGCAGGTGATCCATCACGACGATGTCGTTTGGCTTGAGTGTCGGCACCAGGCAGTGTTTGACATAGGCGAGGAACAGTTCGCCATTCATCGGCCCATCGACGACCATCGGGGCCACCATTTTGTCGTGCCGCAGCGCCGCCACGAAGGTGATGGTTTCCCAGTTGCCAAACGGCACGTGATCAACCAATCTCGCGCCGCGCGAGGCGTGGCCGTAGAGCCGCACCATGTGGGTATTGACGCCGGTTTCATCGACAAAAACCAGCCGGGCGGGGTCAAGCAGGCCCTGCTCGCGGATCCACCGTCGGCGCGCCCGTGCCACGTCGGCGCGCTTCTGTTCGGCGGCGCGCAGGCTTTTTTTCTTGCGGGTGATGCGATGACGCGCGAAGAACCGCCACAGCGCGCCGCGACTGCTCTTAATTTGCCGCGCCGCCAGGGCCGCGAGCATTTCCGCATAGGTGGCATCCGACCGCTCCTCGATCAGCGCCAGGATCACCGCCGCATGCTCCTCCAAGGGCGAGGTGCTGCCGCCGCGCGGCTTCGCCGCCGCACTGCCGGTCTCGCGCAGCCGCTGCAGCCATTTGACCGCGGTACTCGCCGCGATCTCGAAAAGCTCCGCGGCCTCGCGCCGCGACGCTCCCGATGCCACTGCTTCAACCACACGCTCCCGCAAGTCACCCGAATAGGTCCTCGGCATTGCCCGCCCTCCAGAACGAATCAATGATCGCGCCGAGCTGTCCAAGCCCGCCGCTTTGTGAATCCTCCTGCTTCAAATCGAGCGGGAAGCGCTCTGCACGAGTTGCCGGCATGTGAGGTTGGATCCGATTGCGGCGTGGATGTCGGAAATCGTCGGTTCCTGCGTCCCGACAGCGGCGGAATTGACGCGCGCCCAAGTCGAAGTACTGCGGCCGGATCGCCGGGACAAGCGGCGCAATTACGATCAACGCCGCGGCATTCGAGGAAACATATCGCCAATTCATGTGGGGCCTCTTGCGCGCGCCGGCTTACGTGTGCTCATGGCGCCCGAGGGCGGCATTCAGTTCGACCGGCTTGCCGTGCGGAGTATGTCGATAGGCTTCCGCCCACGCCTCCTTGCGTTCGTGCATGGCTTCGCGATCGGTCAGGCCCTTTTCGGTCACCAGTCGTTCCAGGGCCGCGAGCCAGAATTCGTAATAGCGGCTACCATCATCCGGCTCGCCGCGATCGTCGGCGGCCTTCAGTTCATCGGCGAGCGCGGCGGCCCATTCCTTCCAGGTGAAATGCCCTTGCTCGGACAGCTTGACCGCGAGGGCGAACGCCTGGGCCTGCCACGGTTCGGCAAACACCGGGCCGCCATCGTCGCGCGGAAGGCGCGGCAACGCCGCCAGTCGCTGTGCCGGCACGGCGGGATCAGATCGGCTCAAGATAGTCCTCACAGAGATCGAGATAAACGGCATCTCGCGGTGCGGCCTGTTCGCCCCACAGATCGCGCGCGGCGAACCGAACGGAATACAGGTGCTGCGGCTTCTCGCCCTTGGAATAGGCGGCGGTGTCCTGAAAAACAAAGACCCCGTGGCCACGATCGACGGTGCCGGATTTGCCCCGCACATAACGCGGCAATCGCGTGTGGGTGACCGGATTGATGTTGCGCGCGCGAACGTGCTCTCCCACCTTGAACAGGGGCGAGCTACTCGCGTCCCGTCGCGTCGGCGCTCCCTTGGCGATCCACCCCGGCACGTCGGCCGCGGTGAGCGCGAGGGTCGATTTCGGCGAGCCTTGCGCTGGTTTCCCGGTCTCGATCTCTTCACGGGTGACGAGATCGCTGGCGACCAGCCGCTCGATCAGCGACGTCAGCCACAGCTCGTAATACGTCATGCTCAGGTACTGCGCAGGCGGAAGGCTCTCGATCGGCGGACGAAGGCCCAGCCGATACTTGCCGGTCGCCTGCACGGCGCGCATCATCGCCATCACTCGCCCCTCCCAGGGGGAATGGAATACCGGCTCGCTTTTCTCGTAATGGATGGCGCCCATGTCCTGCATGCCGCCCATGTCGTGGATCCCGTTCATCCGCGGCCTTCCTTTTGCGCTCCCTTTTGTGGTGGCATGACCCTGGCGACGCCGATCATCGAGTCACGCGTGACCAGTGCGGCCAGCGCGTCCTCGCCGAGCCCGTCGGTGCCGACCGGTCGTTCGGGCAAGACGAGGTACCGCAAATCCGCTGTGCTGTCCCAGACGCGCACCTCGACATCATCCGGTATTTCGACCCCGAATTCGCGCAATACGCCACGCGGGTCGATGACCGCGCGCGACCGATAGGCAGCCGATTTGTACCACACCGGCGGCAGGCCGAGCGTGGGAATCGGGTAGCAGGAGCAAAGCGTGCAGACGACGAGGTTGTGTACCCTGGGGGTGTTCTCGACCACCATCATGTGTTCGCCTTGGAGACCGGTATATCCCAGTTCCGCGATCGCCCGGTCGGGATCGGCCAGCAGTCGCTGCCTGTAGGCGGGATCGATCCACGCCTTCGCGACCACGCGCGCGCCGTTGCGCGGGCCGATCTTGTGTTCGTAAAGATCGACCATTGCATCCAAAGCCGCCAATCCACCAGGCCTTTCTCGACGAGCAATGATTCAAGCGACTTGACCCTGAGCGCCGGATCGGAGGGCACCGCCTGATGATCGTGTCCGTCGTCGGCCGCATGGGCCAGATCCTGGGTCGCTGCCGCGCCTGTCGCGGCGACAGTGGACGCCAGGAAACCGCGTCGCGTCGTATCCATGAGGCCTCCCAACGCGAACCCAATGCAATGTTCGCTGCGAAGACAGTACACCGATTTTCGGCGCCCACGAAAAAAGGCATGCGGCGGCGGCTCCCGGCGAACGCCCACGCAGCGTTCGCAGTCCCTCCGTCGGCCAATCCATCGAAGCTTGCTTGGGGCGGCCGGCCCGCTCGCCAGTGATATGAATCCGACGGTTCATTCAGTATCGGTGTCATGCCCCGCGAAAGCGGGGCATCCAGTAACCCCTGTGCAATCGGTGGAACTCATGCTGTGCCCAAATTGCCGCCCCGTGGATACTGGATCGCCCGGTCGAGCCGGGCGATGACGACAAAACGGGATTCAACCGTTGGAGACGGGACGCTACCGCGTCGGAATGAAGGTCGGCCCGACCGCCCGCACGGTGCGTTTGGCCGGATCGGCATCCGGCACCGAACCGGTTGCGGCCGGGGCGGCGGCTGCGACCGGCGGGACTGGCGTGACCGGCGCCGCCGCCGGCGGCGTACGCTTGGCGTCGGCTCGCGCCGGCGCGCGGCCGGGCGGATCGTTGCTGCGCGGCTGGTTCATCGCCTTGGCCTTTTCCTCGGTCACCACGATATCGCCGCGCTCCACTGTGGAATCCTTGATCTGCCCCAGCGCATCGGCCCAGCTTTGGCCGGGCAGGCGGCAGCTGCAGGCCGCAATGAATTCGCGCCGGTAGCGGAAGGCGTTGGGCATGTCCTTGTAGAGGCGGCCGTTATTCGCGACCGCCTGGGCCACGTCCTCGCCGGGATTGCGGTGGGAATAGAGCACCGCCTCGGTGGCGGGGCACAGCTTCTGGCAGGTCTGCTCATCGTCCCCGAACCGGGTCGAGGAGGTCGAATTGGAGATCGGGAAGTAGTAGCCGTCGCAGGTGCGCACACACAGGGTGCGGTATCCGCCGGCGCCGACCTGGGGATAATCGCCCGGCGCGGGCGGCGGGATGTTGGTATTGGGCCCGCCGAACAGGGTCTCGAAGAAGCCGCGCTGCTGGGGCACCGCGGCGCGGTATTGCGGGCCGCAATTGTTCTGGGCCAGCGCCCCGATCACGGCCTGGCGCTGCATGTCGTCGTCGCCGCCCCGGCGGGTGCGCTGCAGGTCGGCGAGGGTGCGGTCGATAGTGCCGCGCATCTGCTGGATCTGCCCGCCCAGCGAACTGCATTGCGGCGCCTGGGTCACGAAGATCGAGAACAGGGTGACCGGCTGGCAACCCAGCCGCTGATATTGCGCCTGGACCCGGTCGAGGTCGCCCTGCTGCTTGCTGAGCGATTCGTCGATGCGACGGGCCTGCTCGGCGCGAGCGGGATCGGCACCGGCGCGATCGATGGCGGCGAGCTGGCCTTCGAGCCGCACGCAGACGGGGTTCCCGGACGCCCCAGGCGACGGCAGCGCTTGTGCCGCGGCGACCGCCGGCAGGCCAAGCAGCATCAGCGCAACTCCAGCCCATCGTCGGCAGCAGCTTGAAATCATGTCAATTTCGCCTCGTCAGGCCGTGCGCCATCCCCGCGGTTCCGTTAAGCCGCGAAAACGTGACCAAATTAGGTAACCGCCGGACCGATCCCAAGATTTGCTTTGCGAACGTGGAATAAGCCAGCCAATTCATTTGCTCGAAACGAACCAAGAAGCAGCGAGGCCGCCAATTCTCATGCCGATCGGAGCGACTGTTTGTTCGAATAATCAATGATTTACACCCGGACTTTGCGGCAAAAACTCGCTCGCGTGGCAATCATCTCAAGTCCACAAGTTCCATGAAACAGGTGAACCAGCAAGTCCGCCGCGAGGGATGCGGTGAATGTTGAACAGGCCCTAGTTTCCACCGGAGAGCCGCTTGACCAGCCGGTAAAGATATTCACTGCCCTCGCGGAACGACTTCACCGCGACGCGCTCGTCCTTGCCGTGGGCGCGCACGTCGTCCACGTCGCCCGCAAGCCCGGAATGCCCGTAGGTCGGAATGCCGGCGTTGCGCAGATAACTGCCATCGGACGCGGCGGCGGCCATCACCGGGACGACGGGCACCCCGGGCCAGAACTCCTCGGAGGTTTTCTCGATGGTGCTGAGGAGCTCCTCGTCGAGCGCCGACGGTGCGCTGAGCAGAGCGCGTTGGCCGCCGACCACCGAAATCTGGTCGTCGCCGAGCACGCGAATGAGGGTCGCTTTCACGTCCTCCACCTGCTCGGTAGGCATCATGCGGCAATTGACGATGGCCCGCGCGGTCTGCGGCAGCGCGTTGATGGCATGGCCGCCCTCCAGCATGGTGGCGACGCAGGTGGTACGCAGTTGCGCGTTATAGGCGACGTTCTCGGAGAGCCTCGCCAGTGCGGCGGGGTCCGGATTGGCGGCGAGGACGGCGCGGATATCGGCGGCGGTCTGCGGTGTCTCGAGTTCGGCGGCGCGCTCGAAATAGCGGCGCGTGGTGGCATTCAGGTTCAGCGGAAAGCTGAACTTCGCCAGCTTCGCGAGGCCTTCGGCGAGATGGTAGATCGCGTTGTCGGGCGACGGCACCGAGGAGTGGCCGCCCTTGTTGAGTGCCTCCAGCCGGTAGAACAGCGAGACCTTCTCGCTGGTCTGGACGCCATTGCGGATCGGCTTGCCGTGCTTGAGGCCGACGCTGCCGCCTTCGTTGAGGGCGAATTCGGCGTCGATCAGGTCGCGATGGTTGTTGATGAGCCACCTGATGCCGAGCGCATTGACGTCGCCGATCTCCTCGTCGGTCTCCAGGGCAACGATGATGTCGCGGTCAGGCTTGTAGCCCTCGGTCTTATAGCGGATGAGGTTTGCGACGAAAGCGGCGGCCATGTATTTGTCGTCGCCGGTGCCGCGGCCGTAGTAGTAGCCGTCCTTTTCGACGAGCTTGAACGGATCGGTCGACCAGTCCGCGGGCAGCGCCTCGACCACGTCGAGATGGGCGAGCAGGAGGATCGGCTTGCGGGCACCGGTGCCTTGCAGCCGCGCCACCAGATTGCCCTTGCGCGGCGCCGGCTTGAATACCTGCACGTCGTCGCCCGAAAAGCCGGCGGTGCGCAGCCGGGCCGCCATGGCGTCGGCGGCCCGCCCCGTATCCCCTGTCGCCGCGACCGTGTTGATCTCGACCAATTCCTTATAGATGTCGAACGCGAGTTGCTGTTGCGCCGCAAGTGTCTGCGCCAGCGAGGTAGCCGCAAAGTCAAACGCAAGCAATGCCGCCGCTGCGACCGCCCCTATCAGCCTGAGTGCGATACGTCGATTCATGATGTTCTCCCAAACGGGCATGTGCTGGTGATAACGCGAGCGCTCAGCACGCATTTGAATTGAATTTCGAGATACCCGCCCGCCTTGGACAACGACGCTGCCGTTGATCGACAGGACTTCGGCACGTCCCGTTGGCAGCTTGCGATTGCACTTTACACCAATTTCCCGTGCAGCCGAAAGTGGGCGCGACGGCCGGAATTAGCCCATCGCGTCGTTTGCTGCACTGCGGCGGCCAGCGGCGATCTCCGGTCAAGCGTCACCGACTCCAATGATTAAAACTCAAGCTGAGACAGGACCCTGAGCACCATCAAAGGGCCATCGGGCATGCCCGGCGGGCGCAAGCATCATTTCTGCAGCCGCACCAGTTCCGCCACCTGCTCCTTGGTCAGCGGCGTCGGAATGAACTTCAGCGTCACCGCCTCGGCCAGGAGCGAATCCATGCCGTGGATCTCGTCGGGCTCGACCAGCGCGCGCGGGAAGAAATCGTCGCGCACGCGCCGCGCCACGGCTTCGGGCACGCCGACGAATTCGGCGTAGTCCTTGATGACCTGGGGATTGTCGCCGTACATGTAGGCGATGGTCTCGCGATAGGCCTTCATGAAGCGCTCGAACACGTCCTTGCGCTTGGCCAGCGTGTCGGCATTGGCGACCACGACGCGGATGGTCTGGCCGCGCACCATCGCCGCGTCGGTGGCGCGGGCGACGACCCGGGTCTTGCCGTCGTCGATCTCCTTGAGGCCGAACGGCGGCGAGGCCCAGCCGACATCGACCTGATCGGTCATGACCGCGGTCAGGGTCGAGGACGGATTGCCGGTCGTGATCGGCTTCACCTTCAGTTTGTATTCGTCGATGAAGGCACGCACGATCGAGTGGGTCGACGATCCCGCGGTGGAATAGGCGATGGTGTTCTTGTCGGTGAGATCGGAGAGCTTCCGGATCGGCGACGAGGTCTTGGCGTACCAGTAGTCGGCGGCGCCGGTGGCCTCGGCGGCGATGATGCGCACCGGCGCGCCCTTGGCGAAGGCGGCGATGGCGCCGATGGTGCCCACGGCGACGCCGGCATCGACGGCGCCGGCGATCACCGGCTGCAGCGTCTCGCCGCTGCCGGCCGTATAGATCATCTCGACGGTGATGCCGTGCTTCTTGAAGATGCCGGCCTTGCTGCCGAGCTGGGCGATCGAGGTGTCCCAGTTGCCGCGCTGGCCGATCGCCAGCTTGACGACATCATCGGCGCGGGCGGGGAGGGCGCAACCGAGCGCGAACGCCGCGGCGAGCGCCAAGCCGGCAAGCCTGTTCATGGGGTTCCTCCTCGTGTTCGTTCGCCGCGCGCCGATGGCACGAGCTGATGCGCATGGCCGTGTCGAAAAGTCTGCAAGTTTCGGGGGCTTGCACGAGCGTTGTCTTCGTGCCTGGATCATCTAAAACCGATCGGATCGCACGGGATGAATCAAAATCCATGGACCTCATTCAGAGGAGCGCGCGGCACGGCGTCTCGAAGGATGGCCACACGCTGCGGCTGTGGCCGTCCTTCGAGACGCGCGCGAGAGCCGCTCCTCTGGACGAGGTCTTTGACGATGTCGATATGATTCGAACCTCGGAATCTTTGCTCTAGCGTTGTCTTATGGTGCTCAACCCGCCGAGCCGGCCGACCAGCGCATTGGCGCCGATCGCGACCACGAACAGCACGATCAGCATCGCGTACATGCGCGGCATGTCGAACAGGCTGTAGGCCTGGATGATCAGGAAGCCGACGCCGCGGTTGGAGAGCTTGGTCTCGGCGAGCAGCGTGCCGATGATGGCGACGCCGAGCCCGAGCCGCACGCCGTTGATGATCGGGATGGCGCATCGCCGGCAGGTAGATCTTGGTCGCCATCTGCCAGGCATTGGCGCGGAAGCTCCTGCCGACGCGGATCAGCACCTTGTCGATCTGGCGCATGCCGGCGGCGGTCGAGAGCGCGATCGGGAAGAAGCAGGAGATCGCGCCCATCGCGACCTTGGAGCCGGGGCCGACGCCGAACCACATGATCATCACCGGAAAGAAGATGATCTTGGGCGTCGGGCCGAGATAATAGAGATAGGGCTCGTAGGCCTTGCGACAGCAGGCGGCTGCCGCCGAGCACGAGGCCGACCACGACGCCGGAGACGCCGCCGATCAGCGAGCGCGGTGCCGACCTCGCCGGCGGTCACCCCGAGGTTCCAGTAGAAGTCGGCGGTCGACAGCAGCTTCACCAGCGCGGCCCCGATCGCCACCAGCGACGGCACCACGTCGCGATAGAGCAGGCCGGAGCGCGGCGAGCGACCTCCCAGAACACCAGCACGCCGACGATGATCGCGATCCGCACCAGCGTGACCGGATCGATCCGCGGCGCCGGCGCCGCCGGCAGGCTCAGTCGACCGGCCTCAGCCATCGCTCGATCCATTCGGTGAGAACGAAGAAGCAGACGCTGACCAGGATCACGAAGCAGATCGCGGCATAGGTGCCGGGCAGATCGTAGCGCTCCGCGAGGTCGTTGATGAGCTGGCCGAGGCCGCCGAAGTTGATCAGGAACTCGACGCCGACCACGTTGATCAGGGTGAAGATCAGGCCGAGGCGCACGCCGACGAAGATGGTCGGCAGCGCCGCCGGGAACAGGATTTTCGAGGAACAGCTGCGGCCCGCGTCAGCTTGAGGCTGCGGCCGACATTGATGAGCACGCGCCGCGTCCCCGACGAGGCCCTCGATGGTCTTGAGGATCACCGGCGGCAGGCCGGCGACGAAGCCCATCATGATGATGGTCCAGGCGCTGCGGCCGAAGATCACGAGGAACAGCGGATACATCAGCACGGTCGGGCGCCGACGCCAGCGCCGCGACCCAGGTTTCGGTCGCCCGGCGCAGCAGGTTGACGCGATAGAGCAGGATGCCGAGCGCGACCCCGACCACGGTGATCATCACGCCGGCCGTGAAGGCCTCGAGGAAGGTGAGGCGAAACCGCTCGGCGATGTCCTCCTCGGTGATGACGCGCCCGAAGGCGAGCGCGATCTGCGACGGCAGCGGCACGATGAAGCGGTTGATGACGCCGACGCGGATCAGCACCTCGACGGCGAGGATGGCGACGACGAGCGTGCCGAGGCCGAGCGCCGCCGGCGCCGCCCGCGAGCGCGCGATGGCGGCGGCGGTCACGGCCCGTGCTCCCCGCCGTGCAGCGCGCGGCTTTCGTCGTCGCGCATGCCGCGGCTCGCCTCTTCGCGCAGGTCGCTCCAGATCTGGGCGACGTAGCGGCCGAACGCCTCGCTCGACACGATCTCGGAGGAGCGCGGCCGCGGCAGGTCGATCTCGACGATGCGCTTCACCTTGCCGGGCCGGTAGGTCATCACCAGGATGCGGTCGGCGAGCTGCACCGCCTCGGTGATGTTGTGGGTGATGAGCAGCGTCGTCTGCTGCGAGGTCCTGCTGGATCTGCAGCACCTTGTCGCCGAGCAGCAGCCGGGTCTGCTCGTCGAGCGAGGCGAACGGCTCGTCCATCAGCAGGATCTTCGGCTCGGAGGCGAGCGTGCGGGCGATGGCGACGCGCTGGCGCATGCCGCCGGAGAGCTCGTTCGGATAGCGGTTCTCGAACCCGTTGAGGCCGACCAGCGAGATGAACTGCTTCGCCTTGTCGAGCCGCGCGGTCTTGCGCATGCCGGCGATCTCGAGCGGGAAGGCGACGTTCTCGATCACGGTGCGCCAGGGAAAGGTCGATTCCTCCTGGAACACCATGCCGATCGCGGGGTGCGGCCCGCGCACGGTCTCGCCCGCCACCGTGACGTTGCCCGATAGCCGTCGAGCAGTCCGCCGACCACGTTGAACAACGTGGACTTGCCGCAGCCGGACGGACCGATCACCGCGAGGAATTCGCCGGGCCGCACGCGAGAGCGAGACATGGTCGACCGCGACCAGCGGGCCTTCGGGCGTCTCGAACTGCACGAAGATGTCGTCGACGACCAGAATGCCGGCCGGCTGCGCGCCGCGCGCGCTGTCGGTCTCGTCCCGCCAGGGTCGCCACGCTCGCCATCAATGCCGCTCTCGCTGCGCCCGCGGACCGGGCGCGCTTTCGTCTCGGCCGCGTTCATGCGGCGCGCTCACCGGAATTACACAGTGCGACGACGGATGAGATAACCTCTCGCGCCGCGACGTGGCGCATCGGCTTTCCACACGCTCGCGAGACGCGCGGAATCACCTCATGCCCCGCGTCCGCGGGGAGAGGTGAGGCTGCGGAAATGTGGGCGCGTCGGTGCCACGGCTCTACCCGCTCTTGCGCGCCATGGCGCCGCCGGCGTCGCGGGCGCCGTAGCCGGGCTCGATGCGCACGTCGACCACGGCGACTTCGCCGGCATCCACCGCGGCGATCGCCTCGGCGAACGCCTTCGGCAAGTCGCGTCGGCCCGGGTGATCGGGCCGAAGCCGCGGGCGCCCTGGGCGCGCGCCAGCGCCGCCAGATCGATTTCCGGGATCGAGCATCTTCTGGCCGATCCATTTGTTGTCGACCGGGACGGTTGCGCATGATCGCCATCCGCTCCTGGTGCACCTCGTCGTTGTAGAACGAGCGATTGTTGGCGACGACGATCAGGAGGGGAATGCGGTAGTGCACCGCGGTCCAGAGCGAGGTCGACGCTCATCAGGAAATCGCCGTCGCCGCAGATGCCGATCGGCAGCCGGCCCGATCCCTTGAGCGCGAGCGCGGCGCCGACCGAAATGCCGGGGCCGCCGCCGACGCCGCCGCCGCCGTCGGAGCCGACGAAAGTCGAGCGGATGGCGGAAATGCCAGAACGAGGCCTGCCACGACAGCGGCAGATGGGTGAGCGTGACGTCGCGCTTGCCGACGGCGCCGCGCAGCGCATGGGCGAGGTCCTCGACGCCGAGCGCGCGCTCGCCGCATCCTTCTCGCCGCCCTTCGGCTCATGGAGCGGCCGCGACGATCCGCGCGGCGACCTTGGCGGCGGCCGGGCCGATCGCCTGGAGCAGGGCGGCGGTCGCCGTGTCGGGATCGGCCGAGATGAAGAGATCGACCGGCGGCAGGGCCTGGTAGTCCATGCTCCAGCCGTTATGGAGCTGGTGGTCGAGCGAAACCTGGATCACCTTGCCGGCCGGCGGACCGCCGAGCGGCTTCAGGGTGCCGGCGAGATCGACCCAGTCGAGGCTGAGGATCACGTCGGCCTGTTTGAGTAGCGGCGTCAGCTCGTCCTTGGTGAAGTTCATGGGCGCATCGACGTGTAGCGGATGGTCGGTCGGGAAGGCCGCGCCGACCTTCAGGCTGGTCGTCACCCGGGCGCCGATCGCCTCGGCGAGCGCGACCCGCCGCTGCCACGCCGTGACGTCGCGCGAGACGCGCCCGGCCAGGATCACCGGATGCTTGGCGCGGGCTTGAGCCATTCGGCGGCCTGCGGAGATCAGCTCGGCCGGGCGCGGCATTGACCACCGGCGGCATGTAGCGCGCTGGCGTCACAGGGCGGCAGCGGCTTTTCCAGCGCCGCCTCCTGCATCTCCGCATCGAGATTGATGTAGACCGGTCCCTGCGGCGCGGCGTTGCTCAGCCAGGAGGCCCGCAGCAATGCTTCGCGCGCGGCGGCGGGAGAGGCCGGCTGGTCGTCCCACTTGGTGTAGTTGCGCACGATCGCGCCCTGGTCGGCGGCGGTGTGGATCCAGTCGATCCAGGGCCGGCGCTTGGCGGCATCGACCGGGCCGGTGGCGCCGAGAATGATGATCGGCATGCGGTCGCACCAGGCATTGAAGATCGCCATGGTGGCGTGGAACAGCCCGACATTGGAATGCACCGCCGCGGCCATCGCCTTGCCGGTGACCTTGGCATAGCCGTGGGCGATCGCGACGGCGGCCTCCTCGTGCAGGCACAGCAGCATCTGCGGCGCGGCGTTGCCGATGTGGTTGACGAGGCTGTCGTGCAGGCCGCGATAGCTCGCGCCGGGATTGAGCGCGATATAGGGAATGTCGAGGTCGCGCAGCACCTCGGCGACCACGTCGCTGCCGAAGCCAGCCACATTGGTGCCGGACGGGATCGGGCGCTCGACGGCGGCGGTGTCGGTCGTCTGTGCGCGGGGCGGCCGGCCGGCGTCGCGACTTCGCGTGTGGACATCGGGATGGCTTTCTGGTCGAGGCGGATTGGCGAGACGCGATCCAAGCCGATCACGAGCTTTGACGCAACCGTGCCAGGACCTTCAAGCCGGCATAGCCGTCGGCCGGCGACATGCCCACTTTTTTCTGGAAATCCCGCACCGCCCGCTGGGTATCGCTGCCGACGCGGCCGTCGGAGCCGTCGGTGTTGAAACCGAGCGCGGTGAGGCGGCGCTGGAGTTCCTGCACTTCGGCCAGCGTCATCGTGCGCTCGCTGCCGGGGAAAGGGTGCACGAACTCCCCGCCGCCGCGGATGCGGTCGGCGAGATGGCACACCGCGAGGCCATAGGAGAACGCGGGGTCGTAGCTCATGACCGCGGAGAAGTTCTGGCCGAGCAGGAAGGCGGGGCCGCCTTCGACCGGAACCGAAAGCTTCGCCTTGTCGTCCGGCCGCGCGTACGGCGCGCCGTCGGCACGGGTGACGCCGAGGTCGCGCCATTGCGCGTAGGTGCGAACGCCGCCGCCGGCGCCCGCGGTCGCGCGGACCTCGCATCCCCACGCTTCGCCGCGGCGGTATTTGCCGCGCTCGACCAGGAAGCGCGCGGTGCCGGCGAGGGCGTCGTCGGGCGGTCCGAACGGGGAGATGCGGCCATTGTGGTCGAAATCGACGCCGACATGGAGCCAGACCTCCGGCATCCACTGGGTGTGGCCCATGGCGCCGGCCCAGGAGCCGATCATCTCCTTGGGGTCGCCCCAGCCGCGCTCGATGATGACGAGGGCGTTGAGCAGCTCGGCTTCCCAGTAGGTGCGTCGCCGCGGCTCGCCCCAGGCCAGCGCCGCCAGCGCCGGGATCACCGGCCGCATGTATTTGGGATTGTCGATCACCTCGCCGAAGCTCGAACTCGACGCCCCACAGCGACAGCATCAAATAGCGGTCGACGCCGTATTCGTTTTCGATGCGGGCCAGCAGCGCGGCGTGTTCCTTCGCCCGCGCCTTGCCGGTGATGATCCGCCAGTCCGACACCCGGCGGTTGAGATACTGCCACAGCGCCTCGTTGAACTCGGGCTGGGACCTGATCTGGGCATAGACCGAGGTATCCGGCTTGAGCGACATGACCCGCGCATAGGTCGCCTCCGATACGCCGCGCGCCAGCGCCCGCGGACGGAATGCGTCGCGCCACTGCTCGAACGAGCCCTGCGCGCTCTGCGCCGCCGCCACGCCCGGCAGCGCCAGCATGGAGCCGGCAAGCGTGGAACCGCCAAGCATGGCGCCGAGTGCGGCACCGGAAGCCCGCAGGAAGGCGCGCCGGTCGGGGGTCGAGGCATGGTCGCGATGGGTCAAGGCGGGGTCTCGCTGTCGTCGGCGCGCCGACTCGGGACACGCAGTTGCAAACGCGGTCGCTATACCGCGAAAAGGTGCGCCCGGCGATCCGCGGCAGGGCAGCCCGACGGTCGTCTGAGCGCGTGTTCGAATGCGACACGGCGGTGGCGATTCTGTGGCCGGCGGGTCACACCGCGCCTTGAAAGTGCGGGGATAACTCGACCAAATGATTGATTTAACCCGTGGCGGCAGCCCACAGTGACCGGCGGTCGAGTCGTGTCGCAAAGGTGACGTCTCGGCCGCGTAAAGTGTCGCATCGGGGTAAGGCGTGCGGGCTTGATCGTACCGCTCAAGGTGCGTGGGGTTGCTTCGTTGCTTTGCGAAATCTTTGTCGCGCAATGGGCAAGCGAGATTGGCAATGCTTGAATTCGATGTCGAAGGTTTCGTGGCCAAGATGGACCGAATGGGTCTCAAATTGACCGCGGTGCCGCTGGCCGACGGCAGATTTCGGCTCAACCGCTGGCGGACCATGCAGGCGTTCGAGCACACCCAGCAGATCCAGGACCTATGGAGCTCCCAGATCGGCACCAACCAGAACCGCATCGACCTGGTGGCTGCTCATCTCGTCCAGGCCGCGGTGGCGAACCCGAAACGACCGTCTTACGGGCTCGCCAGACCACGGTGAGAACGGCCGGCCGGGTGCAGCGTTGGGCCTGGAGTCGATCGCCAAGCGGCCGATATCGTCGGCCGGTCCGGCAGTATTCTCCGCAAGGCGCAGGCGTGGTAGACGCAGCGGAACCCCTCGATATCGAGCCGCTGCGGCCGTGGGAGGCACCGCGATGAAATTATACGACTACGCCCCTGCACCGAATCCGCGGCGCGTGCGCATCTTCCTCGCAGAAAAGGGCATCGCGGTGCCCGCGGTGCAGATCGACCTGCGCGCCTTGGAGCAATTCAGCCCGGCGTTTCGCGCCGTCAATCCGGACTGCACGGTGCCGGTGCTCGAGCTCGACGACGGCGCCCGCATCGCCGACGTGATGGCGATCTGCGTGTACTTCGAAACCTTGCGACCGGAGCCGCCGCTGATGGGCGTCGGCGCGCAGGATCGCGCCGAAGTCACGGCGTGGCAGCGGCGCGTCGAGCGCGAGGGGTTCTTCGCGGTGGTGGAGGCGTTCCGCAATGCCACTCCGGCGTTCATGGGGCGCGCGCTGCCCGGTCCGGACCGCTACGAGCAGATCCCCGCTTTGGCCGAGCGCGGGCGCGAACGCGTGGGCAGGTTCTTCGCGATGCTGGACGGCTGCCTCGCCGACCGCGAATTCGTCGCCGGAAGGCAATACTCGATTGCCGACATCACTGCCCTCGTCACCATCGACTTCGCCGGCTGGATCAAGCTCACAATTCCAGACGCGTGCAGCCATCTGCGCCGTTGGTACGACGTGGTGTCCGTGCGCCCCAGCGCCAAGGCGTGAGCGGTCCCTGAGGACGGGCCGTGAGCGTGGGATGGCTTGTGGCCGACCCGCGCGTCAATGGGCGCCGTATTTCCCGCTCATTCCCCGGCAATGCTGAGCCTGCCGATCCAGACCGCAGAGGCGCGGCGATGTCGCCAGCAGCCGAATTCTCGCTCACCATCGTGGGCAGCGCCGCATATCTCGGCCTTGCCGTGCTCGGCTGGGGCGGACCCGTCGCGTTCTTCTCCCATCCCGCGCTCGTCGCGCTGGCATTGGCGACCCTGGCCATGGCCGTTGCTGCACTCTTCGCTGGGGGAAATCTCAGCCCGGGCATGCGTGAGGACCGCGGCAATCGCTGGGTCATCGCCGCCTTCGCCGTGCTCGGCCTGCTCGATGCCTGGCTGCCGGCCTGGACCGACCGCAATGAGTTCTGGACCATCGACGGCGATGCCGTGCGCTGGCTCGGCGTCGCCCTGTTCGCCGCCGGCGGTGCGCTGCGGCTGTGGCCGGTCCATGTGCTCGGCCATCGGTTCAGCGGGCTGGTCGCGATCCAGCCGGGACACGCGCTGGTCACCGACGGAATCTCTATCGCGTCATCCGGCACCCCAGCTATCTCGGGTTGCTGCTGAATTCGCTGGGATGGGGCCTTGCGTTCCGCTCCGGGGTCGGCGTGGTGCTCTCCGCGCTCCTGCTGCTGCCGCTCCTTGCCCGCATTCGCGCGGAGGAACGCTTGCTGCACGCGCAATTCGGCGCCGAGTATGAGAATTACTGCGCCCGCACATCGCGGCTGATTCCCGGGCTTTATTAGTTGGCCGGGGCGGGTCGCAAAAAAGAAAGGCCGCCCGGCAAGTGACCGGGCGGCGTTCGGCCGCGAGGTTCAGATTCCTCGCAGGCCTGCAGTTCAATCCTGGCCGTCGGCGGCGAGAGCTTCGGCGTCGGGAACCGAAGCCGGTTCGGTGGCGGCGCGTTCCGGCGAGGTCGACCCGGTGTGCTCCACTTCCTCATCGTCTGCGGATTGACCGGGAACGACGATGGTCACGGTCTCGACGATTTCGACCGCGATGGCGGCTACGGAACGATCGGTCGCGGACGCTTCGACCGGCGAGGACTCGTTTGCGCTCTCGTTTGCGCTGACGATGGCGGCGGGTTCATCCACCTGGGCGGGCGACGCTTCGCTGGTGCTGGTTTCGGCGGAGGCGCTTTCCGCCGCTGCTGCAGCGGCGGGGAGGCTCTCCGTGACGGGGAGGCTCTCCGTAACGGTCGCTTCGACGGGGAGGCTCTCGGTCGCCGCCTCATTGCTTTCGAGGGCGATGACGGGCAGAGCAGAGATTGTCGCCTCTGACGATTGGGAACAGGCAAACGAACTGTTGAAGGTTAACGAGGCCGCAAGCAAAGCCAAGCCAAGAGCACTGACGAGTTTGGTCTTCATTGTTCTGTACTCCACTGCTACACGGGCGAGAGGCTGCTGTCGGCGACGCGCCGTGAGGGCAAAACTCCGGCCCGCCTGGCAAACTCGAGTTATTGTCGAGAACAGCCCGAACCCCTCATGCGTCCATCTGAGGCCGGGACGGTTAAGGAACGATTGCCGCAGTGGGGATGATTGGTAGTCCGTCATTAACGGTTAATGCGGCTTTAAAGCCGCGCGTCGCAGCACCAGCACGGGCCTCAGCGGCGGGCCGGCAATCGTGCTGTCGACGCGAGGCGACAGCAACGCCAGCCGAAGAGCTGCCGCGCCGTCGCCTTGCAACGCCGAAATTCGGATCAGGCGTAAGTCGTCGGTCCCCGGTAGCCGTGCGCTCGCGCTTCCAACTCGCAGACAAAGCCCCCACGGGTGTGGGCGAAGTGGTGATCTCCACGCAGGTGGAGCGTGTGGGAAGTCGTGTTGGCCCAAACGATCCTGTCGTCGGGGCACTGGTGCCGCGCCGCGAGTTCGGTCCGGAACAGGAACGGATGCTTGGTGGGCGTTGCCGCGTTTTCAGCCAAAGCGACCGACGAGACCAGGCTGAGAACCAATGTCGACGTGACCAACTGCATCATGGCGTCTTCCCTCGTGGCGTGCACCCGATGCGGCCACTATACACTTGCAGAGTGGCCGACCGCCACTGCTGGGATGCGCCGATCGGGCGGCCATGCCGGATGGGCTTGATGGACGGACTGGAGCCATCGGCACTATACTCGCCGTCGAGTGGCGGCATGCGGCGGGGCAGGTTGGCAGAGATCGATGAATGTCGTGAGACCAATTCTCGGCGTCGCCTTGACAGCCCTCGCTGTCACAGGTTGTAGCAACCCCAATGTGCACAGGCTGCTGTACGGCTCGGCACCCCGCTGGGCCAATAACAACAACCCGTCTGACGAACAGTGGATGAGCGACAGCGCCACCTGCGTCGCCGAAACCCGGCAGAAATTCCTGGATCCTCGCGCGAGCCAATCCGTGGCGGGGGCCGCCAACAGCACAGAGGCCCCCACTTGCACCGCGTACAAGGCCTGCCTGGGTGGCCGCGGTTATTACCGATCGGAATCGGTACGCTGTCGGACGCCCCGGGGGCGGAGGCGATGTGTCCGGACAACAGCGTGACACTGCGGAGCCGCCAGGGCGAGTTTTAGTTCGGGTTTGATCGCCTTTTGTCATCGCCGGAGCATGTGGGGCAAATACCCCGGCATTTGCACTCGTACGAGGTGGCGACATCGGCCTCCGCTCGGCGTCGTCAATTCCTGTCGGCTGATGACCGCGGGAGAGGATCAGCATGACTTCGCTCGCCTGCGGAGTGCGTGATCCCACCAAGTTGCCGCAAGGTCAGGGGCTACAGTGAAGAAGGGGCAGTCGGCTCGTTGTGTCGGCAGACCTGGGCACTCGAAAATCGCTTTGCCCGGCGTCGGTCAATCAGCCAGGCGAAGCTCTGCCATTGCCGCCTGGGCGGCCGCTCCATCGAGCGGAATGAAATCGAACAGGCCGCGCTCGTCCGCGGCCGCCGAAACCGCGGATGACACCAGCAGGCCTGCCACTCCGACGGCGCCTCCACTGGCCGCGACCAGCCTCCCCTTCTCGTTCATGTCGAGGCGAAAGAAATAGGTACGCCCCGGTGCCGCCGAAAAACTCTGCTGGGAGCCACGCGACAAATCCCCAGGCCGTGCGAAAAAGAGCTGGTGCGGACCTGCAGGGCGGTCGCTGTAAACGAACGTGCCCGTTTTGAGGTCGCCCATGGCAGCCTCGTCCAGATAGACTTTCCATCCGATATCGAACATCCCCGGATAAGCCTTATCGCGAAGGACGACTATGCGAGCGAGCCCCGGTTTTGGCGCCGAGAGAGCATCCAAGCTGGCGCCAGTCCTGGTCGGACCCATGCAGCCAGCAACCATCGCAACCACGGCCAACACCAAAGGCATTCGCCAGCATCTTGTCGCCGCTTCGAGAACGAAAAAAACGCACCCGCCCGAAGGGGACCCGCTGGCGACACTCATCGACACGCCCCCCGTTACCCGTTGGCAAGCCTCCGGAACCTGACACGAGTTTGCCACCGAGCGCAACCGGGAAGTGGCCGGTTTGAATGTGGCGGCGAATACGTCAAGTTGTGCGGGCGTTTCCGCGCGTTTTTCCGGGGCGACGGCGATAATGCTGCGTCGATCTTGCGGTTGTTTTGAGCGGTGACTGCCTCGATCTGGCGCCCGATTGTCGCCGCCGCCGACCGCGCATGATTGGGATTCGCAGGACGCTACCGGCTTGCGGAACAAACCGCCCGCGCCTGAAGCAATTGAGCTATCTCTGCTGTCATGCGGGCGAAGACACCGTCCCAATTGCCGACCGTTTCTTGTCGAAACAGGCGGACGGTGGGGTACCATATGCTGTCGTTCCGCTGCCGTTGCCAGCGCCACTCGGGGTTGTGATTGAGCGCTATCCACACCGGGCGACCAGTGCACCGGCAAGGTGCGCAATCGATGTATCGCAGCTGATGACCAGGTCCACCGCCCCGAGGACGGCGGCGGAATCCAGGAAGCCGTGCTCGCCGGCGTCGAAATCGAAATCGAGCACCTCGACGCGCATGCCGCCGGGCAAGTTCGCGAGTTGTTCGGTGCCCTCCTTGAGCTGCAGGCTGATCAGGCGAACTCCGGGAACAGCCGCGAGCGCGCGCAGCGCATCGATGCGGAAAGACCGTAAGTCCTCGCCACCGCCGTATTGATTGCCCCACCACGCGACGGCCACTTTGAATCCGTGGTCGCCGATGCGGTTTTTCCAGCGCGCGACCCGCTCGGGCTCGGCTCCAAGATATGGCGTTCTGGTCGGGATCGGCATCCCCTGGCGAACGAAGCGCCCTGGAAGGCTCATCAGCGGGCACTGAAAATCGAAACGGCCGTCCGAGGGTATCTCGGTCAGAAGCGCGGCACGGACCCGCGCAACGTTGCGAACAGCCGATGCAGCCGCTGCGGCGCGAGGTACGACACCGATGCGCCGAGATCGCTCAGTGCCGGCATAGTGCGCTTGGATCGGTACTTCGGTTCCCTGTTCCCCGAGAACCAGAATTGATTTGCCCGCCAGCGGCTCGCCTGTCCACGGCTCAGCATGCGCTTCAGGGCGCAGCCATTTATTTCCGCCTATCGCGAACCGGTAATCATAAGCGTCCCAGCCTTCGCGAAAATTTCCGAGCGCCAGCAACGCGCACGAGAGGTTGAATGTCGCGACCGCTGAACCGGGCTCGATGAAAAGGGCTTTTTGGGAGACTTCGAACCGCCTCCTCCAGGCGATCGAGGCCCATCAGCGCGAACACCATGTTGCAGTAGGCGGCGGCAGAGCCAGGCTCCAGCGCGCGAGCCAGCCGGTACGCCGCAAGTGCATCGGAATATCGCCGGACCCCGAGCAGCGCGCCCCCGACATTGAACCAGCCGATGCAATGGTTCGGATCGATATCCACGACCTTCGTAAAGGTTTCGGCCGCTTCCCGGAATTGCTTCGCTTCCTGCAGCCGCCCCCCCAGGTTCAGCAGTACCGAGATGCTGTCGGGTTGCAGCGACAGCGCATGCTGGTAAGCCGCGATTGCCTCGTCGTTGCGTTTTAGCGCCGTTAGAACGTCGCCGAGTTCGCGCGCGCTCTCGGGATCGCCCGGGCGGAGATCCGACGCCCTGCGGAGCCAGTTCAAGGCCTCTTCGTCGCGCTTCAAGGCACGCAGTGAAAGGCCGAGCTTGTGGCAGGCCGCCGCGTCATCCGGCGTCGACGCCAACTCGTCGTGAAAACTCGCCACCGCCGCGTCGAACCGCTCGAGCTCGCGCTGTGCGATGCCCGCGTTGGCTTGAGCCTCACCACGTTTGGACCAGTTACCGGGGCGCCCTGGATCTGCTGAAATCTGCGGCCCAGGGCCGCGAGGGCCCGCCGCGCCCGGCGCCCGTTGACCCGGATCTGCGCACGCAAGGACCACCGCGTCGCGAGCCCCAATGCGTAGGCGTCGCGCTCCCAGGCCAGAGCTCGCGTGAGCGGGCCCAACATTTCGA
>CAWCJX010000071.1:0-28772 GCA_963795865.1 uncultured Alphaproteobacteria bacterium
CATCTTTTCTGGCTATGAATAGGCGACGGTTTGCGTGGAAAAGGAGTTAGTTGGCCAGCCGTTACTATTTATATTCTTTATTTTGAAGCGGCCAGACGTTTGTAACCATTATGAATACTTGTCGAAGCGTGAAGTGCAGGAAATTAGGATCAGATTCTTATCGGAAGCGGCCTGGTCGTTCGGTGAGGACGGCGGTGGATCGTGGTTGGGGGGGGTCCCGATGATCACCCGTCCCTCAATGATCCCGGCTGGCTCGAACGCCCCCACGATTCAACCGCACGGGCCGTCCCTGGTGAACACCGCTGTGGCCGCGAACCATCTTGGTCTGAGCGAGTCGACGTTGAACAAGTGGCGATTAACTGGGGATGGCCCGCACTACTTCAAATTTGGTCGCGCGGTTCGTTATCGAATTGCCGATCTGGACGACTGGGCGGAGCAGCATCGCGCCATCAGCACCGCCGGCTTCGGGCCGTGACCTGGGCTAGCCGTTGCTCACCGGAGCCTCGTCGACGCGATCTGGATTGATTATGCGCTCAATTTGGCCGGCCAGCGCCTCCACCGCACGCCGCTTCTCCTCCCGAAACTCGTGAAGGTCATAGGTGCCTCGAATGCCAGTGATGACGTGCCCCATCGCGCGTTCGGCATGATCCGGAGCGACACCCGCCCTCGACATCAACGACCGTGCCGTGCGTCTCAAGTCATGGATCGTCCAGTTTGGCATCGGCTTGGCTCCGGCGTCGTGTTCGCGTTGAACCGCAAGCACGGCGTCGTCGAACTCACGCTTGAATTTCGAAAATCCGCTGATCGGGTGCTCGCCATCAGTCGTGAAAATGTAGCCCCTTCCCCTCTTGCGGTCCGATCTCCGGCACTTCGGCCAGCACCGCCAAAGCTGCGGGTGACAATGGAAGCAGGAAATCCCGTTTGCTCTTGTGCCGCGAACCGGGGATCAAGCATTCCGCGCCGGTCACCTCCTCACGCTTCAGCCGAGCCGCTTCGTTACGGCGTGTGGCAGTCAGCACAATGAACCGCACCATGAAGCCAAACGGGCTCTGTGAGGCTTCGGCGGCTTTCCAGACCGCCCGCAACTCGTCATCAGTCAACACCCGTTGCCGGGCTCGGTCCTTGGGGCTGGTGCGGGCCATTCCCCTCACAATTGGACTGCGAAAATCGTCCGACCGTCCGGCGTGCCATGTGAACAATCGCCGCAGCACGGCCAGCGTGTGGTCCGCTGCCGCCGGCCCGTTCTCGTCTTCGATCTTGTCGAGCAGCCTGACGATCTCCGAACGACGGATGCTGTCAATCTGGCGCGAACCGAATTTCGGATAGATCAGGCGTTCAAAGGAGGCGCGCCGCTGGTCGATGCTGCGGAGCCGGCCAGCTTCTCGGGTGAGATATTCCTGCGCGATGGATTTCAGCGTGTTGCTTGCTTCTGCATCCTCCTTGCGGCGCTCGGCAAGAGGATCGCGGTCCTTGGCAACGGCCCCAATCACGCCCCTGGCCTGCTTGCGCGCCTCCTCAAGGCTCAAGCCGCGTTTGAAATGCATTCGACGACTGCGCCGGCCAGCCCTGTACTGGCATACGTACGACTTATGCCCAGCCGCCGTAACCAACAGGCCGAAGCCGGGCAACCCCTCGTCCCAGTAGACAGTGCGTTCGGCCCCTGGAGCCGCCTTGGCGTCTCTGACAAAGGCTGGTGTAAGCTTCGTTCGCATGATGGTTCGGGTAAGCACCGGGTAAGCAGGTGGCACGGATACACGATCCAACAAGAGGAAACAAGGTGCAAGAAATAGATTTATCAATGCATTGCTCGCTTACCGGAAACGTGATGACAGTCAGGGAACCACGAGGAAATCGCATTATTATTTGTAATCACGGGGTCACGGTCGAATCCTGTAGCCGGCACCAGATAAAAGCAAATAATATAAAATCTTTAGTGAGTTGCGCCAAGCAATAACAAGTCTGTTTTTGCTGTTGGAGATACGCTGGGGCGGCAAAAAGGGCCGACTTGTACACGGCAAACGTCGCGCACGACGCGCTCGAGTCGCGGCCTCACAACTTCACAGCTTCACAGGTGAAAGGCATCGCCGCGACGCAGCGATTGGCCGCGGCAGGTGAGCGCGACGGGTTGCGGCAACGTGAGCGCGACGGAATCGGGGGTAAGCTGACCATGGAAACGTGCCGCACCTCGAATCAGTTCATCGAAGCCTCACAGCCGCGCCACGCGCGAGGTCGCGGCAATCTGCCCAATTTTTCGCGTTGCCGCCACATTCACGTCCGTCTACAGAGCGCGCCGGAGACGGTCGAAGAGCGCGCCGGGAGGAAACGTCTGTCTACGACGTGAGCAAGGCGACCGCGACCGTCTCCAACCGCCTCGCATCGTGCTGCCTCTAGATTTGCCGCAAGAATGTGCGAATGGCGACAAACATTTGTCGGGGTGGGACGCCACACTACACGGCAGTGCCCTTATTGGGTTGGGCATTTCCTCCCTAGACTTGGGCCGCTTTCGGCGGCCCTTTTTATCTTTATCCGCCAAGCGCGCCGGTCACGCCCGCGCCAGCCATTGACCGACCCGCCCGCGCAGGGTCTGGATGCCGCGGTTGTTCGGCACCGGTGCAATGCTCAGCAGCGACGTTGTGCCGGTCGCCCATTGCTCAGGCCGCCGGCCCGGATCCATTATTTGATCATCCGATACATGGTTACCCCCAGCCCGCTGGGGCAGACGATGTGCTTAACCGGCGTTACGAACCTTGTCGTCGAAGGAACCATGACGAGGCCGCACGCGGCGGGAAGGGTGGCGAAAAAAGAGCCGGTGCAGACCAACCCATCGCAAACACCAGCACCGATTCTCGCGAAAACGAAGTGAGGACGATGATGCGCAGCTGCGGCGGGCGACAACGCTGTCACCGCCAACGCCGACGCCAACGCCAACGATGATGCAAATCTTTTCATTTCCAATCTCCTCTCTCTCCCCGCGCATTCGCGCGTGCGGGTAATATCTTACTGACCATTGAATGCTTGGCAACCGGGGAACGCCCAAGCTGGAAGACGATTGAAGCAAGCGGGAAACGCCACGGCATGGCCGCGCGCAGCGGAACCAGCACCCGCCAGGCCTGCACGGCCAGCACTCGCCGCGCCGGAGCCTCGCAGTCGCCCGTCCATGCCTAGGTTTGTGCCGAATTTGCGCATTGCTGCGCTGCACAATAAGCATGAGCGATGCCACATAGGCGCTTCAATCGATGCCTATTCGGTCGGCATCGACAACCTAAGGCCTTTGAATTTCACGTTGGGCGTTCGCCGGCGTCTGAACTTCCTTGCGGCGCTGGTTCGGGCAATCGGCAGGGCCTTTGATCAATGGCGTGCGAGCATTAATCGCGATCCCTATTCAGGAATCCATTGTAAATCAGCTATTTATCAAGCCCACCTAATGTGCGAGCGCATGCACATTGTCGATCGTAAACTGATTTGTCATCACGGCGTCACAGACTATCCTGTTAGCCGGCACTAAGGGCAACCGGCTTCATTGAACTTCGGTATCCTGCATGGCCGGGAGCTCTGGCAGGAAATTCCAGCTGCCATCCCTATTGTGCAACGCAGCATGCGTCGTCATATAGGTCATCCGGACGCTGCGCGGATCGCAAGCAGACCACCGAAGAGGACCACCGAAGTGCCCAGCCTCGGAAACACGATTGCCGGCCTCGCGCGCTGCCGCCGCCAGTGGGACGCCCTGGTGCAGGCGGGGCGGGCCATGCGGTCGCCGACGGCGGATGTCGATCCCGCCTTCGACCATCTCGCCGAGGTGCATGGGTTCGGGTCGAATCCGGGGGCGCTACGCATGTTCGAATACGTGCCGGCGCGGCCGGAGCCGGCGCTCGTGGTCGTGCTGCACGGCTGCACGCAGACGGCAGCGAGCTACGATCTCGGGGCGGGCTGGTCGACGCTCGCCGATCGTTTCGGCTTCATGCTGCTGCTCCCTCAGCAGCAGCCCGCCAACAATCCGAACCGGTGTTTCAACTGGTTTCTCGCCGACGACATCGCGCGGGAGAAAGGCGAGGCCCTGTCGATCCGGCAGATGGTCGAGACGATGATCCGCGACCACGGCATCGATCGCCGCCGCGTGTTCGTCACCGGCCTCTCGGCCGGCGGCGCGATGACCTCGGTGATGCTCGCCACCTATCCCGAGACGTTCGCAGCCGGCGCCGTGATCGCCGGCCTGCCCTTCGGCACGGCGACCAACCTCAAGGAGGCGTTCGAGAGCATGCTCAAGGTGCGGCCGCGCCCGGCGCGCGAGTGGGGCGATTTCGTCCGCGCGGCATCGGCGCACCGCGGGCCGTGGCCGCGCCTATCGGTCTGGCACGGCGGCGCCGACCCCCTGGTGAAGCGCGAAAATGCCGACCAGATCGTGAAGCAGTGGACGAACGTGCACGGCCTCGACGATGAACCGACGCTGACCGAGACGGTCGACGGCTATCCGCGCCAAGTCTGGCGCAGCAGCAACGGCGATGAGGTCGTCGAATCCTACACCATTCCCCAGATGGCGCACGGCACACCGCTCGCCGCGGGCGACTTCGACGATCGCTGCGGGGTTCCCGGCGCCTTTCTGCTCGAGGTGGGAATTTCGTCGTCCTATCACATCGCCAAATTCTGGGGCCTGACCGGGCATCCGCGCCCTGCCCCGGCCCGACGAAGTCCCGCGCCGGCACGTCCCTCACCGGCCCGCAAGCCGCGCCAAGGCGCTGCGGCGTCGACCGCCGCGGGCGAGTCCGCGGCCGCGGCGCCGACGCCGGCCAGCCCCCCTCCCGCCCGCCCGATCGACATCCAGGCCGTCGTCGCAAAAGCACTCAAGGCCGCCGGCCTGTGGAAGGCGCCTTGAACCGGAAGGCGTCGGTAAAGCGGGCGCGACGAGACCGCCGCGCCGCGACGTCACTTAAAATCGGCGATCAGGGCGACATTGGCATTGAGCGTGAACGTGTAGCTCTCCGACATGCTGACCACACGCCCGTTCTGGGTCCAGTGGACAAAGCTGCGGCCGCCATTGGGCGTGGCCGTCACCGTCTGCGGCGTGCCTGCGACAAAGGTGCCGCCGCCGCCGACCGTGCCGTCGGTGCTGGGCGAAGCGCTGAGCGTAATCGTGTATTGCTTGGGGTTGACGGTCAGGGTCGCAACGCGGCTCGTGTTGCCTTGGCCGGTGGACGTGTTGGTGAAGTTGATGCCGCCGACATAGACATTGGGCCCGAGATTTTTCGCGCTGGAATTGACCGAGAAGGTGATGGTCCTGTTCGAGGTCGTCACCATTCCGGAACTGGACGATGCGGTAAGCCAGCTCGGCAGGTTCGCGATCGCGTATTGCAGGCTCCCGCTGGAGGCGTTCAGCGTGTAGCTGAACGATGACGGCGAGAACGGGCCGCCCTGCGCCCCCGAAGCGGCAATGCCGGTGACGGGGCTGACCTGCAGCGCCGGCGGACTGACGATGAGCGTCGCGGTCCGCGTCTGGGTGCCCTGTCCGGTGTCCGTATCGGCGAAGGTGATGGTGGCGTTATATGTTTTGGCGGCAAGGGGCTTTGCGTTTGCATTCACCGTGAACGTCACCGTCGTTCCGGACGAAGCGGTGCCCGAGGTCGCGGAAGCGGTGAGCCAGTTCGGCACCCCGGATATGGCAAAGGCAGCGCCCTCGCTGGTGGCGCTGAGCGTGTAGGCGAACGATGCCGGCGAGAACGGGCCGCCCTGCGGCCCGGACGCGGCAATGTTGGCCGGGGGGGCGACCTGCAGCGCCGGCAACGGACCGGCATTGCTCCAGTTCGTCACCAGATTGTAGGCGTTGACGGTGCCGAGGCCGGTGGCGAAGTCCCACCCGGTCGTCGCGGGATAAGCCGGCGCGTAGGAACTGTTCGAGGTCGAGAGCACGCCGTTGGTCCCGGACGGGCGGTAGCAGTTGTGACTTCCGGTGCAATTGGCGTCGATATCGCCGATCGTCACGTCATAGAAAATGCACGAGCTTCCCGCCGTATTGCCGTTGCTCGAATTGCAGGCGCTGCTGCCGCCCGCGCCGTATTCGCCGGCAGCGAGTTCGTAATAGCGGTAATTGGGGTTGCCCTGGGGACCGCCCGCAGACTGATTCACCAGCGCCTGAAGGCCGGCCATCAGCGGCGTCGCAAAGGAGGTCCCGCCCGCGAGGCTCCACCCACTGGGATCGCCCGTGCAGGGCGCTCCGCCGTAACCGGACGAGGGGTCCGAATAGCAGTAGACATAATAGTGGCCCCATAGGCCATTGGCGGCGAACAGCGACACATCGGGAAGACCGCGGACGCCGTCATTGGGGATGCCGACCACGCCGGTCTGCCAGGAGGGTTTGGCGTATCCCTTGCAGGTGCCGCCGACGACTCCGGGGATCGAGGGCGTCCCGGTGGCGCAGCCGCTCGGGCCGCCGCTTCCGCCGGCGTTGTTCAGGAAATAAGCCTCCCCGGTGGCGCTATTGCAGAACCCGCCCGGGCCGTAGGTGGTGGCGTAGCCCAGAAAAGTCGCGAGCAGCCGGCTGGCGCAGGAGTCGTTCCACGGAATTTCCGGGATGTAGGAATTGGCCGAACCATAGGTCGCAGTGTTGCCGGCACTCCAATAAGTGCCGCTGGTGCCCGAATATGTATCGCCGAAATCGGTGCCGCCGACAGCGACGTTGTAGGGGGTGGAGGCAAAGGCGTTCACGCCGATGCCGTGCGTCACGACGCTCGCATTGTAGTCGCACCCTCCGGCACCTTCGTCGCCCGCCGCCACGAAGATCGAGGTTCCCTCCGCGACGCCCTGCTGGAAGATCGCGCTGAAGGCCGCATTGCCGGAGGCGCCGTTCGAGGCTTCGCACTCCCCATAGCTCACGCTGATGATGGCGGGGGGGTTCGGCGCGTTGATCAGGTTCTGGATCGCGAACAGGCCGCCGAAGGTGGTGTTGGTATCGGCACAGGTGGCCATGACGATCGCAGCGCCGGGCGCGGCGGCGCTGGCGTATTCGGCATCCAGAATCGCTTCGCCGTCGTCGATGTTCACGCCGGGATCGGAGCAATTATTGCTTCCCGATGGCGGCGCCGGGTGAACCGTGCTCAACGAGGCGCCGGCATAGCCCGACAGGCCGAACGCGGCGCGGAAGGCCGTCCAGTCGTCGGTCGTGTAGAGGTTGCTGTCCTCGATCAGATATATGGTCTGGTTCTGGCCCGACGTGCCGGCGGTGAACAGCGGATTGAAGTTGTAGATCGTCGCGATGTCCGCGGGTGTCACCGGATAGCAGGTGGTGGGAGGGCTGGTACCGCAACCGACCGTATACTCGGTCACTGGTTTTCGCACCAGCCTCGGCCGCGGCATGAAATCGTGCAACGACACGATGCCGACGACGGCAGGCGCGAGCGCCGCTGGGACCTGCGGGTCGCTCATATTGGCGATATGGGTGATGCCCCCGGCCTGGAGGTAATGGATCTCGGTACGGAAGGCGGCGAACACCTGGCCCGCGGTGCCGGAAAAATCGACCGTCATGCCGCTCGGATAGATCGTATTGACCTGGAATCCGTGCCTCTGCAGCCAGGCCGTCACCTGCGCAATATCCGATGCCGCCGGGCCGAATCGGACGCCGAACTCGCTCGGTTTGAGCCATTGATGAAACTTACCCGAGGCGGGATTGTGCAATTGGTCGATCAGCTGGTTGAGCGCCTGCTCCTGAGCCGGAGGCCGACGCAGTTGGAGGAGCAGGTGCTCCATCGGAACATTGTCCGGAACTCTGCCGCGGTCATTGGCGGCATTGGCCTCAGGACGGGTATTGCCGACCAGCCGAACCGCATCGGCCTCGACCACCTGCCGGGTGATCATCGGTCGCGCCGGCCCCGCCGATGTCTGCGCGTGGGCCGCAGGCGAGAGCAACAGGCCGAGTGCCAAAGCCGCGACCATGATCGCGATCACCGTCGCCAGTCCGAATAATCTGGTTCCGGACATTGGCCTAAGCATCGCTCCGCCCATGCGGAAAAATATTCGCAAGGATCGGCGGCGGCAGGCACATGCACTGCGAGACCCTCGCAGCGGGCCAGTCCGCCGGTCGAAATCCACGCAGGAAAACTGTTCACGGATCCCCCCACATCGATCCCCCAATCGCCCCTCCCGCGAACCCCCGGGCTGCCCCGTAGCAACGGCGAGGTCGCTTTCGGCAGCCCACCAAGTGCAGCCCGCCAATGGTGGTGCCGGTGTGTAATCAATAAGCGGCGAAATCAAGAACGGGCGGGCCGGCCCGTGGCCGCGAGCCAAGTGCGCGACCAGGCCGCGCTTGCCAGGGGGCTGGATAAATCATGCGGCTGCATAAGGCACCGGACCGCTTCGGTTGGGCGCCCAGCGGCATCCCGTTCAGGCTCCGCGCACAGGCATCCCGATCGCCTCGCCCCATTCACACCGGCCGCGTCACCCGGCGCAGCGTCAGGTTGATTCGCCCGCCCCCGGCGAGCAGCGACGAGGTCGCCGGGATAATGTGATCGACGCCGTGAAAGGCGAGCCGGGCTTGCCCACCCAGCACCAGCGCATCGCCCGAAGCGAGCCGGAACGAGACGGTCGGGTCTTGGCGCCGGGTCCCGCCGATCCGGAACAGGCAGGCGTCGCCCAGCGACAGCGAGACCACCGGGGCGGCGAGGTCCTCTTCGTCGCGGTCCTGATGGAGGCCCATGCGGGCATCGGCGCCATAGACGTTCACCAGGCAGGCTTCCGGCGCAAGCGGATAGCCCGACAGCTCCGTCCACGCCCGGAGCAGACAATCCGGGATCGGCGGCCACGGCGCGCCGGTGCAAGGATGGGTCGGCTGGTAGCGGTAGCCGCCCTCGTCGGTCATCCAGCCGAGCCGGCCGCAATTGGTCATCCGCACCGACATCGGCTTGCCGCTCCTGGGCATGTGCGGCGTGTAGAGCGGGGCCCGGGCGATCACCTCGAGGACGGCGGCCACCATGGCTTTCTGCGCCTCGCAAGGGAGATAGCCGGCCACGATCCGCAACCCGGCAGGCGTGGTCGGACGGTCTGTCACTGGTCCGGTACCCGTTCCGTTCCGGCGGCGGGGAAAGCCGCTTCTCGATCCAAAATGCCCCTTCCAAACCGCCTGGAGCCAGGATAATGTGGCGCAAATAACAAATCATCCTCCATCGAAAAGGGCGCCCTCATGAAAAAATCGATTCTCTGTGCACTGGCGTTGTCGGTTGCCGTCGGGTTCTCGGGCGGCGCTCAGGCGCAGCAGGCCAAGAAGCTGTTCTTCGAGGGCGATATCGTTCGTCACGCGCTGGCCGATCAGGCCGGGCCGTTCTGCGTGCTCAACAATCAGTACAAGCGCAAGGAAGCGGTGGCGTTCCGCATTCGCGTGTTGCAGCCGAACGGCGAAGTGGCCGACGACAAGGTGCTCAAGGGCGTCGTCGTCGAACTGGGCAATGGCCAGAAGCTTCCGGCTGCGTTCAAGTCGCATGGCACCCCTCCCACCGACTATTTCTGGTCGCTGTTCTGGACCATCCCGGCTGACTTCCCGACAGGGTCGGTCGGCTACAAGGTGGTTGCCACCATGAACGACGGTTCGACCGTCACCTGGGAGCCCTTCATTCGGCCGACGACGCAATTGATGGTCGTCGCTGGTGAGCCGAATATGAAGAAGTAACGAACTCACTCGAGGGGTTGTTTCATGTGGAAATGCAGCGGCCGGCTGGCCGGTGTGGCGTGTGCGCTGCTGGCGCTGTCGCTGATTTCCCCGACGCGGTCGGTCGCCGCCCCTGCTCCCTCCGCGCTGGGCCCCGAAGTCGGGGTCAGCAAGCCCCGCGACGGCTATGTCGGCCGCATGGACGTCTCGCCGGAACATGGTCCGGCGGGAGCGCCGGTGACGGTGACGGCCGAGGGACTGCCCCCAGGGCAGGAATTCCAGGTCGTATGGGTCACGGTCAACGGCTCCTGGAACGTCGCGGATGCCGAGTATCATGGCCGTGAATTCAGCCAGATTGCATACGAAATCGCCCGGGTGAAGGCCGATCAATCGGGACGGCTGAGCGCGAAATTCATCGCGCCGGACGATTTCGGCTTCCTCCACGACATCGTGCTGCAGCAGGGCGACCGGCTGTTTACCCAGGTTGCCTTCTCCCTCGACATGACCGTGGAGATCTCGCCGAAGAGCGGGCCGGTGGGCACGCCCATCAATGTCGAGGTCAAGGGCATCGGCTTCCGGTCACTCTACAATTCCTGGGACTTGATCTACGACAACAATTTCACCGGTTGGATTTCCGCCGTGACCACGCGCGGTTCGGCGAGTTTCACGATTCCCGCGACCGGCGCTCCAGGGGTCCATATCCTCGAAGTGATGCATGGCGAGCTGACCTTCCCTTATCGCAATCCGGAGCAGAATCCGGCGCCCGGCCGGCCGCGCTTCGAGTTTGCGTTCACGGTCACCGATGGTCCGCCGGTGCTGCCGCCGGCGCCGGAGCGGCAGGCGCAGACCAATGTGCGCAAGCTGCCGCCGCCGGGCGAGCTGCTAGCGACGCCCCAATTTGCCGGGGTCGGCGAACCGGCCGTGGTGCACAGCGAAGGCCTGGAGCCGGGCAAGACCTATCAACTCAACTGGACCCACGTCGTCGGCAACCGCATGACCGGGCGGGGCTGGGACGAGGTGTCCAAGCGTGATCGCGGAAGCCAAGGCCGACACCGCCGGCCGCGTCGACTTCCGCTTCGCGACGCCCGACGATCTCGGCGGCACCCATGGCCTGTGGATCGCGAACGGGACAGGCAAAGAAGACTCGGGACGTTTTGGATCAAGCCGACGGCACTGCCGATGGATGTGAAGCGCGGTCCGGCCGGCACCACCTTCACGATCCATCTCAAGGGGGTCGGCTGGACCGAGACCGCGAACATCTATCACGTCGTGTACGACAACAACTACACGGGCTATGTCTGCGCCTTCAACAGCCAGGGCGACGTCGAGATCATCATGAAGGCCACCGGCGCGCCGGGCTGGCACTACATCGATCTCTATCCCGGCATCTACAAGGGCACGGAGACGCGGCCGAACAACTTCCGCATCCCGCAGCTCACCTATGACCAGGACCATCCGGGCGAGGATTTGCCGGCCTTCCACTTCGCCTTCGAGGTGACGCCGGGCAGTTCGCGGGCTTCGCTCACGCCATAGGATCGAAAGCCAATGGATCGGCCGCGCGCCTCGGCGGCGGCCGATCTTTTTCCGGCCGACTACTTCGTCAGATGTGCGGTTAGGACTGCGATGTTGAAGAGCTGCACCAGCGCGCCCGAGATGTCCTGGTCGGTCGACACCTGGAAATAGAGGCCGGGCGAGGCGCAGCTCTGCAGGTTCGGGCCGATGTTGGGCTGGAACGGCTTGATATAGGTATTGTACCAGGAGTTGGTCGGCAGCGGCAGGTAGGTCGTGTAGAGCACGGCGATGCGGATGCCGCGGTTCTTGATCGTGGTGCAGTAGGACGGATCCATCAGCGACTGCACCCGCGACGACCCCACGGTTTCGTCCTCGACCCCGTCGGTGACGAAGAACAACACCTCCTGCGGGGTGTCGCCGGCCTGCTGGTGCCGCCGCCCGGATTAGGCATGATCGAATTGATCTGGGTCATCGCGTTGGTGTAGTTGGTGATCGCGTCGTTGCTCCAGTTCTGGTACGGCACCTCGTAGAGCTGGATGTTCGCGGCCTGCGCCTTCGCCGCGCTCAGGCTCGAGGTCAGGGTGGTGATCGTGTTGAAGCCGATGTTGAAGGTGTAGATCGCGGCGCGGTAGTTCGCGTTGTTGGTGGTCGCCGTCGATTGTGCCGACGCCATGAGGTTCTGCGTCGCCTGCGCCAGCAGGTCCATGCGCAGGGTGACGCCGAGGCTTCGCGCCAGCCCGTAATAATCATTGGGCGAGGTGTCGGACTCGTGACACCCGAACGCGCATTTGTCCGGCGTGTTCGCGACCATGGTATTGATGCCGGCGGTGGTCGCGGCGATCGCCATCGACGGCGAGTTGTCGAGCAGCAGATAGAAATCGATGTTGGGCGGAACCGTCGCGGACGACTGCGACGTGCCGCCGATCGGCAGGGAACTCTTGCCGGTAAGTCCGCCGAACAAAGCGCTCGATGTCGTCTGGTAGCTTACGCTGACGGTGCGAGTCAGTCCGCTGTCGGACGCGGTGACCGAAAGCGTCACCGGACCGATGCCCTTGACCGCGGAGACCTGGCTATTGAACAGGGTCGTCGCGACGTTGATCGAGGCCTGGTCGGTCGACGCCAGCATCGCCGGCGTGACCGCGGCCAGCGAGGCGGAATTGGCAATGGTGTCGAGCGTCGCCTTCCGGGTCGAAGACTGCGTATAGTCGACGGTTATTCCGATCAACCCGAGGACGGGGAGCAAGGTGAGCGCGAACATGGTGGTCAGGTTGCCGCCGCTGTCGCCTAGAAACCGTTGCAGCACTGTGGGATTCATGATGTCCGGGTGGAGTTCGCGGTTTTTCCCCCTTTCACACCTAGAGCATCACTGGTTTAGCTATTTTTCTCTCGTTCGATAAAATCAAAGTCAGAATTGAAATAGCATTGCATAAAATTGGATTGCATGACGCGAATGGCCGCCACTTTCGGACGGCAGCATGCTCAGGATCAAATCGCTCAGAGCGCCGCAGTCGTCAATCCGAAACAACGCGCCGGCGGCTGCACTGAGGCAGCCCAAAAGTCAGAAAAGCGTCTCGGACGAGACGATGCGCCCCGGCCCCAACTCGGGGCGCGGCGAGATTGAACCGTATCGATGTCGCTCGGCGCGGGCCGAAGGGCGATGCCGTCATGGGCCGCAGGTGAGCGAGCGATCGAACAGCCGGCAATGGCTGACCGGGCGGCCGCCGTCATCGAACAGGGTACCGGTCCGGAGACCGACCGGAATGCGGTTCGAGGCCGCGCGCGCCGCCGCCGACACGTCGCATGCGCGACCGCGCGCGGGGCGCATCGTCGAGGCCGCCGGGCAGGTGCCGCAATAAGGCTGCGGGTGCGGTGCTCGCGGCGGGGCTCACACCTTGGTGCGATTGCGGATCAGGAAGGTGTCGTTGGTGTATTCGGCGACCTGCCACCACAGATACTGGTCGCCGCGATAGGCGATCATGGCGTCATAGATTTTCTTGAAATCGGAATTGCTGGCGGCCACCTCGTGGTAGAGATCGAGGGACGCTTTCAGGCAGGCATCCATCACGGCGGGCGGGAACGGCGACAGCTTGGCGCCGGCGCCGAGCAGCCGTTTCAATGCCGGCGGATTGACCGCATCGTATTTCGACAGCATCCAGGCGTTCGCCATTTCCGAGCAGGTGCGCACCACCGCCTTGTAGGCCGGCGGCAGCGCGTTCCACTTCTCGATGTTGATGAAGTTGTGCAGCATGGCGCCGCCCTCCCACCAGCCGGGATAGCAGTAGTAGGGCGCGACCCGCTGCAACTCGAGCTTCTCATCGTCATAGGGGCCGACCCATGCGGCGCCGTCGATGTCGCCCTTCTCCAGCGCGGCATAGATGGCGCTGCCGGCGATCGGCTGGGGCACGCAGCCGAGCTTCTGAAACACCCGGCCGGCATAGCCGCCGGTTCGGAATTTGAGCCCGTTGAGGTCGGAGACGTCCTTGATCTCCTTGCGGAACCAACCGCCCATCTGGCAGCCGGTGTTGCCGCAGGGAATGGCGTAGATGTTCGCCTTCTTGTAGAAATCGTTCATCAGCTCCATGCCGCCGCCGAAAAACATCCAGGCGTTCTGCATGCGGCTGTTGAGCCCGAACGGCACCGCGGTCCCGAGCGCATAGGTCGGATCCTTGCCGACATAATAATAGGAGGCGGTATGGCACATTTCGACGGTGCCGTTGCTCACCGCGTCGGCCGCGTTCAATCCGCCGGGAGAAACCTGAATCTGGAATTTGTTGTCGGTGACCTCGGCCACCGCCTTGGCGAACACCTCCACCGCGCCATAATGGATATCGAGCGTCGCCTTCGGAAAGCTCGACGCGCATCGCCATTTCAGTCCCGGCGTCGATTGCGCGATGGCCGGTCTGGCGACCGCGGTCGCCGCTGCACCAATGCCCGCCGTCTTGAGAAACTCGCGACGCTTCATCGTCTTCTCCGCGCAATCTCGCCGCGGGGCGCAGGGCCCCTCGGCCGGGTTGTTAACATGACCGGCGGCCGGCAGGAAACGCCGGTGTCGGTGCCGAACACCGGTCAACCTGCGGTATTTCAGCCTGACCGCCCGGCGCGCCCTCGCTTCAAGCCGAATTCGACGCGCTCCAACGCGCGAGTTTCGCGCATGATCTTGTCCGAAACATGCAGTTTCTCCGGGCCGCCGGTCAGGCCTCGATGACGATTTTGGGGGCCGCCTTGCCGGCCCGGCCGGCCATCTGCTCGCGCACGCGCGCGGCGATGTCGCGATAGATTCGCGCGTGCGGCCCGTCCGGCATGGTGGCGACCACCGGCAGGCCGGCGTCGGATTTCTCCCGGATATCCATGTGCAGCGGCACCTCGCCGAGGAACGGCACGCCGAGGCGCTGGGCCTCGCGGCGAGCGCCGCCATGGCCGAAAATATCCGACCGCGTGCCGCATTCCGGGCACAGGAAGTAGCTCATGTTCTCGACGATGCCGAGCACGGGGACGTTGACGCGGTTGAACATGGACGATGCCGCGGCGGGCATCGATCAAGGCGAGGTCCTGGGGCGTCGAGACGATGACGGCGCCCTTGAGCGGCACCTGCTGCGCCATCGTGAGCTGGGCGTCGCCGGTGCCGGGCGGCATGTCGACCACCATGATGTCGAGTTCGCCCCAATCCACCTCGCGCAGCATCTGCGTCAAGGCCGACATCACCATCGGGCCGCGCCAGATCATCGGCGTTTCTTCCTCGATCAGGAAGCCGATCGACATCACCTTGAGGCCGTAGCCGTCCATGGGAATGAGGGTCCTGCCGCCGCGGGTCTGCGGGCGTCCCTTGATGCCGAGCAGCTTCGGCGTCGACGGACCGTAGATGTCGGCATCGAGAACGCCGATCTTGAGACCGAGGTCGCGCAGGCCGAGCGCGAGATTGACGGCGGTCGTCGACTTGCCCACACCGCCCTTGCCGGAGGCGACGGCGATGATGGCGTCGACCCCCGGGATGCTGGTCGGGCCCTGCGCCCGCGCGGCGGCCGGACTGGCGCGCTGTGGCGTGGGCGATGTGGACGGCGCGGCCGGGGCGGCGGCGCCCGCGCTTGCGTTCCGCGGTCAGCGCCACCATGACCGACACCACGCCCGGGATCGCCTTCACCGCGGCTTCCGCGCGTTTGCGCACCGGCTCCCAGGCCTGCACCACCGCCGCATTCACCGCGATCGAGAAGAACACTTTGCCGTCGGCGACGAGGATGTCGGACAGGACGCCGGTCTTGGGCAGCGGCAGCCCTTCGGGACTGCTCACGCCGTCGAGGCTCGCGAGAACCTCGCTGCTGGTCAATGCCATTTCGTACTCCATGACCGCCGCGGGCCAAACTCCGCGGGGCCGGATGACAGGCTACAACATAAGAACCGCGGCCGAGCGGTCAACCGATCGCAGGCCGCGACCAAGTCAGGGATCAGGAGGAATTCAGCGGCTCGGATCGACCGTGGTCGCGGGGCGGTCCAGGTTGACGCGGGGAGCCCGGCCAGCGCATCAAGAGGCCGAATTTTGGATCGATGGCGCCCTGGCCGGGCGCTGCAGGGAGGAACCCGTATGGCGAAGGTGGCATTTCTCGGGCTCGGCGTGATGGGCTATCCCATGGCCGGCCATCTCAAGACCAAGGGCGGGCACGAGGTGACCGTCTATAACCGCACCACCGCCAAGGCGCAGAAATGGGTCGCCCAGTTCGGCGGGCGCCTCGCCGCGACGCCCCGGCAGGCCGCCGAGGGCCAGGACTTCGTCATGGCCTGTGTCGGCAATGATGCCGATCTGCGCGAGGTCGCTCTCGGCGACAGCGGCGCCTTCCACGGCCTGCGCAAGGGCGCCGTCTTCGTCGATCACACCACCGCATCGGCGGAGATCGCCCGCGAGCTTCACGCCGCGGCGAAGCAGCGCGGCTTCGAGAGCATCGACGCGCCGGTGTCCGGCGGCCAGGCCGGCGCCGAGAACGGCGCCCTCACCGTCATGTGCGGCGGCGATGCCGAACCGTTCGCGCGGGCCGAAAAGGTCATCGCCGCCTATGCCCGCGCCTGCAACCTGATGGGCGCCCCCGGTTCGGGCCAGCTCGCCAAGATGGTCAACCAGATCTGCATTGCCGGCCTGGTCCAGGGACTCGCCGAGGGACTGCATTTCGCCAAATGCGCCGGCCTCGATATCGAGAAGCTGATCGCGACCATCTCCAAGGGCGCCGCGCAGTCCTGGCAGATGGAGAACCGCTACAAGACCATGGTCGAAGGCAAGTTCGAATTCGGCTTCGCGGTCGACTGGATGCGCAAGGACCTCGGCATCTGCTTTGCCGAAGCGCGCCGCAACGGCGCCACCCTGCCGGTGACCGCGGTGGTCGACCAGTTCTATGCCGAGGTGCAGAAGATGGGCGGCCGCCGCTGGGATACGTCGAGCCTGCTCGCGCGCCTGGAGCGCTGAGCGGCGCACCCGCGCCGCCGGGTCGCCTGCGAGCCAACGCGCCGGGATCAACAATCCCTCGTTAACCATAACAAATCCTGGATTGCGCAGCGGTCTAAGCACGCCCTTAAGGATTTTGGGCGAGATTGTGGTCCTTCTCAACCACGCCCGCCGAATGATGAGCCTTGCGAACACCGATCCACTGGCGACGCCTGCGGGACCTGAAAGCGCGGCGGCCAGGCAGCGGCGGGTCGCGTCGCAGCGGGTGCGCGACGCCCGCGACCGGCTGACCTCGACATCGGGAACGCGGCCGGCATTCGATTACGAGCTGTTGCGCCAATACGCGCAGAACCGCCTGTCGGGCGTCGCTCGGCGTCATCCTGCTGGCCACCGCGATCGGGCTCATCTCCACCTACTGGGCGAGCATCGCCTGGGCCGGATTGTGGATGGCGATGGTGCTCACGATCCAGCTCGCGAGCATGGTCAAGTGCCGCGAATTCCTGGCGCAGCCGGCCAGCGACACCGCGATCAGGCGGGCCCGGCTCACCTTCGTCGTGCTCGATCTCCTGTTCGGGCTCGCCTGGACGATCAACCTCGTCCATCCCGCCGACGACCGGACGAGCTCGGACATCATCGACGTGTTCGTGATGCTGCTGGTGGTCGCGGTGTCGAGCATGCTCGGCTCCAGCCTGCCGATCGCGGTATTCGCGACCACCGTGCCGCTCACCACCGCGGTCGCCATCAATTATCTGCTGGCGGGCAGCGTCCACGGCTACGTGCTGGCGGGGCTCGCGCTCACGGCGCTGTGCTATTTCGGGCTGCTCACCAACCGGCTCTACACCTCCAATCTCGCCACCCTGGAGGCGCGCGCGGAGAAGGATGCGCTGATCGGCGAGCTGGAGCAGGCCAAGGCGAAATCCGACGAGGCGCGCCGCCATGCGGAAGCCGCCAACATCGCCAAGTCGCGGTTCCTGGCCCAGATGAGCCATGAGCTGCGCACCCCGCTCAATGCCATTCTCGGCTTTTCGGAGGTGATGAAGAACGAGCTGTTCGGCGCCCACGCCGTGCGCGCCTACAAGGACTACTCCGACGACATCCACAATTCCGGCGTTCACCTGCTCGGGCTCATCAACGAGATCCTCGACCTGTCGCGCATCGAGGCCGGCCGCTACGAACTCAACGAGGAATCGGTCGCGCTGGTGCAGGTCGCCGATGAATGCCGCCATCTCGCTCAAGCTGCGGGCCAGCAACCGCGGCATCGTGATCCACGATCTGTTCGAACCGGACATGCCGCGGCTGTGGGCCGACGAGCGCGCGGTCCGGCAGATCTGCCTCAATCTCCTGTCCAACGCCATCAAGTTCACGCCGCAAGCCGGCGAGGTGTGGCTCAAGGTCGGCTGGACCGCCGCGGGCGGGCAGTATTTCAGCGTCCGCGACAACGGCCCCGGCATTCCCGAGAGCGAGATACCGATCGTGCTGGACACCTTCGGACAGGGCTCGAACGCGATCAAATCGGCCGAACAGGGCGCCGGGCTCGGCCTGCCCATCGTGAAGAGCCTGATCGAGCTGCATGGCGGCACCTTCTCGCTCAAATCGAAGCTGCGCGAGGGCACCGAGGTGATCGTCACCTTCCCGCCGGAGCGCGTCATGACCGCGCTCGAGCCGGTGGCGGAAGCGGCGCCTCCCCTGATCTTCGATCCGCCGCCGCTCCATCCGTCGCAGGGCGAACCCCGCCTGTCCGGTCCGATCGGGGGATTGCTCGCCTCGATGAAATACGGCCGCGCGCACCGCCTTCGCGCCCGCAACAAAGACCCGCAGGAATGACGCCCGCCGTTCGACCCGTCCGGGCGCCGGCCGGCGCCGGCCGGCGCGGACTTGATCGCCGCCGCCCGCCTGCATAATTGCTATGATCCGGTCCGAACCGATGGGCACCATCCGTTCGGGCCGCGCCACCACAGACCGGAGAGACCGCCTTGCGCACCTCGCTGACGACCCTCACCCTGCTCGGCGTCATCGGCGCGTTGGCCTTCCTTCTGCTGCGTCAGAACCTCGGCGGCGGAACGCTGAGCGACGGCGACATCGCCTCGCTGATCGGCAGGATCGGATTTCTGATCCTGATCAGCGGAGCGGTGGTGCGGCTGTTCCGCGACCGCCTCGGCGAAGCGCTCCGGCAGGCGATGATGTGGTTGATCGTCGCCCTCGTGCTCGTCGCCGCCTATACCTTCCGCTTCGAGCTGCGCGACGGCGGCGACCGCATCCTGGCGGAGCTCGTTCCCGGACACGCGGCGGCGCGCGGCCAGACCATCGAGGTCGCGCGCGGCCGCGGCGGCGACTTCCAGGTCGCGACCGAGGTCAACGGCGTGCGGGTGCCGATGGTGCTCGACACCGGCGCCACATCGGTGGTGCTGACCCATGATGCCGCGGTGGCGGCCGGGCTGCCGGTGGAGATGATCCACTACACGGTGAACGTCGACACCGCCAACGGCCGCGCCCAGGCCGCCCCTGTGACGCTCGACCGCATCGCCGTCGGATCGATCGTGGAGCGCGCCGTGCCGGCCCTGATCGCGCCGCCCGGCCAGCTCAGGACCAGCCTGCTCGGGATGAGCTTCCTGTCCCGGCTGCAAGGCTGGGAGGTGCGCGGCGACAAGGTGACGATGCGCGGAACGCCATAGCGCCCACCGCCCGACCGCGCCAAGGCCCTGCGGCACCCAACTTGCCGCGCACGCCTGCGGGGGGCCGCCGTGGTCACTGGCCTCAATTGAATTCGGGGTCAAATTCATTGCCGCTCAACTTTTCCGCCCAGCCATCACCCGCTCGAGACGTGCGAGATGGCCGGTGAAACGGCTGGCTCGGCACACCACTCCACGCTAGATTGTGCACATCCAGTGATGGTGGATTCGATGGCAGGATGTGGCAAATGCCAATAAGCGAAAACGCAAGGTCTGCTGCGGCTATTCACCGGAAATTGCGAGCTCTTGCTGCCGTATTCTTGGACCCGGCCGCAACCGAACACGAGAAAGCCAATGCCAAGCGGCTCAAGGGACGCCTGGAAGAGCAGCTCAGTCAGGACGCGACACCCGAGGGGGCATGGACGGGCATCATGTTTCGGTTGGGCCGGGGTGTTAAGGAGATGACATCCTCGCCCTCTCCCAAGGGCGATTGGACAGATCATGCCTTCCGACTTGGCAGAATGCTCCGCAGAGGTTTCAAGAGATAGCCGCCGACGCGGCCGGCGCGACGCACAGTTCGTAACGCTGATGGCCGGCGCCACGCCAACGCCGCCGCGAAAGTCGACGCGGGGTGTCCCGCCACGACAGGGAACAGACATTCAGGCCGCGGCGCTGCCGGCGAATGCGGCGCCGTCCGCGACCAGGGCCAGCGCGTCGCGCAACACCTCGGCGTCGGCACCGGGCCTCACGGCGGCGTTGGCGAGGTGGCGGCGAAAGGCGCGGGCGCCGGGAACCCCCGTGAACAGGCCGAGCATGTGGCGCACGATGGCATTGAGCCGGACGCCGTTCGCCAGTTCGCGCTCGATGTAGGGGATCATGGCGGCGGCCGCCTCGCGCGCCGAGGCGAGCGGCGCCGCGACGCCATAGAGCATGGGATCGACTGCAAGGAGCCGCCACGGCTCCTTGTAGGCGGCGCGCCCCATCATGACGCCATCGACGCGTCCGAGATGCGCCGCCGCCTGCTCCAGAGTATCGATGCCGCCATTGAGCACGACCGCGAGCGCGGGATGGCGCTGCCTTGAGCCGGAAGACGCGGGCATGGTCGAGCGGCGGCACGTCGCGGTTTTCCCGCGGCGACAGGCCCTGCAGCCAGGCCTTGCGGGCGTGGACGATCAGGGCATCGACGCCGGCGGCGACGACGGCCTCGGCCAGCGCATCGAGCGCCTCCTCGGGGTCCTGGTCGTCGATGCCGATGCGGCATTTGACCGTGACGGGGATGGCGACCGCCGCCTTCATGGCGGCGACGCAGTCGCCGACCAGCGCCGGCTCGGCCATCAGGCAGGCGCCGAAGCGGCCGTCCTGCACGCGGTCCGAGGGACAGCCCACATTGAGGTTGATCTCGTCGAAGCCGACATCGGCGCAGATGCGCGCGCAGGCCGCAAGCGCGTGCGGGATCCGAGCCGCCGAGCTGCACCGCAAGCGGATGCTCCTCGGCGTCATAGCGCAGCAGCCGCGCGCGCTCGCCATGGAGCACCGCGCCGGTGGTGATCATCTCGGTGTAAAGCAGCGCCCGCCGCGTCAGCAGCCGGTGGAAATACCGGCAGTGCCGGTCGGTCCACTCCATCATCGGAGCGACGCAGAAACGATGCGCGGAGGCGTTCAAGCGAGGCGATCCGGTTTGGCGCGATCCGCCTTTGCGGGCGGGGTGCAACGCGGGTTATATGCATCGGCTTTGAAGCGCTCGGCAAGAGAGCGACCGGCTCGAGCAACCGGCGCGACCTTTGCGCCGGACGCAGATCGAGTTCGCGTCATCGCCCTCGCGCGGGCGGTTTGGGCGCCGCTTTTCTGGCTGGCGCGCGCGGCGTGACCTTCTTGCGTTGCGCGATGGCGAAGGCGCGGCCGGCCCATAGCGCGAGTTCGTCGGGATCGTCATAGAGCCGTTCCGGCATACGCCGATATGACAGCGAATGGCGGCCGACGCGGCCGGGGCTCTTGGCGCGCGTGTACACGAAGGGCTGGCATCCTTCGCGCTCGAAGTCCGCGACGTTGGTCGCGTCGACCTTGAGATAGATGGCGCCGTCGAAAACGAGCCCGAACATGAGGCCTTCGGCGAAGATGCCGGCGCCGCCGAACATGCGCCGAACCGTCACCACTCGAAATTGCGCAAACAGTTCGCAGATGAACTCGGGGTCCAAGCGGGAAGCCTCCGTGTCGCCAATGCAGGCATCGAAAATACCACCATCCGCCCGCACGAAGGTACCATGGGATGGCGCCGGCGGCCCGCGAAGCATTTCATTGGTGTGGACAGGGTTATCGCCGCAGGAGCGACATCGGGCCGCCCAAATTCCGCGGACACATAAAGCTCGCGGAGATTCGAGGCGGACGATGCAGGACTCATTGAGCAAGGCGAACCGTTACCGGCAGGAAGCGGCCAAATGCTACGAGCTGGCCAAAAGTTCCTCGCCCGGCTTCCTCAGCGACTGCTATCGGCGCGTCGCGGTGCAGTACCTCTTCATGGCGGAGGGCGAGACCAAGCTCGCGGAGCAGGACGGTCGCCTCGTCCCCGAGCAGGCGACGCCGCAAGCTGCGAACGCAGCGGAGCCCGCGCGGGCATTTGAACCGGCCGATTGGCTCGGAGAGGGCGTGGAGCGGAATTGAACCGGCATCTCGGAACCAGCGCCGTCCGGCCCTTCGCCGGTTGCTCTGCAAGCCGCAAGGTGTCCGGCCTGCAACAGCCGGCCATATTCACGACGACCGCCAAGGCCCGCCCGCAATAGCCACAATTGGCTGGAAAATCGGCCGCACCCGATCCGTTGCTGGGGGTTCGGCATCCGCCCTCACGCGTTCTGACGGGAATGCAGGGGAACTCGTATGTCGTACCCATCGAGCAGGACCGATCGATATCTCAAAGTGGCGGCGGAATTCTCGGACTTGGCCAAAAGCGCCTCCTCCGACTTCTCCCGCACCTACTATCGGCGCACCGCCGAACGCTATCAGGCGCTGGCAGCAGGCCAAATCAGCCTGCCGCAAGACGACGCCATTCCGACGCAACCGGCTTGCGCGCCCCCGGCCGAAACGGCGCAACAGCCCGGCGCCGGCAATGGCCGGGGTGCGGCCCACATCATGCGTGAACTCGCGCGCCGGGTCGGTCGCCTCGCCTCCCGACCGGCGCGCTGACTCTCGGCGATATCGTTTTCAGGCCCTCCGCCTACCCGCCCGCCGCCGGGTCTTCGCCGAGCACCCGGCCGAGCCAGCGCGGGTCGAGGCGGTCGAGGTCCTTCGACATCCGCACGATCTCGGCGCAGACTTTCGCCGACACCCGGCGCGACAGTTCCTGGGTGAAGCGCGCCTCGTGCTCGGCGCCGGTGAAGGGGTCGGACGCGCTGCCCTTGGGGGCGCGCACCAGCAGCGAGAGGCTGCGGCCGTCGCGCAATTGCACGCTGACCTTCGCCGCGGTCGAGAGCGCGTTGCTGGCGGCCTCGACCTCGTCGTCGAGATCGAGCGTGGTGCGCTCCTCGAGATCGTGCAGGCTCCTTGTCGCCCAGGCCCGCCTCGTAGTCGGCGACCCCGAGCGAGGGTATCCGCCCCAGCGGCAGCGCGATCTTCGCGGCGAGCGCGACGCTGAACGGCAGGCACATCTGCGCCGCCTGCAGGTCGGCCGGATGCTTGTTGGTCAGGCGCCCCTGGATGATGCGGGGAATGCCGATATGCATCGACGCGATGTCGGCGGCGTCGAAGCCGTGCCGGCGCCGCAGCGCCAGCATGGCGTCGATGCCGGCGGCGACCCGCGCCGCGGCGGCATGGGACTTCACCAGCACGTCCATCAGGTGGAAGCGGGTGCCGAGGCCGTCCTCGATGAGCGCGGGATTCCAGCCGTCCGCATAGGCGCGGGCGAAGCCGCCGGCGCCCTCGAGGATGTCGGCCGGGCCGGTGAAGCCGTGCTGGGCCAGCAGCGCGGCCGCGACCCCGCTCTGCGCCGCATGCGCCGCCTGGATGCGCTTGGCCGACGATCCCGAGTAGTAGAATTGCGCGATGCCGCTGGGGTAGCCGCCGGCCAGTCCGATCGCCTCGACGATGCGCTGCGCGGCGTCCGCGCCGCGGAAACAGCAGCCGGCCCGCGGCAGCGGCGGTGCCGAAGCCGTCGCAGGTGCCGGTGCTCTGGAAGCCGCGCTCGAAGTGGCTGGGCTGGACCGCAAGGCCGATGCGGATCGTCGTCTCATAGCCGGCGACCACCGCCGCCAGCACCTCCGGCCCCGACACACCGACATGCTCGGCGACGGCGAGCGCCGCCGCCCAGGAGGCGACGCCGGGATGCAGCATCGCCCCCACATGGGTGTCGTCGCCGTCGAAGCTGCTGCCGAAGGTGACGTTCATGAAGGTCGCATGCTCGGGATTGAGCGCGTCGGGCGAAAACAGCACGCGCGCGGCGCCCGGCAGCGCCACCACCGCGATGTAGCCGCGCGCCCACTCGCTCCATGGCAGGCGCGCGCCGATCGAGGCGACGCGCAGATAGTCGAGCAGGAGCCAGCCGAGCTTCTCGCGCACCTCGGCGGGCAAGCCGCGGGGATCGAGGCCCGCGGCGAACGCGGCCAGCGCCCTGGTCGGTCGGTGAGCGTCCATTGTTCTGCTGCCCTGTTGAAATCCGCTGCGCATCGAACCAGCGGTTAGATTCGCTGCAAGAGCCGCTTCACTTGCCGATTCACTTGCCGATTCACTTGCCCGGTTCATTTCGCCGTGGCGAACAGGCCGGACAGCTTGGCGTATTTGGCGTCGTCGTCATGAATCACGCGGCCGAACGCGTCGGGCGCGCTGACGACGATATCGGAGCCGTCGCGCAGCAGGATGTCCTTCACCGCGGGGGCCTGCATGGAGCTGTCGAGTGCGTCCCACAGCCTGGCGATGACCGGCGGGCGCGTCGCGGCCGGCGCCAGCAGCCCGATCCACGACGACGCCTCGTAGCCGGGCACGCCGGCTTCGGCCACGGTCGGAACCTCCGGCAGCGCGGGCGAACGCTCTCTCGATCCGATCGCCAGCGCCCTGAGGCCGCCGCTTCGGATGTGCGGGAGCAGGCCCGCCAGAAAACCCCACATGGCGCCGACCTGATTGGAAATCACCGCGGGGATCGCCGCGCCGGTGCCGGGATAGGGCACGTGGACGATGTCGACGCCGGTCATCTGCTTGAAGATTTCGCCGGCGAGATGGTTCGGGCCACCCGCACCCGACGAGGCATAGAACATTTGCCCCGGTTTGGCGCGGGCGAGCGCGATGTAGTCCGCAAGGGTGGCGGCGGGCACCGAGGGGTGCACGACCAGGACCACGGGATTGCGGGTGAGCAGCGAGACCGGCGCGAAGTCCTTGATCGGATCGTAGACCATGGCAACGCCGATATGAGGAGCGATGACGATCGAGGACTCCGTCGTCATCAGCAGGGTGTGGCCGTCGGGGTCGGCCTTCGCCACCGCTGCCGCCCCGATCCGTCCCGCCGCTCCGGCGCGGTTGTCGACGAAGAAGGATTGCTCGAGGCGTTGCTGCAGATGCGGCGTGAGCATGCGCGCCATCAGATCGGCGCCGCCGCCCGGCGCAAACGGCACCACGATCCGCACCGGACGGACGGGATAGGCGACCTGCGCCGTACCCGGTGTCGGCGACCAGCGCAGCCGTCGCGGCGAGCCGCGCCCAGGGCGCAAGCGAGGCGGCACCGGCGCCGAAGATGACGCCGGCCGCGGCGCGGCGCGTCGGCGCGGTCTTGAAGCATTCCGCGCCGGCGGAATGGCTGCCCGGAATATGCGGATTGCCCATGGTCAGTCCCCGGCCGGCGCGGCGGCGACGGTCCTGCGAGGCGCACGGCGGCCCTGCGACACCGCATCGATGAACCGCAAGCGCGTGCCGGGCACAGACATCGGGCGCGGAGGCCGCGATGTGATAGCTGTCGCCGGGAAGCACGATGACTTCGGCATCGGGGATGCGCGCGGCATGCCGCTCCACGGTCGCGATCGACTGCAGGCCGCTTTCCTGCGTCGTCACCATCAGGGTGGGAACGCCGATGCGCGGCAGCATGGCGTCGAGATCCATGTCGACGCGCGCCGAGGCGGCGCCGTAGGCGGCGCGCACATTGGTCTTGCCCATGAGTTCTTCGGTCCACCATCGCACCTGCGCCTGCGGCGCGTCGCTGCCGAGCCGGGCACGCTGGGTCTCCGCCGCCCATTGCCGCACGCCGTTGGCGCGGATGGCATCGGCATTGCCGCTGCCGCTGCCGCGGAACGGCGACCCGAACAGGCACAGCGACGAAAGGCGATGGGAGCTGTCGGCGGCGAACTGCATGCAGGCCGAGCCGCCATATTTGGCGCCGATCAGGTGGCACCTCCCGACGGCGAGAGCATCGAGAAACCGCCCGATATCGGCCGCGAGTTCGCCGGCGCTCCAGCCGTATCCCGGCGGCTCGGTGGAGGCGCCGAAGCCCGGCAGATCGGGACGCAGGACCCGGTATCGGCCGGCGAGGTGGGGAACCCAAGCGCTCCAGGCCCGCGAGGACTCCGCGTTGCCGTGGATCATCACCACGGTCTCGGGCGTGGTCCAGGGCGGACCGAACCAATGGTCCTCATAGGCCATCCACACGCCGGGCCTGATCTCGGCCTTCTCCATCGGCTCTCCTCCCGCGGCCGGCCTGCGTCACGAGCACATCCGGCCGTCTTGCTATAATGGTATTGTGAACCGAATTCACGCCTGGATTCGGGGGCTCCATGACGACCGAAAAGGAACGCGTCGCGCTCGGCTCGATCGTCGCCTCGGGCGGATTGACGCTGGGCAAGGCCGTGGTCGGCATCGCCACCGGTTCGCTCGCCCTCCTGTCGGAGGCGGCGCACTCGCTGATCGACCTTGCGGCGACGGTGATGACTTATTTCGCGGTGCGCATGGCCGACAAGCCGGCGGACCTCAACCACCAATACGGCCACGGCAAGATCGAGAACATCGCGGCGCTCGCCGAGACGGCGCTGCTGTTCATTCTGTCCGGCGTGGTGATGTGGGAATCGGCCGGGCGGCTGATGGGCGACCGCCCCCACGCGGTCGAGGCCACCGCCGCCGCGTTTGCGGTGATCGTGGCCTCCATCGCCATCGACTTCTATCGCGCCCGCGTGCTCACCCGCGTCGCCGTCGACGCCTCGAGCCCGGCATTGGAGGCCGATGCACTGCATTTCAGCTCGGACATGTGGTCGTCGGCGGCGGTCCTGATCGGCCTCGTCGGCATCCGGCTCGGTTACCCCTGGGCGGATTCGGCGGCCGCCATGGTGGTCGCGCTGTTCGTCTGCCTGGCCGGCTGGCGGCTCGGCCGCCGCACCATCGACGCCCTTACCGATACCGCTCCCGAAGGCATCGCCGACCGCATCACCGCGATCGCCAGCAAGGTGGGGAATGTCGCCTCGGTGGAGCGCGTGCGCACCCGCCAGGTCGGCGGCACCGTGATCGGCGAGATCGACGTCGGCGCCAGCCGCACTTTGCCGCTCGATCGCATCGAACTGATGAAGGAGAATATCGGGGCGGCGGTGCGGACGGCGCTGCCCAATGCCGAGATCGGCGTCAACGTGACGCCGCGCGCGCTCGACGACGAGACCGTGATGGAGCGCGTGATGGTGATCGCGCGCAACCGCGGCCTGCCCGTGCATCATGTCACCGTCCACGCCATACCCGAAGGGCTCACCATCTCGCTCGATCTCGAAGTCGACGGCACGCTGTCGCTGGGCGCCGCCCACGACATCGCCGACGGCCTGGAAGCGGCGATCCGCAAGGACATCGCGCCGGTCATCGAGGTGGAGACCCATATCGAGCCGCTGCAGATGGAAGGCTCCGCCGGCAGCGACGCGGCTGCGGCCGATGTCGCCGAGGTCGAGCATACGCTCGCAGCGCTCGCGGCCGCGACCACTGCGCTGCGCGATGTGCACGACGTGCGCATGCGCGATACCGGCGACGGCCGCATCGTCATTTTTCACTGCGACGTCGATCCGGCCCGGACCGTCAGCGAGGTCCACGAATTCGTCGACGAATTGGAACGCGGGCTGCGCCGCCGCTTCCCCGCCGTCAAGCGGGTGATCGGCCACGCCGAGCCGCGAGCGTGAGGGGGCTTCCCCTGCCGGACCGGCGGGCATCGAGGACGGGGGAACCGTTTTTATATAAAACAACCCCATGCAAAGTAGAATTCTTTCCGTCGGCGCACGCTGTGCGGTATGATTGCACCGTCGTCGGGGCTGCGCGAGCTGTCGACCTTCGCGCGGTCGCCGACCCCGTTTGGAGGACTGCCGGATGCGCGTTATCGCCGCCACCCTCTTTGCGCTATTTGCGACCGGGCTGCGTCAGATGGCATTGGCCGGGCCAGAGGACGACGTTCATGCCCGGTTCGAGGCTGTCGCAGCTTTATGACCAGGACGCCCGACTGCTATCGACGGAGGCAGCGAGAAGCCGCTCGACGGGTGAGAAACAATTCGTGTCTATTTCATTCCGCGTATGAAACGGGGTGAATCCGTCGCCTTCGATCGCGACGACGCCGTCAAGGTCGTTTGGAACATCGGGATCGAAACGGGCTACTGCCACTTCGATACCGATGTGAACGGGAAGCCGGATATCTGGGTGTCGCCGTATACTTTTGTGTTCCAGAAGAAGGACGGAAACTGGATGATCGTTCACCATCACTCATCCAGGTCCCGAACCCGACAGCCGCGCCGGCTCGTTAGGCCATGTTCGGGTGAACGATGCCGACTCCCACCAACCACATGGCCATCAGCTCGCCCACTCGATATGTCCGGGCAGCGTACTGGCCTTCGTTGATGAGGATCTTCTCCTCCATCCCGAACAGGCTCCGGGTCTCTGCTCCGAACTTTCGGAACATCGCAATGACAATGCGTCGCACCTCCGTCGGCTGGGGTTCTACCCTCATCGCAAACCTCCTGTTGCTAGCAATGAGACCGCTTCCTGCCATCGATGTCGGGGTACAATGTACCGGGAATTGGGGCCGGGGTGAAGACCGGCTTTGCCGACACGACACGAATCCTCTACGAGAGAGCATCGGGGCCCGGCTGGCACGGGTCTACAACGCGACAAAAGTGGGCAAACCGCCGCGGCCAAGCGTGTTGTAAAACGCCCGCCCATGGGCACGCTGCCGTCAAGTCGAATCAGAGGGTGCGTCAGGTAGCCGCGGGCGTAACAGTAGCAACACTCGTGAGCACAGCCGGCCGTCAGGTTGACCGTGGGAACGTGTGCCAGGCAGGCCAAACTGTACCACTACCAGGGGCCGCCCCCGGTTGCCTCAGCCCGGCGGGCTGGTTACACTAGGCGTTTTCCCTCCTCCTTTTTTTGCACCCTCACGGACGACCCATGACAGATCCCTATTTTCAAGAGCGTTTTGCCCAGCGGATTGGCGGCAGCGGATACGGCAAGGGTACCGAGATCTACAAGTTCGAGAAGATCAAGCGGGCCGAGCGCAAGGCCCTCCGCGAGCACCCCGAGCGTGCCCTGCCCCGAACACCGTCCAGGCGGTGACCCCGACCCGCCG
>CAWCJX010000072.1:0-12593 GCA_963795865.1 uncultured Alphaproteobacteria bacterium
CTCTAAGCCGTCGTTACCAGCTCGCGCAGGCGGCGGTTGAAGCGCTCCGCCGCCTCGTACTGGACCCAATGGCCGGCGCCTTCGAAAATCTCGAAGCTGGCCTGCGGCTGGAATTGCCGGAGCTTTTCTCCGCGCTCTGCCAGATAGGGAACGGCGGTCGCGTCGAACTCGCCCCAAATGCCCGCGAGCCGGCCCTGAAAGCCCGATAGGCACTCGGCGAGCGTGCCGGTATGGGAGACGTGCTTGCCGCGGATGCGCGAGCGCTCGGCATTTATTTTCTGCATGTGCACCGCGAGCGCGTCGATCTTGGCCCGATCGTGGATCATCAGGATGCCGAGATTGTGCCGATGCGTGGCCGCCTTCTCGGCTTCGGTCCCCAGCCGGCGCCAGGACTTCAGCGGCTCCATCGGGCCGCGCGGCGCCCCGGTGCCGGTGGCGCCGACCAGCACCAGGGATTGGGCGCGTGCGCCGGCGTGCCGGACCACATAGCCGGCGATCAGCCCACCCATGGAAAATCCCGCGACCGCAAAGCGCGTCTGCGGCCCGATGAGGCTCGCCACCCCGGCTCGCCAAGGTGGCCCCGATGCCGTCGGCGGAGATCGGCGCTGGCGGCGTTGCGGATTCGCCTGATCCCGGAAGGTCCGGAACCAGCAGCATGAAATCACCCGCCAGCGCCTCGATGTTGCGCACCCAGTGCATCCAGCTGCCGGTGCCGCCGTGCAGCAGAACCAGCGGCGCGCCGGTGCCCCACACCCGCCACACCACATCGCCGGCCCCATCGGGGTGGTGCGGTGCGTGCCGGTGCGATCGAGCGCCGCGATGAATTCCGCGGGTGCTTGTTGTGAAATGGTCATGTGATGATTCACGCTGCGCCCGCGTTCCGACGCGGACGGATCGGTTCCGACGGCAAGTCCTCGGGTGCTTGAGGATTCCGGAACGGACAATTTGATCGGCGCGCGCGGCCCGGCTGCCGCGACCACGCCGGAACAAGATCATGGGACATCCAGGATGTTCAACATGCCAGAGCAATTCCCCAATATCCAGCCCGCCGGGCGGCGGGCGAGCCGAGAGGCCCCGAGTTCCATCCCGGCGGATTCCGGCGCGGCACTTGCGCGGCGAACTCGACGACCTAAATTGTTGTGGTTCTGCGCATTCGCTTCCGGCATGCGCGCGAACAGGCGGCACCCGACAACCGGAAAGGCAAAAATCTCATGCCCCCCGACGCCGCCGTGCAGGCCCTCCACGTCGATCCGATTCCGGAGGCTCCGTTCTACATTGCGGTCGCGGACGCGGCGACGCGGGCGCGCCGTGCGCTCAAATCCGGCGATACGTTCATCGTGATGGACAGCCATGGCGACGTCGGGGCCTCGGCGGGCGGACCGGACGGACTGTTCCATTGCGACACGCGTCATCTCTCGCGGCTCGAATTGACCGTCAATGAGCTGCAGCCGTTGCTGCTCGGCTCCAATCTGCGCGACGACAACGCGCTCTTGGCGGTCGATCTGACCAATCCGGATATCTTCTCCGACCAGCGGATCGTGCTGCAGAAGGACACGCTGCACATTGTGCGTACGGTCTTCCTGTGGCGCGGGACCGCCTATCAGCGGCTGGGGGTGCGCAACTTCGGCGACCGCGCCGCGGACTTGCGGCTGGTGCTCCGGTTCGACAGCGATTTTGCCGATCTGTTCGAGGTGCGCGGATTGCGTCGCGACCGTCGCGGCGTCGTGACCCGCAAGGTCGCCGGCCCCGATCAGGTCTTGTTGAGCTATCGCGGGCTGGACGGCAAGACGCGGCGCACCAGGCTCACGTTTGATCCGCCGCCCGGCCAGCTCGCCGTGAATGCCGCTTCCTACCAGCTGCGGGTCGCCTCCGGCGCCGTGCAGCCCCTCTTCCTCGCGGTCGCGTGCGACCAGGCGGACGAGCGTCCGATGCCCTTCATGCGCGGCTTGCTGGCGGCGCGGCGCGAGCTGCGCGCCGCAACGGTCGGCGGCACGACGGTCGAGAGTTCGAACGAGCTGTTCAACGAAGTCCTGTGCCGCTCGGCTGCGGACATCTCCATGCTGATGACCGACACGCCGCAGGGACGCTACCCCTATGCCGGGATCCCCTGGTATTCGACGACCTTCGGTCGCGACGGGCTGATCACGGCGCTGCAGATGCTGTGGTGGAATCCGGACGTGGCGTGCGGCGTTCTGCGTCGCCTTGCGGCCTACCAGGCCAAGACGACCGATCCGCGCTCCGATGCGCAGCCGGGAAAGATCCTGCATGAGATGCGCTCGGGCGAGATGGCGGCGCTGCACGAAGTGCCTTTCGGCCTCTACTATGGCAGTGTCGATGCCACGCCGCTGTTCGTGCTGCTGGCCGGGGCCTATTTCGAGCGGACCGGCGATGAAGCAACGCTGCGCGAGCTGTGGCCCGCGGTCGAGGCCGCGCTGCGCTGGATCGACGGCGCCGGCGATCCTGATGGCGACGGCTTTGTCGAATACCGGCGCGAAACCGAGCAGGGGCTGGCCAATCAAGGCTGGAAGGATTCGCACGACGCCATCTTCCACGCCGATGGACGCCTGGCGGAGGGTCCCATCGCTCTGGCCGAGGTCCAGGGCTATGTCTTTGCGGCCAAGCGCGCGGCGGCCGGCTGCGCGCGGCGGCTCGGGCATGCCGCGCTGGCGCACCAGCTCGAGAGCCAAGCGCGCCGCCTGGCGCAGCGTTTCGAAGCCGCGTTCTGGTGCCCGGAGATCGAAACCTACGCGCTGGCGCTCGACGGCGCGAAACAGCCCTGCCGCGTCCGCACCTCCAATGCCGGACAGGTGCTGTATGCCGGCATCGCGGCTCCGCAGCGCGCCGCCCTGGTGGCGAGCGGTCTCATGGAGACCCGGTTCAATTCCGGCTGGGGCATCCGCACCGTGGCCAGGGGCGAGGCCCGCTACAATCCGATGTCCTATCACAACGGCTCGATCTGGCCGCACGACAATGCGCTGATCGCGCTCGGGCTTGCCCGCTATGGATTCACCCAGGCGGTCGAGCAGCTGTTCACGGGGCTGTTTCGAGCCGCCACCTACATGGATGCGCGCCGGCTGCCCGAGCTGTACTGCGGCTTTCAACGCCAGCGCGGCCGTGGGCCCACGCTCTATCCGGTCGCCTGCTCGCCGCAGGCCTGGGCCAGCGCCACGCCCTTCGCGTTGCTCGAGGCCGCGTTGGGGCTCGAGTTCGACCCGGGCAAGGGCGAGATTCGCTTGCGCAATCCGCGGCTGCCTTCGTTCCTGGAAGAGGTGACGCTGCGCAATCTGCGGCTCGGCTCATCGAGCGTCGATCTCAAGGTGCGCCGCCATAAGGAGGCGGTCTCGCTCGACATTCTGCGCACGCGCGGGAAGGTTCAGGTTTCCGTCGTCTGCTCGCCGCGTGAGGTCGGTTCGCCCGAATGAAATAAGCTGATCCGACGGTAACGAACTACCAATGGAACAACGGGGCCGGCTGCGGCTTGGTGATCTGAGCCTAGGCTTTGCCGGAGCCCCGATGCGCGAAGAATCACCGAGCCGTCGCGGTGGTGGTGGCGATCACGCTCCTTGGGGTCGTGGCCGCGATCCCTTTCACGCTGGCGGACGACAATTCGGCGCCGGCACGAACCGATCAGCCTGAAAACAGCGCGCCCACCGGTAACCCGCCCACCGGCAATCCGGCCGCCGGAAATCCGGTCGCCGGCAGTCCGGCCGCCAACCCGCCGGGCAACCCGCCCGCGGTGGTCATTCTCAAGAGCCATGAGCTGGAAGGAATCCTGGGAAAGGAGGTCCGCAGCGCCACCGGCGAGAATATGGGCCGGATCGTGGATGTCGTGGTGGATCGGAATGGGCAGGTCCGCGCCGCGGTCATCGATTTCGGCGGGTTCCTCGGCGTCGGCAGCCGCAAGATCGCGGTGGATTGGGATGCGTTGAAGTTTCCTGCGCCCTCCGACAAGAGCGGGTACGTCACCCTCGAGTTCACCCGCGACCAGGTGAAGGCCGGGCCCGAATATCAGGACGGCAAGCCGGTGGTGGTGCTGGGCTCTCAAGGCAAGCTCGAGCCGTTTTCATTTCAATAATCCGGTGATGTTGGAGGCGTGCCCTGCCCGCGGAACCAATAAGGCGCCATGGCGAAAGGCCGGGCCGAGTCGGCGACACCGATTACGATCCGCCACCGGATATCCCGCCCGGACCACAGGAGCCGATCGAGCCGCCGCCGCACCCCTCACGCGGCACCTTGCGCGGCTTCGATTGGTTCATCTTCTTCGTGGCCGACGTGCAGACCGGCTTCGGTCCGTTCGTTTCGGTCTATCTCACGTCGCAAAAATGGACGCAGGTCGACATCGGGCTGGTCCTGTCCGCAGCCGGCCTGGTGGCTCTGGTGGGGCAGATTCCGGGCGGAGCCCTGGTCGATTTCGCCCGCTCGGAGCGGCTGGTGGCGGGCATTGCGGTCGCGGCGATCAGCGTCAGCGCGCTCGCCTATGCGGCTTGGCCGATATTCCCGGTCGTTCTCTCCGCCGCGGTGCTGCACGCCGGCGCCAGTTGCGTGCTGGGGCCGGCCATTGCGGCGATCAGTCTCGGATTGGTCGGGCACGCGGCCGTGGGCGAGCGGCTCGGCCGCAATGCCCGCTTCGCGTCCATCGGCAACGGGCTGGCGGCGGCCGCGATGGGCGCCTGCGGCTACTTTCTCTCGGCCCGCGCCGTGTTCTTCGTCACCGCCCTCCTGCTCGCGCCCGCCCTTCTCGCTCTTCGTGCAATGTCGGCGAATGAGATCGATCCCGAGCGCTGCCACGGCGGCGCCGGCGCGGCGGCGGGACAACCGGCCGCCGACGAAGTTCAGCGACCTGTTGCGGCAGCGGCCGCTCATGATCCTCGCGGGCTGCGTCATGTTGTTCCACCTCGCCAACTCCGCCATGCTGCCGCTGATGGGAAGCGTCCTGACCATGCGCTCGAGCCAGTGGGCGACGGTCCTGATCGCGGCCTGCATCGTGGTGCCGCAGCTCGTGGTCGCGGCGCTGTCGCCGTGGGTCGGGCGGCGCGCCGAAAGTTGGGGACGCCGGCCGTTGCTGCTGCTCGGCTTCGCGGCGCTGCCGGTCCGCGGCATCCTGTTTGCGACCGTCAAGGATCCGAACCTGCTGGTCGCGGTGCAGCTGCTCGATGGTTTGACCGCCTCCGTGTTCGGCGTGATGGTGCCGCTCATCATCGCCGACCTCACCCGCGGCACCGGACATTTCAATCTCGGCCAGGGCATCGTCGGCACCACCACCGGGATCGGCGCCTCGCTCAGCACCACGTTCGCGGGCTACGCCAGCGATCACTTCGGCAGCGAATTCGCCTTCCTGGGCTTGGCGAGCGTCGCGGCGCTCGGCTTGGCCGCCGTCTGGTTCCTGCTGCCGGAAACCCGGCCGCCGCGCGAGTGAGCGGCCATGCCGGCCTGCTCGTCATGCGGCATCGCCGTCGGGAGGCGAGCGCGCTCAGTGTCCTTCGGCCGCCACCTGCAAAGAGGGCGCTTCGTCGACCACCAGCCGCAGGCGCGACGACATCCCCTCGATCAGGTCCCGATAGGCGGCGACATAGTCGAGCGCCATCCGCCGCGCCGTGAAATGCTCCTCGAAGCATTCACGGATTCGCCCGCGCGACAATTGCGACAAGCGATCGACGGCCCCGATGGCGCCGATCTCGTCCTCGACGATGAAGCCGGTCACGCCCTCGTCGACCACCTCCGGGACCGAGCCGCGATTGAACGCAATGACCGGCGTGCCGCACGCCATGGCCTCGATCATGACCAGGCCGAACGGCTCGGGCCAGTCGATCGGCATCAGCAGCGCGATGGCCCCGCTGAGAAACGCGGATTTCTCGCTCTCGCCGATCTCGCCGATATATTCGGTATTGGTGGAGGCGATGAGCGGCCGAATCTTCTCCTGGTAGTAGTCGCGGTCCGCATTGTCGACCTTGGCGGCGATCCTGAGCTCAATGCCGCAATGCTGCGCGATCCGGATGGCGCGGTCGACGCCTTTCTCCGGAGCGATGCGTCCCAGGAACGCGAAATACTGCGGCGTGACGGCCTGCGGCATCAGCAGCTTCTCGGGCAGGCCATGATGGATGGTCCGCACCCAGCGCGCCTGCGGGAGCGGCCGCCGTTGCGCATTGGAGATCGAGATCACCGGCACCGACGAGAAGGTCGTAAAGACCGGTTGGTGCTCGGGCAGGTCGAGCCGGCCATGCAGCGTGGTGACGAACGGCGTCGATTGGCGGGAGAACAGCGAGAAGGGATAATAGTCCAGGTGGAAGTGCAGGAAATCAAAGTCGCCCCGGCGCTGCCGCACGCGCTCCAGCATCAGCATGTGCAGCGCATTGGCGTCCCGTACCGATCCGTCCAGGCGCAGCGCGCGCGGCCAGGAGGCGTCGAGCTTCGCCGAGGTGAGGGAATCGCCGCTTGCGAACAAGGTGACGTCGTGACCGAGCGCGACCAGCTCTTCCGTCAGCCAGTGGATCACCCGTTCGGTCCCGCCGTAGAGTTTCGGGGGGACGGCTTCCGACAGCGGCGCCACCTGAGCGATGCGCATGAATGCTACCTCCTATTCGCTTGGAGAATGTCTCCAGCCCGTTGATCCCGGCATCGAAACGGACAACGAAGAAGGCGGCAGAAATTTCAATTCGCGGCATCAAACATTTTTTTGAACAGCCTCGGGAACTTTTCGCCTCCCGCAACGTCGCCCCTACTGCACGGCAGCGATGGACCAAGGGCGGGGCGACAAAGTTCGATTGTCAAAATTCGACCACGGGAAAACCACAGGCGTTTCAAGATTGCCAAGGCACGCTCTCGCCGGCCGATCGCCTGGCTCGAGCAGGAATGTGGAGAACCGGCGGGCATGAACGATCTTTGCCGCTATGCCACCCACCCATTGGGTTTCGTGTACCGATATGTCCGGCTGCGGCCGGGTTCGCCACCTGCTCATCCTGATTGCAGTCTTGGCGGCCGTTGCCTGTTCGGTGAGCACGCAATATGGCGTGAAATATCTGGTCGATACTTTGTCGGGGGGGCAGATCGGCGGCGGCATATGGCTGGCATTTCTTCTGCTGGTTTGCCTCATCGCGGCGGATAATTTGCTGTGGCGGCTGGCGAGCTGGGTCGCCAACTTCACCTTCGTGGGCGTCACCGGCGACCTGCGCCGCGATCTGTTCCGCCACCTGACCGGGCATTCGCCGAGCTACTTCGCGGACCGACTGCCCGGCATGTTGACCAGCCGCGTGACCGCGACCTCGAACGCCGTGTTCACTCTGGAAAATATGTCGATGTGGAACGTATTGCCGCCCTGCGCCGCGACGGTCGCGGCGATCGGCTTCGTGCTGACCATCAGCGCCGCCATGGCGGCCGGGCTGGCGCTGGTCGGGGGCGTCATGGTGGTGGTGATGTTCCGCCTCGCCGCCGCCGGGCGGCCGCTGCATCACGATTTCGCCGACAAGACCGCGGCGGTCGACGGCGAGATGGTCGACGTGGTCAGCAACATGCAGCTGGTGCGGGCCTTTTGCGGCTTGAGCCGGGAGCATTGCCGGTTCGATGCCACCATCGATCGCGAGATGACGGCGCGCCGGCGCAGCCTGCTCTATCTCGAAAAGCTGCGGATCATGCACGCCGTGGTGACCATCGTGCTGACGCTCGGGCTCTTGGCCTGGGCGATCGTTCTCTGGCAGCGCGGCCTCGCCACCACCGGGGACGTGGTTCTGGCATGCACGTTGGGACTGTCCGTTCTCCACGCCACGCGCGACCTGGCGGTGGCGTTGGTCGATGTCACGCAGCACCTCGCGCGGCTGTCGGAGGCGCTGGCGACGCTGCTGGTCCCGCACGAGCTGCGCGATCATCCCCGGGCGAAGCCGCTGATCCGGCATGGCGCCAGGGTGGAGTTCGAGGGCGTCAAGTTCCGCTATGCCGACGGGAGCCGGGTATTCGAGCATTTGAATCTCAGGCTCGATCCGGGTCAGCGCGTCGGCTTGGTCGGACCGTCGGGCAGCGGCAAATCCACGCTGTTCGCCCTCCTGCAGCGCTTCTACGACCTGCACGGCGGACGGATCCTGCTCGACGGTCAGGATATATCGCAGGTGACGCAGGAGAGCCTGCGCGCCGCCATCGCGGTGGTGCCGCAGGATATTTCGCTCTTTCACCGCTCCGCCGTCGAGAACATCCGCTACGGCCGCCCGGACGCATCGGACCGGGAGGTGCTCGACGCCGCGCTCGCCGCTCGTTGCGGGGATTTCCTCGAAGCGCTGCCCGGCGGCCTCGAGACCATCGTGGGCGAACGCGGCGTGAAGCTGTCGGGCGGGCAGCGCCAGCGCATTGCGATCGCCCGTGCCTTCCTGAAGGATGCCCCGCTCCTGTTGCTGGACGAAGCCACTTCCGCGCTTGACGGCGATTCCGAGGAGGCCATCCGCGAAGCGCTCGGCCGGCTCATGCGCGGACGAACCGTGATTGCGATCGCGCATCGGCTCTCGACCGTGCGCCATTTCGATCGGGTGGTCGTGCTGCATGCCGGGGAGGTGGTCCAGGATGGCCCACCCGATCATTTGGCACGGCACAACGGATTGTATCGTAATCTTGTTCAGCGCGAGATGAGTCGTTTGGCCCAGCAGGCCGCTTGAAGCTCGCTTGCGTCTTTTCTCGCCCGCATCCTGATTTCCACAGAGGACATAGTATCCCATGACCGGACGGCTCGCAGGCAAGGTCGCGCTCGTCACCGCCGCGGGGCAGGGCATCGGCCGCGCCATCGCGGAGGCCTTCGTGGCCGCAGGCGCCAAGGTGATCGCGACCGATGTGGAGACCTCGAAGCTGCAGGATCTCGCCGGCGCCACGCATCACAAGCTCGATGTGCGCTCGACCCCCGCGGTGGAGGCTTTGGCCGGAGACCATGGCCCGGGAAACCGGGCCGCTGAACGTGCTGGCGAACTGCGCCGGCTATGTGCACAACGGCAGCGTGCTGGCCTGCGCGGAGGACGACTGGAATTTTTCGTTCGACCTCAATGTAACGTCGATGCACCGCACGCTGCGGGCCTTCCTGCCCGGCATGATCGCGAACGGCGGCGGGCTCGATCATCAATATCTCGTCCGCCGTTTCCTCGATCCGGGGCGTGCCCAACCGATATGCCTATGGGGCCACCAAGGCGGCCGTCATCGGGCTGACCAAGGCGGTCGCCGCGGATTTCATCCTGCAGGGTATCCGGGTGAATGCGATCTGCCCCGGCACCATCGAGTCGCCTTCGCTCGACCAGCGGGTCGCGGCCGCGGCGAAAGAGACCGGACGCTCGGCGCAGGACATCCGCCGCGGCTTCATCGAGCGGCAGCCCATGGGCCGGCTCGGAACCCCCGCCGAGGTGGCGGCGCTTGCGGTCTTCCTGGCCTCCGACGAGTCGAGCTACATCACCGGCCAGCCGCATCTGGTCGATGGCGGGATGGCGCTCTGACGGCCCGCGATCGAGCCCGATCAAGTCCTCAGCTGGTCTGCGCGAGGCTGCGCTCCATATGACCGATCGCTGCCGGCGCGAAGCGGCGCGCCGGAACCGGCCGCACAACGCGCTGCACGTCGTCGAGCATGCGGACGAAATCGGAGAACCAGGTCTGCACGGACGTCGCTCGCAGCTTGTCGATCATGGCAAGCCAGCGCTCGCGCCGCTCCTCGAGCGGCATGCTCAGCGCCAGCGAAATCTTCCGCGCCATGCCGTCGATATCGTGCGGATTGACCAGCACGGCGGTGTGGAGCTCGCGGGCGGCGCCGGCGAACTCGGACAGGACCAGGACCCCGGGATCGGACGGATTCTGCGCCGCCACATATTCCTTGGCGACCAGGTTCATGCCGTCGTGCAGCGGCGTCACCAGCCCCACCTGGGCGGTACGGTAGAAGCCCGCCAAGGTGGACTGCGCGAAGCCCTTGTTGAGGTAGCGTATCGGCATCCAATCCACGTCGGCGTGCCGGCCGTTGACCTCCCCGACCAGGGTGGCGAGCTCGGTCTTGAGCGCCCGGTAGGCTGCAATCTGGCCGCGCGAGGGAACGGCGATCTGCAGGAGCGAGACCTGCCGCTTCAGCGCCGGCTCCGCCACCAGCATGCGGTCGAAAGCCTGGATCCGATTGGCGATGCCCTTGGAATAATCGAGCCGATCGACGCCCAGGACCAGCTTGCTGCTGTGCAAGCTCTCCCGCAAGCGGGCGACGTCCGGACGGGTGGCCGACTTGGCGGCACGCGGGGCGAAATCATCCACGCTGATGCCGATCGGAAAGGTCGCGAGCTTCGACTTGCCCTGGCTCGACACGACCGTATCATTGGCGGCACCCAGGCTGAATTCATGCCTGACGTAGTCCCGGAAGTTCAGCCGATCCTCATCGGTTTGAAAGCCGATCAGATCATAGGCCAGCATCGCCAGAACGAGTTCGCGATGCTGGGGTACGCTCTGCATGATGGAACGCGCCGGCCACGGCGTATGCAGGAAAAAGCCGATCGATTGCTCGACCCCGAGCCGCCGCAGCTCCGATCCCAGTGTCAGGAAGTGGTAATCCTGGACCCAGAAGGTCGCGTCCGGCCGGTTGAAGCGCAACAGCGCGCGCGCCATGAACGCGTTGACCTCGCGATATGACTTGTAGTCCTGGAGCGTCACCTGCACCAGATCGGCGCGCGAGTGCAGCGCAGGCCACAGGCCGGAATTGGCGAAGCCCTCATAATAGCCTTTATAGTGCGCCGACGGCAGGTCGACGGTCGCCAAGGCGCCCGATCCGAGCGCCTCGATCTCCGCAAATGAATCTTTTCCGGAGGCGTCACGGAGCCGACCGCTCGACCCGACCCATATGGCTCCCGAATCTTTGACGGCCGGCAACAAAGCCGATGCGAGACCGCCGGTGATCGGCTCGTCCGCCTGTATCCGGGCAACCCGGTTCGAAACCACAACGATCACAACGCGATCTCCCGAGGTTGTTTCGACCTGACAAGTGCGGACGGCGCGCTTTGGTTCCTTGCGGCCGCGATGCCGCCACAACTCCTAACCACGCAACCGTGATGGAACTGAACCCGAATTCCAACTCCTCCCTTGTGCGAGAAGGCCCTTGCGAAAGCGAATCACTCTAGCCCAGGCCGAACTGAACGAGAGGCCATAGGCCGATACCGATCGCCCTGAATATCTGACCGGATGGCACGACGGTACCGGAGACCGCTCATGCCTCTGCGTAGGCGGTGGTCGACAGCAGGCTCACTTCCGGGTGACGGGAATCGAGCCGCGTATGCTGCACGATGATCGCCTCGTCCGACTCGATAACGGTCGAATAGTCGGTGTCGCGCGGTATCGGCTGGGGATCATCGAGATCATTGAACCGCAAATGTAGGGTGCGGCGGGCCGCGACGGTCACCCGATAGGGGCCGAGCGGGTCTCGATCGGCGAAAAAGATCGTGATCGCGACATGCGCGTCACGCTCGCCGGCATTGAGGATGCAGGCGGTCTCGTGCGAGATCAGCGCGCGATCGGCGAACGAGCTCTGGGAGGGAATATACCCTTCCGCGATTGCCCACCGCTTGCGCCCGATCGCGTCCATCTCAACAGCCTCCGGCTCCTAACGCCTGAGCGGGCGGATGGTTGCATCCGTGCGACGATCGTAAAGGCGGCGACGGCCGATCCCGATGCGCCCGCTCAGCGCCAATAGCGATCTTCCCAGCTGCGCGACAGCCGCATCGCGGTCAGGATGAGGCCGGCCATGGAATAGGTCTGGGGAAAATTTCCCCACATGGTGCCGGTTTGCGGGTCGATATCCTCCGACAGGAGGCCGTATCGATTGCGATGCTTCAAGGCGTCGACGAAGAGGTCACGCGCATCCTCGTGCCGGCCGAGCGACCACCAGGCGTCGATCAGCCAGAACCGGCAGATCAGGAAGGCGGTGACCGGCAGCCCGAAATCGTCGGCGCTGGCGTAGCGCATGACGTGGGTCTCGCGCAAAAGCTCGCGCTCCATGGCGGCGACGGTGCTCTTGAAGCGCGGGTCCTCGGCCTCGATGACGCCGAGGTCCGGCAGCAGCAGCACGCTGGCATCGAGATCGTCGGAGCCGAAGGCCGCCGTGAAGGCGCGGACATCCTCGACGTGGGCGGCGTCCCGGGCGAAGCCGGGCCCCGAGGCGACCGTGGCCGAGGAGATCCGCCGCGTGGTCCCGTTCGTCGCGTCGGTCCGTGCGGCCTACCCGGACCTAGTGATCAGCGCGGACACCTGGCGGCACGAGCCGGCCAGAGCGGTCTGCGAGGCGGGCGCCGACCTGCTCGACGACACCTGGAGCGGCTGGGATCCGAGGTTGTGGACGTGGCCGCGCAGTTCGGCGTGGTCGCTGCTCTCGCATGTCGGCACCCTGACGCCGCGTACCCGGCCGTTCCGGCCGTTCTTCACCGACGTCATGGCGGACGTGACCGAGCGCGTGCTCGGGCTCGCCGAGCGGGGCGCGCCGGGCCGGCGTTGACCCGGCGCGGATCGTCATCGACCCGGCGCACGACTTCGGCAAGAACACCTGGCACTCCCTGGAGCTGACCAGGCGGCTCGGCGAGCTGACGCCAACCTGCTGGCCGGTGCTGCTGTCCGCGTCG
>CAWCJX010000073.1:0-11576 GCA_963795865.1 uncultured Alphaproteobacteria bacterium
GAAGAGTGATCAAGGCGGTGATGTAAGTCCGTCATTCCGGGGCCGAGCGCAGCGAGACACCCGGAATCGGTAATCACAGAACGGGCAGAACCCGCGCCGAGCGATATTCCGTATAGACAGGGGATATGGATTCCGGGCTCGCCGCTTTGCGGCGCCCCAGAATGACGATCGTCACTGCGGCTTCAGGATCGCCCAGCCGACATGGAGCGTGCCGCCGCCGCGGCGCATCGGCAGGTCGAACGGCGCGCCGACCTCGGCATTGCCGGCGACGGTTGCGAACTGCGGCGGCAGGTGCGCGGTGTCGCCGCCGCTCCACACCACCATGGCGCCTTTCTTGCGCAGATCGGCAAGATCGATCCACGGCGCGCGGCGCGGCAGGCCGTCGATCAGAACTTCGGGCTGGTCCGGCGAATAGTGCGCGAGATTGCCGCCGTCCCACATCGCGCCGACGACGTAACGCAGCTTTGTTCCCGTGGCGTCGTGGAAGCGCTGCGTCAGCGTCGCCGCGAGCGTGTCGCCCGGATAGAACACCGCGCGATAGCGATGATCGATCAGCGGCAGCACCGAGTAATTGACCAGGAAGACGACGGCGAAGATTAAGAACACGACGCCCCAGTGCGCGATGGCGTGGGCTAGTCGCGCGCGGTCGAGTGCAGCGCGCAGCATCAGCACGATCCAAAGCCCGACAAAAAGCCACAGCGGATAGCCCCACATGGCAAAGGTGCCGCGGCCGCTGACGGCGATCAGCGCGATCATGGCGAGGCCTGGCCCGAACGCGAGCAGCGTCACGATGCGCCGGTCGAAAGTATCGGCCGCATAAACCCTCCCCCCTTGTGGGGGAGGGTAGGGTGGGGGGTCGGGAGGTAAAGCGCGCTCGTCGACGCTTGCGACTGCGCCTCGCGACCCCCACCCCCAACCCCTACCCCTCCCCACAAGGGGGACGGGAGTTGTTCGCGGCCACAGCGGCGCGGCAATGAAAAATGACGGCAGCAGGAAGAATATCTGGCTGCCGAGAAACACCGCCGGATGCAGAATATGGTCGTACCAGCCGCGCACATCCGCCGCGCGGTGCTCGGCATAGGCCAACGGCAGAAAATCGGTCTGGAACAACCAGACGACATGGGGCGCGGCGATGACCAGCGCGACGATCAGCGCAAGCCATGGCCCGGGCGTCGCCAAAGCGCGGCGCGCGTCGCGGTCGAAGACGAGGAACAACGCGTACGGCGCCGCCAATACGACGACAAAATATTTCGCCCACAGCGCGCTGCCGAAGGAAAATCCGAGCAGGACCCAGTGGCCGAGGCGCCCGCGCTTGAGCGCTGCGTGGAAAGCGTAGCCGGCCAGCGCCCAGAACGGCAGCTGGATCACGTCGTGATTGAACTTCACCGCGGTGTATTGGAAGTAATGCATGCCGTCGATGATCAGCACGGCGACCAGTGCTCCGGTCGCTCCAATGAGCGGCCGTGCCGTCGCCCACACCGCGATGAAGGCTATGATCACCACCGCCTGCGCCAGCGCGTAATAGGCGGCGTCGGCGCCGAACGCCCGGTGCATGATCTCAACGAGCCACCACGGCAGCGGCGGCAGCTTGTCGTAGCCGAGCTGCCATTCGCGGCCATAGGTCAGCGCCTCGATCAGATCGAGCGGCAGGTTGGCGTAAAGCAGCGTCGGCAGCGCGGTCCAGACCACGAAATGCAGCGCCAGGAACGCGGCGAACGCCGCCCGCGGCGCCGCCTCGATCCAGTCGATGAAGCCTGTCCCGAACGCCGGACGGGGCGCAGGCGACGTTTGCGGCATTTGCGGCATCGCCGACATGAGCTTTCGTACGGGTCCCAAAGGCGGCGTCCGCCGCCGTCCTTTTTATGCCGTCCTCGCCTGCCGTTATAAAAGCACAGCAAAAGCTTAGCCATAAAAGCTTAGCCATGGCGGCGGGCGGACTTGCGGCGCCGCGGCGCTTGTGGACACTGCTACTGCCCGAACGCGAATCATTCGGGTGGGGCTAGCGTGTGCGCCCCGGGGCTGCACCGTTCGGCGCGAGGCATAGCGGCATATGGTGCGTATCAGCGCCATCTTCATCGCTGTCTGCATGGTGCTCATCGCCGGTTCGATCGGCTTTGTGGTCTATCTTCGCTTCGGCCTGACCGGCGCCGAATCGTTTCTGATCGGGCTCGGCGTCCTGACCGCGCTTGCGGTCTATAACGCGGTCGCCGCCCGCTCCCGCGACCGCGCCGAAGTCAGCGACCAGATCGCCTCCCTCTCGCGCGGCTCGGCAGACCTGGCGCGCCAGCTCGCCGAGTTCGGCCGTCAGCTCGGCACCGTGGAAACCAAGGTCGATGCGGTGCTCGACAAGGCGCTGGCGTCGGCGCAGCCGCTGGCCGTCGAGATCGAGGAGCTGTCGACCCTGGTCAAGCATCTCGCCAACTCGGTGGCGGCGCATGAGGCGGCGCTGGCGGGATTGAGCGGCAAGGAGCGGATCGCGCCCGCTGCGCCGGCGACGACCGCTCACCTGACTGCCGCCGCACCGATGCCCGATCCGGCCGCGGCGCCGGCCGCGCCGATCGCCGGCACCATTGCCGCCTTTAACGGCTTGGATCAGAACGGCATCGTTGCCGCGATCAACAGCGCCATCGAAAGCAGCAAGATCGAACTCTACCTGCAACCCATCGTGACGCTGCCGCAGCGCAAGGTGCGCTATTACGAGGCGCTGTCGCGGTTGAAAGCCGACAACGGCGATCTGGTCGTGGCCGGCGATTTCCTCAGATTCGCCGAAGCCGGCGGGCTGATGCCGAAACTCGATAATCTTTCGGTGCTGCGCTGCGTGCAGGTGGTGCGGCGGCTGTTATTGAAGAACCGCGACATCGGGCTGTTCTGCAATCTGTCGTCGGCGACGCTGACCGATTCCGGTTTTGCGCGGTTCTTGGAATTCGCCGAGGCCAACCGCGCCATCGCGCCGGCGCTGGTGTTCGAATTCACCCAGGAAGCGGTGCGCGCCATGGGGCCGATCGAGCACGAGAGCCTGGCCGCGCTCGCCGAACGCGGCTACCGCTTCTCCATGGATAATCTCACCGATCTGCGCGTCGAGCCGCGCGAGCTCAACGAGCGCGGCTTCCGCTTCATCAAGGCGCCGGCGGCGCTCTTGCTCAACCGGGTCGGCGCCGCCTCGACCGACATCCATCCGGCCGACCTGTCGGACCTGCTCGGCCGCTTCGGCATCGACCTGATCGCCGAGCGCATCGAGGGCGAAGGCGCGGTGGTCGATCTGCTCGATTACGACGTCCGCTTCGGCCAGGGATTCCTGTTCTCGCCGCCGCGCCCGGTGCGCGCCGAAGCCTTGCAGGGCGCGGATGCGGGCAAGACCGACGCTGCAGATCAGGCCAAGCGCGATGCGGCGGCGCCGCGCGGCGCCGGTTTGGCGCAGCTCGCGCGCACCGGCAGCGGGCGGCCCTGATTTCCTGCCTGGAATTTATTGCCTGAAGTTATTTCTGACCGACCTTCACCGGTACGAACTGCGTCGTGAACATCTCCTTATCGTCGGGCGTGTCCTTGAGCAGTCCCATCTCGATGTAGGATTTCTTGAGCACCGCCACCGCCTTCGGATCGAAAGTGCCGTCGGTATTGAAGGCGCCGATCTGCTCGTCATAGACGCGGCTGATCACGGCCTCGCTGAGATTGAGGACCTTGGCGGAAATTGCCACCGATTCCGCCTTGTGGGTTTTCATATAAGCGATGGTTTCGAACCAGCCCTCGAGAAAAGCCGTCACTTGATCCGGATGCTTTTCGATCGCCTCGTTGGTGGCGAAGATCACGTGGGTGATGAATTGATCGACGAACGGGGTCGCCGCGGTGATGACGCGCCATTCTTTGGCTTCCTCGAGCGCGTAGCCGGTTTCCAGCGCCCCGACATAGCCGTCGATCTGATGAGTTCTTGATCGCGGCGCGCGCCGGCGGCATGCCGCCGATCGGCACCATGGTGATGCCGTCGGTGCTCCAGCCTTCTTTCTGGTTGATGCGGGCGCCGATCCAGTCGGTCAGCGAGCCGACCGTGGTGCAGCCGAGCTTCTTGCCCTTGAGATCCGCAACCGTCTTGATGTCGCTATCGTAGCCGACCATCACCGCCATGTTTTGCGGCGCGCCGAACATGGCGGCGACGGCTTTGGCCGGCACGCCCTTGACGATGAAGGCCATGCCGGGGCCGGAGCCGATGCCGATATCGATCGAGCCCGAGGCGAGAAGCTGCTGCAGCTTGGCGTCACCGGCCGATGCCAATTCCTCGATGTCGAGGCCATGCTTGGCAAAAATGCCGGCCTGGATGCCGATGTCGAGCGGCGTGAACGACCAGGCAAACGGCACCACCTTGGCGACGCGGAGTTTTTCGGCGGCATGCGCCGGCGCGAGCGATGCGGCGAACAGCAGCACGGCAAGGCCCGTAAAGCCCGACGTCAAACGCGCACCGAAAAAACGCCCCATCGCTTCCTCCTTCGACCCGTTCTGCGGTTGACCGCGGCGAAATCATTGCAGAATTAGGCACTCATGGCCATGCGGCAGGGTGTGCGTTGCGTTGACCGGGAACGCCCCGGTCACTAGAATCGCAATATCCTTTAGCCGCTTGGCAGGAGCGCCCCGTGCACATCATCAACTCGCATTTCCACTGGTGGCCCCGACCGGTCTTCGACAAGTTGTGCAAGCGCAAGGACTTCCCCAACGCGCGGGTCAATGCGCGCGGCGGCTACGATTATCGGCGCCGTGCCGACAGCGGCCAGCATCTCAACAGCTGGGCCGAGTGGTTCGATCTCGACAAGCAGTTCGAATACATGGCGAGCCTTGGCCATCAGGTCGACGTGGTCTGCTCGATCGGCCCGTTCTCGGTGTCGTTCTCCGACATGCCGCTCGCCGAAGGCCGCGACTACGCCATCATGTGGAACGAGGAGATGGCCGGCGCACAGAAGAAATATCCCGGCCGGCTTTGGGCCAGCGCTGCGGTGCCGCTGCAGGATACCCGCGCGGCGATCGAAGTGGTCGATGACGCGGTCAACCGCTTGGGGCTTATGGGAGTCAATCTTCCCGGCAGCGTCGGCGCCGATGCGCGCATCGATGACGAGCGGCTCGAGCCGTTCTACGCCCATGTCGAAAAGCTCGGCCTGCCGCTGTTCCTGCATCCGACCGACGTCATCTTCCAGGACATGCTCGACGGCTATGACGGCGCGCTGCATTTGAGCCTCGGCCGGGTCATCGAGGTCTCCGTCGCCGCCATGCGCCTGATCCTCTCCGGCATGATGGAGCGGCATCCGAACTTGAAAATCGTGATGTCGCATACCGGCGGCTCGCTGCCGTACCAGGCCGGCCGCATGGACAAGAATTCCAAAGCCGCGAAATTGCCGCGGCCGGTGCAGGACTACATGAAGCGCATGTACACCGACACGGTGTCGCCGCACGCCGCCGGGATCGCATTCGCCATCGACTATTACGGCATCGACCACGTCATGTACGGCACCGATTATCCGTGCTGGGACCCGGCGCCGTGCCTTGCGCTGATCGAGGAGATCAAGCTGTCGGATGCCGACAAGCAGAAATTGTTTTACGACAACGCGCGGCGCATCCTCAATCTGCGCGATCCGGCTCCGGCGAAGGAAGCCAGGCGCGAGCCGGCGCTGGTGTCATAGGCGCCTTTTCGGGTATTCCGTTTAGCGGCGCGCGTGCGAAATTTCTCTGCCCCTGCAAAACCGGGGAGAGGACAGCGCACCCGGCTAATCGCCGAGCCAGGATTACAAATCGACCTCGACCAAGTCGAACGGCTTGAGAATTCCGTCTTTCGGGTTTTCGCTCGGGTCGGGAACCACCACGTAATCCAGCACGATCTTTTTCTTAGTCACCGTGACCCTGAGATAGCCGTGCTCGGAATCGTTGAAATTTTCCAGATATTCAGGCTGGCCTTTAATTTGAACGGGAAGTTTCTTTGCTTGTTGAGCGTCCTGAAAAACCTTGCCGAGTACGTGCAAACGTTTGTTGTAACCGCCGGCACCCGCGACGATGAATGGCACTTTTTCTTTATTGTACAGAGGTGCTGAAAACCGCTGATAGTCGTGTACATGGCCCGTCAGTACCGCATCGGGCGCGCGTTTGGCTGTGGTGCAGCATGTTTCCAGCAAATCTTTAAGGCGGGTACTGCCGGGATGCGATCCGAAGGCCGAGTAAATCGGGTGATGAATCGCCAGAATTATGGGCAATTTGGGATCGGCCGCTTTAAGTTCGGAAACAAACCATTGACTTTGGGTGTCGCTCACTTGCCCCCCTTCCGGGCAGTTGCTGTACATGCCGATGATGGTCACGAGCGGTGTATTCAAAGTCCAGAACACATTTGGCTGTGTCATCGTGCGTCGTGGCGATTCGCGATTGTCCGGACTGATAATCGCCGATTGAGCACAGAAGTTGCGAACGAAGCCCGCAAGACTCGCTTCGCCTGTTGCAGGGTTCACGTCTCCGTCGTGATTGCCGGGGATTGCGACGATTGGAGCGTGATAATTGAGATAAGGCTCGTAGAATTCGGGCCAGTAATTTGCGCTCTCTCCGTCGTAGTAAACGACGTCGCCCAGATGATAAAAGAATGAAGGCCGATCTGGCGGTTGGTTATACTCGATATCGCACACCATGAAGCGGGCAACGCCTTCGATGTAGGTGGGAGTGTTGACGCCCCCGGTATCGCCGACGGAATGGAATACCAGCTTGCCGCTGTCCGTTATGCTCTTGAGCGTCGCAGCATCGAGAATTGCGTCGAGATTCATCCGGTATGGGGGCAATCCAGGTGCCGGCGGCAGGTCTCGCCAAGGTTGAGGAGGGCTCTTATCCGGATCGATTATAGTGTGAAACGCCGGGGGCACGCGATCAGGGGCGAAGGGGTGGCCGTGCCGGGATTTCGTCGCGTTCTTGTGTTGCTGGGCCAACTGCTCCGTTGTTACAACCGTATGTCCGCTGCGGGACCGTTTTTTCTCTGCCATAGTCGTCGCTTTCGTTTGAGTTCAACAGTTCGTGGCGGGCGAACTTCATTTCGCATTCGAGCCGGCCGGCCAATGGTTGTTAACCAGGCGCGGTTCGACGTTCGTCCAAATCCTGAATATTGACGTGATTATATCACAACTTTAACGTGTTTTGCAACCATGTGCACAGGTCGTCAAGACCCTGTGGAAATTTACCGCCCCGGCGCAAACCGCTCGTCGATGCTTTCCCATTTGTCGTAGCCGACGAGCTTCTTGTAGTCCTCGAAATCCATGCCGTCGTTGCGGTGGGCGAATTTGCCCGACTTCATGTCGACGAGCACCGCCTCGATCGCCTTGGCGGCGTGCATGATGGTGTCGAGGCCGAGCACGGCGCAATTGAAGCCGAGCTGGCCTAGCTCCTCCATCGACAGGATCGGGGTGTGGCCGCCCATCAGCGGATTGCAGATTTGCGGCACGTCGAAGGCTTTGCCGATCGTCTCCAATTCGGCAATGCTGCGCGGCGCCTCGATGAAAATGCCGTCGGCGCCGGCGCGGATATAGCGCTCGGCGCGGCGCATCGCCTCGTCGAGGTCGTAGACCGCGCGCGCGTCGGTGCGCGCCGAGGATCCAGGTTTCCGGATTGATGCGCTCGGACGCGGCCGCTCTGATCTTGGCTTCGGCAAGCTCGATGGGCACGACCTTCTTGCCGACCATGTGGCCGCAGCGCTTCGGCCATTGCTGGTCCTCGATCAGGATGGCGCTCACCCCCATGCGCTCGTAGGTCTGCACCGTGTGCACGACGTTCTTGACGTCGCCATAGCCGTCGTCGCCGTCGACGAACACCGGCAGGTCGCAGGCCGCCATGATATCGCGCACCGCAGCCGAGATTTCGCCAAAGCCCTTGAGCCCGACATCGGGCACGCCGTAACGGGCGCCTACGGCCGGAAAGCCGCCGATGAAATAGGTCTCGAAGCCGATCTTTTGTATCAGCCGGGCGCTCAACGCATCATGGGCGCCGGGCACGACCAGGAACCGCTTGTCCTTGACGGCTTTGTCGATGATCTGGCGGAAACTTGTCGGCATTGCACGGCCTTTGGTTTTGGGGGCAGGTCAAATCCCATACATGCCGTGGTGTTTGCGATCAACTTGCGGGTTACAGCGGCGCCGCGCGCGGCTATGATTTGCGCGTCGAGCTTGTCGACGGTGCGGCGGGCCACGCGCCTTCGGCCACCCGGATCTGCTGGTTGGCACCGAGCTGCAGCGTAAGCGGTGTGAGTTTTCCATTCGAGCGGGACAGCCCGACGGTGACGCGCCCCTCGAGCACGGTGACCACGGTCGCGTCGGGCTGCAGGCGCACATCGAACAGGGTGCCGACCGCGACGATCTCAGCTGCTCCGGCAGACACCCGGAGCGCGCGCTGCGGGTCGTGAGCGACCTCAAATCCGCCTCGCCGGCCGTCAGCGTCACGAGCCGTTCGATCTTGCCGTATCGGATCGTGACCGCACTATCGGTGTTCAGGTGCAGCACGGAGCCATCCGTCGGACGAAAGACTCATCTGCTCGCCGTGATGCGTCTCATAGTGGAGCGCGGCGCTGGCGCCGGGCGCGGATCCCGGCACCAGCAGCCCGGCGTACCAGAGCGAGAACAGCCCGACACCCACCAGGACCACCGCAGCCATCGCCACCGCGGCGCTCACCCAGCGACGCGGGGACGGGTCTCTGACGGGCGCACTCACGCGCGGCCGGAGCGATTGCACCGGAGCGTCGTCCTCGGCCCGGGCGCTGGCGAGGAGCGCATCGACGGAGTACTCAGGATCCCTGCCAAGCTCGCGCAGATCGCGCGCGATCACCGACACGCCGAGGAACTGCTCGACATGCACCGGCGAGCTCTTGAGCCACTCGGCAAGGGCGGCGGCCTCCGGCGCGTCGAGCGGCCCCGCATCGTTCGCCACGAACCATTCGCCGGCCTGTTCGGCGATCGCGGCGCGTATCTGCTCATCGTTGGATTTCATGGATTCAACCCAGCCGCGCCATGCGGCGTCGACAATGACCCAGCGCCTGGGCCACGTATTTCTTCGCCATCTGCGGCGACACCCCCATACGCTCCCCGATCTCCCGGTAGGAGAGTTCGTGCGTGAAGCGCAGCGCCACGGCGGCCCGGCATTTCGGGCGCAGCTGCTGCAGCACCACCCCGAGCCGCGCGGCCCGCGCCGTGGCATCGAGATCGGCATCGAATGCCGGCAGCGTCTCGAGCTGCCCCTGCGGGGGAGCCCCGTCGATGTCGATGCAGCTGGCCTGCCGGCGCTCGAGCACCGCGTGTTCCTTCACGAGATTGTTCGCGACCGTGTAGAGGTAGTGCACGGGATTGAGAATCGCCGCCTGGTCCCTGATCCGCAACATCCGTACGTACACTTCCTGCGCCAGGTCCGACGCATCGACGGGGCTGCGGATGCGCCGTCGGAAGAACGATTGCAGAGCCGTCCGATGATCGGCAGAATCCGCTCGACCAAGGATGGATTCGGGTCAGCCACGGCCGCGACGCATGCGAGTCTCCCTCTGCTCTGTATAAGTGCCCCGACCCCTAAATCGCAACCACAATCTGCACCGGCCGGCGATTTCGCTCCCTCCCTCGTGTTGCGGCGTCTCTCGATACGATTAAAGGGGTGTCCAAATCAACGGTCGGGCACTCGTTGTCATGGACCCGCACATTCAACGCAGGACCATCAGGAGATTCACATGTACAGCGGAATTGTTGCCACCAGTACCCGATCCATCCTCGCAGCCGTCGCAATTGCCGGTACGCTCTTCGCCGGCAGCGTCGCCGCCGATGATCACAAGGTCATCGTTGCCATTCCAGTGAACGCACACGGACTGGATCTCAGCCAGCCCGCCGGAGCGCAGCAGCTGTATCAGCGCCTTGAATATGCCGCCTACGTGGCATGCACACGTGCCGACCGCGTTGGCCTGGCGCCTTCCCCCGACGCAAGGGGTTGTAGCGAGAAGGCGCTCGCCAACGCTGTTCGCTCCGTCAATCTGCCGCTCCTCACGCAGGCCTACCTTGGAAAACATACGCTGCGCGAGGCCTTGGCGCACGGGATCGAGCTGCCCTGGCGCGGAGCTGGCGGCGAAGTAATGCCGCTCAAGTCCAATCGATGATTATCGGCCAAGACTCAGAGGGAGCACCCATGAAAGTCACATTCAAGTCAGTCATCGCAATCGTTGCAGCTGGCGTACTGCAGCCCCTGTTCGCGGGCCAGGCAGGCGCCGGCTGTGATCTTCGCGATCTGCAGTCTGCGCCGGTGCCCAGGCAGCAGCAGCCGGCAGCGGGACAGGCGCAGTTCATCCGCACGGCGTTCGTGCGCGGTGGATCAGTACGATGCGCCGATCGTCGGCATGTGGAAATTCAGCTTTACGGCCAAGGGCAATACCAATGGCATTCCCGACGGCACCCCGATCGACCAGGGATACGTCCAGTGGCATGGCGATGGCACCGAGCTGATGAACTCCTTTCGCGGTGTCTCGACGACCGGTCAGTTCTGCATGGGCGTGTGGCAGCAGATCGGGCACTCCAGCTATAAGCTCAATCACTTCGCCTTGGGTTGGAACTTCAATGCCGATGCACCGGTCACGGGACCCGGCACGGGCGGTGCCACCTTCGCCGGCACCACCAACATCCGCGAGGAGGTCTGGCGGACGGCGACGCAGACAGCTATACGGGAACCTTCACCCTGACCAGCTACACGCCCGATGGCACCATGGTCGTGCCGCCGACACCGATCAAGGGCGTGGTCAAAGGCACGCGCGTCACGGCGGACTCCAGCGAAGACGACGCGGGTATCACCAACCCTTAAAACATGCACAAGCTCGCGGGTGCCCCACCGCTTCGTGACTGAGGCGGTGGGGCGCGTAGCTGGAAAGCGCTCCGCACCCGAAGGTCGAGACGACAGCGTTCAGCCGCATTGATGCGCTGAGACGGAGGAATGCATCTATCGCAATGGCAATTGCTTGATTTGATTGGAGCGGGTGATGGGAATCGAACCCACGTTAGCAGCTTGGGAAGCTGCAGTTCTACCATTGAACTACACCCGCGCGGGAGCTGCTGATTCTATTAGGGTTTGGAACGCATCGGCAACTGTGCGGAATTGTGCACTGGGATCAGGAGGCGTGCAGGTTCAGATCGGCGCACGGCATTGCCTGCCGCGTCGTGGGCGCGTAAATTTGGTGACCCATCTGCGCGCACTCGGCGCAAACCGTGAACTCAAACTAAGAACCAGGGCGAACCAACATGAACAGAAGCATTGCGAAGCGCACCATCCTGCTGACGCTGCCTGCATCGCTGCTGCTGCCGGCGCTGGCAATGGCGCAGAGCGCCTTTGTCGGCACGTGGAAAGCGGATATCAGCAACAACATTCAAATGCCGAAGAAGCCGTTTCGTTACCTGCTGGCGAACGGCGTCTATCATTGCCTGACCTGCGCGCCGGCCTACAGCGTCAAAGCCGACGGCGAAGATCACCAGGTCGCCGGCCATCCCTACTTCGATACCGCCAGCATCAGGGTCATCAATGACAACAGCATTGAGGAGACCGACAAGAAGGGCGGCAAAACG
>CAWCJX010000074.1:0-15443 GCA_963795865.1 uncultured Alphaproteobacteria bacterium
TTCGGCGCCGAGTTGAGTTTTGGGGTCACACGCGCCTCCGCCGGCCGGCCGGTCTCACTCTGCAGGTCGCCGATGTTGCTGGTGGCTCGCGGCCAGGTCGCTCTGGAACTGCGGTGACCGACGGGTTCTCGCGCGCCAGCCGCTCCCGGATCGCGCGGGCCTGCTCGTACGACTCCAGCGCCTCCGCCGGCCGACCCGTCTGCGTCTGCAGGATGCCGATGTTGTTGTGGCTCGCGGCCAGGTCGCTCTGGAACTCGGTGACCGACGGGTTCTCGCGCGCCAGCCGCTCCTGGATCGCGCGGGCCTGCTGCGTACGACGCCAGCGCCTCCGCCGGCCGGCCCGTCTCACTCTGCAGGAAGCCGATGTTGTTGTGACTCCGGGCCAGGTCGCTCTGGAACTCGGGTGACCGACGGGTTCTCGCGCGCCAGCCGCTCCCGGATCGCGCGGGCCTGCTCGAACGACGCCGATCGCCTCCGCCGGCCGGCCCGTCGCACTCTGCAGGAGGCCGATGTTGTTGTGACTCGTGGCCAGGTCGCTCTGGAACTGCGGTGACCGACGGGTTCTCTCGCGCCAGCCGCTCCCGGATCGCCAGCGATTCCTCGAAGGCACGCAGGGCGTCCTGCTTGTCGCCGATCTCGTTGGTGAGGTTGCCCAGGTCGAAGCTCGCCGCCGCCAGGCGGGCGAGCGACTCGGGCGTCGTCTCCCGGTCGGCCTGGAGCCGGTCCCGCAGCTGCTTGAAGAACGCCTGCGGCTCCTTCAGCAGCGTGGCGCGCAGCTTGGCCAGCGAGGGATTGTTCTTCAGCTCGGGCGTCTCGCGGACGACGTCGCCGTACCGCCTCACCGCGTCGATCGCCATCTGTTCGCGGTCCTGGGCGCGGCTTGCTGCTCCTTCGCCGACTTCTCGGCCGTCACGCGCGCGCACCCGCTCGCGATTCGCCCACACCGCCAGGCCGGCGCTGACCGCCGTCGCGGCGACGAGGAGCAGCGCGAATGCTCCGGCCGTCGCCAGGGCCGCCCGGTGCCTGCGGGCGAACTTCCGCAACCGGTACGCCGCCGTCGGCGGCCCGGCGCTCACCGGCTCGTGGTTCGTGAACCGCTCGATGTCCTGCGCCAGCGCGATCGCCGACTCGTACCGCCGTTGCCGCTCCTTCGCCAGCGCCTTCATCACGATCCAGTCGAGGTCGCCACGCACGAACCGGCTCAGCCGCGCCGGCTCGGTCTGCCGCGTCGCGGCGATGGCTCGGCAGTGCGTCCGACGTGCTGATCCGGCTGCTCGGCGTCGGCGGCTCGACCTCGCGGATCACCCGCAGCATCTCGTCGAGCGCCGCCTGCTTGAACGTCTCGCGACGGATCGGCGTGCTGCCGGTCAAGAGCTCGTAGAGGATCACGCCGAGGGCGTAGATGTCGGCCCGGGTGTCGATGTCCAGCGCATTGAACGCTCGCCTGCTCGGGCGCCATGTAGAGCGGCGTGCCGGCCACGGTGCCGAAGGCGGTGAAGAGGCTGTGCTCCGAGAGCTGCAGCCCGCTGGTGGCCTTGGCCAGGCCGAAGTCGATCACCTTGGGGACCGGCTCGCCGTCGTGGCTCTCGACCAGGATGTTCGTCGGCTTCAGGTCGCGGTGGATGATCCCCTTCTGGTGCGCGTGCTGCACCGCCGAGCAGATCTGGCGGAACAGCGCCAGTCGTTCCGGCAGCCCGAGCCGGTGCTGGTCGCAGTAGTCGGTCAGCGGGATGCCCTTGACCAGCTCCATGACGAAGAACGGCCGGCCGCCCTCGGTCGCGCCGGCGTCGAGGACCTTGGCGATGTTCGGGTGGTCCATCAGCGCCAGGGCCTGCCGCTCCGACTCGAACCGGGCGAGCACGGTCCTCGAGTCCATGCCCGGCTTGATCAGCTTCAGCGCCACCTGCCGCTTGACCGGCTGCGTCTGCTCGGCGAGGTAGACCTGCCCATGCCCCCTTCGCCGATCTCCTGGCGGAGCTTGTACCGGCCCGCGATGATGCTGCCGATGAGCGAAGCCGGTGCGGGGCTCGCCAGCCGGAAGCTCGCCGTCTGACCCGGAACGGCCGCCGGTCCTGCCCCGGTCACCGCCGGCTGGCTCTTCCGGGGCCGACGTCTCCCCGGGGTCTCGCCACGAGGGGTCGCTCCAGCGCGCTGGCCGGCTGATCGTAGGCGGCCAGCAGTTCTTCGAGGCGCTGTCGCAACTCCCGATCGTCGCCGCATTCCCGGTCCAGGAAGGCGGCGCGGTCGGCCGGGTCGGGCAGGTCGAGGGCGGCGTTGAACAGGGCTTTCACGCGGCGCGGGTCGAGGGCCATGAACAGAACCTCCAGGGTTGTTTTCCAGATTGGCGCAAACCAGGGCCGCGGAGTCTCAAGAATTCAGATAATACTATCCGCGTTTCCGAGCGGGGGATCAAAGTCGGCGAGCTGTTTGAGTGCGCATTGGCACACCGTCTGGCCATAAACCTTTTCGGTGGCTTTCTTGGGCCTGCACCGCGATTCACATTGTGTTCCCTGCGCTAGAGCGTGCTTGAAGTCGACTTGAGAATTACCGTTAACGGTACTAGTCCCTGAACAAGCGTCTTTTTTTTATTGAGCCACGTTTTTTCCAGAAAAAGCTCGAAAACCTCCAGTGTTTTTGGAATAATGTAGAGAGTATCAAATTCTCACTATTCCTAGACAAGGAGGCTTTCGAGTGAGTGCTACTGTCCGAAAAAAACGCGCGGCCCGCAATAAGCGTCTCTTCCAGGAACGGCGACGACGAATTAACAAGCGACTTGGCAAGTCATGCGATTCCGAGCGGCCCGTACCCATGATGAGCGCCACCAACATCCAATACGAACTGGCCGATCGCGTCCAGGGCCTCAGCGCCGGCGGCATCGGCATCATGCTGCTCTTGGCTCAGAGGATAGGCTTGATCCGCGACATCGACGCCAATCTTCATCTCCTCAAGGTCCATCTTCCCTATCATGAATCCGACCACGTTCTGAATATTGCCTTCAACATCGTCGCTGGCGGTCAACGGATCGAACACATCGAGCTGCGGCGCAACGACGAAGCCTATCTCAACGCTCTGGGAGCCGAACGAATCCCCGACCCCACCACTGCGGGGGACTTCTGTCGCCGTTTCCATGAGCCCGATGTCATGACCTTGATGGACACCATCAATCAATCCCGCCTGCGGGTCTGGGCCCAGCAGCCACCCGAGTTTTTTGAGGAAGCAATTCTGGACGCCGATGGCACCATCGTTCCGAGCGACTCTGAGTGCAAACAAGGGATGGACTTCACCTACAAGGGCCAATACGGTTACCATCCGCTCTTGATCTCCCTGGCCAATACTGCCGAACCGTTGTTCCTGCTCAATCGCAGCGGCAATCGCCCCTCCCAGGAGCTGGCCGACGTCTACTTGGACAAGGCCGTCACGCTTTGCCGTCAGGCTGGCTTCCGCAAAATCTTGATGCGGGGCGATACCAAATTCGCCCAGACCAAACATCTGGATCGGTGGGACGACGCGGGCGACATCCGTTTCATCTTCGGATTCGAGGCACACGATTCCCTGAAGGCGATAGCCGACGAACTCCCGGCCAATGCGTACAAGCTTCTGAAACGACCGCAACAGTACCAGATCAAGACCACTCCCCGCGAAAAACCTGAGCGGGTCAAACAAGAGATCGTCCGGGAGCGAGGGTACGAGACGGTTCACCTGCTCGAAGAGATGGTCGCGGAGTTCGATTACCAGCCGGTCGCCTGTAAGAAGAGTTATCGGATGATCGTCCTACGCAAACGGGTGGGGGTCGACAAGGGACAGATGCGACTGTTCGAGGAATACCGATACTTCTTCTACATTACCAACGACCGCAAGATGACGGCCAAGGAGGTTGTGTTCTCGGCCAACGATCGCTGTGAGCAGGAAAACTTGATCGCCCAGCTCAAAAGCGGAGTTCGCGCGCTGACGGCACCCGTGGACGACTTGGTGAGCAACTGGGCGTACATGGTGATCGGGTCGCTGGCGTGGAGCCTGAAGGCCTGGAGCGCCCTGATGGTGCCGGTATCGCCTCAGCATCAGACGGAACACAAGACGGAGAAACGAAAGTTGTTGAGGATGGAGTTCGCGACGTTCTGCGCGGCGTTCATCCAGATGCCCTGTCAGATCGTGCGAGGTGGACGACGGTTGATTTACCGGTTGCTCTCATGGAACCCTTGGCAAGACGCGTTCCTCCGGCTGGCCGAACGGCTGCACGGTTGCTGGTTGTGTTGAGGTGATTGAGGTATGAAGTCGGGGTCCGGATGCCCCGATCCGACTGGGCCGCCGAGCGAAGGAAGGGAAAGGGACGCATGAGGGAGACAAGCCGAGGGTGACAAACGGGGGCCGGGCCTCCGGGATGTCGAAAGTACGTCTATTGCATATTAATATATTAATATTATCTCTATGCATTTTAATTAATAGATGACGCTTGTTTTGGGACTAGCTGTCGGCAGCCATCCCGTCATCGTCCTCCAAGGTCAGTAACGCACCCTGTGGGGACGAACTTCTCCATGCAGCCGATACGTTGGTCCTTATGAACAGTATCACGCCCAAGCGGTGCCAGCAGGAATTGCGGTCGGTCGGCAGGACCGACTTCGGGTTCGCTTTCGGGGAGCGGCTGGTTCCGCGTCGCGGTCTCCGAGCAGGGCGGCAACATCGGTCTGGTAATCGAGCACATCCCGAAACGAGTTCCCGACGGGCACCGCCGGTGGGGCGACACGAGATTGACCGCGATCGTCCATGGACACCCATCTGCCACGCCCTGTTAGTAGGAAGCGGCATGGCAACAACCGGCCTGCCGGTGCCTGTTTTGCCGGAACCAACTCCGTCCGAGCCGTAAGCGGTGATTAATAATAACTATAGTTCACCACTTCCATGTCTTGCGGTGGGCCAAGACTGCGTCAGATCGTCACGCGGGCACCCAGCAGGGAACGCGCCAACTCACGCCTGAGGACGTCTCCCGATAGACGTCCAGAGTAGACGGCGCCGGGCGCTTGCAGCGAGGGCATGGCTGGTCCTTCACCAGTTCCCAGTAGGGCCGATGCGCTTCGATACGCTCGCGAGCGGGCCGGCGGTAATGCCATTCATGCTCCAGGTCACGGTAGTTCGGAAATCGGCTCGCGAGGTCGGAGGGAGGCTGCTTGGCCGGCACGGTCATGACTCTGGTCCAGAGGACGTTACAAGGGTTGCGGGCACGCTCGACGCGGATGAGAGCCCGGGTCACGCCATCTGTACCGGTTGGGCCGAGGATTCGATACCAACCGCAGCCATAACAGACGGCTCGTACGGTGGCAAATCCAGGGAGCCGCGAGCGCGTCGCTTCCTCCGCCGCATAACGCCCAGGTTCAGCGTTCCCCAAGATCAGATCGAGCGCCCAGCAGCCTCGTATGTGAGGGCCTGGCTCGGTGAGATGCGCCATCAATTCGGGAGCATCGCGCTCGAGCGTCAATGATTCAACAAGCTCGGGCACGTGGCCGAAAGCCTGGTCCTCATAGATCGACCGGGCGAGCATCACTGACCCGGGCGTTAATCGGGACCGGTCAATCGATACGGCCCTGAAGGGGTTGCCGAAGATTTCTCGCAGTAGCCCGGCTTGAAGGCTCTCTTGTTCCCTCTTCCCTGCTGACCAATCCACGATCCTTGGCCCCCACTCAGTCATCTCCAAGGCCTCGGCCGGCCAATCCTTCTTGCTCAGGACCCCGATGTTGCGTGCTGCGTGCGCCACGCAGAAAGCCGCATCGTAGGCGTCTCGGCTCAATAAGGACGTCACACAGTGCTTCGCCGGACCCCTGCGATGCGCCAACGAACGGTCAAGACTCCGGCCGGCATGGAACGCCCTCTCCCGCGCCCGTTTCCGTTCGAGGGGACTGATTGTGCCTTCCGCCAACCTCTCGGCAACCTCAAGTGCCTCCAGAGTCTCGGGCACCAGCATGAAGCGATATGGCCGGAAGCAGGCCAGGGCGAACAGCCGCAACTTCCGGTCGCTTGCCTTGCCGTGCAGGAATTCCAGCATCGGCCTCGGGTCGGTGCATTTCAGCCATTCCGCCTCGGTCATAATAGCTCAGGACTGGAAAGTCTCGTTTCTAGTTGACCCGTTACATCTCGGTTTTGACGTAAGTCCTGAATCGATTGATCAACGATCGCTATTCCGAACCCGATATTCACCCTTTACACTTCGTACGACCGTAAGACCGGGACGTTCGGCCGCTAAGAGCTCGTCTCACGACGGACTCGACAACCTCGTCGATCATACCGCGCTGCCAACCAGAGATCGACAACGGCTTCTGGCAGATCACGGCCGCGATGGCCCCTCAAGTTCTGCAATCCGTACGGGCTGCCGCGCCACGGCTACTACCGCATCGTGAAGTTCGACGGCTTGATCCTGGCCGAGACGAGTCCGTTCTACGCCATGCTCTTCCAGCGCCGCCGCGCCGCCTGGCGCGGTTGGTATAACGACGTCCCCCGTTGACCGTCCGCTCAGGCGGACTGAACAGACGCGCCATTCCCTAGAGCAGGGATCTCCGCGCAACTTTTGCTGAAAGCCTGGCGGCACCGGCTCCGGTTCACGATTCGGCGAATGTTGATCGTTGTGGCGGTTGTTGGTGCGGTGTGTTGGACCGGGCGGCAGTTCGAAACCTGACTGCTGGATTAATCTATTGTTGACGCGGACGGCCGGGTACTGGACGACGGGTGGGGCGTGAAACGTATGGTCGAGGATCGATACATAACAGTCGCTATGAGGGCCTGGGAGGGCTCATTGCGGAAAGAGAGTCCCCTGATGCGGCCAGCCTCCACCTTCGAGAATTTGCTCTGACGCGAATGGCTTAAGCCGACTTGAGAACGAGTTTCCCAGGGAAATCATTATAGAGCCATCTGCATCGAGGCTTTTAGACAACGAAGGCAAGATTGGTGGGCCGCGCGGACTCGACGGCTTGCGAATCGGCGCGCAATCTGTTTGCCCGTGCCGCCTATCTCGTGGTCCTTGTGGGGTGCTTTCCGGACATCGAACCCATCGATACTATCGATTGGTCCTATGGCGACTTGCTGTCAGCGGCGTTGCTCCGCGATATGGTGGCGCTGCTGGGATTCCCTGGTAGGGCCGCAGCCCGTAAGAAAACCTGGTCTCGGCTTTCGCCGCATCGGTGCCGACCCGCCGTCGCAAATGGCGCATCGTCTCGACCATGATCGGCGTGTCAGGCCTTGCCCAGCGTCATGCTTCTAAGAGGGACCGCAGAAGAAACTTTGCGGGCCCGGCCGCCCCCTCGGGCGGCATCGATCGAATCGGACCGCTCGGACGCGGGGGGTGCGGTTCGATCAACGCGAGACAACCGGCGGAAGCCCGCGGCAGCGTGCCCGCCGGAAATCCTGGACGCTTACTCTTTTTTGGGCAGCCGGCCGCCGAAGTACCCGCCGAAGTGCTCGGCGATGAACTCCTCTGAGAATCCAGCCTTGCGGAACGCTTGAACCACTTTCGCGTTAAGGCCACGCGGCAGCGCGTTCATGATGCAAGTCGTGTTCCCAAGCATCTCAGCCACCCATGCGGGATCGGCTTCCGCCTTGGCTGGGTCGATACGCTCGATCGCACTCAGCATGGGAGCCAAGCTCACCTCGACCGCTTTTATTTCTTCCCGGAAGGTTTTCCGATCGACCTCGTTCATGATTGCAACTCCTCCAGAGATTGGCCGATGGTCGGCAGCCCACCAGACTCGCCACGGCAGCCTTGCTACGGCGCCGGAGGTTTCCACGCACGGCAATCGTAGCATAGGCACCCGCGCTGGAACTCTTCCTGTAGGGCTTGCAGACACCCACGACTTCGGGCGCCAAGCCAAGCTCGCTGGCGGCGAGACGGCAGACGACGTCGTTGCGATCCAAGCAAGCAGCTTGCGTTGATTCACCGCCATTCAGATCTGATCCCAGGGATAAATTGAAACCAGGTCTGCCCCCAAGGACTAATCGAAAAGGCAAGGGCCGCGGCTCCGGTCTATGAGGCTCTCACCACCGTGACTCTGGCGAGAACGCGGTGTATGATACCATGGAACTCGGCGGCGGCGGCAACGGTGCCCACGTCTGGTGTTGTGCGTCGGTGCGTTACAGTCCAGGCGATCGGTACGCTGCGAGGAACAGCTCAAGTGAACGATCTGGGGATTATCTTCGGCTGTGCTGTGGGATTCATCGGCTGGTTCGTCATACGCTACGTGGTCACCGGTTTCTACACGGTCGATCAAAACGAACGGGCCGTGAAAACCCGCTTCGGCCGGGCCGAACGCGTCGGTATTGCGACCACGATCGACGACCCCATCGCCAAGTCCTTCGATGACGAGGAGCGCCAGCGGTATTGTTATCCGCAGGTGCGCGTCATCCCGCCGGGCGGCCCGTACTTCAAGTGGCCGTGGGAAGAAGTCTACAAGGTCACCATCGCCACGCAGACGATGAACATGGCCTACGACCCGGAAACTCCCGCCGCCAACACCGGGGGCACGATCCTCGAAGCCGTCACCAAGGACCAGCTCAACACCGGCCTGAAGGGCCAGATCCGCTATCGGATCTCCGAGCACAATCTCTACGCCTATCTCTTCGGCGTCAAACACCCGATCGACGCACGTCATGGGCTATTTCGTCTCCATCCTGCGCGAGCGCATCGCCAACTTCGAAGCACCGGCTCCAGGCAACGGCGAGGCCGACGCGAAACCCGGGCTCCCGACCGCCGTCATCGGCATTTCCATCAACGACCTGCGCAAAAATCTCAGCGACATCAACGACCACATGGACCGCGAATGCGCGTCGTCGGCCGCGCGCTACGGCATCACGCTCGACGCGTCGCTCATCACCGGCATCGATCCGCCGCCGGAGGTCGAGTCGGCGCTCGCGGCGATCAACACGGCCTACAACCAGGTGTCCTCCGACATCAGCCTGGCGCAGGCCTCCGCCGACCAGAAGATCGTGCAGTCCAAGCGCGCCGTGGAAATCGAGACGCTCAAGGCGCAGGCCGAAGTCGAGCCGCTCATGGCTATGGCCACGCAACTGACCGAGCTGAAGCAGAGCGGACCCGGCGTCCTGGACGCCTATCTCCGCAACGTCCGCCTCAAGCTGTTCAGCCGATCCCGCTCTGTCATCCAGGAGGCGACCCATGAATGACTCCGTGACCCCGGCCGCCTCCTTTCTCATCGCCGCCGTCGCGACATTCATCGGCTTGTTTCTCGTCGTGCCGATGGCTCTCGGTCTGGCGCGCGTGTTCGGTCTTTACACGATCGTCGAGGAGCGGCAGTGCAAGGTCTACGTGTTGTTCGGCAAGGTCATCGGCCAGCTCGACGAGCCTGGATTGCATTTCCTGCTAACGAGAGCTCGGTCCGGGGGCTGATCGTCAATTTCCTCGGACAATGCTACACCCTGGACATGCGGCTCGACCAGGAGTACCTTCGCAGCCAGCCGGTCAACTCCGAGGAAGGCGCGCCGATGGGCATCGGCATCTGGTACGAGATGTTCATCAGCGATCCCGTTTCCTATCTCTTCAAGAACGCCGACCCGCGCGGCTCGCTGGCCGCCAACGTGGGCAACTCCACCGTCCGCTGCCTGAGCAACATGAAGCTGGCCGACATGCTCGAGAACCGCCACGCCATGAGCCAGACCGTGCGCACCGAGGTTTCGCCGCAATCGGAGGAATGGGGTTACAAGCTCGGCTCCGTCTACATCCGCAAGGTCCATTTCCGCGACGTGGGCATGATCCAGCAGATCGAGGAAAAGGTGGTGAACCGGCTGCGCCAGGTCACCAGCGCCATCAAGCAGGACGGCGCCAACCAGGTGAGCATCATCACCAGCACCGCCGAACGCCAGGCGGCCATCGAATTCGCCAAGGCCGCCGCGATGCGCCCGCAGATCGTCGGCGCGGCGCTGCAGAAGATCTCGCAGGATCCGGAGATTTGCAGGGCATTGTTCGAGATCCTCGAAACCCAGAACATCATCGACGGCAAAGCGGAGATCGTACTGGTACCCCGAGACCGAACATTGCTCGGCGACCTCATCGCCTCCCAAATAACACCACGCTCCCGTCAGAGCTGAAGTGCGCTGGTACTGCCTTAGAATCCAAGAATTGGAAAGTTGCACGCTGTCGGTCAGATCGACCGAAGCCGTTCATCGCGGGCGTACGAAAACGTCGGCTGGCAAGGCGTCGGTTGGAGAGGCCAATACGGCTTCGGCCTCGGCTCGCAGTTGTTGAAAAATTGCGCCAGGTCGGGGCGTGACCGCCGTTGGTCTGGGCGTGGGTATTTCAATGCTCCTTCAAAAGCTTCGCGAGCCGCCTTGCTTCGGCCCAGGCGATGCAGCGCCATTGCCAGGAGAAGATCGTTATGGGGACGGTATGGGTGCTGTTCGCGGGCCTCGGCCTGGAAGATCCGGACTGCTTCGTCATAATGACCGAGGCGGTACCGCACGACGCCGAGGATGATCCGCGCCGTCAGAGAGCTCGGATCGAGTTGAAAGGACTTCAGGGCGAGCGGCAACGCCTCTTCAGGGCTCCGTCGAACATCTGGATTGCCGGTCACATACAGCCACGCGAGGATCTGCAGTGGCGATGGGTCCCTGGGAGACAGTTTTAGCATATGCTGGAAGGCCGAAATTGCCGTGGCATCATCCCCCTCCAGGACTGCACATTGTGCCAGGTCCTCGAAGAGTTGCGAATCGTCCGGGCGAAGCCGAGTCGCGTGATCGAAGTCCGCCATTGCCGCTTTTCGGAGGTTTTGGTTCCAATACCAATGCCCCCGACGATGATAATCCTCGGCGTTGTCGAATCGACTGGCGCTCGGGCTCTGAGCGACTTGGTGGCCTGCACGGGTTCCTGCGGGGGACGGTCATGTAGCAGGATCGCCGCGCTTCACGACTAGCGGCGGGAGCGGACGAGGGGGCTCTGGATCGGCCTCGGGGTATGGCGGGGCATCCCAGTCGAGATCCATCGCCTTGAGGCGCCGACGGATGGTCCGGAGGTCCCAGACATGGACGGCCGGGCCGTCACGGCGAGTCCACGACCAGGCGCGAGCCGTCGGGGCTGAAGGTCGCCGAGTTCGCGTCGCTACGAGTCGGGGCTCGTCGAACGGGCGAGGGTGTGGCCGGACGTGGTCTCGACCAAGCGAAGCGCGTTGCTCGAGTCCAGCACGACCAACAGTCGGCCGTCGGGGGAGAAGCACGCACCCCTCACCACCGATCTTTTTGCGGCTCACCTGCCACGTGCCGACGGACCAGAGCCGGCAAGGGGATGAATTGGTCATCAGCCATTTCCCGTCGGGACTGAAGAAGTTTCGCCGTGTCCCTCAACCGGTAGATCCGTGACCCGCGTGGCGTCGCGGATTCGCCAGATCGTGGGCTCCGTTATTAGGGTCGTGGGTTCCGGTCGCCAACCACTCACCGTCGGGACTGACGGCGACAGTCCGGCAGTCGTCCAGTGGCTCCATCCGTATGGTCCCCTCCGGGGTCGCGACGGCAGCGTAATCGTAGTAGGCCACGGCCACTAACTGGCCTTTTCGATCCTCGGCGATCCCGCAGATCCCGCCGGCAACGGCAATGGCATGGAAGGGCCGATGCGAAATTCGCCGAGGTCCAGGATCGAGCCGAATCGGCCATCGACGCACACTCGGTCGAACCGGTGGTGATCAAGTCGCCCGATGCTTCGAACATCAGATGCGACGACAGTTCTAGTTCGACAGGACGGCGATCTCCGTGCCCCGGGCCATGTCCCAGAGCACCACGCCTCGCCCAGTGCCCACGGCCAACACCCGCCCATCGTGGCGGACCGACGCACGTTGCGGACTCCGTCGGCTGTCTGAGAAAGGAGTGAAGGTCCTGTACTCAAGGGCCGGTTCGATCTGGTAGGTCGTCAATTGGTCGTCAGCGAAACGACGATCCGTCCGTCTCGGCTCAACTCGGCTTCTAGCGACCGCCGGTCAATCTGAGCACGGGTCGGCCCTGGACGGGGTCCCAAAATCGTAGGTGCCCTTCCCATCCGTGGTCGCCATGAGCGCGCCGGACGGGATCGAAGGCCGCTGCAGACCATCGCTGGTCGAGCCTTCCAAAACCGCCTTGCGGTTGCCGGTTGTGGCGTCCCAGAGGTAGATCTTTCGGTCGTCACACGCCGTCGCCAGCGTGGTGCCGTCGGGACTCCAGGCGACCGACGCTGGGAGGGGTAGCGGGATCGATCAGGACGAGCCGGCCCGTCTCCGAGTCCAGGATCCGGCATGTGGGGGTATTCGGATCTCTGTAAACGACCGCGATCTGTGACCCGTCTGGGCGGAACGCCAGGTCGCGTACGTCGTGCTGGCCTGGCCAACGGGCGTACGGTTGACCGGTCGCCAGGTCGTGCATGATAACTTCCCCAGCATTCTTACCGAAGGCGAACCGGCGGCTGTCCGGCGAGAATCTGGCTGCCGTCCAGTTGACGGGGCCGGCGTCAGTCAGCACTTCGATGCCCTTCTCGATGTCCCATACTGTCAGTGCATTTCCGGGGAGATGCTCCGGCCTACGGAGAAAGGGAATCGGAGAGATGGCCACTCACATGGCTGAGCCTGCGGCCGGCGGAGCCGACGCCGCAGTAGAGCACGTGAAGACCGAGGACCGCATCGCCCTGTTGCGCGCGATGCTCCTGATGCGCGGACTCGAGGAGCGCGCGATGAGCCTCTACCGGCAGGGGAAGGTTCCCGGCTCGTTCTACGACGGCTACGGCCAGGAGGCGGTGTCCGCCGGCGCGGCGTTCGCGATGGCGCCCGAGGACCGCCTGTGCATCCTGCACCGCGATCTGGCGGCGCACGTGATCCGCGGCGTGGCTCCGGCGCGGATCCTGGCCCAGTACCTCGGACGCGAGGCGGGGGTGACCCGGGCCGCGACGGCAACGTGCATTTCGGTGACCGGCGCCTGGGCTGTGTCGGGATGGTCTCGATGCTGCCCGACATGATGCTCGTTGCCACCGGCATGGCGATGGCGTTCAAGCTCCGCGGCGAGGCGCGCTGCGCGATGACGTGGTTCTCGCTACGGCTCGACCTCGCGCGGCGACTTCCACGAGGCGATGAACTGGGCCGGCGTCCAGAAGCTCCCGGTCGTGTTCGTTCTCGAGAACAACCAGTACGCATACTCGACGCCGTTGGACAAGCAGTTCGCGGTCGACCCGGTCGAGCGCGCCGCCGCCTACGGCTTCGACGGGGTGACCGTCGACGGGAACGACGCAGAGGCGATGTTCGGGGCCGCGCGCGCGGCGCGTGAGCGCGCTTTGAACGGCGATGGCCCGACGCTGATCGAAGCCGTCACGATGCGGATGCACGGTCACGCCGCCCACGACGACATGAAGTACGTCCCCAAGGAGCAGGTCGAGGAGTGGCGCAAGCGCGACCCGATCGAGCGCCAGGAGGCGCGCCTGCAGGTGATCGGCGTGGACATCGACGCGCTGCGCGCGTCGGTGAAGGAGGAGATCGACGCTGCCGCGGAAGAGGCGCTCGCGGGCCCGATGCCAGATCCTGGCTCGGTGACCGAGGGCGTGTTCTGCGTCGGCGAGGCCGAGCCGCTCGGGGACGGCCAGGCGCCGTGGAGCGGGTTCTCCTCGGCAGGAGGTGCTGCCTGATGCCGACGCTGACTTATCTCCAGGCGATTTCGTCCGCCTTGCGTGACGAGCTCCGCGCCGATAACCGCGTCCTGCTGATGGGCGAGGACATCGGCACGTTCGGTGGCGCGTTCAAGGTCACCGACGGGTTCTTCGACGAGTTCGGGCCCGACCGGGTGATGGACATGCGCGCCGCTCGCCGAGTCCGGGATCATCGGCACCGCGGTCGGCGCGGCTGTCGTCGGCATGCGGCCGGTGCGAGATGCAGTTCTCCGACTTCATCTCGTGCGGCTTCGACCAGGTGGTCAACGTCGCCGGCAAGATGCACTACCGCCAGGGCTGGCCGTGCCGATTACCGTGCGCCTGCCGTCGGGCGGCGGGTTCTCCGGCGGGCCGTTCCACTCCCAGAACCCCGAGGCGTGGTTCATGCACTCGCCGGGGATCAAGGTGGTGGCGCCATCGACGGCCGAGGACGCCAAGGGTCTGCTGCACGCCGCGATCCACGACCCGAATCCGGTCTGTTACATGGAGCACAAGCACCTGTATCGCCGCGTCAAGGGCGAGGTTCCGTCGGGCGTGTTCGAGACTCCGTTCAAGGCGCGGGTCGCGCAGGCGGGGTCGGACCTGGTGGTGATCGCGTACGGCGCGATGGTGCACACGGCTTTGGAGGCCGTCTCGGACGGCCTCGACGGCGCGTCGGTGGAGGTGCTCGACCTGCGCTCGCTGGTGCCGCTCGACGAGGAGGCGATCCTCGATTCGGTCGAGCGCTGCTCGAAGGTCGTGATCATCGACGAGGCCAACGCAACCTGCGCGGCAGGTGCGCAAGTAGCCGCGTTGATCGCAGAACGCGGGTTCGAGTCGCTTGACGGGCCAGTGGTGAGGGTCGCGACGCCCGACGTTCCGATCCCATTCTCGCCACCGCTCGAACAGGCGGTGCTGCCCGGTGTCGATCGCGTGAGGGAGGCGTGCCGTGAGCTCCTCGCCTACTGACGTTCTAGTCGACGTGACGATGCCCCAGATGGGGGTGTCGGTCGCCGAGGGGACGGTCGTCGGGTGGCGCGTCGGCACGGCGATCGGATCGCGGCCGAGGCGACGATCTGCGAGATCTCGACCGACAAGATCGACACCGAGGTCCCGTCGCCGGCGACCGGCATGGTGGCCGAGATCCTGTGCCGTGGAGGAGACCGTCGAGGTCGGGGTCGTGCTGGCGCGGATCGCGACGTCGCCGTCGCTGACCCCTCGCCGTGCAGCCGCCCTTCGGCGGCCCGCCCGGTCGCGACCATGAGCCGTCCACGCCGGTCGAGCCGGTGCACGTTGGCCCCCCGGCCACGAAACAAAATCATCATCACCCGCCCCCTGACGCAACGGCGATCGGGAGGTACTCGCCCGTCGTCCAGCGCGTCGCGGCCGAGCACGGGATCGACCTCTCCCAGGTGCCAGGCACCGGACGGGGCGGGCGCGTGCGCAAGCAGGACGTGCTCGCGGTGGTGGACGCAGCACCGGTCGAGGAAGCCGCCCCTCCACATCGAGGAGCCGGGCCGCCCGATCCGGTCGCGCCGCTTGCGCCGGCAGTGGCGCGGCGGTCGGCGGGGGCGAGCTATCGCGGATGCGCCGGCAGATCGGCGAGCACATGAAGCGGTCCTGGAGACCGCCGCGACGTGCACGACGTGGATCGAGGTCGACATGAGCCGCGTCCAGGACGCCGCGCGCGCCTCGGCGCGACCGCGCTCGCGTCGTGTCGGGGCTTGCATCGACGCGATCCGCGAGTACCCGGTGATCAACGCGCGGCCGAGGGGGATCGCTATACGCAGCACACGGATGTAAATCTCGGGATCGCGGTGTCGCTGGG
>CAWCJX010000075.1:0-42251 GCA_963795865.1 uncultured Alphaproteobacteria bacterium
GGGAGGGTCAGGGCTACGGCATGGACACATTTTTCAAGTCCGAGTTCGACAAACCAAGAAACCATTGATTTTACGGTTTCTCACGCTCGGTGGCCCAAATAAGGTCGGCGTGTAAGAGGGGCAAAAGTCGTGGCGGTATGATTATCCGATTTACGGGAGGGCACGAGTTAGATTTATCGCGGGCTTATAACAATCTCGCCGGTGGGAGGCCCTTCGCCGCATAGACGACCAATTGATGTTCACAGCCCGGCTGTCGACTGGTATAGTCTCCCACAATCGCGACGGACCGGTCCGCCGCGGGATGCGTTTAGGCCGGAGGCAGGTGGTCAATGCCGACGTATGAATACATGTGCAAGAAGTGCGGACCGTTCACACAGCTGCGAGCGATGGCGGAGTGCTTGAGCTGCCGTCGCCGCCTGCCCGGAATGCGGCGCGCGTTCCCCCCGTGTCCTCCTGACCGCACCAGGCTGCCTCACCGTGTCGGCCGACGCGCGTCAGGCCGGCGCAAAGTACGAGCGCGTCACCGACGGATTGCACGACCCGCCGCCATACTTGCGCGATCCTGTTGGATGGTCCGAGAAGCTGAGACGTGCGAAGGCGAAAGCGTCTCGGCGAGCCTGACTGATCTCGCGTCGCGAGACCCGGCGAATTTCCTCTTTAGCCGACCCGATTCTCGCTCAAGTCCGCAACCGTCGCGGTGCGCAATGCACCGGCCGGCACGTCGGGCCGACGTGCCGATGCCAGAGAGCCCCCTCCCCAACCCAAGCGGGAGAGGGAGCAGAAAAGCTGTTCGATCACGCAAATTGAAGCGATAATTCACGGACGATTTCTTAGGGTCGCAGCTTCGCACCGCCCCGGCATGAATGACCGCTATTTCCCCGTGACCTTGCGGATCAGCTTTTCCAAGCTGACGAGTTGCTGCTTGATCAGGTCGATGGTGGGCTGGTCCTTCAATTCCAGCTTGTCGTCGAATTTCTGGCCGGCGAACGTGACGATGACCTCGGGCCGGCCCAACAGCACCGCGTCGATCGAGGTCAGCGACTGGCGCAGGTGATACTGCATGCGCGAGCCGCCGAGGAGGCCGGTCGCGGCCGACTGCAGCGCCACCGGCTTCATGGCGAACGGCTGTTCCTTCATGCGCGAGACCCAGTCGATGGCGTTCTTCAGCACGCCGGGCATGGACCAGTTGTATTCGGGAGAGCAGATCAGCACGCCGTCGGCGCTGCGGATGGCGGCAGCGAGATCGTTTGCCGGGGCGGGAAAGCCGGCGCTGTCCTGGATGTCGTGATTGTACAGCGGGAAACCATCGAGCGGCGGCGCCGCGACGATCGACAGGCCGGGCGGCGCCAGGGTCGCCGCGATCCGCGCCAATGCGGCGTTGAAGGATTTTTTGCGCAGCGAGCCGCAGATGCTGACCACCTTGATCTGATCCGCCATGACTATCCTCATGCCGCCTGCACGCTCCCGCGCCCGGGCGGCCGGCCGGGCGACGGGACGCGCCTTTATCGCCAAAAACGCGCCCGCGAAAAGTCACACGCCGGCCCGCGGGCACGTCGCCGGCCGCGGCGTTGGAGCAGGTTCGGCCTGCGCCGATCTGCTCCGGCAATGCCCGGCGGCTGCTGCGCCCTGCGGAGCCTGCGGCGTGACCGGAAACCGGCCTTGCACCGGCCTTGCACCCTTTCTTCACCCTGGTCCGGTCATTATGGTGCCCGACTCGTCGAGGAGAAGGCTGTCCATGAATTTTTCGCGATGCCTGCGATCGGCCGCGCTTGTCGCGCTCACGGGCCTTGCCGCCTGCGTCGGCGATGCCCCGCCTGAGCAGCCGGCATTCTATCGCAGCATGGCCAGCGCCGAGGCGGAGGTCGACGGCCCGACCGCCGCCTCGATGATCTCCGGCTATCGCCACAATAACGGCCTCGGCGCCGTCGAGGTCGACCCCGAGCTGACGCGGCTCGCCTCGAGTGGGCCCGCGCCATGGCGGCGAAGGACAAGCTCGACAAGGGCCCGAGCCGCGACTCAACAAGAGCCTCGCCGGCGCCGGCTTCAATCCCAAGCAGTCGGTGGAGAACATCAGCGCCGGTTACCACACGCTGGCCGAGGCGTTCTCCGGCTGGCGCGATTCGCCGCCGCACCGCGCCAACATGCTCAATGCCGGCGCCAACCGGCTCGGCATCGCCGCGGTCTATTCGCCGCAATCGAAATACAAGGTGTTCTGGGCCTTGATCATGGCCAACAAGGACAGCGGCTGATAAGGCCCGTCGACGGGGCAGGGCACCGGCGGCCATGCCCGGAACGGTAGCAGGGGGCTCACATGCGCAGATTGGAGCGGCGTGGCGCTGATCGCGTTGGTGCCGGCCTGGCGGCTCGCCGCGGACCTGCCGGCGCGCAAACCGGGGCTGTGGGAGATCAAGATGGCCTTCGAGGGCCGCCCCGGGCCCAGTCGATCAAGCAATGCGTCGATCCCGAGACCGACGCCATCATGCAGTCGAGCGCGACCAACATCGGCAGCCAGTGCTCGAAGCGCGACGTCGTGAAGTCCGGCGACACCATGACGATCGATTCCGTGTGCAGCGTCGCCGGTCACGAGGCGTCGTCCCACGCGGTCGTCAACGGCTCGTTCGACAGCGACTACACGATGACCGTCGCCTCCAAGAGCGACATCGGCCCGATCAACATGACCATCGCCGGCAAATGGCTCGGCCCCTGCGAGGCCGGCCAGAAGCCCGGCGACCTGATCCTGCCCGGCGGCATGAAGCTCAACCTGCGCGACATGGCGAACCGCCCCGGCGGGCCCGGCGGCCCGCCGCCGGCGCCGCGGTAGGGGGACGAACGAAAACATCGTAACTGTCATCGCCCGGCTCGACCGGGCGATCCAGTAACCACCTGCGTCGCAATTGTACCCAGCGTTACGGACTGGCAATCCCAGGAAAAAGATCGATCCAATTCGGATTCGTCTTCTCGATCAGCTCGACCTTCCATGCGCGAGTCCATTTTTTCAGACGCTTCTCGCGCTGAATGGCAAACTCGATTTGATCGAATTGTTCATAATAGACCAGTCGGTGAACGGCATATCGGCGACTGAAGCCGGCAATGGCGTCGGTGCGATGCTCATAGACGCGCCGGATAAGGTCATTGGTCACGCCGACATAGAGCGTGCCACCAATGTCGCTTGCAAGGATGTAGACCCAGTAGACGCGGTCCATGTTCATTCGTCGCGCTTGGTGGCTACTGGATCGCCCGGTCACGCCGGGCGATGACACCAGTGGGAATCAGACACCAAGAGGATTCACCTGTCAGAGGCAGCCGCGCTACCCCCACTTCACCCCGTGCCGCGCCAGCACTTCGCGCACCTTCGCGACCAGGTCGGCCTCGGGCACGGCGAACTGGGCCGCGGCCTGTTTCTGCAGGTAGTCGTCGCGCTCCTTGCTCAAGGTCGCGAGTTCGGCGCCGACGATCAGGTCCTTGATCTGCACCTCGCCCTTGGCCTTCTCGTCGGAGCCCTGGATGACGACGCAGGGGCTGCGGCGGCGGTCGGCGTATTTCATCTGCGGGCCGAATTTTCCGGAGCCGAGATAAAGCTCGGCGCGGATGCCGGCCTGGCGCAGGCTCGATGCCATGCGCTGGTAGTCGGCGATGCGGTCCTTGTCGAACACGGTGACGATCACCGGCCCGGGCTCGGGCTTGGTCTCGACCTTGCCGAGATGGGTGAGGGCGGCCAGCAGCCGCGACACGCCGATGGAGAAGCCGGTCGCCGGCACCGGCTCGCCGCGGAAGCGCGCGACGAGGCCGTCGTAGCGCCCGCCGCCGCCGACCGAGCCGAAGCGCACCGGCTTGCCGTCGTCGCCGCTGGCGGGGAAGGTGAGTTCGACCTCGTAGACGGGGCCGGTGTAGTATTCGAGGCCGCGGACGACGGAGGGATCGATGAGGATGCCGGATCGATCCCGTACAGCTCCGGAGCCTGCGCGCAAGCTGCTAGCGTCGCAACTTTGAGCCAGTTCCGCCAATCCGTCTTGGCGATATTGTCGATTGTCAACGAGCGGTCGCAAGCTAATCGAACATTTCTATCAAGCGTCATGGCAGGCCATCTCACGAACCTCAGATTGTGTCGCACGAGACGAATTCGGGCGTCCCAAAGATCATTGAGACATGATCATATCGCTTTGTCATCGCAGTCCAGCGCCCTTGGTGAAGTCACCGCTTTCATCCTTGCGGCCGCGTCACCGAGCAAGCAGCCGAACGCCGTCTTCGCCCAAGCGATCGAATTTGTCGATCGCACGCAGCACCGTAAGTCGCTTGCCAGCATTCGCTTCTCCGCCGAGCCCGATCGCCTCCAACACCCCGTCGAGCACCTTGCGGTTATTCACCTTCACCACATAGCTGCCGCGCGGAATCCCCAGCGCCTCCATCGTATCCGCCGCCATCATGCAGATCTCCGCGTCCGCCGCCGGCGATGCGCTGCCCACCGTATCCGCGTCGAACTGCATGAACTGGCGGAACCGCCCCGGCCCCGGCTTCTCGTTGCGGTACACGTAGCCCGCGCGATAGCTGCGGTAGGGCTTGGGCAGCTGGTCGAAATTCTCCGCGACATAGCGCGCCAGCGGCGCGGTGAGGTCGTAGCGCAGCGACAGCCACTGCTCGTCGTCGTCCTGGAACGAGAACACGCCTTCGTTGGGCCGGTCCTGGTCGGGCAGGAACTTGCCGAGCGCGTCGGTGTATTCGATCGCCGGCGTCTCGACGGGCTCGAAGCCGTAGAGTTCGTAGACCCTGCGGATGGTCTCGATCATCGCCCGCGTCGCCGCGATCTCCGCCGGCCCGCGATCGGCGAGCCCGCGCGGCAGCCGCGCCTTCGGCCGGTTGGACTTGGGATCGGCCTTCGGGTCGGCCTTGTTGTCGGACTTGGGATCGGCCATCGCCAGCTTCCATGGTTGAATCCGGGCGGGTGGTAGCACATCATCTCACCGGAACAACAGCGCCCACATGTAGGATGGGTAGAGCGCAGCGAAACCCATCATGGGCGTCGCCCCGTAGAGAAGCCGACGATGGGTTTCGCTGCGCTCTACCCATCCTACAGCCGATCAGCGTCGCGTCATGTGCCATTGGCAGGCGGCCCGCGGCGGGTTACGCCTTCGGCCAACTCGCGCTACATCTCCCCCGGAGGTCCCGATGTCGAAGCCCCGCCTCGCCGCCGATGCCCGGCCCAACGATCTCGAAGCGTTCTGGATGCCGTTCACGCCCAACCGCGCCTTCAAGAAGGCGCCGCGGCTGATCACGCGGGCCAAGGACATGTACTATTACACCGCCGACGGCCGCGCGGTGCTCGATGCCGCCGCCGGGATGTGGTGCTGCAATGCCGGGCATAACCGCGACCCGATCGTGGCGGCGATCCAGCGCCAGGCGGGCGAACTCGACTACGCGCCGGCGTTCCAGTTCGCCCATCCCCAGGCCTTCGAACTGGCGAGCCGCATCGCGGCGCTGGCGCCGGGCGATCTCGACCACGTGTTCTTCTGCAATTCCGGCTCCGAGGCGGTCGACACCGCGCTCAAGATCGCGCTCGCCTACCACAATGTGCGCGGCGACGGCGCGCGCACCCGCCTGATCGGCCGCGAGCGCGGCTATCACGGGGTCGGCTTCGGCGGCATCTCGGTCGGCGGCATCGTCAACAACCGGAAATTCTTCGGCTCGCTGCTCACCGGCGTCGACCACCTGCCGCACACCTACAACCGCGAGACCCAGGCCTTCACCAAGGGCGAGCCGGAATGGGGCGCGCACCTGGCCGACGACCTCGAGCGCATCGCCGCGCTGCACGACCCCTCCACCATCGCCGCCGTGATCGTCGAGCCGATGGCGGGCTCGACCGGGGTGCTGCCGGCGCCCAAGGGCTATCTGCCGCGGCTGCGGGCGATCTGCGACAAGTACGGCATTCTCCTCATCTTCGACGAGGTCATCACCGGCTTCGGGCGGCTCGGCCATGCCTTCGCGGCGGAGCGCTACGGCGTCGTCCCCGACATGATCACCTTCGCCAAGGGAGTGACTTCGGGAACCGTGCCGATGGCCGGCGCGATCGTGCGTGCGCCGGTCTACGACGCCTTCATGAAGGGGCCGGAGCACGTCATCGAGTTGTTCCACGGCTACACCTATTCGGCCCATCCGCTCGCCTGCGCGGCGGGGCTCGCGACGCTCGACGTCTACCGCGACGAGCGGCTGTTCGAGCGCGCGCTGGCGCTGGAGCCGAAATTCGCCGACGCCGCCATGAGCCTGCGCGGGCTCCCCAACGTGCTCGACATCCGCACCGTCGGCCTCGTCGCCGGCATCGATCTCGCCTCCAAGCCCGACGGCTTCGGCAAGCGCGCCTATGCCGCCATGGAAAAGGCGTTCGGCGACGAGGGCGTGCTGTTCCGCATCACCGGCGACACCATCGCGCTCACCCCGCCGCTGATCATGAGCGAGGACGACATCGCCCAAATCTTCGGCAAGGTCGCCCGCGTCATCGAGGCGGTGAAGTAGCTTCTTATCCCTCCCCGAAAACGGCCGAAGTCGGGGAGGGAAAAGAGCGCTTCAGTTTGAAAGTCCTCCCTTGAACGACAGCCCCCGAGCCGCAGCCGTAGCCCCGCCCGCGCCCGCCCGGCCATCCTTCGCGGCGCTGCGCCTTCCGGGCTTCCGCGCCCAGTTTCTCACCTATCGCCCTGGCGATGATGGCCGACAACATCGAGCACGTCATCAGCTACTGGATGGTGTTCCAGAAATTCCAATCGCCGGCGCTGGCCGGCTTCGCCGTGGTGTCGCACTGGCTGCCGTTCCTGCTGTTCTCGGTCGCCGCCGGCGCGCTGGCCGACCGCTTCGATCCGCGCCGCCTCATCCAGTGCGGCATGGGGCTGTTCATCTTCGCCTCGCTCGGCTGGGGCTATTTCTTCATCACCGACACCCTGCAGATGTGGCACGCCATGGTGCTGCTGGTGATCCATGGCTGCGCCGGCGTGCTGTGGCAGACCCCGAACCAGATGCTGCTCTACGACATCGTCGGCCCCGCCGACCTGCCGAGCGCGGTGCGCCTCAACGCCACCGCGCGCTATCTCGGCGTGCTGGTCGGCCCGGCGGTGGGCGGCGTGATCATGCTGGCGCTCGGGCCTTCGCTCGGCATCCTGCTCAACACGGTGTTCTACCTGCCGCTGGTGCTGTGGCTGGTGAACGCGCCCTACGGGCCGCGCTTCCGCAAGGGCGCGCCGCCGCCGCGGCGCGCGGTGCGCGGCCTTGCCGACATCGTGCAGACCGCGCGCGACATCGCCGGCAAGCACGTCATCGTCTCGATGATCCTGCTCGCCGGCGCCACCTCGTTCTTCGTCGGCAATGCCTACAATGCCCAGATGCCGGGCTTCGCCCGCGACCTCGGCCATGGCGACCCCGGCGTGTCCTACAGCATGCTGCTGGCGGCGGACGCGGCCGGCGCCATGCTGGCCGGCGTCGTGCTGGAAGGCCGCGGCCTCCTCCCGCCGCAGACCCGCGCACCGCCATCATCCTGGCGATGCTGTGGTGCTCGGCGCTGATGGGCTTTTCGCTCGCCACCAGCTATCCGCTGGCGCTGGCGCTGCTGTTCACCGCCGGCTTTTTCGAGCTGTCGTTCAACGCCATGGCGCAGACCCTGGTGCAGCTCAATGCGCCGCCCGAGATGCGCGGCCGCGTCCTCGGCCTGTTCAACATGGCGAGCCTGGGCTTGCGCGCCTTCAGCGGCGTCACCGTCGGCCTCGTCGGCAGCGTGATCGGCATCCATTGGTCGCTGGCGCTGTCGGCCCTGGTGATCTTCGCCATCACCTCCGCCCTGCTGCGGCTGCCGCGGCGCTGATCCGCTCTACTCCCTCCCCCGCAAGCGGGAGAGAGACAGCAGAGGCTCCGTGCGCCCTACCACCACCGATGAAAATGATGCACCGGCCCGTGGCCGTGGCCGACGCCGAGCCGGCCGGCCGCGGCGATCGCCGCGGTGACATAGTCCTTGGCCGCGCGCACGGCGGCGGTGAGGTCTTCGCCCCTTGGCGAGGCCGGCGGCGATGGCGGCGGCGAGCGTGCAGCCGGTGCCGTGGGTATTTTTGGTCGCGATCCGCGCGGCGGCAAAGCGCACCGCAGCCGTCGCAGTGACCAGGAGATCGACGCTTTCCGCCCCTTTGCCGTGGCCGCCCTTCATCAGCACCGCCCGCGCGCCCGAGGGCGAGCAGGCGCTCGGCCTGGCGCACCATCTCGTCTTCGGTCGCAGCCGGCGCCGCGTCGAGCAGCGCCGCCGCCTCCGGCAGATTCGGCGTCACCACCACGGCCAGCGGGACAAGTTTCGTGCGCAACGCCTCGACCGCATCCGGCGTAAGCAGGCGGTCGCCTGACGTCGCGACCATCACGGGATCGAGCACGATCCGGGTCTGGCAGTGACGCGACGAGGCCGGCGGCGACGGCTTCGACGACCCCGGCATTGCCGAGCATGCCGATCTTCACCGCGTCGACGGCGAGGTCGGAGAACACCGCATCCATCTGCGCGGCGACGAAATCCGGCGGCACCTCGAGGACCGCGCTGACGCCCTTTGTGTTCTGCGCCGTGAGCGCCGCGATCACCGAGGCGCCGTAGACGCCGAGCGCCGAGAAGGTTTTCAGGTCGGCCTGGATTCCCGCGCCGCCGCCCGAATCCGAGCCGGCAATGGTGACCGCGATCGGCGCGGTCATGCCGCACCGCCTTCACCTCTCCCCGCGGCGGGAGAGGTCGGCGCGCCCTGCGCGCCGGGCGAGGGGGCCTTCCACGAGTTTGAACTTCGCGGCTCCGGCGAGCGTCACCTCCCCCACCCCCCTCCCCGCAAGCGAAGGGGAAGGGCGCCTTCGCGCGATCCGGTGCTTGACCGCCTCAAAGTCGGTCTCCACCGCGTGGCCATGCGCGCCGACCGCCGGCACCTTGGGCGCGTATTTCGCGAGCGCGGCATCGACCACGGCGCGCAGCTCGCGCGCGGCGGCGGCGGGATCGGGACGGTAGGACAGCGCCGAGATGACGGAGACACCGTCGGCGCCGGCCGCGATCACCGCTTCGGCATTGGCCGCGCTGATGCCGGCGATGCCGCAGGCCGGGAAATTGCCGATGCGATGGCGAAACACCTGGATCACGCGGCGCAGCCCTTCGAGCCCGATCGGCGTCTTGCCGCTCGCCTTGGAGGTCGTCCCGTAGACGCCGCCGATGCCCACATAGTCGAGAATGGCGAGCGGCGCCGCGGCCGCCTGCTGCTCGGTCCGCACGGAGAGGCCGATGAAGGGCCCGGGGCCGAGCCGGCCGCGCGCCTCCTCCACGCTCATGTCATCCTGGCCGACATGCACGCCGTCGGCGCCGGCCGCAAGCGCGACATCGACGCGGTCATTGACGATGAGCGGCACGCCGAACGGCGCCAGCGCCGCCTTGAGCGCCCGCGCGCGCTCGATCATGGCGGGCGTGCTCGAGACCTTGTCGCGCAGCTGCACCAGCGTCGCGCCGCCGGCGGCGACCGCACGGGCGAGATCGACGAGGCCGTGCCCGCCGGTGTGCTCGGGATCGACGATGGCGTAGAGGCGCAGATCGACCTGGTCCACTACCGCCGCCTCAGTCCACCTGGATGTTGTTCCTGACGATCACCTCGCGCCAGCGCGCGATCTCCTCGCGGATGAACGCCCCGGTCCGGGCCGGCGTCGACCCGACCGGCTCGGTGCCGACCGCGCGGTAGCGCGCCGCGACGTCGGGCATGTTCACCACCTCGATGAAATCGGCGGCGAAGCGCTGCGCCAGAGCGTCCGGCAGTTTCGGCGGGCCCATCACCGCGAACCATGCGGTCGAAAGAAAGCCCGGCAATCCCGCCTCGGCGGTGGTCGGTACGTCCGGGATGGCCGGCGCCCGCATGGTGTCGGCCACGGCGAGGATCTTGAACTTGCCGTCGCGGTAATGCGGAAGCACCGGCGAGATGTTGCCGAAGAACATGTCGACATGACCGCCGAGCATGTCGTTCACGACCAGCGTCTCGCCGCGATAGGGCACGTGGACGAACTGGGTGCCCGTCATGTTCATGAACATGACGGCGGTAAGATTGGGCGTCGAGCCGACCCCCTGGGAGCCATAGGTGAGCTTGCCCGGATTGGCCTTGGCGAGCTTGACCAGGGCCGCCACGGTGTCGACACCGAGATCCGCGCGCACGGTGACGAGGTTGGGCACCGATGCCAGCACCGTGATGGGGACGAATTCCTCCGACCGATAGCCGAGATGCTTATACAGGCTGGGATTGATCGCGAGCGGCCCCACCGCCGACACCAGCAGGGTGTAGCCGTCGGGCTCGGCGTGATAGGCATAATCGACGCCGATGCTGCCGCCGGCCCCGGTCTTGCTCTCGATGATGATGGGCTGGCCCCACTTCACCTGCAGCTTCTCCGCCGCGACGCGCGCCAGCACGTCGTTGGCGCCGCCGCCCGGAAACGGAATGATGAAGCGCACCGGCTTGGCCGGAAATCCCGCCGGCGCCTGCGCGAAAGCCGGCGACGCAAGCGCAAGGGCGACGGAAAACGCGAGCGTTGCGAAACGTGGGATCATGCAATTCTCCGGTGTTTCCGGCAAAGCATACGCTCCCCCGCAACCGGCGCAATCGGGATGCCCTGCGGCATCGCGGCGATTTCGCCTCCCGGTGCGGCGTTCCACCGACGCGGTCGTCACTTCCGCGTTTGCTTGAAATATCTCAGATCGGGCGGCGCCTGATCCTTCTTGGCGGGCATCAGCAGCCCATCCCCGCTCAACCAATAGTTTTCCTCGCCGATGACGATATTCGCGTTGCCCTCGACGCAGGACGCCTCGCGCCACTTTGGACGCGGATTGGGATTGCGGCGATACGTCTTGTCTACGCTCCAAGGCCGCGTCAAGGCATGGTCGAACACGGTGATTTCGTCGTGAAGGATGCTCGGGTCGGCCTTGTCGAGATGGAACCGTTCCTTGAAGGTCGACTGATTGTCGAAAGCGAGGGGAAGCCCCGTCGCATCGTAGGCGCGAGGCCCCTTGAACGGGCCACGCGTATCGACTTCGAGCACGTCGTAGCGGCCGTCGCCGTCCTGGTCGATCCATCTGCCGATCGAATATCCCTGATAGCTCGGCTCGAGGTCCGTCGGCCAGTCGCGCCCGTCGGTGAAGACCCGACGAATGTGGTCCTCGCCGCTGCCGATCAGAATATAGGTGGTTTCCGGCGTGATCACGTATTCCTGTGCAGCGGTCATCATGCGCGGCATGCCGCCCGGCAGACACCGGGCGGTCGGGTAGTTGCCGAGTCCGCCGTTGGCCTGGTCGGCCATGCTGTCTTCGTGGACCTTCTGGTACTCCGGCGTCAGCGGGGCCTGCTGCCCGCGTCCCCACGGCTTGGTCGGATCGAATTTCACCATCTGGCCTTCCAGGCCCGGCGTGAGAATCTGAGCCCACTGGCCCTTCCAGTCGGGGTACTTCGCGTCCTCGGCCGCCCGCGCGCCACCCATCGTCACCATCAGCGCGGCGGCCAGCGCGAGAGCCCCAGTCGAGCCTCGATACGACATGATCAGCCTCCCTTTATTGTCGGATGGATTGCTTGATCGCGATGAACGCGACATTTTGCGCAACACGAGCATGACATACCCTTCCCCGCGCGTACGCGGGCGGCGCTGCCTCGAGCTGTCGCCCCTGTGCAATCGAGGATGCTCCGGCATGCGGCATCCCGGCGGAGTAGCCTCGGTAAGCGGCGTCCCGGGCCGACGACTGACCCCCGGCTGGGGACTACAACATCATGCCGCTATTTGCCGTCGTTGATCGGGACCTGGAGGGTCACGCGATCTTCGGTGCCGACCGTCCTGGTGATGTGACCTTTGCCGGTGGTGTCTTCGACCAGATCGATGTTGCCGGGCCCGACCAGGATCTTCTTCCCGCCCGCCACCTCCAGCTCGCCATAGCCGCTGAGCGTGATGACGTATTGGCGTCGCGGCGCGTTGTGCCAGTCGGCCACCCGGCCGGGCGGCGCGCGGTGAAGCTCGGCGCCGGCATTCGCCATCAGCTTGTAGACGTCATTGCCGCCGCCGGGGGCGAACTTGGCCTCGATTTCCTCGGAATGCGTCTGGCCGTCCGGCCCGGTGAAGAGCCGGATGATCATGAGCGGCTTGTGCTTTTGAGCGGCCTCTTCCGCGCTCTGCGCCGCCGGCATCAGAACGGACAAGCTCACCAGAGCGGCACCGATGGACCACGCGCATTTCGCTTTCATGAGGGCGTCTCCTGCCATTTTGCGCATTCCGAATTTTTGTCGAGAGCGTCGAACGAGAGGACGATGCGCGGTGTCCCCGCCCGAGCATTCACAAGTGAGGAAGCAAGACTATCGCGGATGAATCGGCGCCACAAGCGAGCAGCGCCAAGGGACGTCAAGGGACGTCAAGGGAACCGACGCAGAGGCACGCCGCCCTCCACGGCGCGCCGCCTTTGATGCACCGCGGCATGGCTCCCTGTGCTTTTGCGCCGCCCGCCCCTATGATCGCGGCGCTTACGATGAGCGAGGAGGACCACATGCGCAGCTCGATGCTGACACTGGCTGTCATTGCGGCGGCCGGGACGATCGTAACCACGGCCTCGGCACAAACGTCGAACAGCCCCACCGGCCCCGCATTTTCGCAGCGCTTCTTCACCACGCCGCTCGAAAACGACCCGGCGCGCGATGTGCAGATGCAGATGCAGCTCCATCTCCCGAACCGCCCCGGCAACGGCTTTCATTCGCACAATGGCGACCAGTGGGAGGTGGTGCTCGACGGCGAGATCACCTTCACCGCCAAGGGCCAGCAGCCGCGCGTGCTGAAGGCGGGGGAATTCGTCTACATCCCACGCGGAACCATCCATCGCAACGAGAACAAGAGCACCGCGCCGACGCGCACCATCGAGCTCATGGTCAAGGACAAGGCCAAGCCGCAGACGATGCCGGCGCCGGCCGAGTGAGCGGACGCCGATGCGCAGGAGATGAAGCTGCATCCCCTGCGCGGCTGCGCGGCGGACATCGCGCGCGTGCGCTTGCGCGCCGGTGCGGAACGGCGTCGGCCTCTCGTGGACGCGCGGTTGGTGGGCCCGGAACCCGACCGGCCGCCTCGTGAAACGAGCGAGGCCGCTCCTGCGGCCGCGTGCTGAAGCGAGATGGAGGACCGAACCGGCCAAGCGGATGGCGCGCGCTCCCCACAAATCATCTCGCCGGCCAACTCTCCCTCGGCCGGCGCAATCGGGATGCCAGGGTTGCAGCATCGCGGCCTCTCGGGAGGCGCCCACCGGTTCCACAACCGGGCGCGGACCGCTAGGGTGCGGCGGGAGAGATGAAGATGACGAAGCCCGCCCCCGCCGTTCTCATCGCCGTCCTGATGGCGCGCGCCGTGATGGCGTGCGCACTGGCGACGCTGCCGGGCGCCGCCGCGGCCGAGGGCTACCCGGACCGTCCGGTCCGCATCATCGTGCCGATCGGGGCGGGCGGGCCCTATGATTTCGTCGGCCGCCTGCTCGCGAACCGGCTTTCCGATCTCCTGGGCCAGACCTTTTTCGTCGAAAACCGCACCGGCGCCGGCACCCTGGTCGGCACCCAGTCGGCAGCCGCGGCGCCTGCCGACGGCTACACGCTGCTGGTCGGCGGCCTGAGCAACCTCGTGTTCAATTTCGCGCTTTATCAGAAGATCGGCTATGAGCCGGACGATTTCGTTCCGATCGCGCTGGTCTACTCATTTCCCTACGTCATGGTGGCGCGCCGCGACCTGCCGCAGAGAAATCTGGCCGAGATCATCAGCTATGCGCGGCAGAGCCCGGGCAAGCTCACCATCGCCCATGCGGGCTCCGGAAGCGGCCAGCAGGTCGTCGGCGCCGCCTTCATGAAGCTCACCGGCACTACCATGGTCGAGGTGCCTTACCGCAGGACCAACGGCGCCTATCCCGACATGCTGGCGGGCCGCGTCGACCTCCTGTTCGATTCGGCAGCGGCCGCGCGGCCCTTCATTGCCGCCAACAAGGTCCGCGGCGTCGCGCTGCTGGCGCCGCTGCGGTATCCGACGATGCCGGACCTGCCGACCATCGGCGAGGCGGGGCTGCCGCGGCTGGACACCGAATCCTGGATCGGCCTGTTCGCGCCGGCAGGCACACCGCCGCAAGTGCTCGATCGGCTGCGCAGCGCCACCCGGATTGCGGCGGACGAGCTCAAGCCGCAGTTCGAGAAGAGCGGCGGCAACCTGATGCAAATGACGGTGGCCGGGACCGACAAGTTCATCAAATCGGAATTCGATCTCTGGACCCGGGTGATTCGCGACGCCGGGATCCGGCTGGATTGACCGGCACCCGATGGGCGCCCCCGACGTCAAATCTCGACGATCATTCCATCATGGGCGGTCTCGCAGGTGATGGCGTCGCCGCGGCCGAGCATGTCCTCGCTCATGTGAGTGAGGATCAGGCGCTTGGGCCGGATCAGCGGCAGCTTTTCGACCAGTTGGCGATAGCTCAGGTGCAGCGGCAGCGGCTTGTCGTAGACGTACGCCTCCGACACGAACAGATCGGCGTCGCGCCCGAGAGCGATCAGGCTGTCGGTCCATTCGGTATCGCCGCTGTAAGCCAGCACCTTGCCGTCCATCGCGATGCGATAGCCGTGATAGCCGTTCGCCGGCGGCCCGTGGCGGACCAGAGTGGGCCGGATTTCCGCGTTCTTGAAGCGCCATGGAATTTCCGGCGCGAGTTCCACCAGCGACACCTCGAACCTTTTCGTCGAATGCGCCGAACCCTCGAAGGCAGCGTCCATGAGGCGCGGAAACCAAGCTTTCAGGCCCACCGGGCCGGCGATCGTCAAAGGCCGCAGGCGTCGCGCCGGAAATTGCGCGTCCAGTATGAAGAACGGCACGCCACCGCTGTGATCGGCATGGAAATGGGTGAGGAGGATGAATTCGATGTCGTTGCGCTTGATGCCGAACCGGTTCATGGCGATCAGAGAGGAGGCGCCGCAATCGATCAGGAAATTGGTTTCCGAACCGACCACGTGAAAACAGGTGTTGAACCGCCCCCCGGATCCGAAGGCGTCACCACTCCCGACAAACTGCAGTTGCATTCATTCCTCCGTCCCCTCCGGGCAGCATGGGCGCGGGCTTGCGGCCTTGTCAACGCGGCGCAGCTTGCCCGAGTTCAGCCGTGGCCACTGCTTACGTCGGCTGGAGTGCTGTCGTTTCAAACTGAATCGGATAGGCTAATCTTCGAAATCGCGCATGGTCCCGCCGGGAAACCGTTCCCGGGGATCATGCCTCGAGGAGATGCGCGTGATTCCCTTTTTCGTTCAGATCAAATGCCATCTCGGCAAATCCTATTCGGTTGCCAATGCGCTCGCCGATGCGGAGATCGCTTCGGAGATTTATTCGACCGCCGGCGATTTCGATCTCCTGGTCAAGTTCTACGTCGAACAGGGCACCGACATCGGCCATTTCGTCAATGAGAAGGTGCAGACCATTTCCGGCATCCAAGACACCCGAACGATCATCACCTTCAAGGCGTTTTGAAGGACAGGAATTCCCACGAGGCGCCGGGTTCGGAGAATGGCCTATGCCATCTTGCGCCGGCGCTGGCGGACGAGCCGGCGCTCGCGCCAGATCACGAACAGCCCCGAGGCCGCGACGATGGCGGCGCCCACATAGACGTAGAGGGTCGGAATCTCGCCGAACAGCACATAGCCGAACAGGAACGCCCACAGCAGCGTCACATAGTCGAACGGCGCCACCACCGATGCCGGCGCATAGCGATAGCTCTCGGTGAGGAAGATGTGGGACAGCCCGCCGATCACGCCGATCGCGACGAGTGCGGTCAATTCCGTCGCGGCTCGGCGTGACCCAGGCAAACGGCAGAGTGACGAGGCCCGGCCACGGTGCAGATCAGCGAGAAGTAGAACACGATCGAGGCGGTGGTCTCGCTGTCGGTGAGCCGCCGCGTCTGGATCACCGCTCCGGCATTGGTGAAGGCCGCGGTAACGGCGCAAGCCGCGCCGACCGTCGTCGCGGTCGAGCCGGCGCCAAACAGCGTGGCCACATCGAGATAGGGCCATAGCATCACCACGACGCCGACGAATCCGACCGCGACCGCGGACCACCGATAGGTGCGGACCCGCTCGTGCAGGATGAAGGCGGCGAGCGCGACGGTGATGAGAGGCGCCGCGAAGGATATCGCGGTGGCGTCCACCAGCGGCAGGCGCGCCAGCGCGGCGAAGTTGAGGAACATGCCGGCGACGCTGATGAGGCCGCGGGTGAGGTGGCCCAGCGGCCGGCCGGTCCGCACCGCCGAGCCGATCTCGCCGCGCCAGGTGTAGATCAGCACCACCGGAACGATCGCGAAGACGCTGCGGAAGAACACCACCTGCCCCAGCGGCACGGATTCGCCGACGAAGCGCACCAGCGTCGACATCACGGCGAACAGCATCACCGCGAACAGCTTGATGCCGATGGCGAGCGGGATATTCATGGACGAGAAGGCGGACCTGCGAAGGCGCGGAAGGCGCGCCGGGTATTGGCACGGATGGCGGCGCCGCGGAAGCCGCGCCGGCACAACCCATCCATGACGAAAACGGCCCGGCGGCGGGGCGCAACCCCCGGCCGCCGGGCCGCATGTCAGGGCGTCTGAGGCGAGAGCGCCCGCTCAGGGTGCGGCGATGTGCCAGACATTGTTGCGGCCGTCGCCGTCGGCGTCGCCGGACTTCTTGTCGTCCTTCCAGAAATACAGCGGCTTGCCTTTGTAGGCCCACTGTTTCGCACCGTCGTCACGGGTGATCACCGTCCATGCGCCGGTGGCCTTGGCATCGGCCGACGCCATCAGCGGCGGCCAGTTGGTGGCGCATTGGGCGTTGCAGGTCGATTTGTTGGGCGTGGTGTCGCGGTCGAGGATGTAGAGCGTCATGCCCTTGGGATCGACCAGCGTCTTGCCCTTCGCGGTATCGCCGACCTTGGCCGGCTCCGCCGATTGCGCGAGCGCTACGCCCGAGCCGAGCGCGACGATCGTCGCCGCGATCGCAACAGAGAGGATCGTTCTCATGCCTAAACTCCTTGGTTTCCCCGCAGAGGCCGTTCCGGCATCTCGCGTATTGATCCGGGAGGCGTCCCGAACGCCATGACCTTTAGCAATTTTCCGCCACACCCGGAAGCGCGCAAAAGGCCCTACATCGTATGGATGCGCCGGCCCTCGCGGATCGCGGACCACAACCGCTCCGACGTCGCCGGCATGTCCACATGCCGGATGCGGAAGGCGCGGTGCAGCGCATCGACGATCGCGTTCATCACCGCCGGCGAGGAGCCGATGGTGCCGGCCTCGCCCGCCCCCTTCACGCCCAACGGATTGGTCGTGCATCGCACATTGCGGGTTTCGAACACGAATGACGGGACGTCCTCGGCGCGCGGCAGCGCATAGTCCATCAGCGTTCCGGTCACGAGCTGGCCGGAATCGCGGTCATAGACGGCGTGCTCCATGATCGCCTGGCCGATGCCCTGGACGGCGCCGCCATGGACCTGGCCGGCGAGCAGCAGCGGGTTGAGCGTCACGCCGAAATCGTCGACCACGACGTAGCCGATGATGTCCACATGCCCGGTCTCGGGGTCGATCTCCACTTCGGCGACATGGGTTCCGTTCGGATAGGTCGGCTGCGGCGGCCCGACCGCATCGCTGACCGAAAGAAGGGCAGGCGTCGCCGCCGGCAAAACGGCGATCTCGGCAAACGACACCGCGCGATCGGTGCCGGCGATGCGGACATGCCCGTTCTCGATCTCGAGGTCCGATTCGGCCGCCTCGAGCGCGTCAGCCGCGAGCGCCTTGAGACGGTCCGAGAGTCTCCGCGCCGCACTCGCCACCGATGCGCCGCCGCAGGTGATCGAGCTCGAACCGCCGGTGCCGGCACCGGTCGCGATCAGGTCGGTGTCGCCCTGGATCACGGTGACGCGGTTCGGCGGCACATCGAGATGCTCGGCGACGAGTTGCGCATAGGCGGTGGCGTGGCCCTGCCCGGTCGATTGCGATCCCGCCAGCACGGTGACATTGCCGTCCTTGTCCATCCGCACCGTCGCGGCGTCGGGACCGTTGCTGCCGCAGGCTTCGATATAGGTCGCAAGGCCGATGCCGCGCAGCTTGCGCGCCTTTTTCGACTGCGCAGCGCGGCGGGCAAAGCCCTTCCAGTCGATGATCTCCTGGGCGCGCGACAGATGGGCGGCGAAGGCTCCGGAATCGTACACCTTGCCGGTCGGCGTCGTGTAGGGCATCGCCTTCGGCCTGATGAAGTTCTTCCGCCGCAGCGCGTCCGGCGCGATGCCGAGTTCGCGCGCGGCGACATCGACCAGGCGCTCGATCAGATAGGCGGCCTCCGGCCGCCCGGCGCCGCGATAGGCATCGACCGGCAGCGTGTTGGTGAACGCGGCGGTGATGCGGACGAAGCAGGCGGGAAAATCATAGACGCCCGGCAGCATCACCGCGCCGACATAGGGGATGTAGGGCGCGAAGGCGGAGAGATAGGCGCCCATGTCGCAGACCATGTCGATCTCGAGCGCGGCGAAGCGATGATCGGCATCGAGGGCGAGTCTCGCCGTGGTGTAATTGTCGCGCCCCTGGGCATCGCCGAGAAAGTGCTCGCTGCGGTCGGCGACCCATTTCACCGGGCGCTGCAGCCGCTTCGCCGCGACCGCCGCGAGCGCATATTCGCGATAGGGAAACAGCTTGGTGCCGAAGCCGCCGCCGACGTCCGGCGTCACCACGCGCAGCTTGTCCGGCGCGATCTTGAGCACGGCATTGGCGAGAATGTCGCGCACGAAATGCGAGCCCTGGCTGCCGAGCGTCAAGGTGATCCGGTCGGCTGTCGCGTCGTATTCCGCGACCACGGCCCTGGTGTCGAGAAAATTGGTGACGAGGCGCTGATTGACGATGCTCAGCGTGACGATCCTGCGCCGCCGCCGCGAAAGCGTCCGCGGTCGCGCCCGGCGTCGCCGAGCGTCGCCTCGAAGGCGGCATTGCCCGCCCGCTCCGGCCACACCAGCGGCGCGCCCGGCGCCAGCGCCGCCGGCGCGCTTATCACGTGCGGCAGCGGCGTCCAATCGATCGATATGGCCTCGGCGGCGTCCTTGCCCTGCTCGACGGTGTCGGCGACGATGAAGGCGACGGCGTCGCCGACATGGCGCACCACGTCGCGCGCCAGCACCGGATAGGGCGGCGCGTCGACCGTCACGCCCTCGGGGATGGCGACGCAGGGCAGCCCGCCGAGCGCCGCGATGTCGGGCGCGGTGAGGACGAGACGGACGCCCGGCAGTCCGCGCGCCACCGCGATATCGGTGACGGCGAATCGCGCATGGGCATGGGGAGAGCGCAACACGACCGCGTGCAGCGCGCCCGCCGGATCGACGTCGGCGACATAGCGGCCATGGCCGCGGACGAGCGCATCGTCCTCCTTGCGGGTGACGCTCTGGGAGACGCCGAATTTGGACGGATGCATGCACACTCCGATATTGGACGCGACCGCGCTCGATCCCGAAAAGCCCCGGACTGTTCCAATCAGACCGGACGCAAAATCACAAAATCAAACGCTGGTGTCTATCCGCTCGGCTCAAGACGACGCGCTGTAGCCCAGATCGTGGCAGCGGACGACCGGACCCGGTTCGGCCGATGCCATCGCGAATGCTGGCCTTTCGGCGCCGCTCACTCTGCGGGCTGAGCCGCCGGGCTGGACGCCGGCGGCGGCGCGGCCACGCCGCGGCGGCGTTTGGACGCGAACCGCTGCGTCAGCACGTAGAACACCGGCGTGAAGATCAGGCCGAACGCCGTCACCCCGATCATGCCGAAGAATACCGCGGTGCCCAGCGCCTGGCGCAGCTCGGCGCCGGCGCCGACCGCCCATACCAGCGGTACCACGCCGAAGATGAAGGCGAACGAGGTCATCAGGATCGGGCGCAGCCGCAGACGGGCCGCCTCGACGGCGGCGGCGAAGCGGTCGCGACCCCCGCCTTCGAGCTGCTTGGCGAATTCCACGATCAGGATGGCGTTCTTGGCGGCAAGGCCGATCAGCACGATGAACCCGACCTGGGTCAGGATGTTGTTATCCATGCCGCGCAGGATCACGCCGGTGATCGACGCCACCAGGCACATCGGCACGATCAGGATCACCGCGAGAGGCAGCGTCAGGCTCTCGTATTGCGCGGCCAGCACCAGGAACACGAACACCACCGCGAGCGCGAAGGCGAAACCCGAAGTGCTCCCGGCCCGAATCTGCTGGAAGGCGAGCGTCGTCCATTCGTAGCTGAAACCTTCGGGCAAGACCTCGGCCGCGAGCTTCTCCATGATCGCGATTGCCTGGCCCTGGGAATAGCCCGGCGCCGCCGCGCCGTCGACTTCGGCGGTCCGGTATAGATTGTAGCGCGGCACCCGATAGGGCCCGGACGTGGTGTGCACCGTCGTGAACGAGCCGAGCGGGACGGTGTCCCCATTGGTATTGCGCACCCGCAGCTTGAGCACGTCGCCGGGATATTCGCGGAACGGCGCATCCGCCTGCGCGGTCACGCGGAAGGTGCGGCCGAACAGGTTGAAGTCGTTGACATAGGCCGAGCCGATGAAGACCTGGAGGGCGGAAAATACGTCGGTGACGCTGACGCCCAGCAATTCCGCCTTGGCGCGGTCGATATCCAGATAGAGCTGCGGCGTCGACGTCTCGAACAGGGTGAACACCTGGTTGAGGCCCGGCGTCTGGTTGGCGCGTGCCATCAATGCGGCCGCGGCCGCCTGCAGCGCCCGCGGACCTCGGCTGCCACGATCCTCGACCATCATGCGGAAGCCGCCGGCATTGCCGATGCCCGACACCGGCGGCGGCTGGACCACGATAATGAACGCTTCCTGGATCGCGGCGAACTTGCCGAACAGAGCTGCGGTGATGGCGGCGGCGGACTTCTTCGGGATCGCCGGCGCGCTTCTCCCATGGCTCCAGGGTGAGGAAGATGGCGCCGGAATTGGGGGCATTGGTGAAGGTCGCGCCCGAGAACCCGACGAAATTGACGCCATGCTCGACGCCCGGCGTGTCGAGCGCAAGATCGATCGCCCGGCGGTGGACCTCGTCGGTGCGCGCCAGCGACGCCCCCGGGGGAAGCTGGACCACGACGATGACATAGCCGCGGTCGACCTGCGGGATGAAGCCGACCGGGGTCTTGCGGAACTCGTTGAGGCCGTAAGCGATGATGCCGACATAGACGACCAGCATGATCACGGCGTAACGCACCACCCGCGCCGTCACCAGGCCATAGAAGTGGCCCAGCCGGTCGAAGCCCCAGTTGAACGCGTTGAAGAAGCCGGTGATGGGACGCATCAACAGGCTGGTCTGGTGGTGCGGACCATGGGGCTTGAGCAGCAGCGCGCACATGGCCGGCGACAGCGTCAGCGACACGATCAGCGAAATCACCGTGGCGCCGGCGATGGTGAGGGCGAACTGGCGATAGAACTGGCCGGAAATGCCGGTGATGAAGGCCGCGGGCACGAACACCGCGCACAGCACGAGGGCGATCGCGACCAGCGCGCCGCCGACCTCGTCCATGCTCTTCATCGCGGCGTCATGGGGCGACAGCCCGGCGGCGATGTTGCGCTCGACGTTCTCGACCACCACGATGGCATCGTCGACCACGATGCCGATCGCGAGCACCAGGCCGAACAGCGACAGGTTGTTGAGCGTGAATCCGAACGCTCCCATGAAGAAGAAGGTGCCGATCAGCGACACCGGGATCGCCACGATGGGAATGATCGCGGCCCGCCACGTCTGCAGGAACAGGATGACGACCAGCACGACGAGGATGATCGCCTCGCCGATGGTCTCGATGACGGCATCGACCGACTGCTGGATGAACTGGGTCGGGTTGTAGACGATGGCGTATTTGATGCCCGGCGGAAAACGCATCGCCACCGCGTTCATGGTGTCGATGACGCCCTTGGCCGTGGCCAGCGCGTTCGAGCCCGGCAGCTGGTAGATCGCGAGCGCCACCGCGGGGTCGCGGTCGAGATAGGAATTCGTGGTGTAGTCCTGGGCGGCGAGTTCGACCCGCGCCACGTCCTTGAGCCGCACCAGCGCGCCCGGGGTCCGCTTGACGACGATCTCGGAGAACTCATCGGGTTCGGCGAGCCGGCCGAGCGTCTGCACCGCGACCTCGAAGGGGCCCGGCGGGATCCATCGGCTGCTGGTTGAGCACCCCCGACGCGACCTGGATGTTCTGGCCCTGCAGCGCCGCCATCACGTCGCTCGCGGTCATGTTGAGGGACTGCAGCCGGTCGGGATCGAGCCAGATGCGCATCGAGAAATCGCGGACCGCCGAACACCGTGATCGAGCCGACGCCGTTGACGCGGGTCAGCGCATCCTTGATCTCGAGCGTCGCGTAGTTGGAGATGAACAGCGAATCGCGCGATTTGTCCGGCGAGTAGAGGTGCACGACCATCATCAGGTCGGGCGACGCCTTGGTGACGGTGACACCGATGTTGCGGACGTCCGGCCGGCAGGCGCGGCTGGGCGATCGCGACGCGGTTCTGCACCTGGACCTGGGCGATGTCGAGATTGGTGCCGAGTTCGAACGAGACCGCGGTGGTGAAGCGGCCGTCGGAGGTCGAGTTCGAGGACATGTAGATCATGTTCTCGACGCCGTTGATCTGGTCCTCGATCGGCGACACCACCGTCGAGGCGACGACGTCGGCGCTGGCGCCGGGATACTGGCCGGTCACGTTGATGGTCGGCGGGCGCGATGTCGGGGTATTGGGCGACCGGCAGCCGCGAGAACGACACCAGGCCGAGAATCACGAACACGATCGAGACCACCGCCGCGAAGATCGGCCGGTCGATGAAGAAATGCGAGATCCGCATCGCCCGGTCTCAGTTCGCATTCGACTTCTGGAGTACCTGCCTCGGCGCCGGCGCGGCGCCGCCTCGGTCTCCGGCGTGACCTTCGCCCCGGCCGCGCACGCATCAGGCCGTTGACGATGACGCGGTCGTCCTCCTGCAGGCCGGTCTTGATCACGCGCTGGCCGTTGAACACCTGGCCGAGCGTGACGTATTTCAGCTTCACGACGTTGTCGGCATCGACGGTCAGCACGAATTTGCGCGTCTGCTCGGTGCCGATGGCGGCGTCGGGCACCAGCAGCGCCGTATAGGGCGGCGACCCCGGCACCCGCACGCGCGCGAACATTCCCGGCGTGAAGACACCGTCGGGATTGGAGAACACCGCGCGTCCGCGGATCGTGCCGGACGAGCGGTCGATCACGTTGTCGACGAAGTCCATCCGGCCCTGGTGCACGAAGTCCTGCTCGTCGAGCAGCTTGAGCGACGACCAGCGAGCTGCCGTCGCGGCTCGTCATGTCGCGCCCGCCCTTGGCGAGCCGCTCGTAACGCAGGTACGACGCCTCGTCGAAGGTGAATTCGAAGCGGATCGGATCGATCGAGACGATGGTTGCGAGCAGCGAGGTGGTGCCGGTCGTGTTGCCGGTGACCAGATTGCCCGGCGACACCCGGCGGTCGCCGATCCGGCCGGCGACCGGCGCCCTCAGCTCGGTGAATTCGAGGTCGAGGGACGCCTGCCTGACCGCGGCCGTCAGCGCCGCCACCGAGGCCTCGGCGACGCGCTTGGCCTGGGTGCGCTGGTCGAAGGTCTGCTCGGTGATGGTGCGCTCCTTCACGAGCTGCGCGCCGCGGGCGAGATCGGCCTCGGTAAAGGCGAGATTGGCTTGCGCCTGCTGGAGATTGGCCTTGGCCTGATCGAGCGTGGTCTGGAACGGCCGCTTGTCGATGGTGAACAGCAGGTCGCCCTGCTTGACGATCTGGCCGTCGGTGAAATGGATGCGGTCGAGATAGCCGGATACCCGGGCGCGAATTTCGACGCTGTCGACGGCCACGAAGCGGCCGACATACTCGTCCTGATCGATGACGCTGCGCTTGACCGGAAGGCGACACCGTGACTTTCGGCGGCGGCGGGGCCGGCCTTTGTTGCGGTGCCTCGCTACAGGCCGCCAGCACGGCGAGCATTGCCAGCGCGAGCGCGCGTCCGGGGGTGAACGTTCGCATTGTTTCTCCGTGGGTGTGACCGGTAACATGCACACAGGTAGAGATGGGCTACATCAAGGAATAAAAAAGACCATTGTGCGGTGCGAATGGCAGCCATTCCTTGTATTCGCGCTTGCGCGCCCCCCCCCGGCCCCCTTGAGCCTGCGGTCGATCCGATGGGCGCCGGCAGCATGAGCTGCCGCTTTCTTGATCAGGCCCGCCTTGGCCATCACAGGGCCCAACGGGCGCTACCGACACGCGCCCGCATAGCGAGTTGACAGCGTTGCATGCCTTCGAATAGCGTTTGGGACAGCGGTGCAGGCTGCTTCCGGGTCCGCGGAAAGGGTTCAACCCACCTGTCGCTGCCACGCAGATCAATCACCAGCCTTTGTGCTGCCGGCGCTGCGGACCTTCGGCAATGAAATGCACGGAGGTCTGTGATGAAGACGCTGCCCCCCAGGGCCAATCTCGACCATCTGAAAAAACAGGCGAAGACGTTGTTGGGGCTTTATCGCGACGGCGACCCGACCGCGATCGCGCGTTTCGCCGACAGCCTGCCCATCGCCGCACATCGTACTCCCGAAGAGATAACGGCGCTCCGGCTCCGCCTGCATGATGCGCGGTCCTGCATTGCGCGCGAATATGGCTTCGCTTCGTGGGCCGATCTCAGTCTGCACGTGGAAGCAGGCGCCTTCGCGCGCGGCGACCGGGCAACTCTGATACGCCGCTGGCTGACGCTTGCTTATGGCGGCGACGTCACCGGTAATTATGACGCCGCACGACCGCGCCTCGCCGCTCACCTCCGGCAGGAACAACTCGAGCTTTTCACGGGAGATGCGTATGTCGCCTGCGCTGCCGGGGACCTCGCGGCGATCGCTCGGGCGATGGCCGTTGATCCGGAATGGATCAACCGTCCGGGTGGACCGCTCAAACTTCCGCCCCTTGTCGCCGTGACACATTCCCGCCTGGGACAACTGCCGGAGTTCATGACGCGGCTCCGCGCGTGTGCGCAGGCCCTACTCCAGGCCGGAGCCAATCCCAACCAGAGTATCGGCAACCGGTTCCCGCCAGCGTCCCTGGCAACGCCTAATGAAACGGGGCTGCTCTCTGCGCTGTATGGTGCGGCCGGAGTGAACCGCGACCCGGTGCTCACCGAGATGCTGCTGAACGCCGGTGCCGATCCGAATGACGGTGAATCGCTCTATCACTCGCTGGAAAACCCGGACTGCACGCGGGTGCTGCTGCGACACGGCGCGCGCGTTTCCGGAACGAATGCGTTACGGCGGGCGCTCGACATGCCGGAGCCGGCAGCCCTCGAACTGCTATTGGCTCACGGTGGCGACCCGAACGAGCCGGCTGGCGAAGGACCCACGAAAATCTGGGGCGCCCCGCTGCTGCGCGCGATCGCCGTGCGCCGGTCGTCCGGCCATATCGCCGCTTTGCTTGCGGCCGGGGCCGATCCCTTGACGCGAACGCCTGGCGGCATCAGTGCCTACCGGCTGGCGATGCAGGTCGGTCTGATCGATGTTGCAGAGCTGCTGCGCGCCGCCGGGGCGGCGGAGCCACTCACGCCCGATGAGGCGTTTGTCGCGGCTTGCGCCCGCGCCGACGCCATCGCGGCGCAGCGCATCCAGGCACGACATCCGGACCTGCCCGGCGCGCTCCCGGCGGACCGACTGCGGCTGATGCCCGATGCGGCCGCATGGGGATCCAGTGAAGCGGTCAAGGTCATGGTCGAACGCGGCTGGCCCATCGACGCGCGTGGCGGAGACTGGGATGCGACGGCGCTGAACCACGCTATCGTTCGCGGCGACCCGGAGCTGACGGGCTTTCTGCTCGCGCACGGGGCGAGCTGGCGCGAGGGGCACGGCTACGGCAGCGACGTGCTTGGCACACTGTCCTGGGCGTCCGTCAACGAACCGACAGGAATCCGCGATCCCGACTGGAACGGTTGTGCGCGTGCGCTTATGGCGCATGGACTTCCCAGGGTGGAGCGCGATCCGTCGAACCCTGAACGCGTGCTGATCGACGGTCGGCCTATACGCTTTTCTGAGAGTGTGACGGAGGTTTTGTTGGAAGCTGGCGGCGTATCATCTGAACCAAGCCGAGCGCCGCCGCCCGGATGATGGGCGGCTACCTGTCGGTCGGAATCGGGCAGGCGTCCATCGACGGGGACTCATTCAGATTCAGGAATACCGCGTCGCGGGCCAGTACACCGATTGCCGGCCCGCCTAGATCTCGGGGTGAGTGTCCGATTCCATCGAATCAGCGCTCGAAAGCGGACTGACAGAAAACCACCCATTCCGGCCGTTCAATCAACCCACGACTGAACCGGCAAGTTATGCCGGTTCCGTCAAGGCTGCCCTGCCGGGAACATTCAACCCGTGTGCTGCCGAGTTTATGCCGAACACCACCGGCGACATCATACGGTTAACCGCCGGTTCTCAGCTGTATGCGGCATAATCCCGGTTACGGCATTATGCACACACTCATAAATGGGCTACATCGAGCAATAAAAAAGACCGCTACATCAAGCAATAAAAAAGACCATTGTGCGATGCGAATGGCAGCCATTCCTTGTATTCGCGCTTGCGCGCCCCCGGCCCCCCTTGAGCCTACGGTCGATCCGATGGGCGCCGGCAGCATGAGCTGCCGCTTTCTTGATCAGGCCCGCCTTGGCCATCACAGGGCCGAACGGGCCCGCCGCCGAAACGCAGCGAGCCATTGGGGCCCGAACATGGTGGCGATGGCGCTGCCATAAATTGCGGCACCGAGACTCCCCAGGACGAGCAGCGCCGCGGCGTGGCGCAGCGCGCCGACCGATTCGCACAGCCGGATCACCGGAGCGGCAGCGAGCAGCAGGACGGCGGCCAGCACGACTCCGGCCAGCGCGAGCTTCACCACCGAGGTCTTGAGGCGGGCATCGAGGCTCATGAGCCCGGCGCGCATCGCAAACCACGTCAGCAGGCCGAAATTCACCCACACGCCGATCGAGGTCGCAAAGGCGAGCCCGACCTGGGCGTAGCGGCCCATCAGCAGGATTTTCAAGGCGACATTGATGACCACCGAGACCAGCAGCGCCTTGACCGGGGTTGCGGTGTCGCCGCGGGCGAGAAAGCACGACGACACGCTGCGCAGCAGCACGAACGGCAGCAGGCCGATGGAATAGGCGGCGAGCGTCGCCCCGGCGGCGGCGGCATCGGCGGCGGTGAAGGCGCCGCGGGAGAACAGCGCCAGCATGATCAGGTCCGGTACCGCGATGAAAGCGACGAGGCACGGGATCGACAGCAGCAGCGTGAGCTCGATGGCGCGATCCTGGGCATGGCGCGCGCCGGCCTCGTCGCCCACCGCGATCCGGCTCGCCATTTCCGGCAGCAGGACGGTGCCGATGGCGATGCCGATCACCCCGATGGGAAGCTGGTTGAGCCGGTCGGCATAGTAGAGCGCCGACACTGCCCCGGCGGCGAGAAAGCTCGCGATGATGGTGTCGGCGAACAGGGCGATCTGGGTGCCGGCGGAGCCCAGCGTCGCCGGTCCGAGCGCACCGAAGAAGCGCCGGACGTCGTCGTCCCATCTGAGCTCGCGGAATTTCGGCAATCCGTCGCGGCAGGCGAGATCGGCGCCGACCATCGTCGCCTCCAGGCATCCCGCGATGAACACGCCCCAGGCCGCCGCATGGCCGGCGGTGGGAAAGAACGCCGCCAGCGCCAGCGTCGCCATCATCGACAGATTGAGCAGGATCGGCGCGGCGGCGGGCGAAGCGAAGCGGTGCAGCGCATTGAGAATGCCGCCGTAGAGCGTCACCAGGCTGACCAGCAGCAGATAGGGAAAGGTGACGCGGGTGAGTTCGACGGCCAGCTCGAAACGATGAGGATCTTCCCTGAACCCAGGCGCAAGCAGCGAGATCACCGCCGGCGTGAACAGCAGCGCCACCGCCAGCAGCACCGCCTCCGCCGCGAACAGCATCGTGAACACGCGATCGGCGAACAGCCGCGCCGGCGCGGCACCTGCTCTGCCCGCGAATCCGCGCATAGGCCGGAACGAAGGCGGCGTTGAACGCGCCTTCGGCAAAAATGGCGCGGAAGTGGTTCGGCAGCCGCAGCGCGATGAAGAAGGCGTCGGCCACCGGGCCGGCGCCGAGGATCGCCGCCAGCATGATGTCGCGCATGAAGCCGGTCACGCGCGAAACCAGCGTGAAACCGCCGACGGTCAGAATGCGGTCGAGCATGCGCGAGGTCTCGGCTTTGGGGCGACGGCGACTGTGTGACTCGCGGTCTCCCCGCTCCGCAGCGCGCGGGAGCGGCTCGCCGGGGAGGGGAGAAGAGTCACCGCGCGACCGCCCGTTCGACGGCCTCGATGATGCGGTCCTGGGTCGGCTCGTCGAGATAGGCGTGCATCGGCAGGCTGATGACCTCGTCGGCGATGCGGTCGGTCACCGGCAGCCCGCCCTCGGCGCAGGGAAAGCGGGCGTAGACCTGCTGGCGGTGCAGGGGCTTCGGATAATAGATCGCGGTCGGTATGCCCGTCCGCCTTCAGCGCCGCCGCGAAGGCGTCGCGGCGTGCCGGCTGGGATGCGGATGGTGTATTGCGCCCAGACCGAGGTGGCGCCGTGCGGCACCTTCGGCACCATGACGACGCCGTCCAGGGCCTGCGCATAGCGCCGGGCGACGCGGTTGCGGGCTTCGATCTCGTCGGGGAAGATCTTCGAGCTTCTCGATCAGCACCGCCGCCTGGATGGTATCGAGCCGCGCCGTCAAGCCGATCCGCACATTGTCGTATTTGTCGCTGCCCTGCCCGTGCACCCGCAGGCTGGCGAGGATTTCCGCCATTCCGGCGTCGTCGGTGAAGACGGCGCCGCCGTCGCCGTAGCAGCCGAGCGGCTTGGCCGGGAAAAAGCTCGTCGTGGTGGCGTCGGCCAGGGTGCCGATGTTGCGGTTGCCGATCGTCGCGCCGAAGCCCTGGGCCGCATCGTCGAGCACGAACAGCTTCTCCGCCGCCGCGATCGCATTGAGCGCGTGCATGGTCGGCCGGCAGCCCGAACAGGTCGACCGGCAGGATCATGCGCGGCGTGAGGCCGGCCGCTTTCGCGGTCGCGATCGCGCGCACGCACGCTGGCGGGCGAAATATTGAAGGTCGCCTCGTCGACATCGGCGAACACCGGCGTCGCGCCGAGCAGCACCACCATTTCCGCGGTGGCGCAGAAGGTGAAGGACGGGCAGATCACGGCGTCGCCGGGACCGATGCTCTTCGCCATCAGCACCAGAGCGAGCGCATCGGTGCCGCTCGCGCAGGTCACCACATGTCGCGCGCCGCAGAATTCCGCCAGCGCCTGCTTCGAGCGCGCGCACCTCGGGACCGAGAATGAACTGGCAGTGGTCGAGCACGCGCGAGACGGCGGCGTCGATCTTGCCGCCGAGCCGTCGGCGCTGGGCCGCGACATCGATGAACGGGATCGGTGACCGGTCGAACCGGGCCTGCTCGTTCATGACTTCGCGATCGCCGGTTGGGCACGGCGTGGCGCCGGCCGGGGCTTGGGCGAACTCGCGGGCTTGTGGCCCGGCGCAGGCGCTGCATCCGACCTGCCATCGAGGCACTGGATGGCGATCGCGAGGCTCGCCACGCCATCCTCGCCGGTGACCGGCGGCGGCGAGCGATCCTTGATCGCCTTGACGAAGGCCATCAGCTCGGCGCGCAGCGGCTCGGCATGGCCGACCGAGAGGTGCCGCATGGAATAGCTGCCGTCGGGCTGGAAGCCGTAGCACTCGGTGACCTGGCGCGTCAGCAGGTCGCCGATGACGTATTTGCCGCTTGGTGGCGACGTGGACGGTGCGCGCCTTGAACGGCGTCAGCCAGTTGGTGTTGATGTGGGCGAGCACGCCCGAGGCGGTGCGGAACTGCAGCAGCGCGATGTCCTCGCGCTCGGCGACCGCGTTGGACAGCTGCGGCTGCACCTCGACGATTTCGCGAGCGGGTGAACCAGCAGATCAGGTCGATGTCGTGGACGGCGAGGTCGATGACCACGCCGACATTCGACATGCGCGGCGGAAACGGCCCGACCCGGGTGATCGCGATCGAGAGAATGTCCTCGTTGCGGATCGCTTCCGCGATCGCCTGGACCGCCGGATTGAAACGCTCGACGTGGCCGATCATCAGGGTGAGGCCGGCGCGGCGCGCCGCTGCGATGATGTCTTCGCCCTCGGCGACCGACGAGGCGATCGGCTTTTCGACCAGGACATGGACGCCGCGCGCGATGCAGGCGAGCGCGATGGCGCGATGCAGATGGGTCGGCGCTGCGATCGACACGGCATCGACGCCGCGATCGAGCAGTTCCTCGACCGTGCTCACGGCCGGGCATCCGAGCGTGGTGCCGACGAAGTGCGGCCTGCTTGCGGTCGGGATCGACCACGCCCGACCAGCCGCACGCCGGGCATTTCCGCCAGCACGCGCGCATGGTTGCGAGCCCATGACGCCGACGCCGATCACGCCGACACGCAATTCCGAGGCCCGCGCCCGATTTCGCGGCATGCAACATTGCGACGGCCCCCTGTACCCTTCAAAACGCCCGACATTTCCCCTAGCATGCCTCAGTGCAGGTGGCGACTGCATCCAGGAAAATAATTCGAACACGTTTTGATTCAGAAGCGTTACGAGTGACCAAGACGATAGTCAAAGGTGACCGCTGCGGGTGTTTTCGGCTTATTCGGCGGCCTGCGAAGCCCCGGGCAGCCGCAGCACGCAGGCCGGCCGCCAGGGCGTCATCGCGGAACGCCTTCACCGCCGTCGAGCGAGAGCTCGGCCGCCGATCTGGTGCCCAGCGCGGGCAGCTTCTTGAGGATGTCGGCCGGCGCGGTGATGATGTGGCAGCCGATCTCGTCGCCCTCGATGACGTTGAAAACCTCGCGGGTCGAGGCCCAGATGATCTCGACATTGGCGGTCTGCCGCGCGCGGGCGACGGCGTCCTTCATGATCGGACGGTAGTCGATGCCGAGATCGGCGAGCCGCCCGGCGAACACCGACACGCAGGCCGGCGCGCCGCCGTCGAGCGCGTCGACCGCGCGGGCGACCTGTTCGGAGGTGAAGATCGCCGTCATGTTGATGCTGCACGCCGTCGCGCGAGAGACTGAGCGCACCGCGTCGAACAGCGGCTCGCCGCGCGTGTTGGTCACCGGCAGCTTGACGTAGACGTTGCCGCCCCAGGACGCGATCATGCGCGCCTGGGCGACCATCTCGGGAATGTCGTCGGAGAACACCTCGAACGAGATGTGCCGGTCGGGCACGGCGGCGACGAGATCGCGCGCATAGGCCTCGTAGTCGGATCACGCCGGCCTTCTTGAGCAGCGACGGATTGGTGGTGAAGCCCGCGGATCCACGGCTGCTTCGCCATCTCGACGATCTGCGCCTTGTCGGCGCCGTCGGTGAACAGCTTGATCTTGAGATCGGTGAGTTTCATCTATCGGCTCGCAGCATTGGCTCGCGTGAGGCGCCGTGGCGGATGGCCGAGCCGCGTGAGCACCGGCACGACGGGATCGCCGCGCCCTGCTCCAATATGTGGGATCACAAGCCGGTCGTCCATGTCAACCGGGATGACGTCGACCGGGATAGCCCGCGTCGTCAACCGGTCAGGCGCCCGGCTTGGCACCTTCCAGGCGCGGGCCAGCGCCGTCGCCCCGCTCCGCCAGCGCCGCGCGCAGCACGCGGTCGATCTCGGCGGCGCGGGCGGCCCAGGAATGCTCGCGGCGCACGAATTCCGCCCCGCGCTGCCCCATCGCACGGGCGGCGCCGGGATCGGCCGCGAGCGCCGCCACGGCACCGGCCAGGGCGGCAGGATCGTCGCAGGGAATGACCACGCCGCAGTTCCCGGCGCGCACCACTTCGGCCTGCCCGGGCAGGTCGGTGACGACGGCGGGGATGCCGCAGGCCAGCGTCTCGTAGAGCTTGAGCGGGGAAATGCCGGTCGAGGAGCGGCCGCGCGGATTGGTGATCGGGATCAGGCCGGCGATGGCGCCGGCGACGAGCTCGGGGATCTGCTCATGGGGACGGTAGCCGAGCCAGCGCACCGGCAAGCCGGACTGCTGGGCGGCCTGGACCAGGTGCTCGTGGGCGCCGGCCCCGATCACCACCAGTTCCACGCCGGCCGGCCAGTCCGGGTGCGCGCACCGCGTCGAGCATGAGATCGACGCCGTGCCAGGCGGTGAGGCCGCCGAAGAACACCGCGAACGGCGCGCAATCGCGCGCGATCGGACGGAACAGGTCGATATTGGCGCCGTTGGCGACCACGGTGATGCGGCCATGGGAGCCGCCGCTGCGCAGCCATTGCGCCAGCCCCTCGGTGACCGGGAACAGCCGGTCGGAAACGCGGTACTGCGACCGGTAGAGCCACCGCACCAGCGGGCGCAGCGGCGCCAGCCAGGGATGGCTGACGATCACGTCGAGTTCGATGCCGTTGATCTCCTGGGCGATGACGAGGTGGCGCCGGCGGGCGGCAAAGGTGACCGGCCAGGCCAGCAGATGCGCGCGCACATAGAGCGCGTCGTAGCGGTGAAGCTGCGGAACGATCTTCGCCGTCACGCGCAGATATTCCGCCATGCGGGCGGGTATCGAACGGGCATGTCCGGCGCTGGCGGGCTGCGGCGCGAACAGATCGATGCGCCAGCCGAGCCGGCGCAGATTGTCGACGATCTCGCTGATGTGGATGTGGCTCGCCTGTCCCTTGTGGGGGACGTCGAGGGCGAAATAGGCGAGCCGGCGCTCAGGCGAAGCCGACATCGAACCGCTCGATCCAGCGCACCACATTCACGGTGCGCCACAGGTCGAAGCCGAATGCCGCCGACCGCGCCATGCGGCGGTCGAGCGCCTGCACAGCCGCCTGCGCGTTCAGCCAGGGCACCGCGCGGGCGACATCGGAGGTCAGCGTGCGCTCGAAGAACGGGCGCAGCGCCTGCCCCCACATGCGATCCGGCGTCGAGAAGGCGATCTTGTCGCGGCGATCGAGGATGGCGTCGGGAACGAGGCCGCGCATGGCGTCGCGCAAGACCGCCTTGGACACGGCGTCGCCGCTGACGAGCCGGTCCGCCGGCAGCGAATAGGCGAGGTCGGCGAGCGCCGGGGTCAGGAACGGCACCCGGGATTCGATGGAGAACGCCATCGAGTTGCGGTCGCCATAGCGCAGCAGGGCCGGCAACACGGTTTCGGTCAGGCTCTGCACCAGCGCATCGTGGAACAGATGCGGGCTGGCGCGCAATCCGCGCCCGGTCGCGAACGCATTCTCGCCGGCAAACCACCGGCCGTCGATCCAGGGCGGCAGCAACGGCCGTCCGACCACGCGCCGTGCCAGGCCGCGCAGCTGCGGCGAGACCGCGGGCTCGAACGCCTGCGCGACCAGCCGGGCGCCGGCGCCCGGGAGCCTGAGCATCGCCTGCACGAACCGGAACGCCTCGGGCAGGCGGAACGACGCCAGCAATTCGCTCAGGCGGCGGGCAAGATAGGGCCGGTACCCCGCGAACAGCTCGTCGGCGCCCTGCCCGTCGAGGATGACCTTGATGCCGTGGTCGCGCGCGAGCCCCATGACGCGGTGCTGGGCGTACATGGAAAGGCTCCCGAACGGCTCGCCCTGCACGGCGATGAGCCGGTCGATGTCGGCGACGATCTCGGCCGGCTCGATGCGCACCATGTGCCGTTCGGCGCCCGCGGCCTGGGCCGCCATCTCGATGAACGGGGTCTCGTCGACTTCCGAACCGGTCGCGGTGAAGCTGAAGGTGCGCAGGTCGATGGACGGCCCGCCGACGGCCCGCGCGCAGGCGATGATCGCCGAGGAGTCGATGCCGCCGGACAACGAGATGCCGGTCGGCACGTCGGCTGCGCAGATGCAGTTCGACCGAACGCACCAGCGCTTCGCGCACCTCGCGCGCCGCGGCCTGCGGACTGCGGTCCTGCACCGCGATGGTCGGCCGCCAGAATGCGACCGGCACGACCGCCGGCGCATCGAGCGCCACCCGCGCGAAGCTTCCCGCCGGCAGGCTGCGGACACCGGCGAACATCGTCCGCTCGCCTTCGTCGGTCTGGCCGACCGACAGGAACAGGCAGGTGCGGGCATGATCGATGCTGCGCCCGACCCCGGGAACATCGAGCAGCGGGCCGATCTCGGAGGCCAAGGCGAGATGACCGCTGCCGCGCGCCCAGAACAGCGGCTTGATGCCGAAGGGATCGCGCGCCAGGAACAATTCGCGGCGCTCGCGGTCGAGCAGGGCGAAGGCGTACATGCCGGTGAACCGCGACAGCGCCTTCCCCCTTTCGCTAGAATCTTCTCATCCGCAGAGCCTAACCTCGAAGCCAGCGAGGTGCGACCTGATCAGGATTCCCCGACCTGACTACTGCTCGGCAAAACTGAAATGAATCACAGGAGCGCACTATGTCCGCCAAAAGGTCACGGGCTCATTCGGGTGCTTCGCTCGCCGTCAGGCGAGCAGGGCGAACGCGTCGGCAGCGAGTACCAGTATGAATGAAAGTTGAGGGAGGACGAATGTTGGCTAAGACCAGTTCAGCAGCGAACGAGTACCTTTGCGCCATCGAAAAGACCCAGAACGGCAAGTATAACGTCCGAGTCCGCGCAGCTTTCGGGCGCGGCGCGTGGTCGCTGCCCGTCTACCTCCTCGCGTCATCTTTTAATGGCGCGATGAAGAAGCTCGAGGAATCCCTCCGCGTTCTCCAGAAGAATGAAGAGCGCCTCCGCTTCTGGAGCGTCGAGCATTCCGACGATCCAGCCATCGCCGGCGATCTTCTCCAGGAATCCGGCCTCGGCTTCGACCGCCGCAAAGAGTACCCGCGCAAATTCGCGGAAATCGAAATCCCCCGCGAACGCGCCGTCCCGGCCGCCGTGCTAGCTCCGCTCCGCCGCACGCTGGCCGACTCCGTCGCCCAAGAGCGCCCAGCATCCGCCGCTCTAGCCGGCGACTAACCAGAGTAATTTCAGCGCAGCATCAGAATTCAGTCGCGCCGTCGTCACAGTTCTAGTGGCACAGGCACTCCTGCCTGTGCGCATTTCCTGACGCCGCCCAACACAAAACCTTGGCACCCTTGCCACCTCGCTACCCGCAGAAGATCAAGCCGCGCTCACGCCATCGCCACCGGCCTCAGTGGCACAGGCACTCCTGCTTGTCCTGAGGAACCGAAGGGCCTGTGCGCAGTTCCTGACGCCACCTAACACAAGACCTTGGCACCCTCACCATCTCGCTACCCTCAGCGCCGCACCCCGCCAAACTACAAAAGCCTCCGATGCGTCCTCCCGCTCATCCACTCCGCATAAGGCAAGATATTCACCGTAGCCGCCTTCTCCCGCAGCTCCCTAAGAAACGCCCGCTCCGCCGCATGCTGCGTCGCCGCCGATTCCCCGCGCTTCACCTTCCGCGGCTCCAGCCGAATCCCCACCTCAGCAGCCTGCACTCGCGCCTTCTGCAGAAGAAAATCCCCAAACGCCACCGCCCCAATAATCTTGTAAGCCGACTTCGAATTCTTATTCACAGCCGTAATCCGCTCCCGCAACTCAGCCAGCGCCTCCTCCACCTTTTCAGGCGAGAAGCGCGGCGGCCACGCGCCAGACACGTCCTCCCCGGCCGTAGTCGTCACCCACTCATCATGATAAGGATTGATGTAGCCCTGCATTTGAATCACAGGCAGTATCTTCGCCGCGTCCGCCACGCTGATCTTGAGCGTTCCGGCGAAATCCTGCTTCGTCCAGCTCGAAGTTCCCTTCGTGCCCTTCAAAAAGCTGAACACCGCCTCGATCGGCACTGCTGAAATCGCCCCCACTCGGGCGCTCGAATTCTTCGCAGGCTGCTTGGCTGTTTTTTTCATTGGCTGGGCGTCACGCACGAGGCGAAATTTATTTTGAAGCCCTCAGAAAATCGCGAATCAGCTCGTTCACGCGCGCCGGTTTCTCGTGCACCACCCAATGCGTCGCATCAGGAATCCGCTCCACGCTCGATTTCGGCACATACCTCTCGAGCCCGTCGAGATTGCCAGTCAATATATAAGGATCCTTCTCGCCCATATCACCAGCGCCGGCATCTTCACCTCAAACGACGCCACAGGATGCCTCGTCTTGAACGCATCATGTCCGCCGCCACCCGGCCCCACTTCCGCCGCCCGATAATAATTCAACCCGCCCGTCAACGCCCCCGGCTGCGACCACGCCTCCACGTACGCCTTTCGGTCGGCCTCCGAAATATGCCCTTGCCGCATCCCCTCGCCGAGAATCGTCTCCTGCATCATCGCGAAATTATTCGCGGACATCATCGCTTCCGCCTGCGCGCTGCAAAACACCAGCATGTACTGGCTCGCCTCCTGCTGCTTCGGATTCCCGCGCAGCTCGCGCTCAAAAATCTTCGGATGCGGCGCATTGATAATCACCAGCCGCTCCACAATCTCCGGACAAGCCATTGCCGTCGCCCACGCCACCACTCCGCCCCAGTCGTGGCCCGCAAGAACGCATCGCGCAGCTTCAAGATGATGCCGAGCGGCCAAATGTTCCACAAGCCCGCGCACATCCCCCACAAGCTTGCCCATGTCGTAGTCTTCCACCGCCGCTGGCTTCGACGAAAGGTTGTACCCGCGCATATCCGGCGCCACAGCAATAAAATCCCGGCCAAATTCGTCGAGTTGCCTGCGCCACGCATACCAAAACTCAGGAAACCCATGCAGAAAAACAATCAGCTTCGTGCCCGCCCCGCGCGCCGTCCCACCGCGTTCCGCCGCATCGCCCGCAGCCGCTACGCGTTCTGCCAGCTCCGCATTCTCGTAATTCGCCGCCCGCGCAATCGCATAATGAATGCGCACCCCATTCAGGTCGGCAAATTCATGCCGTATCGTTTCGCCCGCCGCTCCGTGACTCGCCCCAGCTTCACTCATCAAATCTCCTCTCCTGCCGTCGCCCTTCAGTAGCACAGGCAATCCTGCCTGTGCCCCAAGTCCCACGCGGCACAGCCTCCAATGCTTAGCTCCGTCGCGACCTCGTTCTTGCCTTTTTCCGTCGCCTTTTCCCTTGTAGCGCCTGCCCGCCAATCTTAATGGAGGGCCGGCATCCTGCCGGCTCCTTTGCATTTGTTCTGTCTACCCGCGACGCGAACTGCGAATCTTAGCCCCTTTTCCGTCAGCCGCACCTGCTTGCGGATGACATGGGTGATGTCCTTCCCTGCTAGTCGGTTTTTCGGCGCCTATCGCTTCGGTGGGTAAAGCATGAGATAGAGGTAGGCTGCAGCGGCTTCGTCTTGGGTCAAATAGGCAAAGACCGGCATGCGCCCTCTGTAAAGTGCTGGCGGCGTGCCCATGAAAATGGGGGCGCCGACGGTTACCTTTTTGACGAAGTCGGGGAGACTGACTCGCGTGGTGAGAGTGGAAAGCGGCGGAATCGCTCCTCCGTAGACTTGCTCGGGATCGGGATTGGCTCCCGTCGCGCTGTGGCAGACGTGGCAGGTGGATTTCACGATATGCTCGCCGATACGGTAGGACGATTCCCGCACGGCAATCTGGCGGTTTGCTGCGCCGGGAACATCGGACAGCACTTCAAGGTAAGCGACCAGGGACCGAATTTCTGTGTCGCTCAACGTGGGTGGCGGCATGTGCAGACCGCCCATGTGGAGGCGTTGCAGTAACAGAATCTTGGATTCCTTGGCGGCGGCGCTGACGTCCGATCGGCTCATATTCCCGGCCGGCCTGTTTCATTCGCTCCATGGTGGCCGTGACGGACGTCGCCTGCACCGGGCCAGTCACAGCATTTATTTCTGGGGGGCTGCCATGGCCGAGTGCTCCATGGCAGCCGCGGCAATTAAGGCGATAGAGGTCCGAGCCGTGGATCGTGAGAGTTTGCGACGCATAGCCGTTAGTTAATTCGAGCTGCCACGTAGACGGTATTTGTCCCGGCTCGGTTGGCGCTGGCCCCAACTCCCACGTCTTGCCCATGCTAGTTTCGTTGAACGGCCTATGGAGATGATTGATCCAGCTTTCACCTTGGACGGCTGTTACGGACGTGTCTGGCGTGCCGGCTGTTTGAGCAAGCAACGAGGTGGCGAGAACGAACACTGCCGCCGCCGCAGTGACATGCGCGCCCAGCCGGGTCCAGGTCTGCCTCAGCGATTTGGGGATTTGTGTCAAGTGCGTTGTCTCTATTTTGAGTCGGCTACTTCGCGCTCACCACAGCTATTTGTACGTTCGTTGTGGCGTCCGTCACTGTGATTGACTGTGTGGTCGGTTTGCCGTCTGCACTCCACGATTTCAGTGTGTAGCTTCCCGGTGGGACATTCTTGATCGTGAACGCACCGTCATTGTCCGTGAGTGCGAAGTAGGGAGTCGGAACAACCACCACGTAGCCGACCATCTCAGCATGCATGTTGCAGAGCAGTTGCGCTGCACCCAGGTCATCGAATTCGAACGACTTTTTTTGTCCCGGCGAGACGATCGTCAAGCTGTGCTTTAAAGCTTTGTTTCCGCCTACCGACGGCCAGTACACGTTGTGAGCCACCTGGTCGCTGTTGAGAAAGTCGACGGTGGTTCCACGCAGGATCACAAGGGTGTGCGGCACGAAGAGCATATTCTTCTGGTCAACCGATACATGGTCCGCAGGCCGATCGAATTTCTTGCTCGAAATACATAGATGCACGGCAATACCGCCGGCCGACTTCAATCCCGTCTCTGTTACTTTTCCTTGCACGTCCCCTGCCTGCGCAGGCTTTGCAATTGAAAGCATGCCGAATAAAATCACTGCAAGCGCAGATCTCCTAATCGTCTTCATCCCGGTATCTCCTCTCGATTGCGTCGCAGATCTGTGTTTTTCAAGGCCCGGCCAGACTAGCCTTCTACACTACGCGCTTCTGTGATTGGCGTCGCCATTGCCTGTGACGTTGGTCACATCGAGGATCATCGCCTTCCCTTGTAGCGTCGGCATCCTGCCGGCTCTTTTGCCGTCGCCTTTCGTACCGCTGGCCTCCGGCCGTCGCCTTTGCCGGACGCCAGTCTTCTGCCCTTCGATTTCTCTCCCTTGAAACTTATGGAAGCCTGCTCCGTATAAAGCAGTTGAGGGGCACATCAATGTCAGCTCAAGAAGCGACAATACAACACGATCCTCAGGCACCGCCAGCGAACTCGACAACCAGGCGAATTTTCCTGGGTCCGAATGGCTTGCGCGCGGGATGGCGCTTGCTGATCTTCATGGCGATCGTAATGGCAATGTCGAGAGTCGCGCGAATGATGATTATGCGCTTCTTCCCGGCCGCGCTCGATCCGGTGCAAATGACGCCTATGAGAATCATCGCGCCGGATCTACTTTTCTGCCTCATCTTGGCGCTTGCGGCCTGGGTTATGAGCAAGATTGAAGGCCGCAGGCTGGGCCAGTATGGCCTTCCCAGGAGCGAAACACTGGGAAAAAACTTTCGGGTAGGACTATTGATAGGCCTGCTCGCCACCAGCAGTACGGTGCTTTCAATTTTTGTCCTGCATGGCGTACGGTTCACAAGTGCGGAAATCCATGGCACCGCGATCTTGATCGCAGCGGCCGCCTGGGCGCTGGCGTTTTTGCCTTCAGGCTTGGCCGAGGAATTTTTGTTTCGCGGATACGCGCTGTTCACCCTGACCACTGGCATGGGATTCTGGCCGTCCGCACTTTTGCTCTCGGGTTTATTCGGCTTCGTTCACGCCACCAATGGCGGAGAAAACATTTTCGGGAAATGTGTCGGTGGTTTCATTCGGTTTGTTGTTGTGCCTCTTTCTCCGCCGGACTGGAAACTTATGGTGTGCGATCGGCTTTCACCTGGGGTATGACTGGGGCCAAACGTTCTTGTTCGGTGTTCCCAATAGCGGCTTACTGCCCTCCCAGAGTCTTCTCAACGCGTCGCTTAGTGGCCCGCACTGGCTCACCGGCGGCACCGTCGGGCCTGAGGCCAGCATCTTCTGCCCAATCGTCTTGGCCATCGTGGCAATCATATTCAGCCTGAAATACCGCGACGCGCGCTATCGGCCGTCGAGCCCGCCGTCAGCTTCCTGACGAGCCAACTCTTCCGGATTTGATTCGCAGTTTCCCTTGTAGCGCCTGCCCGCCAATCTTAATGGAGGGCCGGCTTGTCCTGAGCCTCGTCGAAGGGCATCCTGCGCGCACTTTGCGTCCCGCTCGAATTTCGCGGGCCCGGCTCTTTTGCCTCCGCCGTCGTCGCTCGTACTGCTTTGCCGTTGACCCACATTTGAAATCCACAATTTTAAATTTGAAATTGCCTCGCCGCTAAGCCGATCTAGTTCTTTCGCCGTTGCCTTCCAGTAGCACAGGCATTCCTGCCTGTGCCCCAAGCCCCCTGCGGCACACCCCACCAATGCTTGGCGATCATCGCGGCCTCGTTCTCGCCGTCGCCGTTCGTACCGCTGGCATCTTGCCGGCTCTTTTGCGTCTATCTCTGCATCTCGTACCGCTGGCCTCCGGCGCGCAGTTTGCGTCCCGGTCGAATTTCGCCCGGGCCGGCGCCTTTGCCGTTGACCCACATTTCAAATCCAAAATTGCAAATTTCAAATTGCCTCACCGCCATCCCCACCCGCGCCACCCCATGCGGACGAGATTAGATTTAGATACGGTAGACAATAGGTAACGTCTTCTGTAACATCCTCCCCGTTCCCGCACCAGACCATCAACTCGTTCTTCGGAGGCGCACACGACGCCATGAAGCCGCTCGGAGGATGAAGTGCGAGTCCACTCAAACAAAAACAATTTCCGCATCGTCTGCTTCTCCGTTTTTGTCTTGCTGATCTGCCTGTCCACCGAGAACTGCGGCGGCGGCGGTTCCTCAGGAGGGCAAAATCCTCCCCGCCTCCCCCGCCCCCCACGTTCACCACCATCGACGCCCCAGGTGCCGCCACCATGAGCGGCTACGGCACCTCCGGAGTGGGCATCAATGCTGCAGGGGACATTGCCGGATATTTCACCGATGCGAACGGCTTGCTCCAGGGCTTCGTCCGCAAGTCAGGCGGATCGCTAGCGACGATCGACGCGCCGGGCGCGGGAACGGCCCCCAATATCGGTGCTGCTGCGCTTTCGCAATCAATGCCTCCGGCAATGCCGGCGGATATTACGCCGATTCGAACGACTTCTTTCACAGTTACATCCGCACTTCCAACGGGACACTCACGGAATTCGATCCACCCAACAGCATCGGTTCAGATGTTTTCTGCATAAACGATAGCGGCGCGGTCGCTGGCGGGCTCCTCGATGTCAACGGCGATCATGGTTTCGTGCGTAGCGCGGATGGCGCCTTTTCCGTCATCGATCCCACGGGCAGCGCCAGTGGCGTCACTCTCGTGATCCCCGCACAGATCAATTCCGGCGGAGTCGTCGTAGGCTACTTTCTCGATCTCAACGGCGTTAACCACGGTTTTCTGCGCGATTCAAGCGGCGCCATCACAATCCTCGATGCTCCGGGCGCTGGCACTATGTCGCACGGCGGCACTGACATCACCGACATCAACGCATCCGGCGTTATGGTAGGAGGCATCGGCGTCGGCAATGTGAATGGAGTTGTCGACACCACTCACAGTTTCATGCTCGCCGCGAACGGCACGTACACTTTCTTCGAACCTCCGCTGGCTGTCAGTTCCTTGGCAGAGGGAATCAACGACGCAGGTGTAATCGTAGGCGAGTACCGCGATGCAAACCTGGTAAGGCACGGCTACATTCGCCAGGCAAACGGCACCCTCGCCAGTTTCGACGAACCAAATGCCGGCCAGGGCTCAACCACATCCGGAAATCTGGGCACAGCACCCCGCAAGATCAATCTAAGCGGCGAAATTGTCGGCATCTACTCCGATTCCGCCGGCGTGCGCCACGCCTTCATCCGAACCGAGTAGCACTCGTCCGCTCAGTAGCACAGGCAATCCTGCCCGTGCCCCAAGTTGCATGCGGCACACGCCACAAATAGTTGGCTACCATCGTGACCTCTGGTGCCGTTCAGTAGCGTAGGCTTCAGCCTGCGCCCCAATTCCCACGCAGCACCGCCATCAATACTTAGCGACCATCGCGACCTCGTTCCTTTCTTTGCCGTTGCCGTCGCCGTTCGTACCGCTGGTCTCCTGCGCGCAGTTTGCGTCCCGCTCGAATTTCGCGGGGCCGGCGCCTTCGCCGTTGCCTTCCAGTAGCACAGGCAATCCTGCCTGTGCCCCAATTCCCACACAGCCACACGCAC
>CAWCJX010000076.1:0-47913 GCA_963795865.1 uncultured Alphaproteobacteria bacterium
TCGATCGTCACCGCAACGGTGACGATCGCGCCAGGTACGACATCGCGCAGCACCGGCCGGGCGCGCCGGTCGACCGCCCCGGCCGGCAAATGGAATACCAGATCGACCACGCGCGGCGTGTCCTCGCGGCCGAGCAGCCGGCGATAGAGCCGTGCCACCTTGTCGCCGATGCCGGGCAGGGTGGTGATCGCCGCGAACAGGGGGTTGAGGATGCTGGGACGCATGGCGGCAGTGTGTTGCACGGCGCGGATATGGGCAACGGGCAGCGGCGGTCCGGAGGGGCGGCACGACTCGGCTGCCGCTTTGCTCCTCAGTCTCCGGCGGGAGCTTCCGTATCGGCGACACTTCGCGGGCGTAATTTTCTGTGAAGTGGCACGACTGCAAAAAACTCCCGAATACGAGTTAGTCTACGATGTATACGTTTATAGGTCGGGGCGTGGATTCGACCGATTGAAGTTTCCAAATGTGGTTGCGCTTGCGGCATCTCCATCAAGGCACCCATATCGGACGAACGGGGCACATCATGAAAAAATACGTTCTTGCGGCTGCGGCGTTCGGAGCCTTTATTGCTCCCGCCATGGGAGCCGACATGCCCATCAAGGCGCCGCCTTATACGCCCACGCCCTGGACAGGTTGGTATGCCGGCTTGAATGCGGGCTATGCATGGAGCGGCGCCAGCGTCGACACGGCGTCGACCAACACCTTCACCTTTCCTGGGTTTGGCGGTCCGGAATTGGCTTCCGCGATCACCACTTTGTCGAACTTCAACACGCCGGCAAACGATAATGGCTTCATCGGCGGCGGTCAGGTCGGCGGCAATTGGCAGTTCGAGAAAATCTGGGTTGCCGGCATCGAGGCGGACATTGCGGGCATGGCCGAGCAGCCAAGACTCCCATGCCGTCGGCAGTTCCCTCGGCATCCCGGGCTTTCCCGCCAATTCGGTGGTCCAGACGGCCTCGATCTCGAGGGAACTCGACTATCTCGGCACCGTTCGTGGTCGTCTGGGCATCCTGTTCGGGCCGAGCCTGCTCCTTTACGGGACCGTCGGCCTCGCTTATGGCGGCGTCAGCGCGAGCACCGGCATCGCCCAAACCATTTTGGGGCCTGCGGGCGGCATTGTTCCGCCGACGTGGACTGCCGCGGGCGCCTATTCAGGCACGCTGGTTGGATGGACGGGTGGGGCCGGTGCCGAGTGGCTGTTATTACCGAACTGGAGCACCAAGGTCGAGTATCTCCATTACGATCTCGGCGCCAGGACCTATGGCGTGGGTCATTGGTGAGCAACGCGACCGCGATCGGGCCTTTCACGGTCAATGCCCTGGAGTCCAATGCACGCTTCAACGGCGACATCATCCGCGCCGGCTTGAACTATCACTTCTGACCGCGGGCGGCGCGCGTCAACAGAACAGCCGGGATGCCGTTGCGACCCCGATGCCACCCGGACCACCCGAATTCGTACCGATCTGAGGAGCATTCCAATGACAATCCATGCAGCATCGTTGTTAGTGCTCGGCCTCGGTCTCGGCTATGCGAGCGAGGCCATTGCGCAATGCCCGACTAATTTGCCCGACACGTGCAAATGCCTAATATGACGATCAAGATTTTCAACGACGATCCGGATGGTCATTACGCTTTCCCGGTAATTACGACGGGCCAGGGCCCTCCGGCCATGCTGGATGCAGGCGATCTTTACGGTTCCACAGGCTCTGACGGGAGGTCCTAATAGGGGAAAACCCGAGTGTCCGTACGGCAGGGGACACAATTATCAATTCTATATCAATCCGACGACGGGCATCGCGCCGGGCCAGAGTGTGTTCATAACGGTCCCCCTCTATACGCAATTGGTCGTTTCCCCGAACCCGACGGTGCCCGATCAATACATCGATTGGTGGAATGGCGGCACAATCCAGGTTTTTAACAGCACGACGTCGACCCCGCCGAGGGCGCTGACGGAAGATTTGAATGAACATGAATCCAGTTGCTGAACCAGCAACCGCTCCCCACCCCTCCGTTGTCAGCCCCGCCCACTCCGCTGTCCCACGTGCGACGCCACAACCCGAACCCCTGTGCGTTGCAATTCTTCAGCGATACTACGGATTTGCCGAAGAATGACCCGGCCCAGCTGCTCGAATATACCTTGGGTGCTCGCGTTCAACTGATCGTGAAAAATCCGGCCACCGATCCGCCCAACGCGCTGGATTTGAGGAACATCGATTTCGATGTGAGTTACGTCAACGTCGCTTACGGACCCGCCGCGATGGGGCCGTACAGAATGACCAGGTCGGTTATGTCGGCACGCCGCAGTCCATCAACACCTTCCGACCGCGCTCAACAATTTCCTGACGGACTTTGCGGGTTGGCCGCAGTTCGTTCGCACCTTTCCCGGCGATCCGATGCAGGAGTCGACTTGTAAAGCTTCCGTCGCCCCTCGAGGTCTTGTCGAGAATAGTTCCTGGTTGTCTTGCACCTCCCGATTTGACGCCGGCCCGCCGAACTGGCCCACGACACTGTGGAAGCCGATACAGGATTTGCGGGACAATTGGATTAAATATGCGGGTCGGTACGGCGAAACGGGCGCATGCACGGCCATGCGTCAAAGTAGGACATTTTGCAATGCCCTCCTCGCCGTAAAGCAGCTCATGACGGATAATTATAGCAAATATAACACTCCCGTGCGCCAAGCCTCGCCATTACGCTTACCGACGACGTGATGATAGCGCATGTATACGGATGGGCGCCATTTACGTCGAGAAGGCGGGAAGCCTGCGGGCCCGCCGCCAACAATCTCGAACAAACACCGGGCTACTTCGAAAATAATTTCGCCAAGTATGTAACGGTCAAGAACAATTCGATAGTCTGAATTACGCGAAATATACCGTCGCTCCTCCTTTACCCATTCAATCCCTGGGTGGTGTTCGTTCATGGCGCAAAACATCCAACACGACCAATGCGTACGCGTATTCCGTCGACGACGCGGTGGGCAATATCCAGGCGGAAGGCCAGGGAATCATCATACGATATCGGAAGTACGTAGAATTTGGAGAACCCGAATCCGGCCATTCCGCCCATCAATGTCGGCCTTGGATGGGCGACACCGCGCCAATCCAGACTTCGCGAGCTATCGTCTTTGCAAAAACGACCCCTCCCGGGAAAAGCCGGTGCTTTCCAATTTCCACAGTTTTATCGTCAGCGCCAACAATCCCCAGACATGTCCGGTTTATCTTCTCGATAACAAGACGCCGCCGCAGACGTATACATTTACGGTGACGCAGGCGCCGCCATTCACAATATTGAGCCCGGCAAACAGCACTGGAGCCAAGAAACAGCGGAAGTGATAGACTGCAGCGGAAATGCGGCGTTCACGTCGACGCCATCGAGTAAACTATGGTGCTGCGAGAAGTTGCTCGGAAAGAGCGGTAACGGGACTTACGCCTTTCATTGATAGAGCCCACGAGCGTTCACCAGCTTGTGGTGAACCACGTCGTTACGATCATAGCGGAACCAAAGACAACGAGAAGTGGCACGACGTGCAACATGGGCAAATAACTTGCCGCCGAAGGCAATGAAAACGGCCATGGCGCGCTCAACCTCTACAACGTGCAGACGCGTCCTGCGGAAAATCGACGAAGCCCGACATCAACAACCCCGCAGCATGGGGAAGTACTGCACCGACGGCTCTGAATTCGAACGACGCCGGAGCCAACCGGAAATTCCTGTCGGCTGCCGTCCACGTTAATTGTCGCCGGCGCAGGGGTTGCGCCGGCGACGCTTGTTTGCCTGACAGAATTGGCCGGCGGACGCATCGGACTTGAGGATCGGCAGTTGGCGGCCGAGTGGCCTCGCGGGCCGCCGCTCGGCCGGGATGGGTCGGGCAAGGGGCTCCCGCGACGAGATTCCGTCCCCGATTACGCCCGTGCTTCATTCCGGCTACAATCGCGGCATCGACATCCATGGGAGGAACCAATGAAAACACGACACGCAAATGCGATCGGTGCGGCATTATTCATGCTGGCGCTGCCGGCGCTGGCGCAGTCGCCGGGCATTCCCGGCGTGCTCGCCCCCGGCGTCACGCCGGAGCTGGTGCAGGAAGGCTTCACCTTCGTCGAAGGGCCGGTCGGCACCGCCGATGGCGGGCTGTACTTCTCCGACATCCGCGTGAACAAGACCTATTTCCTCGACCCCGGCGGCAAGATCTCGGTGGTGCGCGAGAACACCAATGGCGCGAACGGCCTCGCGCTGACCAAGGACGGCGAACTGCTGTTCGCCGAAGGCGACGCCCGGCGGATCGCCAGGCGAAACAAGGACGGCACCGTCGCCACCCTCACCGCAGGGCCGGCGGGCAAGCCGCTGCTCGCCCCCAATGATCTCATCGTCGACGCCAAGGGCGGCGTCTATTTCACCGATCCCGGGCCGCGGCCGGTGGTGCCGGGGCGGCCGACCTATGTCTACTACCTCCCGGCCGGCGCCAAGGAGCCGGTGCTGGTCGACAGCGCGGTGGCGCGGCCCAACGGCCTCACGCTCAGCAATGACGGCAAGACGCTGATCGTCGACGACACCATCGGCCCGACGGTATTCGCCTATGACGTGCAGCCCGACGGCACTGTGAAGAACAAGCGGCCGTTCGCGCAGCTGCGCGACATTCCCGCGGGCACGGAAAGCGGCGCCGACGGCCTCGCCATCGATCGCAATGACCGCGTCTACATCACGACGGTTACCGGCGTGCAGGTGTTCGATGCCAAGGGCCAGTATCTCGGCACCATCACCGCCGGCCGCCAGGCGGCCAATGTCGCCTTCGCGGGTCCCGGCAAGAGCACCCTCTATCCTCACCGCCCGCGAGGGCCTCTACCGGGTCAAGACGCTGGCCCAGGGCCCGGACCGTCTCGGCAAGTGAGGCCGCGGAGAACAGCTCGTAGGGTGAGCAAAGGCCCACCCTACGAGCTGCCATAGGACAATTCGGTATAATTACACCTCCAACTCTACTTTGCATGGGGTTGTTTTTCACAAAAACGAGTCCCGCCGCCTTCCGCCACATCGCCGTACCGGTGTGAGCATGTTTCCCTGAGCACTTGAAAGGTTCGAGCATGTCCCAGCCCTATACCGCCGCGGTAACCCTGATCGCACTGCTGGTCTACTTCTATACCGTCGGCGCCGTCGGCCGGGCGCGGGCGCAATACGGCATCAAGGCGCCGGCCGTCACCGGCAACGAGCATTTCGAGCGCGCCTATCGGGTCCAGATGAACACGCTGGAGCAGATGGCGCTGTTCCTGCCGGCGCTGTGGCTGTACGCCACCTACGTCTCCGACCGCGGCGCGGCGGTGGGCGGGCTGGTCTGGGTGGTCGGGCGGGTGATCTACGCGCTCGCCTATACAAGCGATCCCGCCACGCGCGGGCCGGGCGCGATGATCACCCTGCTCGCGTCCGCCGGGCTGTGGCTGGGCGCGCTCTATGGCGTGGCGAGGGCGCTGATTTAGCGCTGAGTCGAGCTACTGGCTCGCCTGGTCGATGGCGGCGATCTTCCACTCGCCGGCCGCGGTGCGGGCGTAGCAGAGGTGGTCGGCCTCGAGCGGGCGCACCGCGGCGACCGGCACCCAGCCGGTCCGGCCGGACGGCAGCAGCACCTCGAAATGGGTCGGAGCCGGCGGCGGCGCGCCTTCCTTTTCCGGCGGATAGAAGCTCAGCAGCGGCAGCGCCACGGTGCCGACCTTGCCCACCGGCGGCCCGGTGTCGCCGGGCGCCTTGGCGACGGCGGTCTCGCCCAGGGTGAAATACCACTCGACCGCTTCGTTGGCGGTCTCGATCTTCTTGCGGGCCTGCTCGAAGATCTTGTCGTCGACGACTTCGGCCGCGAGCGGCCCACACACGAGATTGCCGGAATCGGTCGCGTTGTAATAGGTCGCGTCGTTGGCGAAGCCGGCGAGCACCTCCCAGTACGGACCGTTGTCGACGCCGCCGTCGATGTCCTTGCCGAGCGCGCGGAAGCCGAATGCGACCTTGAAATTGTGCACGGGGTCGCGGCCGAGATCGAGCTCTTCGGCCGGCTGGTCGCCGACGGTCCACAGGAAGGTCGGCGCCACCAGCGCGGTGAGCGCCTGGGCGTCCTTGCGCTTGATCGCGTCGAGAAATGCCGCACGCATCCTCTCGAAGGCCGCGTCGGGCTTGTAGGGCTTGTCGAGGGTGACCTTGACCTCGGGATAGGCGATCTTCTTCACTGCGGCCGCGCCCGGCGACGCGAACATGGCGGCAAGGGCCGCGGCGAGCAGCCCGCGCAGAATCGTGTGCGTGTTTGCTGTGTGCATGTCCTGACCTCGTCTGCCTCGCAGGGAGTGCGATCATAAACGGCCTTTGCCGGAGTGGCGAGACGATTGGCCAGACCTTCGAGCCTGGCACCGGGCGGCTCGGCTGGATTCTCCGCTTCGCCGGCCTGCCCATTGCTTCACAACGATATTTCGGCTCGATCCTTTGCGTTTGGCGGAACCAAGCCTCACCGCCTCCGCCGTTGCCGTGCGCCATTGCAGCACACGACGTTGCTGTCCCAGTAGTGCGGCCGCTTCATTCTTGCTAGGCTGGCACTGAGGCGCACCACTCGTGCCCACCAGCCGAACAGGAGAAAAATACCGTGGAGATCGTTATCGGATTGGGTATCTACGCCATCATCTGGTTTGTCGTGATCTTCGGATCCGCGTACGTCAACAAGAACGTGCAGTGAGTTCGTGAACCACCGCAAAGCTGCATCGTGAATGAATGCCGCTCGGGTCAATTCGGTGCCCCCTGGATGCGGCGTTATGGGGTTCCGCGGCAGGCGGGACAGTCGGTCGCCGAGTGCGCAGCCTGAAGCGGTCCTCCGTCACTTGATTTCACCGGAGATCCGAGCCGGCTCGATCTGGCGCCCCGGGCGGCACCTGGCCCGCCGGGGTGCGGGCCGTCCCGGGGTGTCGTGGGTGCCGCGCCGAGCATTTCCGCGGGTCACTGTTAAATCGTTCCAACGGCGATAAGGCCGGTGCCTCACAATCTGCTTGTCACCGAACCGTCATGCGAGTTCAATAAGAGCGTCACGACGCCAAGAATTGGATCGAGGCGCATTGATGGAAATGACCGTTTCCGATTTCGGCGACTCCGGCAAACGGGTGACGCTGGTCGGCCGGCTGGATATTCTCGGCGCCGACAAGATCGATCTGCCGCTAGCCGTGCTGGCGGGCTCGCGCACCAATATCGTGGTGGACCTGGGCGGGGTCGATTTCATCGCCTCGATCGGCATTCGCCATCTCGTGCTGGCGGCCAAGACGGTGGCGCGTAATTCCCGCACGCTGGTGCTGCTCAACCCGAAGCCTCTGGTCGCGGATGTCCTGACCACCGCGGGCCTGCAGACGATTCTGCCGATGTTCCACAGCGAACAGGAAGCGGCGGCCGTACTGAGTCGGTATCCCGGTTGATTTCCAGGCGCCGGCATCGCATCGCGATGCGATGGGCGATGGCCGCGTTCTATCCCGCCCACCCGCAAATCGCGAGTCGAGGCTCCGCCCGCCGGCTCGGGCTCAAAGTGGATTGACCGGTCCGGCCTGGGGGATTGCGTTGGCTCCTCGCCCGAAAATGGTTCGCGACTGTTGCATCCATGCAACCTCAAAAAGAGGGCAGTGGACTATAGTTCATGCATAACCAACGATAAGCCGGGGTGGCGTCATGAAGTTCAGCACAATTCTGGCCGCAATTGCGTCCGTCGCCGCGCTCGCGGTCTCGGCCCATGCCGCCGATATCGCAGTCAAGCGGGCGCGGGCCCCTGCTCCTCCTCCTGCACCCTCGATCTTCGCGCCGACGCCGATCTCGATGTGGAACGGGCTCTATGTCGGTGTCAACGGCGGCGGCGGTTGGGGAAGTTCCAATCACACCGCGACCATCAACGGATTGGGCGGCTCGACCGGCGACTTCAATGTCGGCGGCGGGCTGATCGGTATCACGGCCGGCGTCAACCAGAACATGGGAGCGTGGATCTGGGGCGTCGAAGCCGATATCGACGGCGCCGACATTCAAGGTTCCTCGAATATCTTCTTTCCCAACGGCCTCGGCTCGGCAACCCTGACCAGCAAATTGGAATCGCTCGGCACCATTCGCGCCCGGGCCGGTCTCAACGAGGGCTTCTGGTACCCCTATGTTACCGGCGGCCTGGCCTTCGGCAGCGTGCGCGGAACGGCCAATTTCGGCACCAATGTGGGCCTCGCGGGAACACTGTCCGACGCCCAGATGCGCTGGGGCTGGACGATCGGCGCGGGTGTCGAATACCAGCTCAACCCGGTGTGGACGCTGAAGGCCGAGTACCTCTATGTCGACCTCGGCAACCAGAACAACATGTTGTTCGACCAGGTCAATTTCACCACCAACATTTTCCGGGTCGGCGCCAATTACAAGCTTAACCTCATGTGAGGCAGTTTGCGTGCGGTCTGATCTTCCGATTGCGAACCCGCGACCATGGTGAGCTTGGCCGCGGGCCTTTCCGTTTGCAAGATGGGCCGACCATGGAGATCGTCGGACCATTTTCGTTTTTTTGCCTTGATTTTATCATCGCATCGCGCCGGGGCGTCGCGGCGCATTCTCGGCCAGGGGGGCGGCGCCAATCGACGGAGAAATGCAATGCGGCTACTCATGGTGGCAATGGCGGCAGCGCTGCTGGCGGTGTCTGCCGCGCCTGCTCATTCCCAGGTTTCCCAGATGGGGATGGGCAATTCCTCGTCGATGGGCAGGTCGAGCCCGAAGCCGCCGCCGGAGGACAAAAAGAACGAGAAAACTCCCGCTCAGAAGAAGGCCGAGGAAAAGGCCTACAACGACGCCATCAACCGAATTCCAGATGCGAAATTCGATCCCTGGCGAACCGTCCGCTGAGCCGATCGCCGGGATTCTCGCCTCAGGTCATTCGCGCTACGTAATGAAGGGGCAGCAGCCGGTCCGGCTCGCGTGCAGCGAGCTTTCTATCCAACGTTCCTGTCGATAACCCGCTGTCCGGAAGCCTCGCCGCCTTGGGCTGTTCGCGATCGCGGAGGCTCGAAGCAGGCAAGTCCGGCCGCCAAAAGCCGGGCACCGATGAAGGTCAGCCGCCGTCCTTCCCGGCGTGCAGGAAGCGGGCGAAGGCCTTGAGCGTGGCATCGGAGACATGGTGTTCGATGCCTTCGGCATCGGCCTCGGCGGCCTCGGCAGGCACTCCGAGCGCCAGCAGCACCTGGACCACGAGGTGGTGGCGGGCGCTGACGCGGGCCGCGAGCTCGTGGCCGCTCGCGGTCAGGAAGACGCCGCGATAGGGGCGGGCGGTGGCGACGCCCTCGCGCTTGAGCCGAGCGATCATCTTGATGGCGGTGGCGTGGGACACGCCGAGCCGGCGGGCGATGTCGGTGGGACGCGCTTCGCCGGTGCCGGCGAGAAGATCGGCGATCAGTTCGACATAGTCTTCGAGCAGAGCCGTCGATTGGGCCGAACGGGTCTTGCCGAACCGGCGCGCCTGGGCGAGCTCGGTCGGAAGCTTGGGCGGCTGCGCGGACGGAGTTCGGGTCGCCTTGACGGACATGATGCTTTCCTGCAACGGGCACCCGGGCTGCTCCCGGCGCCGCGGGCGGGGGCGCCCTACCCGACGCGGGCCGGCCCGCACAGTCGGCGATCGCGCTGATCTACAAGCTGCGCGTATATTTTTCAAATGCTCATTCGAGCCGCGGATCGAAATGCAGCCTCTGGTACAAATCCGGGCGACCTTGACAATCGGCGCATCTTGCTCCCAGATGTAGCACAGGCTACATTTTAAGGTCGAAGCTGGTAACGTGTCTGCCGATGTCGGAATCGCTCGCCAAGTCGAAGTTCGCCAGGTCGAAGCTCGCCAGGTCGAATCCCGGGACGATGCGCCGACGACCGAATCGATCGCCGACCGAGGCTCGCTCACCGCGCGCACCATCGCGGCCACGAACGACGTGCTCGCGGGCCGGCGCGGCGGCGTGCGGGCGATGCTCGCGTTTGCCGGCCCGGCGGTGATCGCCTCGATCGCCTACATGGATCCCGGCAATTACGCGACCAACATCCAGGCCGGCGCGAAATACGGCTACGACCTGTTGTGGGTGGTGGTCGCCGCCAACCTGATCGCCATGCTGTTCCAGGCGCTGTCCGCCAAGCTCGGCATCGTTACGGGCAAGAACCTCGCGGAGATGTGCCGCGAGCAGTTCCCCCGCCCGGTGGTGTGGGCGATGTGGGTGGTGAGCGAGGTCGCCGCGATGGCGACCGATCTGGCCGAGTTCCTCGGCGGCGCCATCGGGCTGTCGCTGCTGTTCCACCTGCCGCTCATCGCCGGCATGGCGGTCACGGCCTGCGTCACCTACGCCATCCTGATGTTCGAGCGCTCCGGCTTCCGCCCGATCGAGCTCATCATCGCCGGCCTGATCGGCATCATCGGGCTGTGCTACCTGATCGAGATGTTCATCGCCCCGGTCGATTGGGCGGCCGCCGCGGTGCATATGGTGGTGCCGAAAATCCCCGACGCCGAGGCGCTGCTGCTGTCGGTCGGCATCATCGGCGCGACCGTGATGCCGCACGCGATCTATCTCCATTCCGGCCTCACCCAGGCGCGCACGCCGGTGCGCAACGACGAGGAGCGCAGCCGCGTGCTGATCTTCTCCAACCGGGAGGTCGTCGTCGCCCTCGCGGTCGCCGGCATGGTGAACATCGCGATGGTGATGATGGCGTCGAGCGCCTTCCACGCCGGCCACAGCGAGGTCGCCGAGATCGAGACCGCCTACTACACTTTGACGCCGCTGCTCGGAGCGGGAGCGGCGGGGCTGTTCCTGCTTTCGCTCATCGCATCGGGAATTTCGAGCTCCGCGGTCGGCACCATGGCCGGCCAGATGATCATGCAGGGCTTCGTCCGGTTTCGCATTCCGATCTGGCTGCGGCGCCTGGTGACGATGCTGCCCGCCTTCGTCGTGGTCGGGCTCGGCGTCGATTCCACCAGGGCCCTGGTCGTCAGCCAGGTCGTGCTCAGCATCGCGCTGCCGCTGCCGATGATCGCCCTCCTGATATTCACCGGACGCGCCGACATCATGGGCCGGTTCGTCAACACGCGACTCACCAAGGTCGCCGCGATCGCCGGCGCCGCGATCGTGCTGGGCCTCAATTGCTTCCTGATCGTGCAGACCCTGGGGGTGCCGATCCCGGGCCTGTCCAATGGCTGACGGGGAGTCTGGCGCCGCGCGGCATGGACTGCATGGCCGGTGCGAACTTGCATACCAGTGCAATCGTAGCGCGTGGCGCGGGGCCGGTTTTGCAACATTGCGGTAATCTCGCGCAGGCGCGCTTGAGTCGGTTGGGGTGTGGGGGTAATTTCTGCGATGCATCGCACCATCCTATCTTTCGGAGATTCCGGTCCCGGCTTCGCAGACCTGCCGGTTACGTCCGCGATTCGGCCGTATGGCATCGTAATTCACGGCGATTCCGAAGGCGAGCGGGCTCCGCCAAGGAGTATCGCCGATGACCCCCGAACAAGCGGCGTTCAATCTCGCCGTCGCGCTCTGCCTGAGCGCCGTCATCGGCTTCGAGCGGCAGTGGCGTAACCGCCTGGCGGGCCTGCGGACCAATACCCTGGTGGCGCTCGGCGCCGCGACCTTCGTCGTTTTCGAGCAGCTGCTTCCCGACCAATCCGGCCCGACCCGCGTCGCTGCCCAGGTCGTATCCGGTATCGGGTTCCTCGGCGCCGGACTGATCTTCCGCGAAGGCCTGAGCGTGCGCGGCCTCAACACCGCCGCCACCCTGTGGTGTTCCGCCGCGATCGGCGTCCTGTCCGGCGCCGGCTACCCCCTCTATGCCGCCATTGCCACCGGCTTCGTGGTATTCGTCAACCTGTTGCTGCGTCCCATCGTCAGCTTCATCAACCGGCAGCCGCTGCGGGCGACCGAGCTCGAGGTTGCCTATTCGCTCGCGGTCACCTGCCGAAGTCCCGACGAGGCCCATATTCGTGCGCTGCTGCTGCAGGGCCTCGCCGGCAGCGCCTTGGCGCTGCGCCGCCTCGACAGCACCGATCTCGAAGGCACCGGGCGCGTGGCGGTGAGCGCATTTGTGACGGCGTCACAAAGAGTCGATACCGATGTGGAAAAGATCGTCGGCCGGTTGAGCCTCGAGCCGACGGTTTCGGCGGCGCGCTGGCGCGCGGACGTGCGGATCGAGATGGATGCCCATGCAAGCGAGCACCCGGACCTGGGGATGCCGCCGAATCCCGCAGCCAATCCGCTGAAATGAGCCGGACGGCAGGATCCCGCACATGTTCATGCATCGTCTCAGGCAGCGCGAAGACCGCAGTGTGGCGGCGGTTTTCTGGCCGCGCGATGCCGGGACGGCACGGGGCAGGCCGGCGCAGCGATCGGCGGCCCGCATGCGTGCCGGGGTCGCCATGGCCGCGCTGCTCGTCACCGGTGGCGCCGGGGCGGCCGATCTTCCGGTCCGCGCGGCAGCGCCGCGCGCCGGCCTATGACTGGTCGGGCTTTTATGCCGGCGGGCATATCGGCTTTGCCGCGGCGGGGTCCGATTTCACGGCGACGCAACCCGGTGGAGGCCCTCTCTACGGCACCCTCGATCTGTTCCGCCCCTATGATTTCTACACCGGCGAGGGCAGCAATTTCGCCGGGTTCCAGGCGGGGTACAACACCTTCTTCAACTCGGGCCTTCTGCTCGGAATCGAGACCGACATTTCGTTTCCGGGCAACATGTCCGGCACCAGCGGCCTGGCGACGCCGACGATCGGCACGGCGACCTACAAGGACGCGGTGGAGATGTCCGGCTCGGTGCGCACCCGCATCGGCTATGCCTTCGACCGCTGGCTCTATTACGGGACCGCCGGCTATGCCTGGACCGCGGATCGGTTGACGCGCACCCAGCTCAGCGACAACCCCGCAGGAGCGAGCGGGGGCACCGTCGAAAACAAATTCCCGAGACGGAACGGCTGGACGGTGGGGGCGGGGGTCGAGGCGCCGCTGGTGCCGCATTGGACCGCACGGCTCGAATATCTCTATTCCGACTTCGGCACCGCCAGCGTGACGTTTCCTCTGGCCGGACAGCGGTTCGACTTCAACCTTTCCGTGCAAGAGGTTCGCGTCGGGCTGAATTACCAGCTGGGCGGCAACGGTTCGAATGCCGGCAATGAAAGCTTGGCGCCGCTCGGAGGGGACAACTGGAGCATTCACGGCCAGACGACATATGTCAGCCAATACGCGCCGCCGTTCCACGCGCCGTACCGCGGCGCCAACAGCCTCGATCCCGAATGCCGGCCGCGAGACCTGGGACGCCACGCTCTATGCCGGGCTGAAGCTTTGGCAGGGCGCGGAATTGTGGGTCAACCCCGAGATCGACCAGGGATTCGGGCTCAGCAACACCCTCGGCTTGGCGGGATTTCCGAGCGGCGAGGCCTACAAGGTCGGCTTCGACGATCCCTATATGCGGGTGCCTCGCTTCTTCATCCGCCAGACCATCGACTTCGGCGCCGCGACCGAAAAGGTGGAGGGCGACGACATCAATACGTTCGCCGGCAAGCAGTCGGCCGACCGGCTGGTCGTCACCGTCGGCAGGTTCAGCGTTTCCGACCTGTTCGATACCGTCAAATATGCCCACGACCCCCGCAGCGATTTCATGAATTGGACGCTGGTCGATGCCGGCACCTTCGACTATGCGGCAGACGCCTGGGGCTACACCTATGGCGCCACCGCCGAGTGGTACCAAGGCCCGTGGGCGCTGCGTGGCGGCCTGTTCGACCTCTCGATCGTGCCGAACAGCATCGAGCTGGACCGCTTCCACGAGTTCCAGATCGTCTATGAGCTGGAGCGCCGCCACGAGATCGCCGGCCAGCCCGGCAGCATCATGTTCGACGGCTACGTAACGCGCGGCCGAATGGGCCGTTTCGACGACGCCATCGTCCTGGCGCAAGAGACCGGGGGCACGCCCGACACCGCGCTGGTGCGCCGCTACGCGAGCCGCATCGGCTTCAACCTCAATTTCGAGCAACAGGTGGTGCCGAACGTCGGCATGTTCGGGCGATTCGGCTGGGCCGACGGCAATGTCGAGCCTTATGAGTTCACCGATGTCGATCGCACGGCATCGCTCGGGACGCAGCTCGCCGGCAAGCTGTGGGGCAGGCCGGACGACACTTTCGGCCTCGCCGGCGTCGTCAACGGCATTTCCGCTCCCCATATCGCCTATCTCAATGCCGGCGGCCTCGGCATCCTGGTCGGCGACGGGCAGCTTCCCCATCCCGGCCCGGAGCGGATCATGGAAACCTATTACAGCTTTCCGCTCGGCGCGCTGCGGGCCACCGCCGACTACCAGTTCTTCGTCAATCCCGCCTACAACCGCGACCGCGGGCCGGTATCGGTGCTGGCGATGCGTCTGCACGCCCAGTTCTGAGCGGCCGCCGTGCACTGTGGGCAGTCGCGCCGCGACGCTCGAGCGCCGGCCGTTCGAAGCCCCGAATTCGGGCAATCACATCGCCGAAATTCCACGCTCAGGTGCGACGGCTTCTGTCTTCGAGCGACGAACAAGAGGCGCCTGAATTAAAGAGGCCCCGGCTGAACCGGGGCCCCAATGGAGAACCGACTTTGCTGGTGGATCTCACCAGTAGTTCGGAGCGATGTGCCAGTTCAGGCCTGCCTTGAACTGATTGATGTGGCTGCGTGTCCTGACTCGCCGAGCGAAACGCCCAAGCCGCCGCCGAGGGCCGGCAGAACCGTGCCGTTGACTGGTCCGGTTCTGGTGCCGAAGTCGAGATAGTCGTATTCGACCTTGACCGACCAGTTGTTCCAGATCGCCCATTCGATGCCGGTGCCGACAGTCCAGCCGACCGGTCATGGTTGTCGCTGCCGGTGCCGGAGAAGAAGGGAGTTGAGATGTTGGGACCACCAATCCCGGCGAGGTTAAGGTTCACGGTCGAGTTGTCGGTTGTCGTGAGGTTCGCCCAGGCAACACCGGCCTTTCCGTAGATCAGCCAGTTGTTGTGGGCGATGCCGACGGTGCTGGTCGCGGTGCCGGTCCAGTTGGTGTCTGCGGTTGAGCGTCCGATTAAAGGTCAGCGGGGGGAAGACCGGATTGGGACCAAAGCTGGTGTTGCTCGTACCGTTGAGGTTGCCCCCAGGTCATGTCCGCTTCCCAGCCGATCACCAGCTTGCCGAACTGGTAGCGGTCGCCACCTTCGATACCGCCGATGAAGCCGCTGCTGGTGGTCGTCTGGATCACCGGCACGTTCACCAGACGTGCCCGATGATGCCCAGGCCCGGTATGGAGATTTCGGTCGTGCGACCAGCCGCCGCCGATGACGCCACCGATGTACATGCCGCTCCAATCATAGGCGAGTACCGGGGGAGGAGCCTTGAGCGGCATGTCTGCCGCAAAAGCCGAACCGGCCATAATCGCGGTGACGGCCACACCTGCTAGAAATTCTAAACTTCATCGCCGCTCTCCAATCATTTGACGGATTTTCATCACCCCTTGTGATTCCGTGGTCCCTTTGTAACTCGTAAGTGGAAACCCGTCTGTGTCGCAACGGCAACACCTGAAGACAATCTGGCAAAACATAATAAAATCAATGTCTTGGTACCATAAAATCGCTGCGGAAACCGTTCGTTATGGTTAACAAATGGTTGTTATTCGCAGCGGCACCCAGGCCGGTCTTGCAGGTGGTTGACAATGCATGAGGCGAGAACGGACTGGCGCCCGTTTTTGCAGCGGCCCTGACATCGGCGTGTCTCAGCGCTATATGAAGCCGGCGCCCGGCACCATGCCGGGCTTTTGGCGTTGGGCGGAATGTCGGGAACCACACGATCGAGCGCGGGCCTGGACGAGCGCCGGCGGCGCCTGCTGTACCGCTCGTGGCACCGCGGCACGCGGGAGATGGACCTGATTCTGGGCCGCTTCGCCGATGCCATGATCGCCGCATTGAGCGAGGACGAGGTCGACGCCTTGGAGCGACTTAGCGAGGTCCCCGATCCTGATCTCTATGCCTGGCTGTCGGGCGGGCGGCCGGTGCCGGAAGAATACGACATGGCGCTGTTCCGCCGCCTGCGGGATTTCCATCGTGCGGGGCCGGCATGAACATCCGGGCTCCCCATGCGCGCTCGCCGGCCGAGCTTCTGGCACCCGGCCGGGCCCTGACTTTTGCCGACGTCGCGGACGGCGCCGAAGGCTTCGTGCTCGCCGATCTCGCCCGTGCCGTGGCGGCGCAGAAGAGCGCCCCCGCGACCAGCCTTCTGGCGGTCTGCCGCGACGGCGCGCGAATGGCGCAGCTTCACCGCGCGCTGGCATTCTTCGCCCCCGAGATCGCGGTCGCCGAGTTTCCCGCCTGGGACTGCCAGCCCTATGACCGCGCCTCGCCCCATCCGGGCGTCGTCGCCCAGCGCGTGACGGCGCTCGCCCGCCTCGCCCGGCTCAAGGGGCAGGAGAGGCCTTCGGTCGTGCTCACCACCGTCAACGCCATCGTCCAGCGGGTGCCGGCGCGCGGGTTCGTCGCCGGCCAGGCGTTCTCTGCCATGCCGGGCAACATGCTGGCGATGGACGGCATTGTCGGCTGGCTCGAGCTCAACGGCTTCACCCGGTCGTCGACGGTGCGCGAGGCCGGCGAATATGCCGTGCGCGGCGGCATCATCGATCTGTTCCCGCCCGGCGTCCCCGATCCGGTGCGGCTCGACTTCTTCGGCGACACCCTGGAATTGATCCGCACCTTCGATCCCGAGACCCAGCGCAGCAACGACCAGCTCCACGCGCTGGATCTCGTGCCGGTCGCCGAATTCCAGCTCACATCCGAGACCATCCGGGCGTTCCGCACCGGCTATGTGAAAGCCTTCGGAGCGACCCAGGCCGACGACCTGCTCTACCAGGCCGTGAGCGAAGGACGCCGCTATCCCGGAATGGAGCACTGGCTGCCATTGTTCCATGATCACCTCGACACCCTGTTCGATTATCTGCCGGGCACCCCGGTGGTGCTCGAGCCGCTCGCCGAAGACGCCGCCAAGGAGCGCTTCGCCCAGATCGCCGATTACTTCGAGGCGCGCACCCAGAACATGGCGCCGGGGGCCCAATCCGGCGCCGGGGCGCCATACAAGCCGCTGCCGCCGGATCGGCTCTATCTGGCCGAGGCCGAATGGCGCGAGCGCCTCGACGGCGCGAGGCTGGTGCGCCTCACGCCGTTCGCGGCGCCCGAAGGCGCGGCGTCGGTTCTCGACGCCGGCACCAGGCAGGGCCGCAATTTCGCGCCGGAGCGTACCCAGCCCGACGCCAATGTGTTCGAGGCGGTGAAGGCTCACGTCGATGCGCTGCAATCGGCCGGCAAGCGTGTCGTGTTCGCGCTGTGGAGCGACGGCGCACGCGACCGCATGAGCCATGTGCTCGCCGACCACAAGCATCCTCAATCTCACCCCGGTGGACGACTGGCCGGCGGTGCTGGCGCTGCCGAAGCCGCAGGTCGGGCTCGCGGTCCTCGGGCTCGAATCCGGCTTCGAGACCGAGGGCCTCGCCGTCATCGGCGAACAGGACATCCTGGGCGATCGCCTGGTGCGGCCGCGCAAGGCGGCCAAGCGCGCGGAGAACTTCATCGCCGAGGTCTCGAGCCTCGCGGCCGGCGATCTCGTCGTCCATGTCGACCATGGCGTCGGCCGCTTCATCGGGCTCAAGACCATCGAGGCCGCCGGCGCGCCCCATGATTGCCTGGAAATCCACTATGCCGGCAACGACAAGCTGTTTCTGCCGGTAGAAAACATCGAGCTGCTGTCGCGCTACGGCTCCGAGGAGACCGCGGTCGACCTCGACCGGCTCGGCGGCGGCGCCTGGCAGGCGCGCAAGGCCCGCATGAAGGCCCGCATCCTCGAGATGGCGGCGGACCTCATCAAGGTCGCGGCCGAGCGCCATCTGCGGGAAGCGCCGCGCCTCACCGTCGGCCCCGGGCTCTATGACGAGTTTTGCGCCGGCTTCCCGTACGACGAGACCGACGACCAGCGCGCGGCGATCGAGGCCGTCATCGACGACCTCGCCTCCGGCCGCCCGATGGACCGGCTGATCTGCGGCGATGTCGGATTCGGCAAGACCGAAGTGGCGCTGCGCGCTGCCTTCGTGGTGGCGCTGTCGGGCAAGCAGGTGGCGGTGGTGGTGCCGACGACACTGCTCGCCCGCCAGCATTTCAAGACCTTCTCGGATCGCTTCCGTAATTTGCCGGTGCAGGTGGCCCAGGCGTCGCGCCTGGTCGGCAACACCGAACTCGCCAAAGTGCGCCAGGGGCTCGCCGACGGCACCATCGACATCGTCATCGGCACCCATGCGCTGCTCGGCAAGGCCATCAAGTTCAGGGATCTCGGCCTGCTGGTGGTGGACGAGGAGCAGCATTTCGGCGTCGGCCACAAGGAGCGCCTGAAGACGCTGCGCGCCGAGGTCCATGTGCTGACGCTGACGGCGACGCCGATACCGCGCACCCTGCAGCTCGCGCTCACCGGGGTTCGCGAACTGTCGATCATCGCGTCGCCGCCGGTCGATCGACTCGACGGTGCGCACCTCGGTGTCGCCGTTCGACCCGCTGATCGTGCGCGAGGCGCTGCTGCGCGAGCGTTATCGCGGCGGCCAGTCCTTCTATGTGTGCCCGCGCATCGAGGATCTCGCCGGCGTGAAGGACTACCTCGACAAGCACGTGCCGGAGGCGCGGGTCGCGGTGGCCCACGGCCAGATGCCGCCGACGGTGCTCGAAGACGTCATGTCGGCCTTCTATGACGGGAAATACGACGTGCTGCTGTCGACCACCATCATCGAATCCGGGCTCGACATTCCGACCGCGAACACGCTGATCGTCCACCGCGCCGACATGTTCGGGCTCGCCCAGCTTTATCAGCTGCGCGGCCGGGTCGGGCGCTCGAAGACGCGCGCCTTTGCGCTGCTGACGCTGCCGGTCGCGCGCAAGATCACCGCGCAGGCGGAGCGCCGGCTCAAGGTGCTGCAGTCCCTCGACATGCTGGGCGCGGGCTTCCAGCTCGCCTCCCATGATCTCGACATTCGCGGCGCCGGCAACCTGCTCGGCGAGGAGCAGTCCGGCCACATCAAGGAGGTCGGGTTCGAGCTCTACCAGCAGATGCTGGAGGAGGCGGTGGCGAGCCTGAAGGCCGGCGTCGCCGCACCGGTGGCCGATCGCTGGTCGCCGCAGATCACCATCGGCACGCCGGTGCTCATCCCGGAGGACTACGTCGCCGACCTCTCGGTGCGGCTCAGCCTGTACCGCCGGCTCGCCGATCTCGACGACGAGCGCGACATCGATGCCTTCGGCGCCGAGATGGTCGATCGCTTCGGTCCGCTGCCCGCGGAGGTGCGGCATCTCCTCGATACCGTGGTGGTGAAGGCGCTGTGCCGGCGCGCCAATGTGGCCAAGATCGACGCCGGGCCGAAAGGAGCGGTGGTGGCGTTCCGCGACGATCGCTTTGCCAATCCCGAGGGGCTCATCGCCTTCATCCACAAGCAGGGCAGGGAGGCGAAGGTGCGGCCAGACATGAAGGTCGTGTTTTTCGCCGACTGGGAGCAGCCGGAGGATCGTCTCAAGGGCGCCGCGCGCATCCTGCGCGCTCTGGTGGGAATCGCCGAGCGTGCGAAAGCAGCGTAATCAGAACGATGGCGCGGCTGCTTCAATCGTCAGATGAAGGTAAGGCGGGTGGCGGCGATGGCTGTCGTTGCGTTGAAAAAAGGAAAAGCCCCGGACGGACGACCGTTCCGAGGCTCCTTCATTCCCCGGCAGGAATATCAGAACTTGTAGCTGACGCCGCCGCGGATGACGTCGAGGGTGGTATTGGTCCACGTGAAGTTGCCGTTGCCTGCGAAGCTTCCGAATTGGCAGGTCGAGCACGGCACCACCGTCGTCGTTCCGGAGTTGAGCGCATAGCGCAGGTATTCGAGGCGTACCAGCACGTTGGCCCTTGCCATGATCTCCACACCGCCGCCGGCAACCCAGCCGGAGCTGAGGTGACTGGCTCGATGTCGAGATCGAAAAGGTGTTGAAATCCGCCGCTGCGACCTGGCCCGTCATTTCCTCGCTGGCATAGGCGCCGCCGCCCGTGGCATAAAACATCGCGCTGCCGAAGATGTAGCCGATCTTGGCGCGCGCCGTGGCGGTCCAGTCCAGATTGTTGGACATCAGCAGGCCATGGCAAGCAGCCCGGGGTCCCCACGACGCAGGCTGGGAGCGGACCCCCACCGATCGTCAGAAACAGCTGACCCGGGGTGTTTCCAAGGGCCGTCTTGTTCCAGTCGACTTCGCCACCGACCACCCAGCTCGGCGAGAGCTGCCAGTTGTAACCGATGTGCACGCCCCCGGTCTCACCCCAATTGGTGGGGTTATTGAAAGTCACAGGGTCGAAGCACCCAAAGAAGCAAGCCGGGTTCTGGTAATTTCCCGTCTCTCGGAAGCTTTGGGTGTTGTTCAAGCCATAAATGCCACCAAAATCGACACCGATGTAGAAACCGGTCCAAGTATTGGTTTCAGCTACGGGCGGCGCCTTGACGGGCATGTCGGCTGCGAATGCAGACCCGGCCAACCCAAGCGTGATAAGCGCCACGCCTCCCAGCAGAACCTTTTTCATTAGCGGCACTCCCCCTTGGTCAAGCCCTGTCCCGACTATGAATGAACTTAGATCAAATCCTCCGCGTTGGCTGTGATATTTCGGTCACGGTCGCCATAAAATTGATCCCAAAAACGGTTTCCAGGCCAATCGCGGATACCACCGTTAGAGCAAAAATTCCTTCGTGTGTGCAGCATGTTAATTCATACCATGGCGGGGAGCCACGGTGCCGCCGACGGCGCTGGAAGGACCGGAACAGCAGGACCGCGTAAAATTCACGACAATTGCCGAGGCAGCGCCCTAGACTCGTCGGGCCCGCGGCCGAACTCGTCGAAACCGCCTGCGCCGGTTGCACATCTCCAAAAAAATGCGAGACCGGCAGGGCGTCAAAGGCGCAGACCGTCAGCTGCGCTCGTATCCCGACTCAGGCGGAATCGTGGTGTGATACCAAGGGAGGATGGTGTCGGCGATCCGCCGGCGCTACAATTCCTGGGCACATGAGGATGATTTACCAGTGCGAAATGCGATTCCGTCATTGCCGTTCGAACGGAGTTGACCATGTCCAAGTCTCAAGCACTTATGGCGACAGTCACAGGGCTGGCCGCTGCTCTGCTGGCATTTGCGGCGTGCGCCCAGGACGCTCCGCGCGATAAGGCGGCGATCCCCGCTCCGGGGCCGGACACGGTTCGCTCGATGCCGTGGCCAGCCCCGGTCGGGCATCGTCAGCCACGGATCTCCGATCTGCCGCCGGCACCATCGCGCAACCAGGAGGCGGCCGGGGCCCGAGACGACATCAACGAGAAGCTGCGCATATGCCGCGGTTGTTGACTGCCGCCCGATCGGTGCGCCAAGTCTCATAAAGTGGTTGTTGATACGCCTTCAATCATCTGATTTCGCCAAACAATCGGCAGCTCGTGGCCCTCAGTATTGTCGGTCGGGACTCGTTATCTATGCCTCCGCGTCGGCCGGCGCGGAGGCATGGCGTTCCGCGGCAGCACGTTCGATGGCGTCGGCGAGGTATTCCGGCGACTGCGCTCCGGATACGGCGAAGACGCCACCCAGGATGAAGCAGGGGACTCCGTCGATGCCGGCATTCCTGGCCGCTTCCGCTTCGGCCTCGATCGCGGCGACGTCCTTGTCGCCGGCGAGCCAGCCGCGGACCTCGTCGGGATCCATCCCGCAGTCCGCCGCCGCGCCGACCAACACTTCCGGATCGGACAGATCGGCGCCCTCGGCGAAATACAGTTCCATGAGGCGCTGCTTCATGCGCGCGGGATCGCCGGTCTCGGCCGGACCAATGGATCAGCCGGTGGCAGTCGATCGTATTGGGCTGGCGGGTGATGGCGTCCATATCGTAGCAGAGACCCTCGTCGCGGGCCGCCGTCACGATGCGTTGGGCGTTGGCCTTGTAACGCTCGACGGAGCCGAACTTGGTGGTGAGATATTCCTCCCGGCTGATGCCCTCGCGGGGCACCCACGGGTTGAGGAAATAGGGCCGATAGCGCACTGCCACGGGAATCTCCGGCTTGAGCGCAATCGCCGCTTCGAGCCGCCGCTTGCCGATAAAGCACCAGGGACAGACGACATCGGAGACGACGTCGATCGTCAGCGGCTCGGGGCTTCGGGTGGGCATCGGATGCTCCTCGTCTCGCTCGGAGTTTCGCGCATGTTCGAAAGGCTGCACTTTCGGCAACATGCGGCGACGAGAAGATAGGGTGCGCCTTACTCCGCGGCAACGGCCACCGGGTCGGAGACGCGTTCCAGCAGGGATTCCGGAGTGTCCGACAGCTTCAGGAAGGCGAGCGTCACCATCGGGTCGATGCCGGGTTGGCGGCCGTCTCCGGTTTCCCAATCCAGCATGGTCTGGCGCATCACGCTGGCGATCTTGCGCGCGATCACGTGGGCATTGCGCGGCGGCGCTTCCGCGAACACCACCACCAGCGAGCCGTCCTCGGTCTGGCAGGCGAAGTCGATGGGGCGAAGCAGCCGGCCGGTCAGCCGCGCGGCGTCGATGCGGAAGCGCCAGCCAAGATCGGGAGGGAAAGCGAAGCGCGCGATCGACATCGGAACCCGCCGCCGCTTGGCGTCGGCGACGACGCGCGGCAGGTCGCGGGCGAGCGCCGCGATGGTATAGAGCCCGGTTTGCAAATCGATGGTGCCGCGGCTGTCGAGCGCCGTGATATGCCGGCGCAGCCGCGTCCCGAAGGAATGGACGCGCACCAGGGGCAGCATGTGGGCGACGATGTCCCCGGGGTCGCCGCTGACCGGCTCGAGATTGCTGAGCCGCCCGCGCTCGATGGTCGAGGGCATATCGGCGACCAGGCCGATCGGCAGATCGCGAAACCGCAAGTCGGCGGCAAGCGCGGTGAGAAAGGCTTCGATCGTGCTTGGCCCAAAACCGTCCCCGATGATGAGGCCGTCGACATCGCGGGTATTTAGGTGGCGCGCGGCATTCTCCACGCTCAGCGCGCCGATCAGGCCGACCCGCGCGCCGACCGCAGCGGTGAGCGCGGGATAGGTGCGGCCGCGGCCGGCCACCAGCACGGTCAACTCGTCCAGCGGATCGAAAGCCGGCAATTGCGGAACGTCGGCGCCGTTGCCGCGCAAGGTGTCGATCCGGCGCAACACCGTGGCATGGAGGGTGCGCACCCGCAGCGCTGCGGCGGTGGTGGCGACGACGCGCTCGACGCCTGCTCCGGCATCGACCGGCAATACGTCGAGCACGGTCGGCCCGCAACGCTTCACCCGCGCCACCACCGGCATGAACGGCGCCGGCGCGCCGTCGATGGCGGCCATGAGTTCGTCCAGCACCGTTCCGGACGGTTCGAAATCGGGATCGGCCAGCACCACTGCGGCCGGCCCGATCTGGCCGATCGCGGCCGCCGCCTCCGCCAGCTTGCTCTCGACCACCGGAAATGCGCCGGCGCCGGCAAGGCCGGCCATCAGCTTGCGGTCGTGGTGATCGGAAACGACGAGAATCGGGCCTGGAAGGGACATGGGTTGCTCGGGTTTCCCAGGGCATGATACCGAAAAGGCGCAGACTTTTCGGATCGCGTCATGCTGCAAACGACGGTGCTGTAAACGAGTGGGTAACCTAGGCGAACGCTGTTAACGCCTCGTCAATATCGGGGCCGGCCATGCGACTCCCGACAAAACAATCGTGTTCGGTGCCGTCCGGAACGGCCAGCACGGCCGATGAGTGGCGCGTCGGCACGGAGACGGCGGTGTTACGCCAAATCACGCGGCGTCCCGCGCATCGCCGCCGCGGCGCGCCCGGAAAGCGTTGATGACCAGCGGATTGAAGCCGAGTTCCGCCAGCGCGGCGCGCATGGCGTCGCGGTGGGTGGAACTGCCGGCGACGCGCTGGCCGGCGAGGCCGTCGGGAAATGCGGCGAGCCTGGCGCCGGACTCGAGTTGCGACACCGTTTCCTGGAGGCGCGCGAGGGAGAAGCGGTAGCCACCCATGCTGACCATGCCCACCGGCGGGCCGGTGACGACGAGGGCGCCCGAGCCGCCGGCAACGCGGCAGGGATAGAAGGTATCCAGGAAGCCGTTGACATCGATCGCGGCGCCCGGCGCGGGGGTGGCACCGGGCGGGAATGGGAAGCGCGGCACCATCGGGCCGCGCAGCGCCAGCGTGCCTTCGCGCGTGCGCGCCGCCTCGACCAGCAGCGGTCCATCGTCGGGGGAGCGCCGTGCCGGCCCCGGTGTGAGACCGGCGGGCCGGCCATCGGCGCCGCGGTTGGCCGCCATCAGCCCGGCTTCCCCGAACGCGACGACGTCCATCACGCCCGGCCAGGCCGGCAGCCACGACGCACCGGCGGCGAGCCGTTCCGGATTGCGCCACATCGCGATCACCCGGCGGACTGTGCTGCCGGCGAACATCCCGGCTTCGGCGGCGCGGGCAGCCAGGCTGCCGGGGAGCACCACGGTATCGCATCCGAGATCGATGACCTGCTGGCGCATGGCCACGGGATCGAACGGATGATGGAGCGCGAGGGTCCCATGCGACAACAGCCAGGGGATCAGGGTTGCGGATATCGCAGCCGCCGAGCCCAGGCACAGCGAGGAGAGCATGGTCACCTTGGGCTCGAACCGGCCCTCGAGCATCGGCTCGAGGCCGGCCATCACCATCTCGGCATGGCTGCGGGCGACCGGCATCAACCCCGCCGCGGTGGTGTCCCAGGTGACCAAGGCGACATGGGCGTAGGCCATGGGATCGGGCTCGACGGGGGGCGACGTCCCGGCAGCCGGTGCGACGTCGGTCTCATGGGCGATGACGTCGTCCAGCGAGGTGGCCCCGTCGCCGGCACCGCCGAATAGATAGACATGGCCTACCGAGGGGGCCTGCGCTGCGACCGCGGCGGCGAGCTCGCCGTGATCGGTGGCGCCGACGCGCCGCATGGTGATCAGCGCGCGGGCGCCGACCGCGGCTATGGCGTCGGCGCAATCCGCGCGCCGCCACAGCAGCGGAAACGGCGAGGCGATCAGGCCCGCGCGCAGCACCCCGAGCAAAGCCAGCACGGCCTCGACGGTGTTCGGCATCTGCAGGGCGACGATATCGTCACGCTCGAGCCCGTCCCGGCGCAGCCGCGCCGCGATGGCCGAGACGGCCCGATCGGCTTCGACATAGGCGAGCCGGCGCGGGGGGCCCGACGTGAAGGCCTCGCGATTGGGCGCATCGGCCAGGGCGATGGCGTCGGGGCGCTGGGCCACGGCGGCACGGAACAGGTCGTCGAGGGTGATGCGCCCGCCGGCGCCGGAACTCTTATGCGGCTGCGAGGATCCGAGGATCATGGCACTTCTCACGGTGGTGGTTCGTGCCACCAGGTTTCGGGCAGGTAGCCGGACAGCGAGGTCGCCTGGGGATGACGGATCGGCGCCCAGCGCGCGACCCAGTCGGTCGGCAGGTGGAACAACGGAACGACATAGGTGCCCGACATCAGCACGCGGTCGAGCGCCCGCACCGCGGCGACGAATTCGCCGCGCCCGCCCGCCTTGAGCATGGCCGCGATCATGGCGTCGGCAGCGGCGCTGCGCATGCCCATGTAATTGCGGCTGCCGGGCTCGTCGGCGGCGGCCGAGCCCCAGTAGAACGCCTGCTCGTTGCCGGGCGAAAGCGATTCATCCCAGCAATTCTGGATCATGTCGAAGTCGAAACCGATCCGCCGCTGGTCATATTGCACGGCGTCGACCATCCGGATGCGTGCCTCGATGCCGGCGCGCTTGAGGCTTTGCGCAAAGGCGAGGGCGAGGCGCTCCTGGTCCCTGCTGGTGACCATGATCTCGAAGGCGAATGGCTGCCCGCCGGCGCGGCTGCGCAGCACCGAGCCGGACAGCTCGTAGCCGGCCTCGCGCATCAGCCCGAGCGCGCGGCCGAGCATCTCGCGGTCGCGGCCGGAGCCGTCGGACGAGGGCGGCGTATAGGTGCCGTCGAGGACATCGGGCCGCACGGCGTCCGGAAACGGCGCCAGCAAAGCGCGCTCGGCCGCATCGGCGGGCCGGCCGCGCGCGGCAAGCTCGCTGCCCTCGAAGAAGCTCGCGGTGCGGCGGTAGCGGCCGTAGAAGAAATTCTTGTTGAGCCACTCGAAGTCGAGCAGCAGCGCAATCGCCTCGCGCACGCGAATGTCGGCGAAGACGGGACGGCGGGTGTTGAACACCAGCGCCGTCATCGGCTTCGGCAGCCCGCTCTCAAACTCTTCCCGGATCACCCGGCCGTCGCGGACGGCCGGGAAATCATAGGCGGTTTCCCAACGTCCGGGGTCGCGTTCGTCGCGCACGTCATAGAGACCCTTCTTGAAGGCTTCGAGGTGGCTGTTGGCGTCGCGATAGAACTCGAAGCGCACCACGTCGAAGTTCCAGAAGCCGCGATTGGCCGCGAGCGCGCGCCCCCAATAGCGGGGATTGCGCTGCAGCGTGAAGCTGCGTCCGGGGTCGACCTGGGCGACCACATAGGGTCCGCTGGCCAGGGGCGGGGCGAACGAAGTGTCTTCGAAGTGTTCGGGATCGACCGCATGGCGGGGCAGGATCGGCATCAGGCCGAGGATGAGCGGCAATTCGCGGTCCTCGTCGCCGGCGAGGTCGAAGCGGACGCTGCGCTCCGTCAGCGCGGTGGCGCGGGCGACCTTGACGTAATAGGTGCGAAAGTTCGGACGGCCGTGGTCGCGCAGCAATTGCCAGGAGAAGATGACGTCGGCCGCGGTCACCGGCGTGCCGTCGGCGAACGCCGCCTTGGGATCGAGGTCGAACGTCACATAGGTCCGCCCGGGATCGGTCTCGACCGAACGGGCGAGCAGGCCGTACAGCGTGAACGGTTCGTCATAGCCGCGAACCAGCAGGCTTTCGAACACGTAGCCGCGCAGCTCCGGCGGCGCCAATCCCTTGACGATGAAGGGATTGAGGCTGTCGAACGTGCCGAGCACGCCGCGCACCAGACGGCCGCCCTTGGGCGCGTCGGGATTGACGTAGCGGAACGCGGAAAAGCCTTCCGGCAGCGCCGGCTCGCCATGCATGGCGATGGCGTGGGCCGCCTGCGCCGCCGTCGGCATGAACGCCGCGACGGCCGCGACCAGCGTCACAGCGGCAGCAAGCAACGCCGAGGCGCCGCGGAAACCCGCCGGTCGACGACGATCGCGGATGGTCGCGGCGGGAGACACCGGGTTGCGCTCTTTCGAATCGATGTGGATGTGTATCATAGTGCCTGCCGCCGCGTCCGCACTGCACCTGTTTGATGCACACAGATCGGGCTTTCCGGAGGCACATGATTTGACGATCTGGAGTGCGGAGGGTCACTTTGCTGCCGTAATTGGCGTCGAGACCAGCAGACAAGGCAGACCGGCGCGCCCGCGGCCCGACGGAATGACCGGGGAAATCGGGGAAAAGCGTGCGCGGGCAATGACTTGGCATCAGTGGGTGGTTTGAATCGGCGCATCGAAGCGGTTTTCGCGCAAAGCCGGATTCCGCTTTTTTCCGAATGTGCTTTGGGCCTAGATACAGACGCCGTGGGGCGGCCAAAGGTGAGGATTCCTGATGACGCATGCGATCTCGTGGGCGCGACCGAAGAAGGTGCGCAAGGCGGTGGTTACGGCGCTGGCCGTGACGGTGCTTTCGGCAGGATGTATGGGCGCGGCATTCGCGCAGCAGCCGGCATCTCCGGCGGCGCCTGCGACGCCCGCGAAGCCCCCGGCTGCCCGGCCGGCGGCGAAGCCGGCTGCGCCCAAGCCCGCAGCGCCGGCGGCTCAGGCCGCACCGGCTGCGCAGGCGGCGGCTCCCGGCCCGGCGCCGGAAATGCCGCAGCTCATCTATTCTCCGTGGGCGAAGTTCTGCGGCAAGGGCAAGGACGACGCCGCCAAGCAGGTCTGCTTCACCGGCAAGGACGCCCGCACCGAGGCGGGCCAGCCGGTCATCGCCGCCGCCCTGATCGAGCCCGATGGCGAGCCCAAGAAGCTGTTCCGCATCACCCTGCCGAGCCCGTTGCAACTGCAATACGGCACCCGTGTCATCGTCGACCAACAGCCGCCCATGACCGGGCCGTTCTTCACCTGCTTTGCCAATGGCTGCATGGCCGATTACGAGGCGACGCCCGACCTGATCGGCAAGCTCAAGCACGGCCAGTTGCTGACCATACAGGCGATCAATCTGGCCGGCGCCGCGATCAGCTTCCCGCTGCCGCTGGTGGATTTCGCCAAGGCCAATGAAGGCCCGCCCACCGATCCGAAGGTCTTCGAAGAGCAGCAGAAGAAACTGCAGGACGAGTTGCAGAAGCGCGCCGACGAGGCCCGCAAGAAGCTCGAAGGCGGCGCCGCCGCCGCGCCGACCCGCTGAACCGTCGGTCAGGTCGTGGGCGGCCGCCGGGTCATCGCTTGACCCCGGCGGCCTTTGCCGCGCGCGTCCATTTCGCCATGTCGGCCGCCACATAGGCAGCGAATTCCGCCGACGTGCCGAACTCGACCTCCATGCCCTGCTGCTGCAGGGGGCCGTAGACGTCGCGCGACAGCACGGCCTCGCGGGTCGCGCCAGCGAGGCGCGCGATGATCGCGCGCGGCACTCCCGCCGGCGCCAGCAGTCCGAACCAGCCGGAGGTGTCGTAGCCGGGCAGGCCGGATTCGGCGACGGTGGGCAGGTCGGGAGCGATCTTGGCGCGCTTCGATCCGGTCGAGGCGAGCGCGATGATCCGGCCCTCCTCGACGAATTGCAGTGCGGAGGAGGCCGGCGAGAACACCACCTGCACGCGGCCGCCGAGCAGGTCGGTGACGGCCTGCGCCGTGCCCGGATAGGGCACGTGAACGAGCTTGATTCCCGCCATCACGTTGAACAACTCGCCGGAGAAATGCGAGCCGCTGCCGACGCCGGCTGACCCGAACGCCAATCCGTCCGGCGTCCCGCGCGCGAGCGTGATCAACTCTGAGATGTTCCTGGCCCCCACCGAGGGGTGCACCACGACGAGGTTCGGGACCGTGGCGAACAGCGCGACCGGGACGAAATCCTTGATCAGGTCGTAGGGCAGGTTCGGGGTCAGCGCCGCGTTGATGGTGTTGGCGACGGTCCCCTGCAACAGCGTATAACCGTCCGGCGGCCCCTTGGCGACGTAGTTGGTGGCGATGTTGCTACCGGCGCCGGAGCGGTTCTCGACGATGAATTGCTGGCCGAGAATCTGGCCGAGCTTTTGCGCCAGCACCCGGGCGGCGATGTCGCCGGACGCCCCAGGACCGAAGCCGACCACGATGCGCACCGGACGGCTTGGATAGTCCTGGGCGGCGCCGCCGCCGGCGGTGAGGGCGAGAACAGTGAGCGCGAGTGCGGCGGCGAACAGTCTCTGATGCGGCATGATCGGACGCCTCGGTGGGGCGGGTCCGGGATTATAGCAAATCCGCGAGCCCGATCACTTCGTCAGGCCGTCCCGCGATCGCGCATGGTCCGGGCGGGGCAGGGCGTACAAACCCAATGGCCGGCGGGTTACCCGCCATGCGCCGCCGGCTCAGTTCAGGAGGGAATTGCGGGGGTGATAGCCACCCTTGTCATCGAGGTCGAAGACTTCGGCGACCTGCGGATGGCGCACCGGCTCGCCGGACTCGTCCGGCAGCAGGTTCTGCTCGGAGACATAGGCGACATATTCGGTTTCGGAGTTTTCCGCGAACAGGTGATAGAACGGCTGGTCCTTGTTCGGCCGCACCTCGGCGGGAATCGACTGGTACCATTCCTCGGTATTGTTGAACAACGGATCGATATCGAAGACGACCCCGCGAAACGGATAGACGCGGTGCCGCACCACCTGGCCGAGGGTATATTTGGCAATTCGAATCTTGTTCATGGACACAATCACCCCTCATTGTGGCAATGCAGTCTAGCACCCAACGCCTCGTGGGGATCAATCATTTCACAGCCCGTAGGAGGCTGCCATGGCGGGGTCCCGGCTGGCAACCATGCGGGCGAGATCGACCACCACTTTGGCCTGTTTCCAGGTCGCGTCGTCCTGCATCTTGCCGTCGATCATGACTGCGCCGCTGCCGTCGGGCATGGCGGCCAGGATTTTTTTCGCAAAAGCGACTTCGGCCGGATCGGGCGAGAAGACGCGTTTGGCGATGTCGATCTGGCTCGGGTGCAAGGTCCACGCCCCGGCGCAGCCCATCAGGAAGGCGTTGCGGAACTGCGCCTCGCAGGCGGCGGGGTCGGCAAAATCGCCGAACGGGCCGTAGAACGGCTTGATGCCGGCGGCGGCGCAGGCGTCCACCATCTTGGCGGTGGTGTAATGCCAGAGATCCTGCTGGAAACGCGTGCGGGGTCCGTTGCCGGCCACGGCGTCGGCGAGCACGACATAATCGGGATGGCCGCCGCCGACCCGTGTCGTCTTCATCGCCCGGGACGCGGCGAGGTCGGCCGGTCCGAGGCTGATTCCGTGCATGCGCGGGGAGGCGGCGGCGATCCCGGCCACATTGTCGACGCCCTCGGCGGTTTCCAGGATGGCGTGGATCAGGATCGGACGCTTGACGCCATTGCGGGCCTCGAGCTGGGCGAGCAACTGGTCGAGATAATGGATGTCCCACACCCCCTCGACCTTGGGCAGCATGACGACGTCGAGCTTGTCGCCGACCGCAGCGACGATCTCGACGATGTCGTCGAGCGCCCATGGCGAGTTGAGCGCATTGATCCGGGTCCACAGCCCGGTGGCGCCGAAATCATTGGCCTTGGCCATCTCGATGAAGCCGCGCCGCGCCGCCTCCTTGGCTTCGACGGGAATGGCGTCCTCCAGATTGCCCAGCACCACGTCCACCTGACGGATCAGGTCGGGCACCTTCTGGCGCAGCTTTTCGATGTGGGGCGGCACGAAGTGAATCATGCGCTCGAGCCGCACCGGCAATTCGCGCAGCGGCGCCGGCGCGCCGATCGCCAGCGGCTTGAAGAACTGACGCGGCAGCTTCATGGGGGTTCTCGATCGTTGCGGCGACCTTGCCGGCACGGCGGGACTCGGGCAAGCGGGAACGCTAAATGATGCCGTGATATGCGCCAAGCGCCAAAAAGCGCCACCAGATGCGGAACGTCGCGGCGCCCGTCGGCCCGCCGGTCGGAACACAGGCGGATTCGGCGATCCGCCGGGCCGGCGATCGTCGAACCCGCAGAAATCCGGCGGGGAGACCGAACAGCTTCCCTTCCTCGAATTGGGTTACTTGGAATTGGGTGACTTGGAATTGGGTTACTCGGAATCGGGTTACTTGCCGAGCCCGTCGCTGCGGGAGGGCGCGGCTGCGCCGGCGGCCCCGCCGGAACCGGGGGCTGGTCGGGACGAAAAATCTCGACGTTGGTATGGGCCCGGCCGGACTCTCCGGGCTGCGGAATGCTGGACGGCGGGATGATGATCGTCCCGCCCTGCACGGGTCTGCGGACATCCTCGGCAGCGACGGCAAGCGGCGCGGCAACAACCAAGCCTGTGACGAGGGCCGACGTCATCAACGCGATTGCACGCATCCGTCCGCTCCTCGCACTCGTCGCACAGCGTTTCGCACCCGAGGTAGTCGCGGGCAGTCCAATTGCAAGCGCTCCCGCTTCACGTTGTCTCGGCTTCACGTTGTCTCGCCTTCACGTCGTCTCGGGCTGCCCCGAGGCGGCGACATGGCGAATGGCTGCCCCGCAAACGCGTGGCCGATCACGGGACAACGCGAGCGAACCCTGCGGCGAAGACGCCTGCGGGTCGATCTCACCGGAACATGCGCTAAGGCACTCCGACGCCGGTGCAGAAGTCCCAATGCACCGTGGCTCTGTGGCGGCCGCACGTGCCCGTCGTGATGTCGATGTATTGGGATTGAGTGGCGTAGAGATTCGTCAGCTCCGCATTCGACGAGAGCCGGAAGGCGCCCCGCAAATTGGTGATCCCGGCCATCACCGGCGAAGCGACGCTGGTGCCGCCGACGACCATCCAGCCGCCCCCTGCGGAATCATAGATCCAGACGCCGCTCTTCGGATCGGCCACCGCGGCGACGTCCGGCGTCCCGCGGGCGCTGCCGACGATGGTCGAAATCGAGCTCTGATAGGAGGGCCGGCCTTCATATGTGCTGGATCCCCCGCCGCCGCTGGACCAGGCCGATTGCGAAACGTAATTGCCGGTCGACCTGTTGCGCGAAATGGTAGTGCCGCCCACGGCAATCACATTCGGGGACACGGCGGGCCACAGCGTTCCGGGGCGATCCCCGCTGGCGGCGAAGTAGACCACCTTGGAGGCGTTGAAGGTCCCGTCATTGGCGGCTTCCCCCGAAAACTCGGAGAGGCCCCAGCTGTTCGACACCTGCCCGCCAAACCCGGTTTGCACCAGAGTGCCGGCCAAAGCCTCTGCGGCCATCAGGTCGGAAAGGCTTTCCGAGGCGGCCTCCACCAATATGATCGTGGCGTTCGGCGCCATGGCGTGGGCCCATTCGATATCGAGGGATATCTCGGTCTCCCAGCCTGCGTTGTAAGGCGGGGGCGTGGTGGTCGTGGTCCCGGCCGAGGTCGCGTACACCACCCGGAAGTTCGGCAATGGCAGCCCGAAATGCTGGCTGAACACGATCAGGTCCGCCGCGGCGTTCGGCGCGTCATAGGCGTCGACGATGGCGATGACACCGCCGCCCCCGTTCGGCACGGCAGACACGGTTTGCGGGTTGCAGCCGGGCACTGGCGTGACGAGACCGTAGATGCAGGCGATCGATGCCGGCGTCTCATTGTAGTTCCCGGCAATGGGAGGACCAGAAGAGGTCCGGCCGACCGCCGGCAGGCCGCCGGCCGGGTGGAACAGATGCACATTGGTGTGCGCCCGTCCGGTTCCCGGCTGCGGAATGGACGAGGACGGCGTGATCAGGATGTCGCCGTCGGCGAGCGCATGGGTCTCCGCATTGGGATCCAGGGCCCGAAACTCGGCATATTGCGCCGCCGCCGGCGCGACCGACAGAAGCAACAAAAGCGTCGACGTCTTGAGCAATGTGGCCCCCCGCCCGCAGCGACCGCGATTCAGCCGCCCGTTCCGCCCCTTGAGGCTGGCCGAAGCTTACCCTCAATGATGGCGATTCCGGGCGCGCGAATGCGTCAGCGGGAATGAAAATTGGCAACTGTTGCGTTGAGGTCACAGACCGGCACACCATCCATCACCGCGGCTTTGCCTTCCACCAAGGGGAAAACAAGACCGCGGAGTGGCGTGGTCGTCAGATCGAAAGCTCGATCGGCAGCCCGGCGCGCCGACACTCTCTTGGGCATTGTGTCTCAATTTCATTCACTGTTGCATTCGGGAGACAGCCAAGGTGCACGAGATTGGGTACAACAAGATTCGAACAGGCAGGTGCTGGGCACTGGGGCTTGGTCAGCGAACCGAATACCAACACGATTTATGCTTGAACAAGGGGGATTGATATGCAGAAAACTCTTCTCTCGGGCGTTGCCCTGGTGGCTCTGACCGGGTTTGCCAGTGCGGCAGACATGCCGCTCAAGGCGGCGCCGGTGCCGGTCTACGTCTCGACCTGGACCGGTTGCTACATCGGCGGTCATGCCGGCTACGGCAAGGAGACATTCCACCGACCAGTACACCGTGACCCAGCCTGGAATTTACGGCAACTACACGGACTACAATGACACCCCGATGCCGATCACCAACGGCTACGACAACAAAGGGTTCGTCGGCGGCGGCCAGGGTGGCTGTCAATACCAGACCGGCAGCTTCCTTTGGGGTGTTGAGGGCGACTGGTCGTCGTTCAGCAACAGCGTCACCAAAGGCTACAACTCCACTTGGTACACCGACTGGGAAAGCGGCTACGCAAGGCGTTCCAGCGAAACCACCCTTTCGCTCCACAAGGATTCGCTGTGGAGCGTTCGTGCCAAGTTCGGCCTCATCACCCAGAGCGACTTCATGCTGTACGGCACGGTGGGTGTCGGTGGCGAAAAGGCGAGCTACAACTACGCCAGCACCTATAATAGCCAATGGCTGCTATGACTACTGTGATGGCGTATCTGGAACCGCACCCATTCGATCGCCGGCAGCGTCGGCGCGACCCCGACCGGCATCGTAGCCGGCGTGGGCGCGGATTGGAAAATCTACAACAACTGGGTGCTGGGCGTGCTGTACCTGCACTATGCCGTCGCTCAAACGGTTGCTCTTCCGGTCAACTCCGGCCCATGACGGCTACCGGGTGGGTCCGGGCACGGGCGATCACGTTTCCTTCGGCGACGTCGACGTGGTTCGGGTGAACCTCAGCTACCTCTTCAATTGGGGTGCTCCGCTAACCGCTTCGAGCCGATTTAATGCAACTGCCCCGAGCTTGCTCGGGGCAGTTTTTTATCGTCGGCCCCGCATTCGAACCGCAACGACCGACATCGACCGCGCCTGCACCGCATGGCCTGGTCCAATTCGCATCCGAGGTGTCCAGTCCGCGGAAAGGCCAAGCTTGGTCACACCATGGAACCGAGCCGTGCAGACGAAATTCCGGCCCCGCACGTCACATCAACTCGTTGCGGAATCCGAGGCGTTTGACGCTCGGCCCCCAATCGATTTCCTCGACGGCTCGGACGTCGACGACGAAATCAGCGCCGGCGTGGCTTCTGACCAGCTTGACCAGCGAATCATGCTGATCTTCGGTCAGCTTGCCGCGCCTGCCGAGTTCCAGAACGATGGTGTCGAGCGCCGTTTGCCTGATGCGATATTCGTCAAAGTCCGTCAATTTCATGAGGTCGCGCGCTCTTATGTGAATGTGCGTCAGCCGGCCGTCGGCGTGCTTGATCAGATTTTTGGATCGCCCGACGATGTGCGATAGCGTCGGACCGTCATGGCCGCACCCGCAGGCATCGCTCAGCGCCCCCAGATCGCCGATGTCATAGCGAATAAACGGGGTGGCATACGAATGCAGGTGGGTGACCAGGATGCGGCCGAGCATGGCTTCGCCGATGGCAGCGCGAGCGGCCTTGTCGACCTCGACGACGACATTGCTGTGGGCGATATGATAATGGGCCGGATGAATTTCGCACTCCCAGCCGATCAGGCCGGCCTCTTCGCATGAATAGCTGCTTCTCACCGGTATGTTTTCCGCCGCGAAGGCGATTCGCAGATCCGAGCTGAATTCCTCCGCCAGCGGGATCAGCATCTCGGTGCGATGCCGCTTCAGAAAGCCGAAATCGCCGTCCTGGAAAACCGCCTCCAGAATGCGCGGCTGGATCACCAGGTAGCCGATGGGGTCTTTGGACAGTTCTTCCAGCAGCAGATCTCGATTTTGGTGCCAGCAATTTATATGTTTATTGATGCCGCCCTGGAACAAGACGCTCAACGACGCAAGCCAGCTTTCCGTGACTTCGACGGTAAATCCCTTTGTCAGGTCGATGTTCAAACGCTTCGCCTCGTCGTAGTCGAACGGGCGGAATCGCGTCCGGTTGAGCGACAGGTCCCGCCCCTCCATCAGGTATTGGGCGATTGACCTCACTTGAAAATAATATCCGTTCATCTCCGAAATGAAGAACTTGACGGGCGTCCCCGACGAACCCGATGTCGAATGGGGGCTGACGACGAGCCCATCCTCCTGGCGAAGCAGGGGCCCTTCGTCCTTCACTTGGCGGATGACGTCGTTTCGCGTGAGAATCGGCAGATCGGATAATTCCAGGTCGCTTGTTTTCTTTGTCCCGAGCCGCTTGCGCCAGAATGGAGACCGCTCATGGGCATGCTTGAGCAGGTTTTTGAGCTGCGCCTTCTGCCAGTTCTCACGCGCCCTTCGCCTGCCGGTTTCGATCGCGATGAGATCGATGACAGACGACAGAAACCGTTTCGGTTCCGGATCGAGGAATTTCATCGGCTTTTCACTGAATGCTGCGCTGCTCAGCGGCAGCTGTGAAAAGTCGATCTTCATTCTCGTCCCCGCCAATCGGCGATTTCGCAAAAATCGGTCGTCTGGCGACCGCGACCAGGACATTCTCGGCCGACATTCTTGCGCCGACAGTCCGCCGGCGATCGGCGGTTGTGGCAAGGGGATCGTCCGACGTGGGGCAATTCACACCTGCCGCAGTGGCACGACACCGCAATATTTGGTTATTATGATGTCAGGCGCCGATCTGATGACGCCGTAGCGGCGGCGCCGGATCCAGGGCGTGGAGCGGCTCCATTATGGCGGCCGCGGCGCGGTCCTGCGCCATGGCGGCCCGCTGGGTCCTCCATGCCACGGGGTGTTGCTGGCGTCCCGCGGCGGCGGAGCCGCAGTGCTGCGCAACACCCCTCCGGCCAACGCATGTCTCCCAGTGGAAACACCCTTGTGTTACCTTGGCTGGCCGAAAGCGTGACGATGACGACACCGGTCACATCCGGCCCGGGAGTTTGCTGTGACGAGCGCAAATAGTGATTCCGCAGTGCCGCTTTCGCGACCTGCCGCTGCCCGCGACGCTGCAAGGCCCGTCAGGAACCTTCTCATCCTGCATACGCCCGTTGCTCAGGACCTCTCGGACTGGGTGGAGGTCAGGCGCCTCATCGAGGAAAGGGCGCGCGACATCGAGGTGAAGAATCGGGACCAACGGCGCAGCGAACTCGGTGACCAGGCGCTGGCAGATTTCGCGGCCCTCGCTGGTGTTCTCTCCTGTTCCCCTCCACATTTACGAACCGAAAGGGGGCACAGTTTATTGCGGTCGTGCATTGAGCAAGCTCGAACAGATCGAGCGGCTTGCGCGCCGCGGCCTGCCCGTACCGCTCACATCGAGACTGGCACCGGACCTCCCGCTCGATGTCGCGCGATGGGGTCGCTATGCAGTCGTCAAGCCGGTGCTTGGCCGACAGGGCGAGGACGTGCATCTCGTGCGAACCGAAAGCGTCGCCGCACGCTACGCCGAACTGACGCAGAACGGTACGCGAGAGATGCTGATCCAGCCCTATGTCGAGCACACCGAAAACGGGTATCCGACCGAATACCGGGTGATGACGGTGTTCGGCCGTGTCGTGTATTCGGCTCGCAACAGCTGGGCGATGCCTCGCCAGACGACGCTCGAGGACATAGCAAACGACCCGAACGGGATCATTGCGTCGAACAGCAAGCAATTCGGACGCGCACGCACGGTATCGAACGACCCGGAGATCATTTCCCTCGGCGAGAGGGCGCACGCCGCTTTCCCGGACATTCCGGTCCTGGGCGTCGATGTGGTGCGCGAGACGGGGGGCAAAGGGCTTTTCATCATGGAGGTCAACCCGAAGGGCGACACTTGGCATTTGTCGTCATTGCTGAGAAAGACCGCCTTCACCGATCAGCATGCGCAGGACCTTTATGCGCAATTCGGCGCACTTGACCGCGTGGCCCAGGTGCTCATCGAAAAGACGCGCGCGGAAGCCAGTTGAGCCGGGTGCCGCGTCGCCATAGCCGCATTTCCCGGCCGGAAACCGGCCGCGGAGCCAAGGCCGGATCTATATCAATTCATTGCGAAATGTGAGGCGCTTGACGCTTTGGCCCCAATCGATTTCCTTGACCACTCTGACGTCGACATTGAAATCGCCGCCGGCGTGGCCGTTGAGCAGCTGCACGAAATAGTCATGCTCGACTTCGCTCAAGGCGTCGCAGCCGGCGACTTCAAGAATGAGGGTGTTCGGCGTTGTCTGCCTTATGCGATATTCTTCGACGTCGGCGACCTTCGTCATTTCGCTGGCCCTTACGTGGAACCGGGTCAGTCTTCCGTCCGCGTGCTTGATCAGGTCCTTGCTTCGACCCATGATGTTGGAAAGCGTCGGGCCGTCATGGCCGCACTTGCAGGTATCGGCCAGCGTGCCCAAATCTCCGACGTCGTAGCGAATGAACGGGGTCGCATAAGAATGCAGATGAGTGAGAAGGATGCGACCGAGCGTCTTGTCGCCGATGGCAACCCCACTGTTCTTGTCGATCTCGACGACGACATTGCTGTGCGCGACATGATAATGTGAGGGATAGGCTTCGCATTCCGAGCCTATGAGGCTGACTTCCTCGGATGAATAGCCGCTCCGCACCGGTATTTTTTGCGCCTCGAGTGCGTTTCTGAGATCCGGGCTGGTTTCCTCGGCCATTGGGATCAGCATTTCGGTCTTGTATGTTTTGAGAGTACCGACGTCACGGCCCTGAAGGAGCATCTCGAGAACGCTGGGGGCGCATACCAAATAACCAATAGAGTCTTTCGACAGCTCTTCCAATAATAAATCCACATTCGGGTGCCAGCAATTTATATGCTTATTGATGCCGCCCTTTATCAATGCGCCCAGCGGCCCGAGCCAGTTTTCCGTTACCTCGGCGGTAAATCCGGTTTTCAGGCCATTCCGCAGATTCTTGAACTCGTCACGCGAAGAACTGCGCAATCTCGTCCTGTTGAGAGCCAGATCTCGTCCTTCCATGAAGTACTGGGCAATCGACCTGACCTGGCTATAGTCGCTGTTCATATGAGAGATGAAGAATTGAAGAGGCGTTCCGGAGGAGCCGGACGTCGAATGCATCTGCACTCCGAATCCGTCGCTCTGGCGGAGCAGGGAACCTTCGCCCTTGACCTGCTGAGCGACTTCGTTCCTGGTGAGAATCGGCAGATCGGACAGTTCCAGGTCGTTTGCTTTTCGTGTTCCCATTCGCTTGCGCCAGAATGGAGATCGCTCATGGGCATGCTTGAACAGGTTTCTAAGCTGCGCCTTCTGCCAATTCTCGCGTGCTTTTCGTTTGCCGGTTTCGATCGCTATGACGTCGATGATCGCCGACAGAAACGATTTTGGCTCCGCATTGCCGAATGTCATCGGCTTTTCGCTGAACGCTCTGTTCTTCAGTGGCAGCTCTGAGAAGTCGAACTTCATTTGCTTCATCCGCGGCGGGTAACCTCGTCGTGCTCCACCGACGCCCGGCGGCAATCAATGCCCGAAATCATGGGGGTAGCGACGCTACACTGCATCGTCGGCCCTTCACGATCAACCCGCCTCGTGTCATGATCTTGCGGCGTCAGGGGAAACCGGTGGCGCCCGCCGCGCCGGCCTCGCGGCTGACCTTTGACGCTGCGCCGCACGCGCGGCCTTCGGCGTCGCGAAACATAAAAATACCGGCAGAGCATCCGCAGGCCGTCGCGTCGCCGGGCGGGTTGCGGTATTATGTCGCTGTATCGACGACCTCGCGCTTGGCGACGAAATGACGAACGAGTGGACCGCTGCCCAGGGATTCATCGCCAATTCGGTTGGCGTAAGCGGCGGAGCCTTGGTCGGCGGGATCACCTTTCTGATCGGCGCGCCGTGGTGGTCGCTGCCGGTCTGCGCCGCGGCCGGCCTGTTGATCGGCCGCCTGCTTCGTGCCGAAGAGGCCGTCGTCGGTTCGCCGCTCGCTGCGGCACTGCGGCTTTGCCGGTCGCTGCCGCTATGGGATCGTCTCGCCATGTCGGCGCTGCTGGTGGTCGCGGCCGCCGCCGTCTATATCGGCCTGAAGGAACTCCATATTCTGTCGGCGTTCTATCTGTTCCTGCTGCCGATCGTGCTCGCCGGTCTCATGTTCGGCGCGCGATGCGGTTTTGCCGCGGCCTTCGTCAGCCTGATCGCCATCTATTATTTCGCCATCCCGCCGAAGAACAGTTTCGCCCTGCAAGGCCTGCGGGAACTGTGTCTCCTCGCCGCTTTTGCGCTGCTGGCGTTCATCACCTCGGCCACGATGGCGGTCCAGAGCGACCGGGCCTGGGCCCGCGACCGGCGCGAGCCCCTTCAGGAAAGTCGGCGCAGAGGAATTTAGGCCGCCAGCATCTTGCGGGCCTCCGCAGGGGTCGCGACGTGGTCGCCGAGGATCTCGATGATGCCTGCGGCCTTCTCGACCAGCGCCGCATTGCTCGGGGCGAGCTGACCCTTGCCGAGATAGATGTTGTCCTCGAGCCCGACCCGCACATGGCCGCCGAGCAGCACCGCCTGGGCCACCATGGGAAACTGGTGGAGCGAGATGCCGAACGCGAACCACGGCGAGGCGGGCGGCAGCAGGCTGCGCATGTAGTGCATCGCCTCCGGCGTCGCCGGCTGGCCCCAGGCGATGCCGAGACAGATCTGGAACATGCCGGGCGCCTTGATGTGGCCGGTCTCGATCATGCGCTTGGCGAGCAGCAGGTGGCCGGTCTCGAACACTTCGAGCTCGGGGAGCACGCCGGCGTCGCGGATCGCGACCGCCATGGCTTCGAGATGCTCGGCGTGTTGACGAAGACGTAGGCGCCCATGTTCATGCTGCCCATGTCGAGGCTGCAGATGTCGGGCCGCAGCTCGAGCATGTGCTCGACGCGCTGCGGCCGGCAGCTTGAGGTTGGTGGCGGGTCCGGGCTTGAGCGGATCGTCGGCGCCGGGCGTGAAGCGCGCGCCCGGGCCGGTGGTGAGGTTGATCAGCACGTCGCTGCCGCTGTCGCGGATGCGCTCGACCACTTCGCGATAGAGCGCCTTGTCCATGCTCGGCCGCGTGGTCTGCGGGATCGCGCACATGAATGTGCACGATCGCGGCGCCGGCCTTGGCGGCGTCGATCGCGGACTGGGCGATCTGGGACGGCGTCACCGGAACCGCCGGGTTCTTGCCCGGCGTGTCCGCCGATCCGGTGACGGCGCACGAAATCATCACTTTGCGTTGCATTCGGGACCCCCAGCGTCTGTGCGGCCGCCACCTTAGCCGGCGGCGGCGGGCGCGCCCAGTCCGGGAACCCGAGAAGCAGCAGGCTCCGCCCGCCCCTCAAATCAGGCGCTGCATCTGCTCCGGCGAGGGCACCTGACCGCCGGGCGTGAGATGGTCGACCAGTTCGGGCAGATGCTCGCTGAGCCCATCGAGCAACTCCTCGCGGGACAGGCCGTATTGCGAGGTGAGCAGGCCGATCTGATCGGCCCCCAGCGCGGAACCCAGATCCTTCGGCGAAATCGGACGGTTCGGCCCGGTTCCGACCCAGGAATTGGCGGTCTCGCCATGGCCGCTCTGCTGCAACTGCTTGAGCAAGTCGTTGAGGCCGCCGCTGAGCACCGTGCCGGCTGCGCCGCCGGCGAGGAGGCCGCCCAGGCCGCCCTTGAGCAGGTCGCCAAGTCCCCCCGCGCCCCCTCCAGCACCCGCACCAGGCATGCCGGGCATCCCGGCCGTGACGGTGCCTCCGGTCGGCCGGGCCGGCGGTGCGGGTTGCGGCGCCGGAGCGGGCTTGCTGCCTCCCAGACCCTTGAGCGCCTTGAACGCGAGCAGGCCGAGCAAGGCCATCATGATCGGCGACATTCCGCCGCTGCTGGCGCTGGTATTGGTGTTGGCCGGTGCGCGCGCGCCGCGCGGGCCATTCTGCATGCCATTGAGAACATCCATCAATCCCATTGTCGCCTCCGTTCTTGCGGGGAAACCGCGACATAAATGGCCCCTTGGCATGACAACGGCAAGTCGCCGGGCTCACTCGCAATGCGTGCATGGCGGCAGGAGCCGGCCCGCCGGCGCCGGCTAAGCCGTTCCGCGCATCAGCAGGGGCATTTCCCTGGATGGGGCAATTCCTTCGCGCATGACGGTACGGCGCAGCGGCCCGATGCGGTCGAGAGCGTAGAGGCCAAGGCCCCGCAGCCCCTGAATAGGCAAAAAATCGGACAGCAGCGACCGGTTGAGGAGGTCGATCGCAACGGCGCGGCTGGCGATGTCGGGCCGCCGACGCCGCGCGTATTCCGCCGTGACGTCGGCCGCGCCGACATCGCGTCCGCCGCGCCAGGCAGCGCCGGCGACCTCGCCGAGGGTGACGGCATCGCGCAGGCCGAGATTGAGGCCCTGGGCGCCGATCGGCGCGAACACATGGCCGGCCTCGCCGACCAGGGCGATGCGGTCAGCGGCGAGCCGGCTCGCGGTGGCAACCGTCAGGGCGAAGGCGCCATGGCCGGGTTCGACCTGCATTTTGCCGAGGATCGAATGGCAGCGCCGTTCGATCTCGGCATCGAGCGCACCGCCGCCCAGCCGGGCAAGGACCTCGGCCTGTACCGGCGCGACCACGCAGACCAGGCTGGAGCGGCAGGAGGGCAGCGGAACGATCGTGAACGGACCGTCGCCGGTATGAAATTCCGTCGAAATATCATGATGGGGGCGGGAGTGGGTGAGAATATAGGTGAGGGCGGTCTGGGGGTAGCCGCGCTCCTCCATGGCGATCCCGGCCGCGGCCCGGCAGACCGACCGGCGGCCATCGGCGCCGACCACGAGCCGGGTCTCGAGCGGCGAACCCTCGGCGGGGATGACGGTGACGGCCGAACTTCCGATGGCGATCGACTGAGCGGCGGAGTCGACATGCATGAGTTCGGGAGCGGCCGAGACCCGGTCCCACAGCGCCGCGACGAGATGCCTGTTCTCGATATTCCAGCCGAACGCTTCGAGCCCGATCTCGGCAGCGTCGAACCGCACCTCCGGCGCACGCCATAGCCGCCCGGTGTCGTCGGCAATGCGCAGCACCCGAAGCGGGGCGGCATTGGCGCGGCAGACCGGCCAGACGCCGAGCGCCTCGAGCGCGGCGACCGAACTCGCCAGCAACGCCGTGGTGCGATTGTCGACCTGCGTCGGCCGCCTGGCGAGCAGAACCGCGGGAACGCCGAAATGGGCGAGCGCCAGCGCGGCGATGAGCCCGGCGGGCCCGCCGCCGACGACGCAGGTTTGGGGGGCTGAAGCACGATCGGACATGTTCGCCTGCCGGCAATGTCTATCACGGGTGTTCCGACGGTGGATATTGAAACCGGGTTGAAACCGGGGCACCCGGTGGGGCGCTCGCTGGGGCACCCCCGCTTTCGCAGCGGCCGGGGCTCAGCTATTCTTCGGGCAAGGGGAATGGGTGGCCTGACCCAGCATTGGTTCCCCAATGTCAGCCGGACCAGGGGGCGACTCATCAGATGAAGACCTGTGGGCGCCTCGGCGAGGCACTGGCGGCAACGCTGTTGCTGCTGGCGCCCGCCCTATGGAACGGCTTTCCTTTCCTGCAATACGACAGCGGCGGCTATCTCGCGCGGTGGTTCGAGGGCTATCTGGTGCCGAGCCGCTCGACCGTCTACGGCCTGTTTGCCGTCGCCGGATGGCCGCTCGATTTCTGGCCGGAAGTGCTGGTGCAGGCGGCCGTCGCGGTGTGGATCATATCGCTGATGCTGCGGGTGTACGGCCTGCGCGACCGCCCATTGGCGCTGCTCGGCACCGTGACCGCGCTCGCCGCGACGACCTCGCTGCCGTGGCTCGCCGGCATTCTGCTCACCGACATTTTCGCGGGCACCGCGGTGCTGGCGCTGCACCTCCTGCTGTTCGCTCCGGCCTCATTGAGCCGGCGCGAGTCTGCCGGGTTGGTGCTGCTGGTCGGCTTTGCCGGCGCCACCCACAGTGCGACGCTCGCGGTGCTGATGGCGATCGTGGCCGCGGCAGGCCTGGCGCGGCTCTATCGGCGCGACCTGCTGCCGCTGCCGGCGCTCGGACGCGGCGCCGGCGCCCTGGCGCTCGGGGCCGCCATGCTGCTGGGCACCAACTTCGCGCTGTCGCGGCCAGTTCGCCTGGACGCCGGGCGGCTATGGCATCGTGTTCGCGCGGATGATGGAGGACGGCATCGTGGCGCGCTACCTCGACGACCACTGCCCGGATGCGCGGCTCCGGCTGTGCCCTTATCGCCACAGGCTGCCGCGCACCGCGGACGAGTTCCTGTGGAGCAAGGGCCCGTTCGACGAACTCGGCCGTTTCGCCGGGCTCGGCGGGGAAATGCGCACCATCGTGCTGGAGAGCCTCGCCGAATATCCGGGAATGCAGATCGAAACGGCGGTGACCGCCGCGGCGAGGCAGCTCGTCAAGGTGGAGAGCGGCGAGGGCGTGCTCACCACCATCTGGCACACCTACGGCATCATCGAGCGATATATGCCCTCCGTCGTGCCCGCCATGCGGGCGGCGCGGCAGCAGCATGGCGAGGTGAGCTTCCGCGCCCTCAACGACGTCCAGGTGCCGGTGGCCCTGATCTCCATGCTGCTGCTGCCGGTCATCCTGCTCGCCGGGCGCGGCGAATACGGCGATCTGCGGCTGCTCGCCGCGACCGTGATTGTGGCGCTGCTCGCCAATGCGGTCGTATGCGGCGTCCTGTCGAACCCCCATGACCGCTACGGCGCCCGGCTGGCATGGATCGCGACCTTCGCCGTCGCGCTGGTGCCGATGCGATATGCGGTGACGCGGCCGTCGGCGACCGCAACGGCCGAGGCGTGACGGGAAGGGCAGGCCGCCGATCATGACTGCTTGACCCCACGCCATTGACGGCTCGGAGTTTGTATGCCGATGTCATACACCCTGACCGACAAATCCGGAAAACACCATGTCCACGGTATTGAGCGTGCGGTTGAATGACCAGGAACGTGCGCTGTTGGAAGAGGCGTCCTCGCAAGCCCGCACCAATGTGAGCGATTTCGTGCGGCGCAAGGCGCTCGAAGCCGCGGAGCTTGATGTACTGGAGCGCCGGATCGTCACGATCCCCGCCAAAGATTGGGAGCGGTTCGAGTCCTGGGCTGCACAGCCGGCGCGTGAGATTGCGGGACTCGAGGAACTCTTCAGCACAACCCCGACATGGCGGAAGTAACGCCGCCGCGTCCGCTCGCGCAAGACGACGAGCGGACCCGGTTTGATTGCGGACGGGACTCTCTCAACGCGTGGTTCCGGAACCATGCGTGGCATAATCATGTGTCAGGCATCTCGCGGACCAGCGTGATCTGCGACACCGGCACGGGGGTTATCGCAGGCTATGTAACGCTCAGTGCTGCGCAGATCGAACGCCAATTCCTTGCCAAAGCGCACCGGCGCAACAAACCCGATCCGGTGCGCGCAACATTGCTGGGGCAATTGGCAATCGACAGGGCCTATCAGCGTCGAGGACACGCCACTTCGCTTTTATTCTTCGCATTGAACACCGCATTGCGCGCGTCTTACGACATCGGGAGCTTGGGCGTGCTCACCCATCCGATCGACCAGGAGGTACGCCAGTTCTATCGGCGATGGGGCTTTGAGAATGTGCCGTTCGATCCCAAGAAGTCGATGATCGTGCGTATGATCGACATCGAGAAGTACGGCTCGGGGCAATGAACGCGGCACCCATCCAGCCCCGTGACCTCCGCGCCGAAATGTATGCTGCGGGCGAAACGGCTCCGCCGGAGCTATGTTTTGCCGGCGCGGACAGCAAAGGGGCAGTCGGTTGGATCATCTCGACGGTCGAACGGTCGGCCGCTTTTCCATTCATGTGCTGACGGCGGCGGGCGCGGCCTGCGCGCTCCTTGCCATGATGGCGGCGGTCGCGGAGCACTGGGCGGGGATGTTCGCCTGGCTCGGCCTCGCGCTCGCGGTCGATGCCGCCGACGGGCCGCTGGCGCGCCGGCTCGAAGTGGCGAGGACCCTGCCGCGGTGGTCGGGGGAGACGCTCGACCTCGTGGTGGATTTTGCCACTTATGTGTTCGTGCCGGCCTATGCGATCGCCGCGAGCGGGCTGCTGCCGGCCGGCCTCGGCGCGCCCGCGGGAGTTCTCGTCGTGGTGACCGGTGCGCTCTATTTCGCCGACCGGGCCATGAAGACCCCCGACAATTATTTCCGCGGCTTTCCCGCCCTGTGGAACGTCGCTGCGTTCTACCTCCTGCTGCTGCGCCCGGGTCCGGTGGCGGCCACGGCCTCGGTGACGGCGCTCGCGGTGGGCACCTTCGTGCCGTTCCCGTTCATCCATCCATTGCGGGTGCGGCGCCATCGCGCCTTCAACGTTGCCGTGCTCGCCGTCTGGGCGGTGCTGGCGGTCGCCGCGCTCGTGTACGACCTGACGCCGCCGGCCTGGGTCACCGTCGCGTTGTGCCTGATCGCCGTCTATGTTGTCGGCGCCGGATATTTCCGAACCAGGCCGTGAGCGATCCGTGTTCGACCTCCTGACCGATCCCAATGCCTGGGCGGCTCTGGCGAGCCTCACCGCCCTCGAGATCGTGCTCGGCGTCGACAATGTCGTCTTCATTTCGATCCTGGTCGGGCGTCTCGGCCCCCGCCGCTCCGTCATCGCCCGGCGCGTCGGCCTCGCCCTGGCGCTCCTCTTTCGCATCGTGCTCCTGTTGGCGCTGACCTCGCTGCTGGGCTTGTCCGCCACCGTATTCACGGTGTGGGACAATCCGTTCTCCTGGCACGATCTCGTCCTGATCGGCGGCGGGCTGTTCCTCATCGCCAAGGCGACCCACGAAATGCATGCGGAGATCGACCTCCCCGACGAAGCAGTGCCGGCCGGGGAAAAAGTGCCGTCTCCGGCCATGGCCTCGATGGGACTGGTGATCGTTCAACTGGTCGCCGTCGATCTCGTCTTCTCCGTCAATTCCATCGTCACGGCGATCGGCATGTCGCGGGATATCCGCATCATGATCGCGGCGATCCTGATCGCGGTCGCCATCATGTATGCGGCGTCCGGCCCGGCGGCGCGGTTCGTCGCCGAGCACCCCACCACCAGGATGCTGGCGCTGGCATTTCTGCTGCTGATCGGGGTGGCGCTGGTGGCCGACGGCTTCGACTTCCACATTCCGCGCGGCTACATCTATTTTGCCATGGCGTTTGCCGCCGGCTCGAGGCTTTCAACGTCATGGCGGCGCGCAAGCGGCGCCGGCGACCGGGGAAACAGGTTTCATGACCGACGGGATCGTTCTCGTCACCGGCGCCAGTCGCGGCATCGGCGCCGCGACGGCGCGCCTTGCCGCCGCCGGCGGATATGGCGTCGCGGTGAATTATGCGCATGACGAGGCGGCGGCTGCGGCAGTGGTGGCGGATATTGCCAGGGCCGGCGGCCGCGCCGCGGCCATCCAGGCCGATGTGAGCCGCGAGCACGATGTCGAGCGCCTGTTCTCGTCCATCGACCGCAAGCTCGGCCGCCTGACCCATCTCGTCTGCAACACCGGCATCACCGGGCCGCTGTCGCGGATCGAGGCCCTCGCTGCCGATGCGGCCCGGGAAATCCTCGAGGTCAACGTGCTCGGAACGTTTCTGTGCGTCCGCGCCGCGATCCCGCGCCTGTCGAAGGCCCAGGGCGGGGCAGGGGGCGCCATCGTGCTGATCTCCTCGGCGATGGCGACGCTGGGCGGGCCGGGCGAATACGTGATGTATGCCGCCTCGAAGGGCGCCGTGGAGAGCCTGTCGATCGGGCTCGCGCTCGAGCACGCCGCCGAGGGCATCCGCGTCAACGTGGTCGAGCCCGGACCGATCGCGACCGGCATCCACCCGCCCGGCCGGCTCGAGCGCATCACCAAGGCGGTGCCCATGGCCCGCGCCGGCACCATGGACGAGATCGCCCAGGCGGTGATGTTCCTGCTCTCCGACCAGTCGTCGTTCACCACCGGCGCGGTGCTGCGGGTGGCCGGCGGACGGTGAGGGCGTTTGAAGAAGCTGCGTCGCGCGCTTGAAGGGCACCAGGCGGCGGTGGGCGCCTCACCGGTTCGTCCCGTCGTCGGTGAAGACCAGCGATTGCTGGAAGCGGATGGCGTCGGCCGTCCCGCTGGCGGCGGTGGGAAGCGCTTTGCCCTCGATCATGTAAAGCCGCCGATTGTGATAGAACAGCGCGACCATCGAGCGGCTGCCGTCCGGACCCAGGATGCTGAGCTGGCGGCCGTAGATCCGGCTGATGCGGTGCTCGATATCGAGCTTGACCTCGCCACCTGGGAACAGTGTCTTGACCGCGTGGTCGATGACCGGCTTTTCCGCCGCCGAAGCGCCGGAAGCGTCAATCACCATCATCTTGAACACGCTGCCGTCCTGGCTGGCGGAATAGATCCGCGCTTCGACCGGGCGGCCGTCGACGGTCTGATAAGTGGTGGTTTCCTTGGTGGGATCGGTCGGAAACGAGACCGAGAAGAAGTCTTCGGGATAGGTGTATTCCGTCCAGCTCTGCGCCGCGGCGGGGGCGCTGGCGGCAA
>CAWCJX010000077.1:0-11828 GCA_963795865.1 uncultured Alphaproteobacteria bacterium
ATGCATGACGTCGCCGTCGGCGACCACGTAATCCTTGCCTTCGAGGCGCAGCCGGCCGGCATCGCGCGCGCCGGCCTCGCCGCCGAGCTTCACGTAGTCGTCATAGGCGATGGTCTCGGCGCGGATGAAGCCGCGCTCGAAGTCGGTGTGGATGACGCCGGCCGCCTGCGGCGCCCTGGTGCCGCGGGTGATCGTCCAGGCGCGCGCCTCCTTGGGGCCGGCGGTGAAGAAGGTGACGAGGTGCAGCAGGTCGTAGCCGGCGCGGATCAGGCGGTCGAGGCCGGCTTCCTTCAAGCCGATGGCCTCGAGGTATTCGGCGCGCTCGGCCGGCGGCAGCACCGCGATCTCGGCCTCGATCTGCGCCGAGATGACGACGGCGCCGGCGCCTTCCGCCTTGGCCCGCGCCTCGACCCGGCGCGAAAAGTCGTTGCCGGTGGCGGCCGCGGCTTCCTCGACATTGCAGACATAGAGCACGGGCTTCGAGGTCAGGAGGCCGAGGCCGGCGAACGCCTTCTCCTCCTCGGGCTTGCACCTCGACGAGCCGCGCCGGCTTGCCCTCGCGCAGCAGCGACCAGCGCGCGGGTGATGAGGTCGAGCGTTGAGCTTCGCCTCCTTGTCGCCGCCCTTGGCCTTCTTCTCCAGCGCATCGACGCGCCGCTCCAGACTGTCGAGATCGGCGAGCATCAGCTCGGTCTCGACCGTCTCGATGTCGGCGATCGGGTCGATGCGACCCTCCACATGGGTGACGTCGCCGTTCTCGAAGCAGCGCACCACATGGGCGATGGCGTCGACCTCGCGGATGGTGGCGAGGAACTGGTTGCCGAGCCCCTCGCCCTTCGAGGCGCCGCGCACCAGGCCGGCGATGTCGACGAAGGTGAGCCGCGTCGGCACGATCTGCACGGACTTCGCGAGCTTCGCCAGCGCGTCGAGGCGCGGATCGGGCACCGCCACCTCGCCGACATTGGGCTCGATGGTGCAGAAGGGATAGTTCGCCGCCTGCGCCGCCGCGGTCGCGGTCAGCGCGTTGAAGAGCGTCGATTTGCCGACATTCGGCAGGCCGACGATGCCGCATTTGAAACCCATGGGAGAACTCGCTCAGAACAGATGATGGCGGGAACCGAGCCGGAACGGATTCGCACGACTGGTCATGCAGTCCGAAGCCCTTGGCCTGCATGGCGAGATGCACCTTGTTCTGGAAGCTCGCATCGTCGCCCTTGGCGATCAGCCCGGCATTGTCGGCGATGATGTCGCAGACCGCCTCGACCCAGGGCCGCTCCGCCTTGGCGAAATCGCCGAGCACGTGATTGTGCACCAGTTCCTTGACGCCGGGATGGCCGACGCCGATGCGCACCCGGCGGTAGTCGTTGCCGACATGGGACGAGATCGAGCGCAGGCCGTTATGGCCGGCGTTGCCGCCGCCGGTCTTGACCCGCACCTTGGCGGGCGGCAGCTCGATCTCGTCGTGGAAGACGACGATATCGCCGGTACCGATCTTGTAGAAATGCGCGGCTTCGGCGACCGCGAGGCCGGAATCGTTCATGAACGTGCCGGGCAGCAGCAGGACGACCCGCTCGCCGGCGAGTTCGCCCTCGGTCGCGACGCCCTGAAAGCGCCGCCGCCACGGCGGAATGCCGTGGCGGCGGCGAATGGCATCGACCGCCATGAAGCCGATATTGTGCCGGTTGCGCGCATAGCTCCGCGCCCGGATTGCCGAGCCCGACCAGGAGGCGCATCGCTGCGCCACCTTACTTCTTCGCCGGGGCTCCAGCGCCGGCCGCGGGAGCCGCGGCCGGCGCTCCGGGTGCGCCCGGCGCGCCGGTCGGAGCAGCAGGTGCGGCGGCGGCAGCGGCAGCGGCAACAGCGGCGGCCGCAGCGGCTTCGGCGGCCGCCTTCATTTCTTCCGCATAGCCCGACGGCGGCACGATGGTCACCAGCGTGGCATTGCCTTGCACCAGCGGCCTCACATTGGGCGGCAGCGTGAGGTCGCTCAGATGGCGCGAATGATTGATTTCGAGCCCCGACACATCGACCTCGAAGGCGTCCGGAATGGCATCGGCCGGACAGCGGACATCGAGCGTATGGGTCACGATGTTGACCGCGCCGCCGCGCTTGACCCCCGGCGACTGGTCGGAATTGATGACGTGAATGGGGATTCGCACCCGGATGGTGGCGCCCTCGGTCAGGCGCATGAAATCCACATGAACGGGATGGTCGCGCACGGGGTCGAGCTGGAAGTCGCGCGGGATCACGCGGTGCCGCGCGCCGTCGACATCGATGTCGTAGATGCTGGTCAGGAACCGGCCGGCGAAAATGCGCTGGCGCAGTTCGGCATCCTCGAGGGAAATGGTGAGCGGCGGCTCGTTGCCGCCGTAGATGACGCCGGGCACGCGGCCCTCGCGACGTACGGCCCGGGCGGCCCCCTTGCCTGCCCGCGGACGCACCGTCGCCTTGATTTCCTTGACGGTCGCCATTGTCGGTTCCTCTTTCATTGCAAAGGACGCGCGTCCGACCAAGGCGGCTGGCGTCCCCATGCTTTCGGGTGATGAGCTTGCGGGCGTCGTTGTGGACGCAGCCCCAAGCCGGCGCGGCCAACCTCCAGGGGTGTTCTGGGGCCGCAATCGCGGGCTTATAGCCTCAGCCCCGGCAAATGACAAGAAACGGAGCCGCCCGAAAGCGGAATAATGACGGTTACATGGTGATAGGCGGAGGTCCCGGCTGGGGCGGCACCTGAGGTGGGACCTGAGGCAGCACCGGCGTCGCGGGTGTCGGGGCCGCCGCGATCTTTGCCTCCAGCGCCGCAAGGCGGGCCTTGAGGGCCTCGTTTTCCTCCCGGGCGAGCCGCGCCATCTCCTTGACCGCCTCGAATTCCTCGCGCTGGACCACATCGAGCTCGTGCAGCATCCGCTCGGCCTGGGTGCGCAGGACCGTTTCGAACTCCCGGCGCATCCCGGTGGCGACGCCGGTGGCGTCGTTCATCAATTTCGCGAACTCGTCGTAAAGCCGGCCGGTGGTCTGCGCCATTGCTCATCTCCGCGGTGGTTTGCGATTTACAAGACAATGGTCATCGGGCCGCTCGCGCGCAAGGCTGCTTGTTCCCAAGGCGGCCCGTGCGCAAGGCCGCTTGTGCCCAAGCCCCCGGACCGCTAGGTCAGTCCCCGATGCCGACGTCCATCATCCCGTTCCCCTCGTTCGACCCGGTGCTGGTTTCCATCGGGCCGTTCGCGATTCGCTGGTACGCGCTCGCCTATATCTGCGGCATCCTGCTCGGCTGGCTCTATGCGCGCGCCATCATCGCCAACGAGAAATTCTGGGGCGGCCCGGCGCCGATGACCGTCCTCGATTACGACGATTTCATCCTGTGGGTGACGCTCGGCATCATCCTCGGTGGCCGCACCGGCTATGTATTGTTCTACAACCTGCCGCATTTTCTCGAGCATCCCGTCGAGATCATCGAGGTGTGGAAAGGCGGCATGTCCTTTCACGGCGGCTTTCTCGGCTGCGTCGCGGCGGTGCTATTGTTCGCCCACCACCGCGGGATACCGGCGCTCTCGCTCGGCGACGTCACCTGCGCGGTCGGGCCGATCGGGCTCCTGCTCGGGCGGTTCGCGAACTTCATCAATGGCGAGCTGTGGGGACGGGTCACCGACGTGCCGTGGGCGATGATCTTCCCCCTGGGCGGCCCGGTGCCGCGCCATCCGAGCCAGCTCTACGAGGCCGGCCTCGAAGGACTGGTGCTGCTGGTCATTCTTTTCATCATGGTCCGGGCCGGCGCGCTGCGGCGTCCCGGCCTCATCATCGGCTCGTTCGCCATGTTCTATGCGGTGTTCCGCTCGTTCTGCGAATTCTTCCGCGAGCCCGACCCCCAGCTCGGTTTCCTGTGGGGCCATACCACCATGGGCATGCTGCTGTGCATACCGCTGTTCATCGCCGGCGCCGGGCTCGCCGCCTTCGCGCTGCGGCGCCAACCCCTGCATTCGTGATGGCCGGTGATGGCCCAGTGATGGCAGAGGAGCGCACCCCGCTGGATGCCGAGATCCGCCGCCGCATCGCCCGCGACGGGCCGATGTCGGTGTCCGCATTCATGGCGCTTTGCCTCTACGATGCCGAGCACGGCTATTACCCTCACCGCGACCCCATCGGCGCGGCCGGCGACTTCATCACCGCGCCGGAAGTCAGCCAGATGTTCGGCGAAATGATCGGGCTGTGGGCAGTCGAGGTATGGCGGGAGATGGGCTCGCCGGACCCCATCCAGGTCATCGAGCTCGGCCCCGGCCGCGGCACCATGATGCTCGACGCGCTGCGGGCGGCGCGCGGCGTCGCCGATTTCCGCCGCGCGGCGCGGGTGCATCTCATCGAGGTGAGCCCGGCCTTGCAGCAGCGCCAGGGCGAAACGCTGCGCGGCGTCCGGGATATCCCGGTACGCTGGCACAAGACCCTCGCCGCCGCGCCTGCCGGACCCGCCATCATCCTCGCCAACGAGTTCTTCGACGCCCTGCCCGTCGACCAGGCCGAGCGGCGGCCGACCGGCTGGCATGAGCGGCGGATCACCGTCAATGCCGGCGACGAATTCGCCTTTACGCTCGCTCCGCAGCCCCTGGAAGGCTTCAAGACCAACCTGCCGCCATCGGTCGCCAAGGCTCCGGTCGGCGAGGTTTTCGAATGGCGCTCCGATCAGTGGGCGACCGACCTCGCCCAGCGGGTGCTCGGCGGCGGCGCCGCGCTGGTGATCGACTATGGCCATGCCAGGAGCACCACCGGCGACACCTTCCAGGCGGTGCGATCGCACCGCTTTGCGAGCCCGCTCGGAATGCCGGGCCGCACCGATCTCACCGCCCATGTGGATTTTGCCGCGCTGGCCCGGGCCGCCCGGGCTGCCGGCGCGCGCATCCATGGCCCGGTGGAGCAAGGCACGCTGTTGAAACGGCTCGGCATCGAGACCCGCGCGCAGGCCTTGCAGGCGGTCGCCCCGGAGGACAAGCGCGACGGCATTGCCGCAGGCGCTGGTGCGCCTCGTCGGCTCCGGGCGGGCCGACATGGGCACGCTGTTCAAGGCGATGGCGATCTCGGCGCCGCAGAGCGCCGACCTGCCGGGTTTTGCGACATGACCGGCCGCGTCGAAGCGCCGGCGCTGGCCGGGCTCGCCGGCATCCGGCACGCATTCTTCACCAGGGCGGGCGGCGTTTCGCCCGGCCTCTATGCAAGCCTCAATGCCGGCGTCGGCTCCGCCGACGATCCGCACAATGTGGCGGCGAACCGCGCCCGCATGGCGGCGTCGCTGGGCGTCACCGCCGAGCGCTTCCTGACCTGCTACCAGATCCATTCGCCCGACGTGGTCGTCGCCGACGCGCCCTGGGACGCGCAGGCGCGGCCGCGCGCCGACGCCATCGTGACCACGCCGGCCGGGGCTTGCGATCGGCGTCTCGACCGCGGATTGCGGCCCGGTGCTGTTCGCCGACCCGGATGCCCGCATCGTCGGCGCCGCCCATGCCGGCTGGCGCGGCGCGCTCGCCGGGGTGACCGACGCCACCATCGCCGCCATGGAGCGCCTCGGCGCCGCGCGGGCCCGGATCGTCGCCGCGATCGGCCCGATGATCCGTCAGCCCAATTACGAGGTCGGGCCCGACCTGATGGACCGCTTCATCGCCGCCGATCCCGCCAACCGGCGGTTCTTCGTCCCATCGGCCCGCGGGGACCATTTCATGTTCGATCTCGCCGGCTACGTCGCCGCCCGCCTCGCCGCCGCGGGGATCGGCACGATCTGCGATCTCGGCGCCTGCACCTATGCCGATCCCGGCCAGTTCTACAGCTATCGCCGCATGACCCATCGCGGCGAAGCCGATTACGGGCGGCACATCAATGCGATCGTGCTGAGCTGAGGCGGGGCGGCAGGCAGCGCGCATGATCGGCGACAGGCAGCATCGCAAGCCGATCGCCGCCGTCATTGCCGGGCATGCCTTTGGAGCGGAGGCGTCTTGATGATGACATATCGCCTTGTCGCATTCGCAGTGGCAGCGGCCAGCGCCGCGGCCATGCTCTATGTGGGGCTCTATCAGAGCCGTGCGGTAACGCACTTGTGGTGCCCGCTGTTCGCCGGCGGCTGCGAAGCGGTGGCGGATGCGCCCTTCGCGCGGCCATTCGGCATCCCGGACGGCTACATCGGCGCCGGCCTCTACGCCGTCATCCTGGTCCTGGTGCTGCTTGCTCCGGGTGGGCAGTGGGTGTGGATTGCGCTGCTCGCCCTCGCCGTCCTGGCGACGCTGGCAAACATTCTCGGTGTCCGCGACATGGTCAATCTCGGCAGCTTCTGCTTTTATTGCATGATGACGACAGTGCTGTCCCCGGTCCTGCTGTGGGCGGTGTGGCGGCTGCGATAGACGTTTGCGACGCGATGACGCCGCGGGGGCCGGAATGTCATGAATGAAGTTTTCATAATCGAAGCCGAGCGCGCGGCCGCCGATCCTCGGCGCATCGATTCCGATTACGTCTTCCATGAGCTGACGCGCAGCATCTGCCCCCATTGCCGCAAGGTGATCGACGCCAAGATTCTGCTGCGCGACAACAAAGTCTATATGAGCAAGCGCTGCCCCGACTGCGGGCCGTTCATGGCGCTCGTCTACGCCGACGCGAAGGCCTACACGTCATTTGCGCCTTACAACAAGCCCGGCACGATTCCGCTGGCCTACGGCACGGCGATCGCGCACGGCTGTCCCCATGATTGCGGCCTGTGCCCCGACCACGAGCAGCATGCATGCCTCGGGATCATCGAGGTCAACAGCGCCTGCAACATGGACTGCCCGCTGTGCTTCGCCGATGCCGCGCCGGGGTTCAGCCTGAGCCTCGAAGAGGTCGAGCAGATGCTCGACGATTACGTCCGCACCGAGGGCCGGCCCGAGGTGGTCCAGTTTTCCGGGGGCGAGCCGACCATCCACCCGCGGATCATCGATTTCGTGCGCGCCGCCCAGGCCCGCAATATCCGGTTCGTGATGCTCAACACCAATGGCAGGCGCATTGCCCGCGACGATCGCTTTCTGGAGCAGTTGAACGAGGTGCGGCCGACCTTCTACTTTCAGTTCGACGGCTTCGAACCGGAGACCTACCGGATCATCCGCGGCGAGCCGGACCTCCTGGAGGAAAAGCTGCGGGCGCTCGACCGGCTTGCATCGATCGGGCTCGGCGTCACGATCGTTCCGGCCATCGAGCGCGGGGTCAACGAGCATGAAATCGGCAGGATCATCGAATTCGCCATCAAGCACCCGGCGATCCGCGGGATCACGTTTCAACCGGCGTTCCATGCCGGCCGTCACATGCAGCACGACCCGATGCACCGGATGACGATCCCCGATATCGTCGGGCTGATCGAAGCGCAAACCGGCGGCAAGTTCGTCGCCAGCGACTTCGTGCCGGTGCCGTGCTGCTTTCCGACCTGCAATTCGGTGACTTACGCCTTTGTCGACGGCGACCAGGTGACGCCGCTGCCGCGCATCGTCAACGTCAACGATTATCTCGACTACATCACCAATCGCGTGGTTCCGGATTTCAGCCTGGAGATCAAGGCGGCGCTGGAAGGCCTGTGGTCGTCCTCGTCGGTCGCCGGATCGCCCAAGGCGTTCGAGCAGATCGCGGTGTCGTGCCAGGCCTGCGGCGTTCCCGACAGCCTGACGGTCGGCGACATCGCCAAGAGCATGATCATGATCATGCTGCAGGATTTCATGGATCCCTGGACCTTCAACCAGAAGAACCTGATGAAGTGCTGCAAGGAGTTCCTGCTGCCCGGCGGCAAGCAGGTTCCGTTCTGCGCCTACAATACGATCGGCTATCGCGAACAGGCGCGAGCCCAGCTCACCGCCATGGAACCCGAGCGGCGCCGCGCGGTGCGCCAAGGTCGCCCGTACCAGCCGCAGCCGGTCGTGTTCGACTTTGGCGGCGGGGGGCGCGCTTGATCGGTGAACCGGGAAGCGCGACCACGCCGCAGATCGCGGCCGCAGACCCCTCGCCTGCCGCCGTGAAGCAATGCTGTGCGGCCCTGTACGAAAGCGACGCGGCCCGGTTGCTGCTGGGCTATTCGTTCCATCCCGGCGGCGTCGAACTGACCGAGCGCCTCGGCCGGCTGCTCGATCTCACGCCGCGATCGCGCGTATTGGATGTCGCGGCCGGCAAGGGAACGAGCGCGCTGTTCCTGGCCACGCGGTTCGGATGCGAGGTGACGGGCATCGACTACGGTCCCCACAATGTGGAAGAGGCCCGCCGGAATGCGAAAGACCGGGGCATGGACGGAAGGGTTTCCTTCCGCCAGGCGGACGCCGAGCGGCTCCCTTTCGCCGACGGCTCGTTCGACGCCGTCATCTGCGAATGCGCCTTTTGCACCTTCCCGGACAAGCCGGCGGCGGCCAGCGAGTTCGCGCGGGTGCTGGGTACGGGTGGCCAGGTCGGGCTCAGCGATCTGACGCGAAACGGCGCGCTCGCCCCGGAACTCGATGGCCTGCTGTCGTGGATCGCCTGCATCGCCGACGCGCAGCCGCCCGCCACATATGCCGCGTATCTTTCCGCCGCCGGCTTGAAAGCGGGAGTGACCGAGCGGCACGATCATGCGCTCGTCGAACTCGTGAACCAGATGCGCACACGGCTGCTCGCCGCCGAGGTCATGGTGGGACTGAAGAGGCTCGCGCTGCCCGGCTTTGATTTCGAAGCCGCAAAGACGATCGCGAAGCACGCACTTCAGGCGATTGCCGCAGGCAGACTGGGCTATGCGATCGTGACGGCGTCCAGATGATGGTGAAGCAATAACGCGACAACGCCAGCATGAGCATCAGTCTCCGTCACGAGGACATTTCGGGCGATCGAGGGCTTCGCCGCTGAGCCTGGGGCGCCGTCGCCGCTGTTGTGGGCCGATCCCAATATGACCGCACTGCGACCGATCTATCCGCGACCGAACACTGTCCGCAACCGATCTTGCTGACGACGGCGGATTGGCGCATCCTGCGGCCCGGGAGCGTCATTTCCGGATCGCTCGGCCGGCACAATGTCGCTTAAATCCGTCTCTCGAAAGCAGGGATCGATGCAATGAAACGGCGTGACGTATTGGCTGGTCTTGCGGCGCTGACGGGATGCGCGCTCGCGTCCCGTGGAGCGCGGGCCCAGGCCCGCTATCCCGACCGCGCGATCAAGCTGGTGGTGCCGTTCGCTCCTGGCGGCGTCAACGACGCGGTGGCGCGGCTGTGGGCGGAGCGGATGAAGGGGCCGCTGGGCAACGTCTACATCGAGAACCAGGGCGGCGCCGGCGGCGCGGTCGGCGCGCTCGCGGTCGCCCATGCCCAGCCCGACGGCTACACCATCCTGCTCGGCGGCGCCGGCGCCATGGTCCTCAATCCGATCGGGATGACCAAGCCGCTCTACGATCCGATCAGGGATTTCGCGCCGATCGCGATGCTCGCCGTGCCGGCGCTCTCCATCCTGGTCAACCCGAGCGTTCCCGTGCATACGCTCAAGGAGCTGATCGCCTATGCCAAGGCCAATCCGGGCAAGCTCGCCTATGGCTCGGCCGGCGCAGGGTCGATGACGCATCTCGCCGGTGAGCTGTTCAAATCGCTGGCGAAAACGCCGGATATCGTCCACGTGCCCTACAAGGGCTCGGGACCGTCGCTCTCCGACGTGGTCAGCGGCCACGTGCCGATGGTGGTGGCCAACATCACCAGCCAGGTGCTCGAATTGCATATCACCGGCAAGCTGCGGATGATCGTCGTCACCGCCCCTGAGCGCCTGGTCGCGGCGCCGGACATTCCGACCGCGGTGGAGGCCGGGCTGCCCGGCATGATCGCGGTGAATTTCACCGGGCTGTTCGCGCCGCGCGGGACGCCCAAGCCGATCGTCGATCAGATCGCCGCCGCGACCGACAAGGTGATGGAGGAGGACGACTTCCGCGCCATGCTGATCGCCTCGGGGCTCGAGCCGTACCGCCATTCGACGCCCGACAAGACCAGGCAATTCGTCGAGCAGGACATCGCGCGGTGGACGCCGGTGTTTCGGTCCATCGGCATGAAGCTCGATTGAGCGCAGGCAGGAGGCCGTCGCGGCCGCTGCCGTGGCGATTCTGTTCCGTGTCGGATTGTTTCACGTTTGCGGCGAAATCAGGGAGTCCATCATGGCGAGATTCGAGCTGAAATCGGTGCTGACCGCGCTCGCGCGGCTGTTCGTTTGCGCAGGGGTGGCGTGGAGTGCAGGCGTCTTAGGCGTCTGCGCCTTGCAGGCCGCCGAATACACGCTGATGCCGAGCCCGCAAACCGTGAATATCGGCAATTTCAACGCCGCGACCAAGCCGGCGTTGACTATCGAATCCGGCGACACCGTCGTCATCGAGACGGCCGCGGCGATGGAACCGGCCGAGATCGATCAATCCGGAGTCGTTGCCCCCGGCGCCGTCCCGCAATATGTCGCGCGACATCTATCGCGACGTCAAAGACCGCGGCCCCGGCCCTCACGTGCTCACCGGGCCGGTGTTCGTCACCGGCGCGATGCCCGGCGACGTGCTCGAAGTGCGCATCCTCGCGATCGATCTCGCGGTCGACTACGGCTACAACCGCCAGCGGCCGTATAGCGGCGCGCTGCCGGAGGAGTTTCCGGGGTTCTTTCAGCGCATCATCCCGATCGACCGGCAAGCCAGGACGGCCGAGATCGCGCCCGGCGTCGTCGTTGCCGCTGGCCCGCCCGTTCTTCGGGACCATGGGCGTCGCGCCCCTGCCCGCCATGGGCCGAATCAGCTCCGCGCCGCCCGGCGTCCACACCGGCAACATCGACAACAAGGATGTGGCGGCGGGGGCAACGCTGTACATGCCGGTCTACGCGCCGGGCGCGCTGTTCTCGGTCGGCGACGGCCATGGCGCCCAGGGCCAGGGCGAGGTCGATCTCAGCGCGGTCGAGACCGGGCTGCGCGGCAAATTCCAGTTCATCGTGCGCAAGGACATGAAGATCACCTGGCCGCGCGCCGAGACCGCCACCCATTGGATCGTGATGGGGCTCAATCCGAACCTCGAAGAGGCCATGAAGATCGCGGTGCGCGAGACCATCGCGCTCATCACCGAGCGGTTTCCCAAGCTCAGCCGCCAGGAGGCCTACATGATCGCGAGCATCGCGGTCGACTACCACGTCACCCAGGTGGTCGACGGCACCAAAGGCATCCACGGCATGATCCCGAAGGCGATCTTCGCGGGGCGGTGAAGAGGACCTGACGAGCCGGAGCGATGGCGCCGATGAACGCCCGGCCGCCCATGCAAATCCGCGAAGCGCAGGTCGAAGACGCGCCCGAAGCCTGCCGGCTGTTGCGGCGCTCGATCGCGGAGCTATGCCGGGCCGACCATCGTGATGATCCCGGCAATGATAAACTTCATTATTTTGGCTTCGTTCTGCCAAACACACAACTATAAGTATAGTTATAAATTAATTGCAATCATATTTGCCAACGGCGGGCTTCATCAAAGGCTCTGATCGCAGATTTTCGACGAAAAGCCTGCCCACGAAAAGCCAGCCAATCAGAATGGCAACGAAAAAGATGACACCGGCGGCATCAGCCTGCCGCGCTCTTATCTGATTCTTTTGATTCTCGCCTCGCTCGCCATCTCCGGCGTACTCGGCTACACTATGGCGCCCTGGATTCAGGCCAAGCTGCAGGAGCGCCAGCGCATGCATCTGCAGACCGTGCTGGCCTCGTCGCAGCCGCCAAAGTCAGATAGCGCGGCCAACGCCGGTCCCACGGTTGAAACCGCAAGTTTCCCGCAGCTTCAGCAGATGGCTGAGAAGGGCGATCCTGTTGCCGAGAACGCTTTAGGCTTGCGCTG
>CAWCJX010000078.1:0-14847 GCA_963795865.1 uncultured Alphaproteobacteria bacterium
CGCCGGCCGGCCCACCAGCCGATGCCGAACAGCACGACGGCGCCCACTGCCGAGACCAGCCCGTGCTTGACGTGAACGCGGGTCGATCCCGCTTCGAAGCCCGGCAGGAAGCTGGGAAGCGACTCCGCGGGCACCACGAAATAGACGACCGCGACGGCGGCGAGGATCAGTCCGAGAACGATGGCGGCTGTTTTCATGAGCGGTTCCTTCGAGGCATTGGCGTGCAGGCATGGGCGCGCAGGCATGAGCGGAGAGGGATGCGGCCGCACAAAACCCGAACTCGCCCGCAATTGTCAATCCGCGCCGTCCATCGCCGGCCCTGCATATGACCGGGGTCAATGATGCACATGATCGGTTGCGAAAAATCTGCAACGTTTCGGGATCATTCTGGCGACGCTTGATGCGTGGGACGCGGATTAGGTCTGCGGTCCGGTCGGCCGGCGCCGTGCCGACGCTGATTGAATCCGGCCCTGGTTGCGTGCATGTTCCGCCGCGTTGGCGACACCCTTCAACAACCGAGGAAACGTTCAATGTCATATTCGATGTCTCAGGCTTCACTGCCGGTTTTCGAGATCGGCCTCGCCGCGCTCTCCAGTGTCCTCGACAAGGCCGCAGCCTACGCGAGCGCCAAGAAGATCGAGCCTGCGGTACTTCTGCAGTCGCGCCTGTCGCCTGACATGTTCCCTCTCACCCGCCAGGTGCAGATCGCCTGCGACCTCGCCAAGAACGGCTCGGCCCGGCTCGCCGGCGTGGAGGCGCCGCGCTTCGAGGACAACGAGGCGACGATCGACGAACTCAAGGCGCGCATCGCCAAGACCCGCGCCTACATCAAGACGCTGGACGTCAAGGCGATCGACAATGGAGGCGCTCGCGAGATCACTTTCCCACTCGGCCCGGTCAACAAGGGGCACATGAAGGGCGACGACTACCTCACCCACTTCATGCTGCCGAACTTCTATTTCCACTGCACCGCCGCTTACGCGATCCTGCGCCATTGCGGCGTCGAGATCGGCAAGCAGGATTTCCTCGGCGGAATCCCGATGAAGATGACGTGATGGCATGTCCCTCGCCCTGAAAGGGCTGTCGTATTCACACGTGGCCGTGCCAGGGGCGCGAGTACCTCTCCCCGCGTGCGGGGAGAGGTCGACCGAGCGAAGCGAGGGAGGGTGAGGGGGCCTCTCCGCGAGTTTGAGCTTACGAAATAGACCCCCTACAAGCGCTCGGACTCGCGGAGAGGCCCCCTCACCCGGCGCGCAAGAGCGCGCCGACCTCTCCCCGCGCGCGGGGAGAGGTAACCATTAATTCGTCGGCACCTGCTTCATGCCCTTGAACACGAATTTCTGGATGCGCTTGCCGTCCTGGACCTCGGTGACATAGAGGTTGCCCTTGGTGTCCACGTTCATGTGGTGCATGACGTAGAACTCGCCGGGCGCCACGCCGTTGCGGCCGAACGAATCGAGCGGCTCGAGTGTCGCGCGGTCCAGCACCCACAGCCGCGCCGGGCTGCGGCTCGCCACGTAGAGGAACTTCTGGTCGGGGTCGTGGGAGAAGGCGGTGCTCGCCACCGTCTGGCCGTTGCCGCAATGCGGCGCCTCGCAGTAGCGGTCGATGAACCTCTGCATCACGAACTTGCCGTCGAGGGTGAATACCTGCACCCGCTTGCCGCCGCGGTCGGACACGTAGACGAGGCCGTCCTTCGACACCCGCGCCGCATGCACCGGCCGCTCGAACTGGAGCGGTCCGGGGCCGGTTTCCTCCTTGGCCGGAATGCGCTGGTCCTCCGGCACCTTGGGCTTGGCCGCAACGTCATCGAGCGGCGGATTTCCGAACGCGCCCCACATGCGCTTGAAGGCGCCGGTGTCGGCGTCGAACACGATGATGCGCTTGTTGCCGTAGCCGTCGGCCACGAACAACTCGTTGGTCGGCGTATAGACGAAGGTGTCGGCCGCCTGGTTGACGTTGACGGTGTCGGTGTTGCCCTTGCTCTGGCCCTTGTGGCCGATCTGCATGACGAACTTGCCGTCCTTGGTGAACTTCACCAGGTGATGGTCGGTCTTGCCGTTGCCGCCGAGCCAGACGAAGCCCTTGGGATCGACATAGATGCCGTGCTCGGTCTCGGGCCAGTCATAGCCCGGGCCCGGTCCGCCCCAGCCCTGGATGAAATTGCCGGCCTCGTCGAATTCCAGCACCGGAGGCGCTGCCATCGACTTCTGGTCGGCGCGCACGGTGCTCGGCCGCTGCAGGATCCAGGCATGGCCCTGGTCGTCGATGGAAACGCTGGACACCTGGCCCCATACATATTTGCTCGGCAGCTTGGGCCATGACGGGTCCGGTTCGAACATCGGGACCTCGCGGGTCTGGGCCGCCCGCGTCTGCGCGGCGAGGCGACCGCTCAGACCGGCCTGGCCCAGCGCGATGACCGCGACGGCCGTGATGACGCAACGCATGACTGCACCCATGGGGATCCTCCAGACGTAGGTTTGTTTGCCGTGTCGCCACTGCGGCGCATGTGGTCAGGACGGGGGACTGTATCGCGAAAAGCGTCGTAACGAAATCCGGCTGCACGATGCGGGATGGAGCGGGAGCAGCCGGTCCGGCCGCCCCCGGCCGACGCAGCGCGACAGACGACCGATGCGGCGGCCGCAGGCGGCGCCGGGACCGATCGAATGGCAATTCGGTCACCGTGCCGCCCGATCATGATCGAGGCCGGTCAAGGCCGTGTCGACCGATTTCGTCCTTTCGCCGTTGCCAAATCATGCGAGCGCCTCCATGTTTCGGGTCCGCCGATGGAAACCGCATGAAGCTGTTCCAGTGCCAGAATTGCGCCCAGCCGCTCTATTTCGAGAACACGCGCTGTGAAAGCTGCGGGTCGGCGCTCGGCTACCTTCCGGCGCGCGAAACCGTCACCGCGCTGTGGCAGGACGCCGGATTGTGGACGGCGCTGGCGGCGCCGGGCCGGCGCTACCGCTACTGCGCCAACGCGGTCCACGGGGTCTGCAACTGGCTGGTGCCGGCCGACGGCGCACATCAGTTCTGCGCGGCGTGCCGGCACAACCGCACCATTCCGGACCTGGCACTGTCGGAGAATCTCGCCCATTGGCGCGTGGTGGAGGGCGCCAAGCACCGGCTCTTCTATACGCTCCTCAAGCTCAAATTGCCGCTCGCGACCAAGACCGAGGATCCCGACGGCCTCGCCTTCGATTTTCTCGTCGACGGGCCGGTGCCGGTGTTCACCGGTCACGAGAACGGCCTGATCACGATCAATCTCGCCGAGGCCGACGACGCCGAGCGCGAGCGGCGGCGCCTCCAGATGGGCGAACCCTACCGCACTTTGCTCGGGCATTTCCGCCACGAGATCGCCCATTATTATTGGGACCGCCTGGTGGCCAATTCGCCCTCTCTGGACGCGTTCCGCGAGCTGTTCGGCGACGAGCGCCGCGACTATGGCGGGGCGCTGCAGGATTATTATTCCCGCGGCGCGCCCGCCGACTGGCCGGAGCGCTTCGTCTCGGCCTATGCGAGCTCGCATCCGTGGGAGGATTTCGCCGAGACCTGGGCGCACTACTTCCACATGGTGGACACGCTCGAGACGGCCAACGCCTTCGGCCTCATCGTCAAGCCGAAGCTGCCGCTGGGCATCGCCGCGAGGATCGACTTCGATCCCCTCGGCAGCGACATGAGCCGGCTGATCGACGCGTGGCTGCCGCTCACCTTCGCGGTCAATTCGATCAACCGCAGCATGGGGCTGCAGGACCTGTATCCGTTCGTGCTCAGCCCGCCCGCGATCGCCAAGCTCGCCTTCGTCCACGAGCGCGTCCGCGCCCAGGCCGGCCGCGGCAGCGAACCGGAGAGCGCCTTGCATGCGATGATCGCGGGCCTGCGCCAGCGCGCGCGGTTGCGGCGTTAGCGAAGGGTACCGATCATGTGGCAGCGTGCAAATCATCGCAGCGGTAGGCCCGGACGACGATGTTTGTTGGTTCTCGAATTGCGGACTCGACGCAAATACCGATGTCCGCCGAGCGCTGGACCAAACGCGTTCACCACACATTCGGCGTGGTGCGGTCTGCGGTGAGCCGAGCGTATCGGAGGCCGATGTCATGAAGATCGACTGCCTGATGGGAACCTACGCAAGGCACGCCCTCGCGTGCGAGGCTCTTGCTTGCTTTCTGCAGCAATCGGAGCTTTCGAACGCGACACTGCTGGTCTACAACCAACACCCGGTTCCTCTCCGCGTCGATCATCCAAAAGTCCGGGTCGTGAACGAGGCGCCGCCACCCGGTTCGCTCCGCTACATAAAGAAGCGGATGCTTGAATTCGCCGACCCTGCCGCCGACCTCATCCACTGGTGGGATGACGACGACCTGTATCTCCCCTGGCACTTGAAGGACTGCCTCGACCACATCGGGACGAACGTGGCATGGAAGCCGGCATCGAGTTGGGTGTCGCTGGCAAACGTCACCTATTCGCGCGAGGCAAATATGTTCGAGGGATCGTGGGTGTTCCGCTCCGACTATTTGAAGGCTGCCCGGTTGGACACCCACCTGGATTACATCGAGCATCCGGTCTTTCTGCAGACGCTGCGATGCCGGAAAGCTTGCCACGACCGATCTGGAAGGGCGGACGTCCTATATCTATCGCTGGGCAACCGGGGCGGAGCATCTGAGCGGATATGGAGGTTTCGCAAGCGAGGAAGTCCAACGGCACCACGTCGAACTCTGGAGGGAGCGCAGCAACGATGTGTCTGCAGACGGCAAATTGGTCCCGGCCGACATGACCGCGCGGTGGCGGCAATATCTCGAAGGAATCAAAGGGCAGGTCACTCCGGTCGAGTGGGAGCTCAATCGCAAGGGAGTGGGCCTTCCTTGACTCGGGGTAGCGAAGACGTTTAACTCGCTTTGAAATCGCAGATTTGGGGCGTGAAAAATTTAGCGAAACGGGGGTATTTCATGAACGAATTCAATGTTAGCCGCCGGCGAGTGCTGGAGATTTTGACGGTCGGGGGCCTGACGGTCACCATCCTCCTGCCTTCCAGATGGATCAAGCCGGTCGTGGAATTGGTCATCGTACCGGCTCACGCCGCGGCGTCGCCTGTTAAAGCCCCGCTCAGAGGAACGACTTCGACCGGCACTACTACCAGGACGACTGGTGGCCCAACGACATCTTCCACGGCCCCACCCACGACGACCATAGCCCCGACGACCACATCCACGACGACCACACCCACGACGACCACATCCACGACGACCACATCCACGACGCCCGCACCCGGGACGACACTTATCCCATGAGGAAGGCAGTGCGTCGACCAGAGAGGTCGCCTTTGTTCTGGTGGCTTGTCTCAGGCCGTATTTGAACTTCGGTTCTTACCCCTGCAGTTCGGCCACCGGTCTTGTGATGATCGATTTGCACGCATGACCATGCTCTTCTTGCGCGGCCGGCGAGCAGGACGCCGGAAGGCCTGGCCGTGAAACGCTTTGCGCTGTCGCTGCACGACCAGACGATCGAGCTTCGCGACGCGGCCGGTCTTGCCGACGATCTGGAGATTCTCTTCGGCGCCGCGAAGGCGGATGTCGCCGGGTCACGTCATGTCGCCACGATAACCCGAGAGCAAGGTGGCGGCTTCGCGCTCGACCTCGGCGGCGCATCGTTTCAATCCGGGCTCACCCGCGAAGACCTCTTCGACGTGCTCCAGGACGAGGTCGTGCGCGCGCTGATCGTCGAGATGACGAGCGCGGTCGTCCTTCACGCCGGCGCGGTGAGCTTGAACGGTCGAGCGCTCCTGCTGGCGGGACCGACCGGCTCCGGCAAGACGTCGCTTGCGGCCTGGTTCGTCGCCAACGGATTCCACTATCTCTCCGATGAGGTGGTTGCGGTGGTCGAGGGCGGGACCGACGTGGTCGGGTTTCCGCGCGCGATGGTCGTCAAGGGCGAGGCCGCCGGCAAAGTCGAAGCGCTGACGGCCTTTGGCGCGGCCAACACGATCCGGACCGCAGCGAGCGCGATGATTCGCCCGACGCCGGAGCGGATCGCCGGGTGCTCGCCGCAGTCGTGCGGCCTGATCATTTTTCCCAAATTCGAGGCCGGCGCGCCGTTGCGCATCGCTGCGGTGAGCGCGGCGCAGGCGGGCCTGCGATTGATGGGATGCAACCTGAACGCCCGGAACCTGCGTGGAGAAGGCTTCGGCGAGATCGGTGCGCTCGCCCGTGCCGTGCCCGCGTTCGTCCTCCATTACGGCGATTTCGACCAGCTCGGCGGGGTGGTCGATGTCCTCGTGCGTCTCCTGCTCGACGGGGGCGCCCCGGAGGCGCGGCGGTTCCTGTCGGCGTTTCCGGACCCGGCCGCGACGGCGCGCAGCCAGCGCCCAGCCGCGCCGATCGGCGAAATTCCCGCTCCCACGCCGCGCCGGCCCGCTCGCAAGCTGACCATCGGCATGGCGACCTATGACGATTATGACGGCGTCTATTTCAGCGTGCAGGCGCTGCGGCTCTATCACCCGGAAATTCTCGATGACGTCAATTTCGTGGTCGTCGACAATCATCCCGACGGCCCCTGCGCCGCGCCCTTGAAGCAGCTCGATAGCCTCATCCCGAACTACCGGTATGTGCCCTTCGCCTCCAGGTCGGGCACGGCAGTACGGGACGTGGTGTTCGACGAGGCCGACAGCGAATTCGTGCTTTGCATGGATTGCCACATCCTCGTCGTTTCCGGCGCCATCAAGCGGCTGCTCGGTTACTTCGAAGCCAATCCGGCCACGCAAGACCTGCTGCAGGGGCCGCTGCTTTACGACGACACCAAGAAGACCGGGTCGCACTTTCATCCGGCGTGGCGCGCCGGCATGTATGGCTACTGGGAGAGCGACCCGCGCGCGGACGATCCCGATGGTGCCCCGTTCGAAATTACCATGCACGGGCTGGGATTGTTCGCCTGCCGGCGCGCCGCCTGGCCCGGCTTCAATCCGCAGTTCCGCGGCTTCGGCGGCGAGGAGGGCTATATCCACGAGAAGTTCCGCCAGGCCGGCGGCCGCACGCTGTGCCTGCCGTTCCTGCGATGGATCCATCGCTTCAACCGGCCGCTCGGCCCGCCCTATCGCAACACCTGGACCGATCGCATGCGCAATTATCTGATCGGCTTTCGCGAGGTCGGCTGGCCTACCGATCCGATCGTCGAGCACTTTCGCGAACTGCTGGGCCGCGAGGAGGCCGACCGGATATTCGAAAGCATCGAAGCCGAGCTCTCCGAGGCCTGAACCGCGATCACTCGCTGCGGGCATCCCCGGGCGACTCGCGCTGCGCTGCCGGTGGTTCGACCGTCTCCGGCGGCGCGGGCTTGAGCTGGAGCGCGCCGTTGCGGACCAGCTCGTCGATGGTGTCCCTGACGTCGGCCCTGACATCGGAAGCGGCGTCGGGGAATGCCTCGACCAGAAGGTCGATGATCTCCTTCACCGTGCGCGTGCCGTCGCACAGCTTCCAGATCACCGTCGCCGTCTCGTTGAGATAGATCGCCATCTTCGAAGGCGATCGATAGATCAGGCTCTCATTGTCCATCCACTCGACGGTGTAACGCTCATGACGTCGGGGCATTGGTTCGGTTGTCATCGGCGCGCTCCTGTTCCGGCGACGTCTGCACGCGGTTCAACGCAAGAGGTCACCGGCCGCCCCGTTTCAGCAGTTCCCGGAACGCCTGCCGGCGCCATGAATGGATGACCCGGCGACGCGTTTTGGTCGACGTCAGGACCGAACGGTCGATGAGCCAGCGGGCCATGCGCACCCGGCGCTGGGGACCGAGCGCCTGGGCAATCTGCTGGCAGCGCGGCTCCGCGAACGCGCGTCCGGCGAGATCGAGGCTCACCGCGGCAGCATACCGCGCGCCGGTGCGTTCGACCAGCGTTTCGAAACGCCGTTCGTCGTCGGCGGTGGCGAGGGCGCGGGCCGCCTGGCAGACGTCGACGACATGCTGGAGCCGCTCGAAGCCATGCGAGAAGGCGCCATGGACGATCGCGATCAAGAGGCATCCGGCCGGCGTTTCGGCGTCCTCGGCGAGATCGTCATAGGTGAGCGACAGGCCCGCCCGCAGGCTCGGTGCGTGCACGACGTCGGTATGGACCTCGATCATCAAGCTCGGGTTTTCCCGGTTGACCCACTTCCATTCCCTGCGCACGGCCGCGCCTGCTTCGTCGGCGAGCGCGAATCCGCGTGCCGTGAGCAGCGTCGCGAGCCGCGGCGCTGCCGCGGGCGCGACCAACACGTCGATGTCGGTGAAGGTCCGCAGCTCCGGCCTCGGGTACAGCATCCGCGCAAAGACCGGTCCCTTGATCACGGCCATCGGCAAGCCGGCCGCGGCCGCCGCCAGCCCCTCATGCTCGCTGCGCAGCATGAGCACGAAGGCGCGCGCGCCGCGGTATCGGGCCTGCGCCTCGGCCGCCACACCGCCAAGGGCCGGGTCTGCCGAAAGCGGGGTGAAGTTGCGCAGGACCGCCGGCAGCACGCCGTGCGCCTCGGCCTGCGTCACCAGTTCGCGGGCCGCGCCGGGCGCCAGCATGCGCCGTGGCGCATCCAGACGCGAACCCCGCGGGTCCGCGCAATGCAGCAGCCACGCGCCGACGCTACCGCCGCTCATGTTCAAGCGCCTCTCGCCTCCCGAAGCGAATGTGGCAGCACAGAAGACGATTGGCAAAGGCGTCGGCGAGGCGTTTTCTCTCCATGTCGGCGGCGATGCCTGGATGCGCGGACTTCGAGATGGGTGACCTCATTTATTCGTTCCGCATCGATCGGCGGTCGGCGGAAACGGCATACCGGCTGGACCGAGATGCGTTGCGTTGGACCAATCCGCGCGGCGAGGGCTGCGCCGCCTACGCGTCCATCGGGAAGGTCCGGTTCTACAAGGTGCGCTATGCGGGCTCGCGGAAGACCTACTGGCGCTGCGATCTCCGCGACGGGCGCGGCCGCAGGATTCGCCTCCAGGCCGCGCACTGCGCAGAGGACGGTGGGATCGAAGACCGCAGCGCGGCCTATGTTCCGTTCGTCCGGCAGCTCGAGACGCGAATCAGAGCCGCCAATCCCGCCGTCGCTTTCGTCGCCGCGAGCCATTGGCTCGCCGTCGTGGACGCCTTGGTCGGATCGCTCGTTGTCGGCGCACAGAAATCGACCCGGCTGGTCAGCCTGGATCGGGCGGCAGGCATTGCGGCGTGGTTGATGCGCCGGATCGGGCCGCACCTCAAGGGCCATCGCGTGGCCAGGCAAAACCTCGCTGCGGCGTTTCCCGAGAAATCCCCGGACGAGATCGAGCGCATCCTGGCGGGCATGTGGGACAATCTCGGCCGCGTCTTTGTCGAATACGGCCACCTCGACCGTCTGTGGGATTTCGACCCGAATCGCGCCCGATCCGGTCGCATCGTGATCGAAGCGGACGATCGCCGAATCTACCTCGCAGCCATGGGCGAGAAAGGCCCTGGCCTTATTTTCGGCGCCCACCTCGCCAATTGGGAATTGCTGATCTGGGCCATCGGCGCCCACCCCGAAGAGACCGCCGTCGTCTATCGCCCGTCCAATATTGCCGCCATCGACCGCGAGCTCCGCAGAATTCGCGCGCGATCGAAGGCCGGCCTCATTCCGGCAGGCGCCATGGCTCCGTTCGCCGTCATGGACGTGCTGGAGCGCCGCGGCGGCGTCGGCATGGTCGTGGACGAGTATTTTCCCCGCGGCGTCGACGTCATGTTTTTCGGGCGGCGATGCAAGGTGACGCCGATCTTCGCCCGGTTCGCCCGCCGCCTCGATTGCCGCGTGCTCGGCGGCCGCATCGTCCGGCTTCCCGGTGGCCGTTTCCGCGTCGCGCTTACCGAACCGCTGCCGTTGCCGCGCGACGCCGTCGGCAAGATCGACGTCGAAGCCTCCATGCAGATGATAACCGATGTGATCGAAGGCTGGGTCCGGGAACATCCGGAGCAGTGGCTGTGGATCCAACGTCGGTGGCGGTGACGATTGATCCGTCGCGGCGACCATGGGTTGCGCCGCCGATTCGAGGCAGACGATCTTCCGGATGCTGCGTTACGGCGCGCGCGCCGCCCTCGGGCGGCCGCTCCGTAAAATAGCAAAGCCCCAACCCCGGGGAAGTGTGGGGTTGGGGCCCATGCTAGGTCAGTTACCCGCCGGGAGGCCTGGGCTGACCCAACGCCATTGTGGGTCCAAGAGGTGCGTTGCGGCAAATTAAAATTTGTATATTCCGACAGCGAAAATGCGCTGGCGCAGTTGTGTTTTCGAGATGGCTGACTTCTATCAACCATTTTTAAACGCATCGTTTTTTCGATTGTTCGCCTGCCGAGGCGGCGGGTTCGCCGGGGCGACGAAGAGGGCGTGCCGGTTTGGCGTATCTTTTATATAAACTAGTTATGCGTCGTGTATTTCGCAGCGCAAAATGAGCCAATTGTCCTTGGTGTCCTTGGGCAACTGGGCCCCGATTTCGCCCGCTCAGGTTGTGCCGCCGGTTGTGTCGTCGCGCCGTGCCGAGCCGGCGGCGACGTGGCGGGACGGCGATCAAAACGAAAAACGAATTGGCGGGGGCACTGGCCTTGGCCGCTGTGGCCCTCAGCGACCTCCTGCCGCCATGCGCAGGCGTGGCGGAACGCATCGCGCGAGGGCATCGCGCTCTTGAGTCCGCCCCGATCGATGTGGCAACCTTTCTTCGATCGAACTTAAGGGAGATCCAGATGAGATCGTCTTTAGCGTTTCGTCGAAGCCTGCTGCTGGCGCTCGCGATGGGCCTACCCACGGTCGCGGCGGGACAGACCGCCGCGCCGCCGAATGCCACCATCTATTTCATCAACTTGAAAGACGGCGACACGGTCACGAGTCCGTTCAAAGTGCAATTCGGGCTGACCGGCATGGGTATCGCACCGGCAGGCGTGGATAAGCCGAACACCGGCCACCACCACCTGCTCGTCGACACCACTCTCTCGCCAGACGAGTTGAAGCAAGCCCATCGCGATGGACGCCAAACACCTGCATTTCGGTGGCGGGCAGACGGAGACCATGCTAACTCTGCCACCGGGCCGACACACGCTGCAGCTCGGATTGGGCGACTGGTCGCATATACCATTCAATCCGCCGATCATGTCGCCAATCGTCACCCTTACGGTGAAGTGAAGGTTGGTCCTTACCCAAACCTCCGAGTCACCTCCACAGTTCCCGGACGTGGCACTTGACGACCACGCGCAGGCGGGTCGATCCGGAATTAGGCTGCCGAATCGATCCGAGACCGCCCGGTGGCGTGCTGGACCCAAAAGGCTTCCGTGGGGACTGATGCAGTGTCATGTTGTCCCCTCAGTTCGGCGACGGCTGATCGGTGAGGCGCTCCACGCTGAGCCGGCCGCCCGCGGCGATCATGAAAATCTCATGATGGGTGCGTTCACGCGGCCGGACCGGCACGCGGCGGCAACGGAGATTGCTGCTGATCTACGAGCGCTTTCCGCAATCTTGCGGCGCGTCGGCGACCTTGCCGCCGCGGTGCTGTCCGGCGGCGAGCAGCAGATGCTGGCGATCGGCCGCGGCCTGCTCGCCGCCCCGCGCCTGATGATGCTCGACGAGCCGTCGCTCGGGCTTGAGCCCGCGGCTCACCAAGCGAGGTCTTTGCGCTATCTGCGCGAACTTCATCGCGAACGCGGCCTCGCGCTGCTTTTGGTCGAGCAGAATACGCATAAGGCGCTCGAAATCGCGGAGCGAGCCTACGTGCTCGAGCTTGGGCGCATCGTCATGGCAGGGCGCGCCGGCACAACTGCGTGCCGATCCGTCGCTGCGCGACGCCTATCTCGGCGGCGCCGAGAAACGCCAAGAGGCGGCTTCATGATTTTAATGTGTCAGGCGTCCCCTCGGGCCGGACGAGCGGACGTAAATGCGAGAAGGAGAGAGACGATGAAAGCGAAACTATTGGGAATGCTCATCGGCGGCCGCATTGTCGGCCGCTGTTTGGCGGGGCCGCGCAGGCGCAGGATCTAACGCTCGGTTATCTTCCCGCGCTTGCCGGTCCGTTCGCGACATTGTCGCGGACCGACGAGATTGCAGCGCAGATTGCCATCGACGAAATCAATGCCGGCGGCGGCATCGGCGGCAAGAAGCTGAAGATCGTGTCGTTCGACACCGGCGGCAAGCCCGATCAGGCAGTGGTCGGCCTTAACAAGCTCGCCGAGGACGACAAGGTGCTTGCCGTCATCGGGCCGTTTAGCTCGGGCGAATGCCGCGTCGTGTTTCCGGCGGGCGAACGCGCGGGCATCGTTACCATGTCGATGGCGTCCTCGGCGCCGAAGCTCGCCGAGCCCTTTACCTATGCGCTGCGCAATACCTCGGACGAAGGCTATATGTTCCGCAACGTGATGAAGACGCTGCAGGACAAGAAGTATCCGGTCGCGACTGCGGCGATCGCCTATGCGACCGACGACGTTATCTCCAAGACCATGGGCGAGATCGTGCTGCCGAACGTCATGAAGGCTGCCGGTACCGAGATCAAAGGCAGCGTGACGTTCCAGACGCAGGCTTTCGACATGGCGACCGCAGGTTTCGCAATTAAAGGAACTGGCGACCGATCTGGTCGGTGTCGGCTCCGGACCGGAGCCGGCGATCCGGCTCGTGCAGGAGATGCGCCGGCAAGGTGTGAAGAGCCGATTGGTGGCGGGCTCAACCATCGGTGACTCGGAACTTGCGCAGGCGGATGGGCAGCGACGGCGACGGGACCGTCATCCCCACCACGTTTTATTCCGGCGTCAGCGACAAGGCCAAAGCGTTCGAGGCAGAGATGATCAAGCGCGCCAAGGCCGCCGGTATCGAGCGCACGGGTGTCTCGCAGTTCGAGGCGGCGACCTACGACATCGTTCAGTTCTATGCTTACGCGATGAAGCAGGCGAAGGTGACGGGCGATCCGGCCAAACTCGCCGAGGAGCGCACCGCCATCCGCGACGCCTTGCGAGCTATGAGCGCCTACCCGGCACTCGAAGGACCGATCTCGTTCGGTGGCAAGAATGGCGACGCGCTCAAGCCGGTCTATGTTATCGAGATGCAAGGTGGGAGCTGGAATCTGATCGGCACACATCCTGCTGGCTCATAAGAGGGGCAAAACAATCCCCCTCGGATTCGTCAGCGAGCGACGGCGTAAATCGTCACTGCTGATCCGGTGACACCACTGCCCGCTGCACTACCACTCTTCGCAATTGGCCTCGGCGGGAGGGGTCTTTTTATCACGATTTTTTTGGGTTGTGTGAAATCAGCGTCAGTTAGCCAATGCAGCGATTGGGTCGCTTCCGGAGGCACAGCGGACATGGTGCGGACACTGTGAAAGTGTCGTGAATGACCCTGAACGACCGAATGCTGCGTGAGATTGCTGCAACGCAGCACGGATCGTGTGCGGCTTAACGCCGCGTTAACACAATGCATTGGATGGTCGCTGTCAGAACAATGGCGCGGAGACATCGCGATGCTGCCCGAACTTCACATACCTCTCGACGACGAACCTTGTCCGGTCGCCGATCAAATGCTGGGCGAGATGTATCGCGCCAGCGCGCATGGGCTGAACGAACTCATTGCGACCGTCTCGCCAACAGCAAGAGCTCTGCTCGCTGTGTATTGCTACCGCCGCGCGCACCTTGCTTCGATCGGATTGGCGATCGCGGCAACCTGCGAAGAGGACGATCTGACATCTTTGGGGGGCAACGCTGGTGCCATGCTGTTTGAGCGATCGCGTGCAAGCTCCGCGAAGTCGTCGTTCCATTGGTACCCACGCAGGCGGCCGACGGAAAATTACCTGGCGACTATGTCACCTTGCGCGTTAAGCCCTATTGAGGAAGAGGAGGATTAGGATTCAAGACGGAACGCATCTGCACTTAGGCAAAAGCAATGAGGGAGGCCAAACATCCAGACGAAAATGGGCGTGCCGCTGCCGCTGATATGGGCCTACTCTTGCTGTTTCGCCGAGTCGGTGCCGCGATCTGCCTCGCCATTGGACTTTTTACCCGGCTCGCGGCGCTGATCATCTGGATCGAGATGGGCGTGATCATTGTCTTCTTTCAATGGCAGTTTGGTTACTTCTGGACCGCCAAGGGCATTGAATATGCTCTGTTGTGGTGGCTGCTCTGCATCGCGATCTTCTTTCGCGGCGGCGGTCGCTATTCCGTGGACCGCTTGATCGGCAAGGAATTCTGAGCGTCAATCCGTCCCGGTCGCATACTCGATCGCCGATGTGACGATCCGCGCTTGCCGGCCGGATCGAAGCCGGGCACGACCGTGCGCAACGGGGTCGTGCCGCTGACCTGCCGGTGAGACGCGATCGACGGTAGCGTCGGTGGAATGGTGAGGCCAAGAGCCTTCGCGCGTTTGAGTCTAAAGACAAATACGAACTTGGGACTTCATGAACGGAACCCTACTTGGCCGTGCTTGCCGTCACATCGACCTCGATCAGCATTCCCGGCCAAGCGAGTGCGGTGACGACGAGAAATGTGCCGGCCGGTTGGGTGGCGCCCGCGTACGCCTCGGAACGGCATTTGCCGGCGTCGAAGAAATATCGGATGTCCGTGACATAAGTGACGACCTTGTCGATGTTGTCGATGGTTGCGCCATGCTTGGCCAGCAGCCGCTTGATCTTGTCCCAGGCATATCGGCACTGCGCACCGAAATCGCCGAGGTGGCGGATGACGCCGCCCTGCGAGCTATCCTCGTCTTCTGCTCCGATGCCGCCGAGATAGATGATCTTGCCGGCATTCCTCACGGTCACAACTTCGGAAAACCGGCCCTTAGCCCATTCGGCGTAGTTGTAGCTCTTCTTCTCATAAGCAGTGTCAGCACTCGGCGTCTGGCAAAACGCGGCGGTGGT
>CAWCJX010000079.1:0-13192 GCA_963795865.1 uncultured Alphaproteobacteria bacterium
GTGCCGCGGCCCGCACATGACCTCGACCGCCAAGGTCGGCAATGCGTTCAAGCTGATGAAGGTCGCCGGCGCCTATTGGCGCGGGGATTCGAAGAACCCCATGCTGACCCGCATCTACGGCACCGCATGGAACAAGCAGGAAGAGCTCGACGCCTATCTCAAGCAGATCGAAGAGGCGGAGAAACGTGACCACCGCCGGCTCGGACGCGAGATGGACCTGTTCCACTTCCAGGAGGAGGCGCCCGGCTCGGTGTTCTGGCATGCCAAGGGCTGGACGCTGTTCCAGGCGCTGGAGAACTACATCCGCCGCCGCCAGGCCGCCGCGGGTTATGCGGAGGTCAATGCGCCGCAGCTGATGGATTCCTCGCTGTGGGTCGCCTCCGGTCACATGGCGACGTTCCGCGAGAACATGTTCCTGACCCAGCCGCGCGAGGACGACGAGCGCGTCTTCGTGGTCAAGCCGATGAACTGCCCGGGCCACATCCAGATCTTCAAGCACGGGCTGAAATCATACCGCGACCTTCCCTACAAGCTCGGCGAGTTCGGCAAGGTGCATCGGTTCGAGCCGTCCGGCGCGCTGCATGGCCTGATGCGCGTGCGCGCCTTCACCCAGGACGACGCGCATGTGTTCATCACCGAAGAGCAGATCGCGGCGGAAGCGCTGGCGATGAACGATCTCATCCTCTCGATCTACCGCGATTTCGGCTTCTCCGACGTGGCGATCAAATTCTCCGACCGGCCGGACAAGCGCATCGGCGACGACGCGGTGTGGGACAAGGCGGAGGCCGCGCTGATGGCCACCCTGAAAGCCTCCGGCCGGCCATGGACGCTCAACAAGGGCGAGGGCGCGTTCTACGGCCCCAAGCTCGAATATGTCCTGCGCGACGCCATCGGCCGCGACTGGCAGTGCGGCACCATCCAGGTCGATCTCAACATGCCGGGCCGGCTCGGCGCGTTCTATATCGACGAGCACTCGAACAAGGTGACGCCGGTGATGCTCCACCGCGCCATGTTCGGCTCGCTGGAGCGCTTCACCGGTATCCTCATCGAGCATTATGCCGGTCACTTCCCGCTGTGGCTGGCGCCGACCCAATTGGTGATCGCCACCATCGTCTCCGATGCCGACTTCTATGCCCGCGAGGTGGCCGACCTCGCCCGCCGCGCCGGGCTGCGGGTCGAGACCGACCTGCGCAACGAGAAGATCAACTACAAGGTGCGCGAGCACTCCCTCGCCAAGGTGCCGGCGCTCTTTGTGGTCGGCAAGAAGGAGGCGGAGAGCCGCACCGTCTCGATACGCCGGCTCGGCGCGCAGGACCAGACGGTGGTCGCGCTGGACCAGGCGCTGGCCGGGCTGGCGGCGGAGGCGGTGCCGCCGGATGTGAGGCGGGAGGAGGCGGGATAGCCCCCGAGCAGGAGACGGTGGAAAACTCGAGATCAGGGCCAGATTGAGATCAAGCAGCTTCCCCAAAGCCTCTTCCTCTGAAATGTCGGCCGGCCACCCGTAAGCAGCCGCCACCGCGGCGTCGAGGTCTCGATGGGCACCCACTAGCCATTGCGGACGCTCATTGTAGAGATTCGTCAATGTGCGTTCGCGCAAGAGTGCTGCTGCCACCGTGTCCTTCGGCAAAATACGATCTGGATAGCCCGAAACGATCTCGGGTTCGATGCGCACCAAGTCTAGAGGGTTCAGCCACGCTTGACGCAACTCGTCGAGCCTTTTGGCCGCCCCTGCGATCTTCTCAGCACGTGGATCGGCAACGTAGTCCTCTGCCGGAATGTTGGGGGTCAGGTGCTCCGGAAAGGGGAAGGTCTCGAAACCAAGTGTAGGTGTGTATTGGGGGTCATTTCCAACGCCGTGCCAACCGCCCAATCGAAGAGACCAAGCTTCATGCAAACGCGAATGCAAAATGCCGAAGGTGACATCATCATCGCGTGCGATAGCCACAAGTCGCGTGTCAGGCAACATAGGGCAACGAGCCCAAGAAAATAGTCGGTAGCGAGCCACACGCGGAGTAATGATAAATCGCTCAAGATGTGAAATCGCGGACTTTAGCTCAGCACCAGATCGTCCCAGACGCCACCAATTTTCGCGCCGTTGTCGATCTCGGTTGTTCGCTCGAAATGGTCTCACAACCTTTGTAATATGTTCAAATGGCAATTCAAATAGGAAGCCTCTCTCTCTGTCAAATCATCGAAGTCGATAATCCATTTTCCCCGCGGCCGACGGACGATATCAATCCCATTCGCCCACGGAAACAATACTTCGCTATTCGCTCGACCATTCGGGTTGAGCGGTGCAGATAACCAACTCCTAGCAAGTTCTCCGGGGATATCGAAGGCGCCTACCTTCACCGGTCCTTGAAAGCAGATGCCGAGATTTTCTAGCAGTCTCTTTGAATTGGTTAAATCTGCGACACTCGAACTCAGGTCTGAGTTGATACGCGCCACAATCGTTCCGTTCAAGCATTTGACCGTGTTTGATTTTCCAAAGCAGATCAAGGAAACACGCACGTTGGCGCCATCGATCGTCCATTCTTCATCTGACCATGCTTCAAATATTCCGGTGGTGCGCTGCACTCGATCAAGAAGCACTCGACTGTCGCCACGTCGAATTGATTGCGTAGCAACAAATCCCACTCGCACGTCCGGTTGACTTTCAAGAAGGGCGCTCGCCTTCTCAAACCAGTAGGTCACGAGGTCTGCACCCTGTGGAACGCAATCCGCGTACACATTGAAGAGATTGCCAACGTATTCATCGCCGAGTTGGCTTCTCAGCAGTTGTCCCCCTAAAAGGGAGGATTTCCAACAATGAAATCAGCCGCAGGCCATCTCGCCTGTACGTATGAGTTACTCCTCGAAGCTAATAAGCGCATCCCTGCACTCAATCGAATTTAGCTTCCGCAGGATCGGCTCCGGCCTCGCATATATCCCGTTGCGAATGCGCCACTGGATGTCGCCGATCCAGATCGTCGTGCGGGCAAGCTCGGCGGCCAACGGGTTGATCTCGATGCCGTGTACGATCTCCGGGCCCACCGCCGGCGTGCGCGGCTCCAAGCCCATCACCTCGCATTCGAGATTTGCCTTGAGCTCGATGTCCTTGACCCCCTGCAACGCGAGGTAAAGAAAGTTTCCCGACCCGCATGCCGGATCAAGTATCGTCAGCTTGCGGAGCCGTTCGATGAATTTGGAACGTGCTTCCTCGGCCCTCCCCATTGCATTGGCGAAAGCTTTGCCGCGCTTCAAGTGCGCCTCATCGACCAACTTGTCGATTTCGGCTTTCGCTACTGACCACTCCTCACGCAATGGACGTAGGATCACCGGCTCGACGATCATCATGATCTTGGCGGGATCGGTGTAATGCGCACCGATCTGCGCGCGCTTGTCGGGGTCGAGGAAGCGCTCGAACAGTGTACCGAAGATGGTCGGGTCGATCTGGCCCCAGTCCAGGCTGGCGGCCGCCTGCAGCAAGCCGATCTCATCGGATTTCAGCACCAATGCGCGGCGGCCGTCGAACAGACCGCCGTTGAAATGGGCAATTTCGGTAAGATCATACTCGCCGCCGCTTTCCATCGCGGCAAACAGGCCGTCGAAGTACCGCTTGGCGTTGTCCGGCTTTTCGGCGGCCCGCTTCAGCAATTTCGGGAAAAAGCCATTGGGCAGAAGCTTCACGCTGTGGGCGAAAAAGCAGAACACGAGTTGATTGACGAAGTGAGCGAGGTTTTCAGGCGTATCTCGACCCTGCAGGCGAAACGCAATCGTCGAAAACTTGTCGGCAGCTTCTTTTGTGACAGCCGCACGCGTCTCCTTCGGCCGCAATTTTTCAGGATCGAAGAAAACCGAACGAAGGATGTCGAGTTGCCGCGGATCGGCCAGATCATCCAAGGTGAGCTCATAGGTCTTCGGAACCGTGTTGGTCCAGGCGGTACGGATCACGAAGCGGTCGGTGTCGCAAGCCACCTGGAGCGGCGGATTTTCGAGCGCCGCGGCGTAGCGGACCAATTGGCCGAGCGCGTCATCGAGATTGCGTTTCTTCTTCTTGTACTCCCAGGCGAAGAAGCCCTTCTTCCAGACATCGGCGAAACCATCTCCGCCGCCGGTCTTGGCCACCCCCTTTTCGAACGTGAACCACTCACCGGTGGGATCCGCAGCGATTGGATCGTCATGCTCGAACAGCGCGCAGAGGTCCAGGAAATGCGACTGCGCCGCTGCGCGCTCGGTGAGCGCGACGGGCTTCCATTTTGCGATGAATTGCTGGGGCGTCATCGGACGAGGCTTACCAAGGATTCGCAATTATCGGAAGCGAGGCCCTCGGAGAACTGCGCTCTCGATTTGCCATGTTCAGGCGCTTGCCGAACTCGCAGCGGGGCGGGCCGCCCGACCTCGGGGCAGGAACGGGGCGGTCCCACCCCAAGCCGCCGCCCAGCACCTCGACCTCCCCGTCGACGCCGGTGATGACCCTGGGGCGCGGCCATCGCTGCGCGCGATGGCGCGGTAGCTGGCCCTCGGCGAGGACCATGCAAGGGGAACAGCACGTAAAATTTGATCGATCATGGCGACTATACCTTAGTTTAGCTCACTCAATCAAAAGGCAGTGACGCGGTTCGGTCAGTATAATGGAACAGCGTGGCCGGTCGCCTACGCTTGCTCCGATCGGCGAACCGTCGCCGGTCATCGGCCGTCAAAACATTTGCGGAGAAGATATCAGCTCCAAACGAGGGGATGAGGACATGAATACGTTGAAATGCTCCCTGTTGAGCGCGAGCTTCGTGGCGCTCTCGACCGGATGGGCCGTCGCCGCTCCGGCGGTCGTTCTGGATTATCTCAATCTGCGTTACGCGCCGGGCTATGACCAATACATCATCGAGGTGATCCCGCCCGGCTGGATCGTGAATACCGGCGCTTGCGCCGATGGATGGTGTCAAGTCAATGTCAACGGTGTTCTCGGATTCGTCGATTCCGATTACCTCGGCGCCCCGGCGCCCGGCTATTGGCCGTCGTACGGCTACGCCTACGGTTGGACCTATCCGAACTATGCCTATTACTATGGGTACGGCGGAGGTCCGTATGTCGGCCCCTATGCCGGCGTTTACGCGCAGGGGCGAGACGCGGACCTCAAGGCCGCCCGCAGGCAGGTCGATCGAGCCAAACCGACGGCGGTTGCAAAGGACAACGGAGCGGCAACGCCGCACGCCGCCAAGCCGGCAAAAGGCCCCATACCGATCGGCGTTGCCACCGCCGCGGTCCGCTCGAAGTCGAAAGGGTAATCCGCCCACGACCCATGAGCCCGAGTGCCGGCGATGCTCTCTCTCCGGGACGATCCGGCTGAGCAAACACCTCACCGCGCCAGCACCTCGACCTCGCCGTCGACGCCGGTGATGACCTTGAAGTTGCGCTCATAGGTGCGGCCGTCGCTGCGCGCGATGGCGCGGTAGTCGCCTTCGGCGAGGACCACCCGGGGGAATGCCCCGGTGGATTCCTTGATGACGTCGCCGCCGGGGGTGATGACCGACCAGCTGGTATTGGCGCGCGCCTCGCCGCCAGCCTCGCCGACCAGCTTGAACATGATCACCGCGGCGCGGTGGTTCACGGTGACGTCGGTGAGCTTGCCCGCCTGGACGCGGATGTCGGAGCGCACCACGGCGTTGGTGTCGCCGTAATTGGAGACGATGTGGTAGGCGCCTTCGGGCACGACGACGACGTCTCCGGTCGACACCCCCTGCACCATGGGCGACTTGTCGCCCGGCTCGAACTGGCTGCCCTTGTAGATGTCGAACGTGATCTGGCCGCCGCGGATCGGCACGTCGCCGACCCGGCCTTCGAGCTTGATGCCGCCGGCCGGAAGCTCGAAGGTCTCCCGTGTCGCCTCGCGCAGGTGCACGGCCTTGGCCGCGCTCGCCATGCCGAAGCTGACATGGACCACATAGTCGCCGGGCGGCAGCGCGACTACCGGGCTCGCGCCGTGGTCTTCCTTGAGCACCCGGAACACGCCGCCGATGTCGGGCCGGGCGGGAAATACCCGCCAGACCAGGCCGTTGGTGATCGGCGGGGTGTCGCGGCCGAAACGCGCCTGGAGCGAGAGCGAAACCTGGCCGGCGGCAGTCCCCGGCCCCGGCATCGGTGGCGGGGAACGAAAGCCCCCGCTCGCCGGGGCGGCCGACGGCGGCACGGTGGCCGGCATCGGGGCAACCGCCGCACCGGCACTCGGCGCGAGCTGGCGCGCGTTCGGGCTGTAGGACGGCGGCAAAGAAAATTGCGCGGCGGCCGTCTCCGGCCACCCGATCGCCCCCAATACCAGGGCGGCGAGCATGCCGCCCACCCCGTAGCACCACCCCATCCCCTTCATGGCCCTTGGTTTCGACCGGAATCGCGGCAAATTCAAGCCTTGGACTGGCGCTGTTCACCGCCGATCGGATTTTTTTGACGGCCTTTGTCTCCACCCCCGCAGTGTGCTAGCGAGCGGGCTGGAGCCTGTTCATGCCCGATCCCATTGATCTTCTGAGGCGTCGCCGGTCGGTAAAGCCGAACGAATTGCGGCCTCCCGGCCCCACGCCGGCCGAGCTCGAGATGCTCCTGACCATCGCCTCGCGGGTGCCCGACCACGGCAAGCTGACACCCTGGCGGTTCGTCGTGTTCGCGGGCGACGCCAGGCAAAAGGCGGGCGAGGCGATCGCCGCGGCGTTCGCGGCCAAGTATCCCGACGCCAAGCCGGAACACATCGCGTACGAGCGCCAGCGGCTCGCCCGCGCGCCGCTGGTGATCGCCGTCGTCAGCCGTGCCGGGCCTCACGTCAAGATCCCGGAATGGGAGCAGGTGCTGTCGGCGGGGGCCGCGGCGATGAGCCTGCTCGTCGCCGCCCACGCCCTGGGCTTCGCCGCGACCTGGATCACCGAATGGTACGCCTATGACCGCGGGGTGCTCGATGCGTTCGGCCTCGCCGCCCACGAGAAGATCGCCGGCTTCGTCCACATCGGGCATCCGGCCGAGACGCCGGAGGACCGCCCGCGCCCGCCGCTCGCCGAGATCGTCACCCATTTTCCCGGGTGAGCCATGTTCTACGATGTCCGCAAGAACGACCACGGCCTGCCGCACGATCCCTTCAAGGCGATCGTGGCGCCGCGGCCGATCGGCTGGATCACCTCCATGAGCGCCGCGGGCGACATCAATCTCGCTCCCTATTCGTGGTTCAACGGCGTGTCCAGCCGGCCCCCGATGGTGATGTTCTCCAGCGAAACGCGCAAGGATTCGCTCGCCTTCATCGAGGAGACCGGGGAGTTCGTCTGCAACTTCACCACCTACGACCTGCGCGAGCAGGTCAACCAGACCTCGGCGCCGCTGGCGCGCGGCGTCAACGAAATGGCGTGCGCCGGCCTCGAAGCGGCGCCCTCGCGCCTGGTGAGGCCGCCGCGGGTCGCCGCCTCGCCCTGCGCGCTGGAATGCCGGTGGCTGAAGACGGTTTCGCTGGACGACTGCGACGGCCGCCCGGTCGACCGCCATGTGGTGTTCGGGCAGGTGGTCGGCGTCCATATCGACGACCGTTTCATCAAGGACGGCCTCCTCGACACCGGCGCGATGCGGCCGATCCAGCGCGCCGGCTATAACGACTATTATACCGTGATGCCGGAAACGCGGTTTTCGATGCGACGCCCGCCGGGCGGCGACGGCAGGTGAGGTTTCGTCCGTGAAATTTCGCTTCAAATCGCGTGATCGAGCGGCTCCATTACTCCCTCCCCCGCAAGAGGGTGTTTGGGGCGGGGGCTCTTTCAGCGAGTCTCATGCCGTCGAACAGCACCTCCCGGCTGCGTCGCAATGACAACGATGCCACCCAACCTCGGCGACGGGAGACCAGCCGTCGCGGTTCGGTCACGATGCGAATTTAGACGCGTCGTTAACGGTAATTTCAGGATCGATTCGCGGCGTGCCGCCATGCGAATCCGGTCCTGAATGACAGGGGCACGCGCTTGGACATCTGGCGACGGCAATTCGGCAGCGACCGCACCGCCGATCCCACCGTAAGCCCGCCCGCGGAGGAGCATCTCGCGATCGGGCTGGCATTGGGGGGCGGCGCCGCCCGCGGATTTGCCCATATCGGCGTGCTGCGCACGCTGACCGCCCATGGCATCAGGCCGGAGGTGATCGCCGGCACCTCGATCGGCGCCGTGGTCGGCGGCTTCTATGCGGCGGGCCGGCTCGATGCGTTCGACGACTGGGCCCGGCAACTGACCCGCCGGCGCATGCTCGGCTATCTCGATTTCAAGATCGGCGGTTCCGGACTGATCGGCGGCGACCGGCTCGCCGACCGGCTCGACGACACCATCGGCGAGGCCACCTTTGCCGACCTGCCAATGCGGCTGGCCGCCATCGCCACCGAGATCGGCACCGGTCATGAGATCTGGCTCACCCGCGGCCGCCTCGGCGAGGCATTGGCGGCGTCCTATGCACTGCCGGGAATCTTTCCCCCCAAGCGGATCGGCGGCCGCTGGCTGATGGACGGCGCGCTGGTGAACCCGTTGCCGATCTCGGCGGCGCGCGCGCTCGGCGCCCGCCTGGTCATCGCGGTCAATCTCAATGCCGACAATTTCGGCCGCGGCACCATCATCCAGGACCATGGCCCGGACGCCGAGGACGACGCGCTACGGGCACAGCGGATGCTGGCCCGCAGCCGGCGCGGCCTGTTCAAGGCCGAACGTCTGCTGCACCGGCAATTCTTCGGCGTGAACCGGCGTCCCGGGCTTTCCACCGTCATGATCGAGGCGTTCCAGGTCATGCAGGACCGCATCACGCGGTCGCGGCTCGCCGGCGACCCTCCCGATGTGATGATCAGCCCGCGGGTCGGACGCATCAACCTGTTCGATTTTCATCGCGCCCGCGAAATCATCGCGCTGGGCGCCGAGGCCGCCGAGCGGTCGATCGACGCCATAAGGGAATCGATCGCCGCGCTGACGTGAGGCCGCCTGTGCATCACACCGGTAACCCGGACACGCGCGACGTCGCGCACCCCGAGGACCGGCGCCGAGGCGGATCGGACCCCTTCGATTCGGCGCATGATATTTTCCGAAAGTCGGCAATCTTCCGGAATCATCCGCTACGCAGTGCGGATGTAGTCGCGCAGCGCGTCCTGCTCCCTTTCGAGCTCTTCGAGCCGCGCCTTCACCACGTCGCCGATCGACACGATGCCGACCAGCCGACCCTGCTCGACCACCGGGACATGACGGAACTTGCCGACCGTCATCCGCCCCATGATTTCCGCGATGGTCTCGTTCTGGCCGCAGGTCACCACCTTGCGCGTCATGATTTCGGAGACCGGCGACTGCAGCATCCCGGTGCCGCGCTCGACCAGCATCCGCACGATGTCGCGCTCGGAAACGATACCGACGATCCTGTGGTCGGCTCCGGTGATGACGAGCGCACCGATGCGGCGTTGCGCCAATATGCCCATCGCGGCGGCGAGCGTCGCGGTCGGTTCGATGGTGAGGACCTCGTCACCCTTCTGGGACAGGATGTCCTTGACGTTCATGGCAGCCTCCCGTGTCGAGTCCGCAGACGCGGCGGGCATGGACGCCTCGCTCCGGACCACCTTTGCGGCGGCGTCATCCGCGGTGCGGGCGGTCGCATGCGACGGTCACGCACGAGGTGACGCCCCCCAAGCGGACATCATCCGCCCGCAGCGATCCCGCGGCAACCACAATATCGGAAATGTGAACCGGGCGTGCGCCGCAGCATGTGCGCCGCCGCGAATGGCGCGCAGTGCGGGATGCGTTCAGGCCTGCTCGGTGGGTTCGACTTCCGCGTGCGGGGGCACCGGGTCGAACCAGGCAAACAGGATCAGCCCGGCGACGAAGCCACCGATATGGGCCTGCCAGGCGATGCTCTGCTCGATGCCGGGAAAGCTGGACGCGCCGATGCCGAACAGCAGATTGAGCCCGAACCACGCCACCAGGAAAATGATGATGCGAGGATCCCTGAGTGCGCCCGCGAGCGATGCCGCCGGCACCCGGTAGGCGGCGGCGTCGTGGCTGCGAAACACGGCGAGCGGGCCGCCGCTCTGGAACGCGAAGCGCAGCGACCCCGCCATCACCCCGGACACCGTCGCCGAGGCGCCGATCATCGGCAGCGGCTCGCCGAGATGGGTCGCGAGGTGCAGGGCGGCGCCGGCGATCGCGGTGACGGCGCAGAAGGCGAGGAACCGCGAGGTGCCGAACCGGCGCGCCATGGCGCTGCCGAACGGCAGAAACCAGATCGAATTGACGCCGACATGCTCGAAATTGGCGTGCAGGAGCGCATAGGTGAGAAAGGTCCAGATCTGGGCGCCGAGACCGCCGGGATAACTCTCGGTGTAGCGCGCCGGAATGAAGGCGAAATGCAGCAGGAAATCGATGTTTTCCTCGTCCGTCAGCAGCCATTCCCGGCCCGCCTCGATGAGCACCAGGAACGCGATGATCGAAAGGACCACTGCGGGCACATTGAATATCGGCTCGGAGGATCTGGCCAAGTGGGACTTTCTTAAGGGACTTTCTTGGGACCTGCGGTGAACGGGGCGCAGCAATAGGCCGTCGGGCCGCGGCTCGCAAGTCGGCCGGTCCCCAACTCCCGGGGCGTTCCCCAAGGCGACTTCCGCCGCCGATTCATCCATCCGGGCTGACTGCGAATTTATTCCGCAGCGCTGTTCCGGAACCGGAGCGGTCGCTCTTCCATTTTTGTGAGAGACCGATCCGGCGCCGCCCGGCGGCGTCCGACACCGGACAAATCACCGCGGCGCTGCGCCTGCGGCATGGTTCGACCACGGCGCCTCTGCGCGGCCGGCAGGCATGGTCCCTGCTGGTAGGGCGCCGGCCGCGCCGCCGGCGCGAACAGCCGTACCGCTTTGAGACAATGGGGCGCGCGCCGGTGTCCGCCGCTGCCCAACAAGAGACCATGAAGCACCCGTTGTCCCGAGAGCTGTACGAATATTGGAACCAGCGTCGCGGCGCCCGCGCGGCGCCGGAACGCGGCGACATCGATCCCGCTGCGATCAAGAGGATTCTCGGCGACAGCTTCGTGTTGTCGGTGGAGCCGGGCGAAGCCCCGCTGTTTCGCGTCGCCGGCACCAGGATTTGCTCGTTGTTCGGCCGCGAATTGCGAGGCGAGGAGTTCGCCGGGATGTGGCGGGACGAGCACTCGCGGCAGATTCGCGAACTTGTCGCCCTGGTCGCCGAGGAGGAGATCGGGGTCCTGGCCGGCGCCGCCACCGAGGCCGGTAACGGGCTGCCGTGCAGTTTCGAGGTGCTGGTGCTGCCGCTGTCGCATCGGGGCCGGAGCGGGCGGCGGATGCTGGGGTCCCTGGTCGCGATGGAGCGACCGTATTGGCTCGGCACCTGGCCGGCGCGACGCCTGACCCTCGGCGTCGTCCAGTTCGTGGGCTCGAGCGTCTATTCGCCGTTGCAAGCCGGAACCCAGGCGTCCCGCATCAGCCTTCGGCTCCGCAGCTCGCTCACCGTGATCGATGGCGGCAAAACTTAGGCTTGTCCTCGACATTTCGAATCATCCCTAACCCCGCCATATGCGTCAGATCGGCCGATTGGCATCGGGTTTTCCGGGCGATCTCGAAGGGGTCTGCCGGCGCCGGGGCGGCGGTGTCAGGCTGACCACTGAGAATTGTGAATGTGATCAAGGGCGGGACGCCGTTTGGGCGGCGTACTCGGGGGGAGCTGTCTGTAGGCTCCTTTACGGCGGCTTCTCCGCCGTAAACCGCACGGGCGCGGGCGAGCGGCGCGCGCGAGTCGGGCTCAAAGAGATATCCAGCGTTGCTGACCGGCAACAGATTTTCGTCCGGCCCTCGGTTAAGGTCCCAGCATTAAGTGTGGGGCAAGGAGGCACCGATGATCACGAAGACTACGCTGGCTCCGGCCGTTTTGCTGGCTCTCGGCGTCGCTGCAACCTCATCGGCCGCTCGTGCAGATGGCACGATATCGGCTTGTGGCACAGTGTCGGCCCCGGGAACCTACACTGTGACCAAGAACATAACGGCACCACCAAACACAAATTGCATCACCATTACCGTCAGTGGGGTCGCTATCGACCTGCACGGTCATACGATTAGCGGAAGCGGGTTTTCTTCTGGGATCATCGGCGGCCCCTCGAATATCATCGTCGCCAATGGAACGATCACGGGTTTTAATCAAAATATCAACTTCGCAGGCGCCTCAGACGTGACGATTTCATACGTCAATGTGACGAACGGGGGATTTTCGGGGATAAACGTCGGAGGCAACGACGCCATAGTGACAGATAGCAACGCAAGCGGTAACGCAAATACTGGAATCTACTTCCAAGGAAGCAACAACACGGTTCGCAATACCAGATCAAACAATAATGGCACCGGAATTGCTTTCTTTGCCGATAATAACACAGTAACTAACAGCAGGGCGAATGCTAACAACACCAACGGGATGTACTTTGCTACTGGTAGTAATAACGTCATCGACAGTAGCAGCGCGATCGGCAACGGCAATTCTGGGATCGACCTGGTCAATGGCAGCGGTACGATCATCTACAGTCAGGCGGACGGCAATGGGGCCAACGGCATCTTCGCCGGGGGGGCCGGCAATCTTCTGACCGGAAATAGCGCGAATGGCAACGGGGCTGACGGGATCTCCGTGGCTTGCCCCAGCAATCTGTTCGATAATACGGCGCTCGGCAACCATGGCGGCAACATTGTAATAAACGGGACGGGCTGCGCCCGCCTCGGCAACGTCCCGGCCCCATAATCAAGCTCGGCCTCACCATCCCCGAAACGCTGTTGGCCAACTCCGACGAGGTGATCCAGTAGCGGGTCCCCGTGCCGGGTCATTTATATTTTCGGGCCGCATGGTCGCGGTAGGGACGGTCATTGCTGACCGCCCCCCGCACAGATCCCAGCGTGCGCTGCTAACGCACTGGGCTCGTCCCTCGGGTTCTGGCGTCGAAACGGTGACAGGGCAGCGGGTGTAGTATCCTGATCGACGGGAAAAAGCGGTCGGTGGAGCTGGTGAACTTCTCCCAGCTCATGAATGCGCGCTGGCTGCGTCGCTTGAGCGACTTTAGCCAGCGCCATCGCACCTCGTTGAAGTACCACCACAGGCTTGGGCTGTTTCCGGGAACAGCATAGTAGTTCAGATGCCCTCTGAGCATCTGATTCAGCCATGCCCCGGTCTTGGCGATGGGGTCATGCATTCGT